>CAVQSE010000001.1:0-578412 GCA_963715425.1 uncultured Iamiaceae bacterium
CACGCTCCTCGACCGGTTCCGGGCCGACCCCGCGTGCGCGCCGCCCTCGCGGACACCGAGGCCGAGGTCGCCGCCGGTCGCTCACCCCCACCGTGGCCGCCGGTCGACTCCTCGACCTCTTCGCCGGACGCTGAGCCCCACCTCACCACCCCACGCACCATCTCGTCTGCGGAGGGTGCGGACCCCGACGCCGGTTCAGCCGAGGAAGCGGCGGACCAAGGCCGCGAGGCGACGGCTCGGTCGTCGGGCGTGCTCGTCGCGGAGGCGCTCGAGCTCGGGGCGGATCGGCATCGAGCTCGGCCCCGGCGTGGCGGAGGTGGTGGGCCAGCTGGGCCAACGCCTCGTCGTCGGCGGCCAGGCGCGCCCGCAGCGACGACACCTCCGCCTCGGCCGCCGTCAACCGGTGCTTGTTCGCGGCCAGGCGCCACGCCGAACCCGCCGCGAAGACCATCGGGCGCCGATCGAGACGTTCGGTGACCGCATCTGCGACCCGGCCAGCGTCGCCCGCCCCGGCGGGAGACGCGGCGACGACGGGCGCGCCGTCGACGGAGTGGACGCCGCACAGCTGCGCTGCGACGGCCAACCAGGCCACGAGGTCGACATCGGTGGCGGACGCCTCGGGGACGATCCCAGCGGAGCGGACCACTTCGATCGGCACGGCGAACGCTGCTGGGACGAACGGCAGCAGGGGCGCGGCGTGGAGCGGATCGAGCGGGTCGATGAGATCGGCGGCGTCATCGCCGACGACGTCCGTCCACACCCCGGGAATCGCGTCGGTGCCGAGGACGCGGGTGGGGCGCCGCAGCACCCTCCCCGGCGCCGCGGACGCCGCTTCGACGAGCGTGGCCACCCACTCGGGGCCCACCCGGCAGCCGGTCCCGAGCACGACGACGTGGCGGGCCGAGCGTGGGAAGGGTCCCTGCCAGCTCGTCGGCCCCGATCGAGAGCACGAGGTCGGCCGGCACGCGCTGCACGTCGAGGTCGGCGTGAAGCGCCGCGAGCGCTCCCGGCGAGGGCTCGACCAGGACCACCCCGACCGACGGCAGATCTTCGTCGCGGACGACGGCGTAGGGGGCTCGCTGCGGGGCGTCCGGGCCGGGCAGGAGGCGCCGAACGAACTGGTAGGTCGAGCGCACCGGCGCCGGCATCGGCTCGCACCGTCCGGAGGAGCTCGCTGAAGGGGGCGCCCGGGCGCAGCGCGGGAGCGTCGACCGGCCAGCACTGATCCGACACCTCCGCCACGGTGTCCTGCGCAGCGTCGACGGCCCACCCTCCCTCCTGCAGGAGGCGGGACAGCTCGCCCTCGGAGAAGAACCGGAGGTGGGTGTCGTCGAGCAGACCACCGTCGTCGACGTCCCAGCGGCCCATCAACAGCTTGGCCCCGACGTCGAAGTGGGTGACGTTGGGGATGCTGATCACCAGCGGTGCACCGGCGGGCTGCGCCACGTCGACGAGTCGACGCACCGCTCGAAGCGCCACCTCGGGCTCCGGGAGGTGCTCGAGCACGTCGAGGGCCAGGACCGCGGCGAGGTCTCGCCCGGCGAGGATCGTGGTGAGGCTCTCGAGGAGGTGGTCCTCGGACGCCACGAGGCCCAGCTGATGGGTCTCGAAGCCCCGCCCCGCGACCACGGCGAGCGCATCGGCGTCCACGTCGACGGCCACGTACTCGAACCCGAGCCGTTGCAGCGCCTCGGCGACCGCCCCGGGCCCTGCCCCGAGGTCGAGGACCACCCCGGGCGCCCGCCCGGCCGACCGCAGCAGAGCCACGGCTCGACCGGTCGAGGCATCTTCGTCGTAGGCGAGGGGGTAGCGGTTCACGACGACCACCGGCCGGGAGCACTCCTCGCCGCATGCGGGTCGGCGAGGATGTCGTAGACCCCGGCGAAGGAGGCGTTCCAGTTCGAGAACCGGTCGGCGATGGTGGCCTCGGCGCCCGCCCAGGCGCTCGCGCAACTCGGGGTCGACGACGAGGCGGCTCATGGCCTCGGACAGGCCGTCGACCGTCCGGCGACAGCGTAGGGCGTTCACCTCGTGCTCGAGGATCCAGTTCCCGGCCGGGTTGTCGAAGGCCACCACGGGGACGCCACAGGCCATCAGCTCGAGCGGCAGGTACGACGGATGGGCCGAGACGGTCAGCGCGACGCCGACGTCGCAGCGGCGGTAGAGCTCGCCGGTGTCGCGGTAGTCGAGCAGGCCCAGGTGCTCGATGCCCCGTCCGAGGTCGTCCGGACGCGCCCACGACCCGGCCGTGACGATGCGCACGTCGTCGCCGAGGCGCTCCTTCATCTCACCCAGGGCCAGAGAGGCCAGCTCCCAGCAGTTGCGCCAGTGCCCGGGGCGGGCGTACACGAACACCGTGGCCGGCCCGTCGTGGCGCAACGGTCGTCGTGACCGTGCATGGAACACGGAGTCGTCGACGGCGGGCATGAAGGCCCCACCGACCCCGTCGTAGTCCCGTTCGTAGATGTCGAGGAGCCGGTCGGTGTTGCACAGGCCGTAGAGCCCGAGGCGGTACCCCTCCTCGGCCAGGGCGTAGTTGGTGCCGGCGGGGTAGAACTGCGGCTCGAAGTCCTGGATCAGGTAGAACTTCCGCTTCGTGTTGCGGGCCCGGGCCACGCTGTAGGCGGTCACCCACAGCGTGGCGATCGACACGTCGGCGTACGGGACATCGGCGAGCGACGGATCGGTGGGCCCCCCGATGAACGTCATGGGGACGTCGGCGAGGGACGGGAACGCGGCGGCGAGGGCCGAGCGGAAGAAGACCTCGTTCGGATCGGCCATCATCACGAACCGCTGAGCGACGCCGTGGTGCTCCTGGAGGTGCTCGGCCAGGCGGAGCGCGGTGTTGATGCCCCCGTAGAAGGGGCTGTCGATGTCCGGGAAGTACCAGTTCATGGTGGCGACGTCGGCCCACCCGGTGGTCGAGGCGTGGAGCCTGCGGACCGCCTCGACGACACCGTCGTCGGCCCGACAGATGTCGGAGAGCCAGAGCGCCTCGGCCTCGTCGGCCTTCTGTCGGAACACCGTGAAGTTCCGACCCAACACCTCCCCCACCTCGGCCATCGGGCCCTCGTCGTCACGCTCGCGGAACGTGGGGGCGCCGGTTCGACTCGAGAGGTTCGGCGAGAAGTAGGGGTCACCGCCACGCAGGTACTTCTGGTAGCGCCAGTAGCTGGCGTGGAAGTCCTCCATCGGCACCGTGCGGCCGCGCGTCGCTGACTCGAGGTGGCGGACCTCGGTGACGGGCGAGCAGACGGTGCGACGTCCGGCGAAGCGCGTGTCGAACCCGAGCACCACGTCGCTGCCACACAGGACGAAGCGCTCGTCGAAGCCGCCGACCTCCTCGAACAGCTCTCGCCGCACCGCCACGCACGCCGCCGTCACCGACAACGTGTTGCGGTACCAGTCGGTCGAGCCGAAGATCGTGTCCGAGTGAGGTTCCATCCCGAGGAAGAGGTGGTCGGCGAACCCGTTGATCCCGACGACGACCCCGCCGTGCTGGATGCGCCCCTCCGGATCCAGCAGCTGCAGGCCGACGAGGCCGGTGTCGGGCTGCTCGGTCCAACCCACCAGCTCGCGCAGCCAGCCGGGATCCACCAGTTCGGTGTCGTCGTTCAGGAAGACGAGCACGTCGCCTCGTGCCTCCGCTGCTGCGACGTTGTTGACCCGCGAGTAGTTGAACTCCTCGTCCCACCACGTCACGTCGAGATCGAGGCCGTGGCTGTTCGCGACGTACCAGGCCTCGTGCTCCGGCGTGCGGCCCCCGTTGTCGACGATGCGCACGTCGAACCGCGGGTAGTCGGTGGCCGCCAGCGACGGGAGACAGGTGGAGAGCATCTCCTCGTTGTGGCGGGTCGGGATGATGATCGTCACCGGCGGCGGATCGGGCAGCGACCAGTGCACCTGCACTCCCCCGGGGCCGTCGGTCAGTTCGGCCGCTCGGCCGGTGCGCTCCAGGTGCCCCGCCACGACGGCGCGGGCTGCGTCGGGATCGACGACCGGCCGTCGCCCCAGGTGCGCGAGGACGCGTGGGATGCGGACCACCCGTTCGGCATCGAGGTCGGCACGCAGGAGGAGGTCCCACCACAGGCCGTCACCGAGCGCCGCGTCGACACCGGCGCGCTGGGCGACGCGGCGGCGCAGGGCGAAGGAGCGACCGAGGTAGTTCGTGCCGAGCAGGATGTCCGGCGACCACGACGGGCGGAAGAGAGGGCGACCCGGCGCACCGTTGTCGTCGAGGACGTCGTCGTCCCAGTGGGCGATCTCCGCGATCGGGTCGTCCCAGAAGTGGCTCACGACGTGGTGGACGAGATCGGGCTCGACGAGGTCGCCCGCCTCCAACACGATCACGATCGACGTCGGCGACCCGGCGACGAGCAGCTCGCTCAGCCGGGTCGAGGCGCCGCCGACGGAACGGGTGGTCGTGACGCGCCCCTCGGCCCGGCTCACACCGTCGGGGCCGTCGATCACGGTGGCGCGCCATCGCGGGCAGGTCTGACCGACCAAGGCGTCGATCGTGGCGTCGAGTCCACCTGGGGCGCCCGAACCCGGACAGACCAGGATCTCCACGTCGACGGGTCGCACCTCGTCGTGGTGCAGCAGTATCTGGTCGGTCAGCTCGTCGGCGGAGACCCGGTTCCGGGACAACCAGTCGGCGTAGAGCGGCTCGACCGGTGCCGGCTGGGAGGCCAACGCCCACAGCGACCGCAGCCGGGGAAGGTACCCGACGCCGTCGCGGGCCATCTGGCGCCCGAGGCGCAGGCCGGCCCGCAGCGACGAACCGGGGGGCACGACCCGCCGGGCCCGGGTCGACATCGAGGCCCGGAACCCCGATGGCTCGTCGACGGTCATGAGGTCTCCTCCAGCGAGCCGGTGCTCCAGTGGCCCGCGAGGTCGACGACGCCCGCGACGAACTCGTCACCGTTGCGGACCCGAAGCGTCACGAGGTCGTCGCGCTTGTCGAGGGCGGTGGTGGCGTGAGCATCGTGGACGGCGAACGAGAACTTGTACTCCCCCTCGCCGAGAGGGAAGCGCTCGATGCGGTAGTCGACGTGCCCCGGGCCGACGGCCATCGATCCGGGTGCGGAGCTGCGCATCCCCGGGTTGGCCACGTACACCCCGTGCTCGTTGTGGACCGAGAAGGAGAAGAGCGGATGCTCCACGGGTGCGCGACACGTGTAGTGCGTGCGCACGGTCAGCGGCTGCAGCGGCGTCACCAGGGTGACGGGCTCGCCGCGGGCATCGAGCAGCTCCGCACGCTCGATGAGGACCGGCCGCTCCGAAGGGCTGGTGGGTGGTCGGTGCTTGGCCGCCTCGGCCGCCTCGCCGGCGATGCGCACCCTCTCGTCCTCGGCGAAGCGGTCGGCCTCGGCCTCGTTGACCTGCTCGAGGTACTGCTGGACCACCTCGGCCCCGGTGCCCATCGCCATGAGGTTCCCGTGATCCAGCCAGACGGCCTGGTCGCACATGGCCTGCACGAGCGGAAGGCTGTGGGTGACCATCACGATGGTCACGCCGTCGTTGCGGAGCTTGTAGAGGTGGTCGAAGCAGCGACGCTGGAACTCCTCGTCGCCGACGGCGATCACCTCGTCGATGATGAGGATCCGGGGGTTGACGTGGACGGCCACCGAGAACCCGAGCCGCACGAACATGCCGCTCGAGTAGTGCTTGACCGGCGAATCGACGAAGCCCTCGAGGCCCGAGAAGTCCACGATGTCGTCGAAGATGGCGTCGACCTCGCGACGGTGCAGGCCGAGGATGGCCGCGTTGAGGTAGATGTTCTCGCGGCCGCTCAGCTCGGGGTGGAAGCCGGCCCCCAGCTCCAGCAGGGCGGAGATCCGGCCGTCCGTGCGGATCTCCCCGGAGGTGGGCTTGAGGATGCCCGCCATCATCTTGAGCAGCGTCGACTTGCCCGAGCCGTTGTGGCCGACGAGGCCGTACATCGAGCCGTGGGGCACCTCGAGCGAGACGCCCTTCAGCGCCCAGAACTCCTCGTAGCGCTTCCCCCGCCGCTTGGTGAAGGCCTCCTTCACCGAACCGGCACGCTCCTTGTAGAGCCGGAAGTGCTTGGTCACGTCATCGACGGCGATCGCCGGGGTCTCGGCCATCAGAGCTCCTCGATCACGTTGCGGGCCTTGCGGGTGAACGATGCCGAGCCGACCACGAACGTCACCAGGGAGACGCCGATCACGGCGAGGAACGACATGGCGCTGGGCCAGACGAGCAGGTAGAAGGCGTCACGCGACCAGGCCACGAACTGCGTGAGCGGGTTGAGCTCGAAGATCCGGAACGCCCAGCCGGGGATCGCCGCTTCGACCTGGGCGACCGGGTACACGATCGGCGTGGCGTAGAAGAGCATGTTCATGACGATGCCGACCAGGTAGCCGACGTCGCGCAGGTACACGTTGTACACGGAGGCCACGAGGCCGATCCCGAGGCCGAACAGGCCGACCATCACGAGGAGCAGCGGGAAGAGGAGGTACGTCACCCCGACGTTGCCGATCGACCACCATGATGACGACGAGGATGCCGCCCTCGATCAACGCCTGGAGCATGACGGTGAACATGTTGGCGATCGCCGGGCACGCCGGCGGGAAGTAGACCTTGTTGAGCAGCGCCCCGGCGCTCTGCAGCGCCGCCATCGAGCCGTTCACGGTGCCGCTGAAGAAGTTCCAGACCACGAGGCCGCAGAACAGGTAGAGGGCGAAGCTGTCGGTGCTGCCGTTTCCGGCCACCGGCGCCTTGGCGTCGAAGATCACCCCGAAGACGAAGCTGAAGATCACCAGGGTCGAGGCCGGGTTGAGCAGGGACCAGGCCCATCCGAGGACGCTCTTCTTGTACCGGGACCGCAGTTCTCGCTGGGCCAGGTTGTAGATGAGGTTCCGGTAGGTCCAGATCTCGGTGACGGCGGTCACTGCGTCCCTTCGTCGAGCAGCGGTCGAGGGTACCAGCGACGTCACCGGGCTCCCGCGACCCCACGAAGTCGGGCGAGAGCCCTGGACCGCGCCGTGGAGGCGTCGTCGTCGACTCGTCGGTCGGCGGCACGGCGGGGCTCGGCACAGGCCTGCAGGAGCGGCTCGCCGACGCGGGGCCAGGCGTAGCGGTCGGCCACGACGGCGGCCCGCTCGGTCCGCCGCTCGCCGTTCGTCGGACGACGCCCCGGCCATCTCGTCGAGGGCCCTCGCCACACCGGTGGCATCACCGACGGCGACGACCCGACCCAGGTCGTGAGCCTCGATGACGGCGCTCCAGCTGTCGCCCTCGCTGCAGATCACGGGAAGGCCGGCCCACAGGTAGTCCAGGATCCGGGTGCGGAAGGCGAACTCGGTCTCGAGGTGGCGGTGGTGCAGGCTCACCCCGACGGCGGAGTCCGCCAACCAGTCGATGCGGGCCAGGTAGGGGACCCACTCGTCGTGGAAGAAGATGCGCTCTCCGAGCAGGCCGAGCTCCTCGGCGCGACGGCGGGCCCGGTCGACGAGCGGGGCGTGGCCCACCGCCGGGGTGGGGTGGCGGCCGGCGAGGAAGACGGCGACGACGTCGGCACGATCGGTGCGGCGCCACCGCGTCGATCAACGTCAGGGGGTCCAGCCAGTCGTAGAGGCCGCCGCCCCACAGCGCCGCCGCGACCGGTTCACCGACCAGGCCTCCGGGACCGGTGATCGGGCTGCGTGGCCGGGGTGGGGACAGGACCCGCCGGCGTCCCGAACGGCACGACGGGCACGAGCCGTTCGAGTGTGGGGTCCTCCGCCACGACCCGGGGCGTGAGACGGCCGAGGGCGGCCAGGATCCCGATCGTCAGGTGGCGCTGGCGATCGCTCGCCACCATCACGACGTCGGCGTGGCGCAGGGGCTCGACCAGATGGCGCTGCGCCGCCGCCGCCCAGTCCCGCTGCGCGTTCACGGGCTCACCACGACGACGCTCGAGGGTCTCCAGCAGGCCCGGGGTCGTAGGCATCGACGACGAGCACCGCACCACAGCTGCCGAGCCACGGATGATCCGCCACCACCGCGGCGAAGGCGACGACCACATCGGCATCGTCCGCGAGGGGCCGGAGCTCGTCGCCGGTGGCCGCCACCACCTCGACGCCGGGCAGCGCCGAAGGCATCGCCCAGCGCAGGCGCCGCGAGCACCACGCCATGGCCGGCGTCGGCGAGGAGCCGGGCCAGCTCGACCGGCGCGGATCGCCGGTCCCGCCATCGTCGCCGCAATGGGGTCGCCGGTGAGGACGAGGACACGGGTGGGCATCTGCGGGTCCGCGCGCCGGCGGTCAGATCTCGATCGGCTCGTGTTCGATGGCCTCGATGAGCGGCTCGACACCCATGCCCTCGGCACGGCCGATCCGAGACCACAGGGCGAAGGCCATGGCGACCGCGGCCAACGTGGCGCCCAACAGGAAGCCGAGCTCGACGCGGCGCTCGAGACCGGGGATCACGGCGATGCCGATGACACAGCCGACGAACCCCACACCCCACGAGGCGCTCATCAGGCGATGGCCCCCGAGGGCGATGAGGGCCTGCGCCAGCGTCAGCGCCACGATGAACGCGCCGCTGCCTGCGGCGAGGAGGCCGAGGCCGACCGCCCCCAGGGAGAAGTCGTTGAACAGGATCTCGCCGACCCACGGTCCGAGGACGAAGGCCCCGACCGCACCGGCGAGCCCGATGCCGACCACCACGACGAGCAGCTTCTTGAGCCCCTGACGGAACTCGTCGTGACGCCCGGACCCGGCGAGGCCGGCCAGCTTGGGCAGGAGGGTGCCCTGGACGGCCTGGAAGGCCAGCACGGGCAGACGGGCCACGAAGAAGGCCGAGGCGAAGCCGGCGGCCAGGACCTTCTCGTCCTCGCCGGCCAGGAGGTTGACGGCCAGCAGCGGCGAATAGGCGAGGGTCTGCATGAGCACCGACCCCAGGAGCAGCCACCCGAGGGACTTCGACAGCTCGCTGTAGGGCGCGGCCGGACCGGGTTGGAGCAGGCCACGCTGGCGACGGAGCGCGAAGGCCGCGGCGAGGAACGGGGCCAGCCCGAGCACCAGTGCGTAGGCCCCCGCCCGGTCGACCCCGGCGAACGCCAGCCCGATCGCGCCGACGAGGCGGAAGATCCCCTCGGAGGCGAGCAGCTCGCCGTAGGCCCGGAATCGGCCCTGCCCGGCGAGCACACCCCTCGTCATGTGCATCACGTAGAAGCCCACGATGGCGATGGCCAACGCCGGCAGGAACAACATGTCGTCGTGGAACAGGTACTCGTTGAGCCACGGCGTGGCGATCACCGCAGCGAGGACCAACAACGCCGTGATGATGCCCCCGAGCCGGGCGGCACGGTGCACGAGCGGGCCCCCGCCCAGCCCCTGGGCCCGGCGGTGGGCCACGGCGCGACCCACCTCCTGCTCGAGCGGGAGGAAGAAGCCGGTCCCGGCGACGAAGATGACCGCCCAGAAGGCCGAGAACGCCGCCGCGGCGCCTCCCTCGAGGGAGTTGAGCGACACGACCACGTAGACGTAGGAGGTGATCGCGGCCACGGCGAGCCCGACACCGACCGACGCCGTCCCCTCGGGGAGGGTCTGGCGGGCGTGGCCGATGAGTGCCCCTGCCTTGTCCCTCATCGGCTCCTCCGCTGGCACCGGCGAACGGTCCCATCCCAGTGGGCTCCCGGACGACGAACGTACCACCGGCACCTTCCCGAGTGGTCGACGCCCCCCGTCGGGTCCGGCCATCGCCGAGACGCCAAATGTCGTACTGGTAGCTTCGTGCTCGCCGAACGGCACCAATCTCCCATGCCATCGTCGCCCCTGCCCTCGCTCCGCTGCTCCCCCGGCCTGGCCGGCATCGTCAGCGGGGTGCTCTTCGCCGTCCTGGGGCTCTTCTGGTCGATGTCGTCCCCCCTGATGGGTGCGCCGGACGAGGCGGCTCAGACGGTCAGGGCGGTCGCCGTGGCCCAGGGCGAGCTACGCGGTCGCGACGTCGTCTCGACCGCCGACGCGCCACCCGGCGAGAACCGCGTCGACACCACCTTCACCATCCCCGAGGGCTACGCCGCCGCCGGGCTCAACTCCTGCTTCGTGTTCCAGCCCGACGTCCCGGTGGGATGCGCCCCCCAGCCGTCGGCCGAGGACGATCCGATCGAGGCGAGCACCTACATCGGCACCTATCCGCCCGCCTACTACGCCGCGGTCGGGTGGCCCTCCCGGCTCCTGTCGGCCCCACGGGGGCTGTGGGCCATGCGCCTGAGCAGCATCGCGGCGTCGGCCGTGCTGATGGGAGTGGCCGTCACCGCCTGTCGTCGCCTCGGCCGCACCGGGCTGATGGGCGCGGGCCTGCTCGTGGCGACGACGCCGATGACGGTCTACTTCGCCTCGGTCATCAACCCGACAGGGCTCGAGATCGTGGCGGCCATCGCGGTCTGGGCGGCCACCCTCGTCACGCTCGGTCGACGCGGGGACGAGGCGTCGGGTCCGGACGTCGCGCCGTCGACGGCCGACGTCGTCCGCCTCGGCGTGGCCTTCGTCGTCCTGGCCTCGATCCGCCCCCTGTCACCGCTCATCGCCGTCGGGATCCTGGTCACCGTCGCCCTCATGGTCGCTCGGCGTGGCGATCTCCGGGCGCTCGCGTCGCGCGTCGACGCCCGGATCACCGCGGTGGTCATGGCCATCGGCCTCGCGGCGAGCAGCGCGTGGGTGCTGTGGTCGCGGGCCTACGACAGCGTGGCGGGCACGCCCATCCCCGGCCTGGCCCTCGGCGACGCCCTCCGCGGGTCCGTCGATCGGCTGCCCACCCGACTGCTGGAGATGATCGGGTACTTCGCCTACCGAGAAGCGCCGGCCCCACGGACCCTGGTCGTGCTCTGGACCCTGCTGGTCGTGGCGCTGGTCGTGGGCGCGCTGGTGCTCGCCACCTGGCGGCATCGGGCTGTGATCCTCGCGCTGCTCGCCTTCGCGGTGGCGTTCAACGTCGTTCCCGAGGCTCTCTCCGCCGCCAAGTACGGCTACATCTGGCAGGGCCGGTACGCCCTCCCGATCGCCGTGGGCGTCCCGCTCCTCGCCGGCTGGGTGATCGCCACGCGAGCGCGTCACGTGGCCCGATGGTGGCCCCTCACCGCCGTCGCCCTCGCCGTGGCCTGGGCGGTGGGCCAGGCCCTCGGCCAGGCGGCCCTGCTGCGCCGCAACGTGGTGGGCCTCGACAACGAGCTGCTGGCCTTCATCGGCGGCACGGGCTGGTCACCGCCGCTCCCGCCGGTCCTGCTGTGGTCGGGCGGCGGCCTCGCGGCGCTGGCGTTCTCGGGCTGGACCATCGTCGTCGCCCGCACCGCCGACGACGCGGTCGACGCCAGGAGCTCGGCACCCGGGCCCGATCACGAGCTGGTGGGAGCGACCCGTGCCCGTTGAGCCGCGCATCGCAGTGGTCATCCCCTGCTACAACGAGGCCGCCGCCATCGGCGACGTCGTCCGCGACTTCGCCACGGCGCTCCCCGGCGCCGCGATCTACGTCTACGACAACAACTCCACCGACGACACCGTCGAGCGGGCCGCCGCCGCAGGAGCGATCACCCGCACCGAGCCGCGCCAGGGCAAGGGCAACGTCGTGCAGCGGATGTTCAGCGACGTCGAAGCCGACGTCTACGTGATGGTCGACGGCGACGGCACCTACGAGGCCGGTGCGGCCACGGCCATGGTCGATCGACTCCTCGACGAGGGACTCGACATGGTGGTGGGGGCACGGATCCCCGAGACCGACGAGGACGCCGGTGGGGAGGTGTACCGGCGAGGTCACGACTTCGGCAACCGGGCCTTCACCGCCATCGCCAAGGTCCTCTTCGGCTCCGACTTCGACGACCTCTTCTCGGGCTATCGGGTCATGTCGCGCAGGTTCGTCAAGTCGTTCCCCCTCCAATCGGCGGGCTTCGAGATAGAGACCGAGCTGACGGTCCACGTCGTCGAGGTCTCGGCGGCCACGGCGGAGGTGCCCACCCGCTACGGCGCCCGCAAGGAGGACTCGGCGTCGAAGCTGCGCACCTACCGCGACGGGACGCGCATCTTGCTGGTGGCCATCGGCCTCTTCAAGGACCTGCGCCCGATGCGGTTCTTCGGTCTCCTGTTCCTCGCGTGCACCCTCGCGGCCTTCGGTCTCGGGATCCCGGTCTTCGTCGAGTTCGTCGAGACCGGGTTGGTCCCCCGCTTCCCCACCGCGATCCTGGCCAGCGCGTTGCAGATCCTGGCCTTCATCTTCCTGATCTGCGGGATCCTGCTCGAGAGCGTCAGCGCCTCACGGCGAGAGGCCCGCAAGCTGGCGTACCTGGGCATCCCCGGTCCCGCCGCCCACCGCCACGACCCCGCCTGAACCGAGCTCGACGGCCCTCGCCCAGACCCGATCGTCACGACTCGGTGATGACGGGTTCGCCTCCGACGACACGCTCGACCAGTTCACGGAGACGTCCGGCGAACCGCTCGCGCCCGAACTCCGCGGCACGACGGCGAGCAGCCTGTCCCATCGCCTCTCGTGCGGCCGGATCGCCCAGCAGCTCCGCGGTGGTCTCCACCAGCTCGTCGAGGTCGGAGAACCAGCGGCCCTCACCGCGGTCGACGCGGACCACGTCGACCGGTCCCCCGTCGGCGTACACGACGGGCACCGCGCCCGCCGACATGGCTTCGACGACGCTGATACCGAAGTGCTCGGCGCGCACCGGGTCGGCCTCGAGGTCTTCTCCCAGGCCCGCCGCGTGCCAGTAGATCGAGGCTCGGGCGTAGAGCGCCTCGAGCTCCGAGCCGGTGGCGTCGACGTGGAAGACGACGGGAAGCCCGACCGCGGCCCGCCGAACGTCCTCGAGGTACGCCGCATCGGCCTCGTCGCAGCCTCCGACCAGGTGCAGCTCCCAACCGTCGGCACCGTCGGCAGCGTGCAACGCCGAGAACGCGGCGACGAGCTCGAGCTGCTTCTTCGAGTGGCCGCGACCGGGGGCGAAGAACCGACCCACCGACAAGATGATCGGCTCCTTCGGACCCGGGTCGCGCAGGCGGACCGGCGGCTCCAGGACCACGCTCGACCTCCTCCACCACCGGGTGATCCAGCGCCGGGTGTAGCCGGAGTTGGCGACGACGAGGTCGTAGGAGTCCAGCCACTCGGTGCTCGGAGGTGGGGCGGTGAGCAGCGAGGCCCGGGCGGCGAGCGAGGCCGGGGAGCGGCGCGTGGAGAGGGCGACGACCGGGACGCCGAGGCGCCGCCGATCACCGTTGCCGATCACGTCGTGGGCGATCACGCTCTCGCTGCAGATCTCCACCGTCGAGCCGCCCGCCCGGGCGGCGACGGGCACATCGATGCGCAGCGGCTCGATGACCTCGACCTTCGATCGCGGCGGTTCGAGGAGCGCCTGCGCCGCCAGCTCCCCGTCGACGAGGACGTCGACGGCCCGTGGGACCCCGCCGGGGACGTAGCGCCCGAGCCAGATGCTCAGCGTCTCGGTTCGACCCGGCGCGAGGTCGACGCGCAGCACACCCCGGCCGTCGGTCCAACGCACCTCCTGCCAACGGATCAGATCGGGTGGGTGGAAGCCACGGACCCGGTGCACGGGCTCGGGTGCGCGGCGCAGCGGTCGCCCGACGGCGCCGAGCGCGCGCTGCCACGGGGCCATCGTCGACCCTGGCCGGTCCGGGAAGTGCACGACGTAGATGCCGTGTCGGGCACCACTGCGGCCGTGATCCCGGTAGGAGAGGTTGACCAGGAGGTCGAAGGGCCGAGTGGCGTCCTCGAGCGCCGCGGTGGCATCGATCACCTCGACTGCGACCCGGGACAGGTCCACACCGAGCCGCTCGCCGAGCCACGCCAGGTCGATCGGCTCGTGGGCCAGCAGCGTGACCTCGTGGGCGACGCGCAGGGCCTCGGCCACCCCGGCGGCGTAGGACTCCCCTCCCCCCGCCGTCGCCCAGAAGGCGTCGTAGACCGCCACCCGTCGACGGGGCGGCTCGGCGCGGGCCGAGAGGTCGGTCACCTCGGCACCAACCATGCCCGCAGCTCGTCGTCGCTCATCACCCGACGGCGGCGGACCCGCCGGCGCTCCGCGAGCATCGTCGGGAGGAGGCGGAGGAAGCCCCCGAAGGAGCCGAGCCGTCGTCGCACCGTGAGCGTCGCGGGCGACGGGCCCGAAGGACCGGTCCGACGAGGTCGCGCCGGGCGTAGGAGGCGGTGACGAGGAGGTAGCGCCAGACCTGCTGCGCGGCCAGTCGGGCCGGAGCGTTCTTGACCAACATGAGCAGGCGGTTGCGTTCGACGTGATACGCGAAGACCGCGGAGCCCTCCGAGGAGGTGGCGGCGTGCACGTGGCGGGCGACAGAGCCCGGTGCCGTGCGGTACCGCCAGCCCCGGAGGCGACCTCGCCACGACAGGTCGGTGTCCTCGTAGTAGAGGAAGAAGCGCTCGTCGAAGAGCCCGACGTCGGCCAGGTAGGCGGGCCGGAACAGCACGCTGCCACCGCACCAGGCGAAGACCTCGACCGGCTCGTCGTACTGACCCGCGTCGCGTTCGAGCCACCCTCGGTCCGCGCCGGCGCCGTCGGTGAACACGACCGACCCGACGTTGTTGACCACGTCGAGGGTCTGCGCACCGACCGTCACCTCGACGGTGACGGGCCGCCGATCGACGTCGACCAGTAGCGTGCCCGCACCCCCGTCGAGGCGCACCTCCTTGCGCCGTTCGGCCTGGAGCACCACGCCCACCGAGGCCGGCGGTACCTCGGATCCGGACGGGCACCCGCAGCACCGCCTCCCGACGGTCCACTCGAAGGGCCCGTCGCGGTCGTGCTCGAGGCCCCATCCCCCGTCCGCCAGGTGGGCGTCGGCCCACACCGAACGTCCGCCCACCAGCACGTCCCTGACCATCACGCCGAGCGTCGCGGGGATCACCCGGCCCCGGGCACGAACGTCTCGGTGCGACAGCGCGACGTCGACGAAGCGTGGCGCCAGCACCAGCTTCGAGGACACCGCGCCGAGGCCCGGATCGGCGTCGAGCGCGTCCACCAGCGGGCGCAGCCATCCGGGCTCCACGAAGGCGTCGTTGTTGATCAGGCCCACGTAGTCGACGCGCGTCGAGGTCGGTCAGGGCGAGGTTGTTGGCCGGGAAGCCGCCGTTGTGGTCGTTGCGGATGACCTGCACGTGCGGGAAGCGTCGCTCGATCTCCTCCACGCTGCCGTCGGTCGAGGCGTTGTCCACGACCACGATCTGGAGGCGATCGGCGGGCCAGTCGAGGCGGTCGCAGGTGCTCGAGGCAGCGCAGCGTCAGGTGCACCGCCGTTCCAGTTGAGCACCACGATGCGCACGAACGGCACCATGTCGGACGGGTCGGAGCTCTGCTCGACCCCCGTGTCGGCGCCCGGACCGGCGACAGCGACTCAGCCCTCGAGCAGGCGGGGAACGAGCCGGGCCAGGGGCACGCGGAAGTCGTCGAGCAGCGGCAGCCCGAGAGCCGCAGCGCCGCGTTGTCGAGCACCGAGTTCGCCGGCCGCGGTGCCGGGCGCGGCGGTTGCAGGTCGGCGGTGGCGACCGGTCGCACCCGGTCGGGGTCGTGCCCGGCGGCGGCCAGCACCTCCCGAGCGAACTCGTACCAGCTCACCGCTCCCTGGTTGGTGACGTGGAACAGACCCGGGCGGCGTTCGACGACCAGGCGCAGGATCATGCCTGCGAGGTCGTCGGCGAAGGTCGGGTGGCCCCGCTGATCGTCGACGAAGCTCAAGCGTGTCGTGCTCGCCGGCGAGGCGCAGGATCGTCTTGACCATGTTGCCGCCGTGGTAGCCGCAGACCCACGACGTGCGGACGACGGTGGAGCCCGGGTCGAGCTCGCGTTCCCCGGCCAGCTTCGACGCCCCGTAGACCGACGCCGGCGACGGTGGCGTCCCACTCGCTGGTAGGGCTCGGCCTTGGTGCCGTCGAAGACGTAGTCGGTCGACACGTAGCAGACCGGGGCGACCGACCCGTCGGGCGGCCTCGGCCACGTGGCGGGTGCCGAGGGCGTTCACCAGGAACGCCCGGTCGGGATCGCCCTCGCAGGCGTCGACGGCGGTCCATGCAGCCGGGTGGACGACGGCGTCCGGGCGGGTGGAGGTGACGGCGCCGAGGACGGCGTCCCGGTCGGTGACGTCGACGGTGGCGTGGTCGACGGCCGACCACCTCGTGGTGCCCGAACCGCGGCGAAGGCGGCGACCAGCTCCGGCCGACCTGTCCGCCCGGCACCCGTGATCAGTACCCGCATGCGCTCACGCCCCCTTCAGGGGTTCCCACCAGGAGCGGTTGGCCCGGTACCACTCGACGGTGGCGGCGAGGGCCTCGTCGAGGCTGCGCGCCGGCGCCCAACCGAGGCTGCGGACCTTGGTGCAGTCGACCGAGTAGCGACGGTCGTGACCGAGGCGATCGGCGACGTACTCGATCATCTCCTCGCCGGCCCCGCACATCGACAGCACCTTCTCGGTGAGCTCCCGGTTGGTGGTCTCGTTGCCGCCACCGATGTTGTAGACCTCGCCGACCTCGCCCTCGCGCAGCACGAGGTCGACGCCCGTGCAGTTGTCCTCGACGTAGATCCAGTCGCGGATGTTGAGGCCGTCGCCGTAGAGCGGCACCTTGCGGCCGTCGAGCAGGTTGGTGACGAACAGCGGGATGACCTTCTCGGGGAACTGGAACGGCCCGAAGTTGTTCGACGAACGGGTGACCAGCACCGGCAGCCCGTAGGTGTCCCGGTACGACAGGGCGATGAGGTCCGAACCGGCCTTCGACGCCGAGTAGGGCGACCGGGGCTCGAGGCGATCGTCCTCGCGGGAGGAGCCGACCTCCACCGACCCGTAGACCTCGTCGGTCGAGATGTGCAGGAAGCGGTCGACCTCGAGGTGCCGGGCCACGTCGCACATCACGTTGGTGCCGAGGCAGTTGGTGCGCACGAAGGTGTCGGGATCGACGATGGACCGGTCGACGTGGCTCTCGGCGGCGAAGTGCACCACGGCGTCGTGCCCGGCCATGGCCTCGGCCACCGCCTCACGGTCGCAGATGTCGCCCTGCACGAACCGGTACCGGGGATCGTCGGCGACGTCGGCCAGGCTGGAGAGGTTGCCGGCGTAGGTGAGCGCGTCGAACACGGTCACCTCGTCGTCGGAGCGTGGCCAGGACGTGGCGGACGTAGTTCGATCCGATGAACCCGGCGGCGCCGGTCACGAAGAGCTTCATGGCGTGTGGTGGACCTTCTCGGATGGGCCGTGTCGGCCGTTGTCAGGGGCGCAGGCCGAAGTGCGGCTGCCACTGCGGCTCGATGTCGGCCCGCCGGGGGTTGGCCTGGTCACGACCGGAGAGGATGGGGTCGACGACGCCCCAGTCGGCGGCGATGGCGGGATCGTCCCACGCCACGCCCAACTCGTCGGTGGGGTTGTAGTACCCGTCCACGAGGTAGGTGATCGTCATGTCGCTGAGCGCGGCGAAGCCGTGGGCCACCCCGGGCGGGATGAACACGCCGCGATGCGGGTTGGTGCCGTCGGGCTGGACCCCGAGGTCGAGCCACAGGGTGGCGCCGTCGGTGGGCGAGCCGGTGCGCAGGTCGTGCAGGACGACTCGGGCCGTCCCGTACGGGACGTACCAGTAGTCGGCCTGGTGGAGGTGGTAGTGCAACCCGACGATGGCCCCGGCCTGGCGGTCGCCACGGTTGCCCTGGATCATCTCCCGACCCTGGGGGAACCACTCGCGGCGGTAGGTCTCGACGAAGAAGCCGCGCTCGTCGCCGTGCACGGTGGGATCGACGATGTAGACGCCGTGGATGGTCTCGGACGGGTTGACGTTCGCCACTGGTCGGCCCTCTCGGTGAAGCGGAACCCGGCGAGGCTACCCGACGGCCGAGGCCGCCTCCGGCGTCCCCGAGGTCCGTTCCCGACTGCTGCGACCGCTGCGGAACGGTCGTTCAGACCCGACGACAGCCGAGCCGGGGGTTCGAGGCCCCCGGGCCCTGGTTGATGGCGAAGACGCAGACATCGACCGGTCCGGGCGGCAGCGCCACGTCGAGGGAGAAGCCGTGATCGGGACCCGAGCGGGGGAAGACGGCACCGACATCCGGCCGCGGTGCCGAGGCCTGGACGAGGCCGCCCCATGCCGCGCCCACGTAGACGTGCACGTCGACCGGGCCCGTCGTGTCGGGATCGATCACCCACCCGCTCACACGTGCCGTCGAGCCGGTGCGGGTCACTCCCTCGAGGTTGCCGAACGGCTCACCGGGCACGACGACGGTGCGACAGCCGAGCAGGGTGTTCGACGAGCCCGGGCCCGCGTTGATGCCGAAGGCGCACACGGAGTGGCGGCCCCCGCCGGCGGGGAGCGTCGCCGAGAAGCCGTGCCGGCCGTCGGTCCGGAAGAAGGCTCCGATGTCGCCGCGGCTGTCCGCGGCCGACACGATGCCGGCGAAGCCGCCATCGAGGTAGAGGTGGACGTCGATCGGATCGGGTGTGTCGAAGTCGAGGGCCCAGCCCCGCAGCGAGATCGCGCCGGATCCGGGCGTGGCCTCGTCGAGGGCGCCGATGGGCTCGAGCGACGCCACGGTGACGGTGCGGCAGCCGAGGAGAGGATTCGTGATCCCGGGACCGACGTTGATGGCGTAGGCGCACACCGGATAGGTGCCGGGCGGGATACCGGCGAAGCGGGCGCGGAAGCCGGTAACGGGGCCGCTCCCCGAGAGCGCGGCCTCGACGTCGGGGCGGGCGTCGCCGGTCGGGACGGACTGGCCCCACCGGCCGTCGACGTAGACGTGCACGTCGATCGGTCCGGACAGGTCCGGGTCCAGGGCCCATCCCGAGGCCTCGATGACCCGGTCGGCATCGATCGTCGCCGCGTCGAGGTTCCCCAGCGGCTCGCCGCCGACGGCCAGGCACCCGAGCTCGGGGTTCCACGCCCCGCTGCCCACGTTGATGGCGTAGGCGCAGACCCGGCGCGTGCCCGACGGGACCGTGACCTCACCGCGGATGCCGTGCAGCGAACCGAATCCCGGATAGGCCGCGCCGACGTCCGGTCGGGCCGCGTTCGCCCGCAGCTGACCGGCGTAGCGCCCGTCGGCCCAGATGTGGACGTCGACCGCACCGGTCGTGTCGGGGTCGATGGCCCAGCCGCTCACCTCGACCCGACCACCGGGCACACGGTTGACCGACTCGAGGTTGCCGAACGGGTTCCCGGCCGCACTGCCGCTGCCCGCCAGCGCGGCGAGCGTCCCGGCGTCACAGCAGAAACGGTTCAGGTCGACCGAGCCCACGATGCCGGGCACCCTGCCGCTCGACGTGTACTGCCAGATGGTCCACGTGGCGAAACCGGCGGGAACGAGCGGCCGGAACGTCGTGCTGTTCGGGTCGACGGGGTAGCTCGGCAGCCAGAGGCGGTACCGGGCGGCGATGTCGGCGGGGGCCCCCACGGCATCGCGCCAGAAGTAGTAGCCCGCGTAGATGATGGGCGGTCGACCGGTGAGTCGCTCGAGCTCGGTCAGGAACGTGCGGGCCCATGCAGGCCAGATCGGCACGCCCCAGGCCACCGGTCTCCTCGAGGTCGAGCACGAGTGGGAGATCGGATGCGCCACCGAGCGTGCCGGTCACCGACACCATGTACCGGGCCTGGGCGGTGGCCGTGGAGAGCGGGAGGGCGGGCCGGGCGTAGTGGTAGGCGCCCCGGTACAGGCCGGCAGCGCCGGCGCCGTCGAAATCCCGGCGGAACCACGGATTCGTGTAGGTGGTCCCCTCCGTGGCCTTCACGAACGCGAAGGAGTGGCCGGCGCCCCGGACCTGGTTCCAGTCGATGGGCTGACCGGTGGGGTGTTGGTGGCTGGCGACGTCGACACCGGTGAGCAGCGCACCAGCGGGTGCGGCGATTCCCACCATGAGGAGGAAGGCGAGCAGCGCGACCATGACCGATGCAGGACGCGACCGGACACCCCGGCGACCGCGTCCGGTCGAAGGAGCCAGCGCACGGTCTCGGTTCGGTGGAGTGGACTCCATCGGTGGGATCGCCCTCGATCGATGTGCGGCACGTCGCACCTGAGACATCGGCTCGCCGCGCCCGGGACTGGAGAGTCTTTCAGGTCCGCCCCGCTCGACGCCGATCGAACGGCGCTATTCGAGATCGACGACCGAGTGATCGCCGACCATCAGGCGCGTCGCGTGGGGCCGCGTGGCGGACCGACGGACCTCGACCTGCTTGCCGATCAGAGAATCGGCCACCCGGGGGATGCCGAGCACCTTGGACTGCTCGAGGACGACGGAGTGCTCGATCTCGGAGTCGACGATCTCGCAGTCGAAGTAGACCGACGTGAAGGGCCCGATGTAGCTGTTCACCACCCGGGTGCGCTCGCCGATGATGGCCGGGCCCCGCACGGTGGAGTTGACGATCTCGGCGCCGGCCTCGATGACGACTCGGCCGTCGATGAGCGACGAGGCATCGACGGAGCCACGAACGTCGCTCTCGATGGTCTCGAGCACCAGGCGGTTGCCCTCCAGCAGCGGCTGGAGCTTCCCCGTGTCCTTCCACCAGCCGTCGAGGACCTCGTGGCGGACGCGGTGACCGTGATCGATGAGCCACTGGATGGCGTCGGTGATCTCGAGCTCGCCCCGGGGGGACGGGTCGATCGTGGCGACGGCCTCGTGGATGCTCGGGTCGAACAGGTAGACACCCACCAGCGCGAGGTCCGACGGGGGGTCGTCGGGCTTCTCCACCAGTCGCACCACACCGCCGTCGGCGCCGATCTCGGCGACGCCGAAGCGCTGCGGGTCGGGCACCTTGGCCAGCAGGATCTGCGCCGAGGGCGCCGCCGCGCCCGCCCGGCGGCGGTCCTCTTCGAACCCCTCGACGAACTCGGCGATGCCCTGGCGAAGCAGGTTGTCGCCGAGGTACATCACGAAGTCGTCGTCACCGAGGAACTCTCGGGCGATGAGCACGCAGTGGGCCAGCCCGAGCGGCTCGTCCTGGGGGATGTAGGTGACCTGCGCACCCCAGCGCGAACCGTCGCCCACCGCCGCCCGGATCTCCGGCCCCGTCTCCCCGGTGATGATCCCGATCTCGGTGATGCCGGCCTCCACCATGTCCTCGATGCCGTAGAACAGGATCGGCTTGTTGGCCACCGGCACGAGTTGCTTGGCGCTCGTGTGGGTGATCGGCCGCAGACGGGTACCGGCGCCGCCGGAGAGGATCAGACCTTTCATGGCGGTGTGTCTAGCAGGGGCCGCGGTGCCGGCCTCCTCACGCCACCTGACAGCCGAGCAGCGTGTTGGCGGTGCCCGGCCCGGCGTTCGAGCGCGAAGACGCAGACGGTCGCCCCCGGCGGCGCCGCGACCACCGAGGCGAAGCCGTGAGCGGAACCGAACCCGGGGAACACCGCGCCGACATCAGGGCGATCGGTGCCCGCGGTCGAGGCGGCGCTGTACGCGCCGTTCACGAAGACGTGCAGCGTCAGTGCATCGTTGGTGTCGGGGTCGATCGTCCAGCCCGAGATGCGCACACCCCCCGTCGTCCTCACGGCCGCTTCGAAGTTCCCGAACGGGTTCCCCGGTGGAGACGGTGACGGTGCGACAGCCGAGCGGCCTGGCCGGACCGGGGCCGAAATTGAGGACGGCGCCACAGACGGTCCGCACACCGGGCGGCGCGGAACGAAGGCGGCGAACCCGTGCGAGTCACCCCGGCCCGGGAAGGCCGCACCGACGTCGGGGCGAGAGACCGACGTCGACACCGTTGCCGCCACCGCGCCGTCGACCGTGAACTGCACCGACGCGTCGTTGGTGTCCGGATCGATCCCCCATCCCGTCACGAAGGCACCGCCACCCGACGGTGATGCGCTCTCGAAGTTCCCGAACGGGTCACCCGACACGGTGGCGTCGATGCACCCGATCGGCGCGCTGGCAGCCCCATTGGGGCCTGCGTTGATGGCGAAGGCACAGACCCGCTTGACCCCACCCGTGGTGGGGATCACCAGATCGAATCCGTGGTTCGGACCCGAACCGAGGGAAGGCCACCGCCACGTCCGGGCGGCTCCGATCGGCCCTCGTGAGGCCTCCCCAGCCGCCGTCGACGTAGACGTGCACGTCGATCGGTGCCGACGTGTCGGCGTCCAGCGCCCAGCCCTTCAGCCGCACGCCACCGTCGACCGGCGTCGCAGCCTCGAGGTTGCCCCGCGGCGTGCCGTCGACCGTCACGGTGCGACACCCGATCACCGGATTCGTGCCGCCGTAGGGCCCGACGTTGATGGCGTAGGCGCAGACCTCATGGGTGCCGGCTCCGACTCCGATCACGGCGTCGTACCCGTGCGCGGCGCCGTAGCCGGGAACGGCCGCCGCGACGTCGGGACGGTCTCTCGACGCCGTCAACGCAGCCACGCCGACCCCGTCGACGTACAGGTGCACGTCGACGGGAGCATTGGTGTCGGGGTCGATGCGCCCAGCCGGTGACCCTGGCCGAACCGTCGGGCTGTCCGCCGTGACGGAGTCGAGGGCGCCGAACGGCTCGCCGTCCGCGGACCCCACGGCGTCGTGGCCACCCGGGCGACCGCTCCGCACTCGCCTCGGCCGAGCGGTGCGGTCGCACAAGGGGCGCCGAGCACTGCCAGGTGAGCGATGTCCGAGCGTTGTCGGTGACGCGCTTGTGGCCGGTGATGCCGATGTCGTAGCCGGTGTCGGCCGGCAGCCAGTACCGGTACTCACGTCCGTTGGCCTCGACGACGTAGAACGGCTTCGGCAACGGCGTGTAGCTGTTGGGGTTGGCGGGGTTGTAGGTGCCGGACCGCCAGCCGGTGGATCCCTGGGCGCGGGCCGGGTCGACGTACCAGCAGATCAGGCCCGAGACCGAGGCCGGCGACGTCGCAGCTGCGCTGCTCCATCCCCCCGAAACGGCCGACCCGGTCGTCGACGGAGGTGTCGAGCGACTCGTTCTCGTAGAGCTGCTGGTACAGCCCTTCGCAGTTCCACCCCGACCCGGTGCTGCAGCCGTACCAGGGGCCCCACGAGTAGCGGCGCAGCGACACGTCGTCCCGGGCGACCGACGACGGCGGGTTGCAGTAGCGGTAGGCGATGGTGTTGGCCGCCTGACGGGCGGAGCTGACGGAGTCGATGGCACCGGCGGCGGTGAGGTTCCAGCCACCGGCGGAGTCGAACTGCCACATGCCGACGCCGGCGGTGAAGTAGGCGTTGACGTAGGGGCCCGTGGTCTGGGAGAAGGCGAAGAGGTTCCGGTTGAGCGACCAGACCGCCAGCGTGTCGGAACGTCCGAGGGTCATCGGCGAGGGCACCGGCCCACCGGTCTCGGGGTAGGTCGGCACCATCATCATGGCGGCGAGCTCGGCGGAGGTCAGCCCCGCGCACTTCGGGTGGGCCTCTGCCGCCTCACTGACCGCGTCGACGGGCCCCCGTCCGAACTGACGTCCCGAGGTGGGCGGGTCGATCAGGGGGATGCACGCCCCGAGCAGGATCGCCAGCCCGAGCGACGCCGGCTGCCGTGACCACGACCCGGGGCAGCCGGGACCGGCGCCGGGGGGTGAGAGGGGAGGATGACGACATGCGGTTGGTCCTCGACGGCGACAGGGCGCGTCAACGCCCGAGGGGCTCCGCCCGAGCAAGACGTTACCAACCGACGAGTCCGGTCGAGGCGGCAGCCACCCCGGCGTCGGGCCGGCGCTACGGACCCGACCTCAGCCGACGGGGGCGGGCACGGGGTGCGGGGCGCAGAACTGGTCGTACTCGGCGATGACCACGTCGGCCGGGTCGATCGAGCACGCCGGGCACGTCGGGATCTCGCCGGATCTTGTAGGTCATGAACGACTGCTCGAGGCTGTCGTAGGCCATCAGGCGACCCGACAGCGAGTCCCCGAGGCCGAGCAGCAACTTGATGGCCTCGAGAGCCTGGATCGACCCGATGATGCCGGGCAGCACGCCGAGCACACCGGCCTCGGCGCACGACGGCGCCAGCTCCGGCGGCGGCGGCACCGGCAGGAAGCACCGGTAGCACGGTCCGTCGTGGGGGGTGAACACCGTGACCTGACCCTCGAAGCGGAAGATCGAGCCGTGCACGACGGGGGTGCCGGTCTTCAGCGAGGCATCGTTGAGGAGGTAGCGGCTCGGGAAGTTGTCGGCCCCGTCGACGACGAGGTCGTACTGGCTCGAGGAGCTCGACGACGTTGGCGGCACCGAGGCGGGTGTCGTGGGTGATGACGGTGACGTCGGGGTTCAGCTTCTCGATGGTCTCGCGGGCCGAGTCGACCTTGCGCATGCCGACCCGGTCGAGGTTGTGCACGATCTGGCGCTGCAGGTTCGACTCGTCGACGACGTCCATGTCGACGATCCCGATCGTGCCCACGCCGGCCGCGGCCAGGTAGAGGGCGGCGGGCGAGCCCAGACCGCCGGCTCCCAGGAGCAGGACCTTCGAGTCGAGCAGCTTCAGCTGGCCCTCCTCGCCGACCTCGGGCAGCAGCAGGTGGCGCTGGTAGCGATTGCGCTGCGTCGGGGCTGAGCGTGCGCGGGGTCTCCCAGGGGCGGCCCTGGTCCTTCCACTGGTTGAACCCACCGGTCATCGACACGACGTCGGTGTAGCCCAGCTCGCCGAGGGTCTTGGTGGCGAACGCCGACCGCACGCCACCGGCGCAGAAGACGACGATCGGCGTCTCCCGGTCGGGGATGCGCCCCTCGACCTGGGCCTCGAGGTGCCCGCGGGGGATGAACACCGCGCCGGGGATGGCGCCCTGGTCGAACTCGTCGGGCTCGCGGACGTCGAGGAAGACGGTGTCGGGCTCGGTGTCACGCCGGGTGTCGGCTTCGTCGGGAGAGATCTCGCGGATCTCGGCCTTCGTCTGGTTGAGCAGGTCACGGAAGGTGGGCATGGCGCCCCTTCGAGGCAGGCCGGTCGTGGGTGACGACGGGCGGTGAACCGGGAGTGGTCGAAAGCCTACCTATCAGGTCGGCATTCTGCGACCCTCGGCTCAGACGGGGGCGAACAGCGCCGGCAGCACGACGCTCGTCGAGCCGCGCACGACCACGTCGACCTCGTCGTCGAACGCGGTGGCCTCGGCGTTGACGATGACCACCGGACGGCGCAGCTCCAGGGCGAGCGGGACCATCGCCGCGACCGGGTACACCGCGAGGCTGGTGCCTGCCGCGACGAGGACGTCGCGCGCCGAGGACGGCCTCCTCGGCCCGGGCGAGGTCGGAGGCGACGAGCGCCTGGCCGAACATGATCGGTGGCCGACTTCAGGATGCCGCCGCAGCGCAGGCAGGCCGGGTCTTCCTCACCGGCGCGCACCCGGGCCAGGGCCTCGGCCATGGGCCCCCGGTCGTCGCAGCCGAGGCACACGAACTCGTGGACGGTGCCGTGCACCTCGACCATCCGCTCGGGGGCGACGCCCGCCATGGCGTGCAGACCGTCGATGTTCTGGGTCACCAGGGTGTGGAGGCGGCCCTGGCGATCGAGGTCGGTCACCGCGAGGTGGCCGGGGTTGGGGCGCGCGGCGAACATCTCGGACTCGACCCGGATCCTCCAGGCAGCCCGTCGAACCTCCGGATCGGCCACGTAGTGGTCGATCGTCGAGCGCTTCTCCGCCGCCGGGATCACGGGTCCACACGCCGTTGGGCCCCCGGAAGTCCGGGATGCCGGAGTCGGTGCTCACACCGGCACCGGTCAGCACGGTGATGCGCGTCGCCCCGACCAGCAGCGAACGCGCCGCGTCGAGGGCGGGGTCGTCGGCCGACGTCGACGGCTCACCCGCCGGCCCGCCGGCGATCGGCTCATGGGCTCGGCAGTCATCGTTCGGACCGACGCGGATTCGACGCGTCGACGTCCGTCGTGGGCTGTTCCGTCTCGTCGTTCAGGTAGGCACCCGCGAGCACGCTCAACGCGGACAGCCACAGCCACAGCATCGTGACCAGCACCGCGCCGAACGACCCATAGGACGCCTCGATGTCGGCGAACATCGCCGCGTAGACGGCGAGGCCCACCGAGGACAGGAGCCAGAGCAGGGTGCCGAGTGCCCCGCCCAGCGACCACCAGTGCCGGCGGGGGGTGTCCCGTGTGGGAGCGATGCGGTACAGGACACCGAGCGCGGCCGCCATGAGCACCGCGATCACCGGCCAGCGCACGTAGGACGAGAACGCTGCCGCCCCCGGGGCGACCCGCCCGACGATCGTGGGCACGACGGTGAGCGCGGCGACGAGCACGGCCAGGAACACGACCCCCGCGACGGCGAGCAGCAGGGCCTGGGCCCGCAGCCGCACGAAGTGCTGACGGGGCTCTTCGTAGGCGGCCCGGATCGACTCCATGAGGTGGCGCACGCCGCTCGATGCCGACCAGAGGGCGACGACGACCGCCACGGCCAACGCCACGCCGAGCTCGGTGCTGGAGGTGGCCACGACCGCGTCGACCTGCGTCAGCAGGAAGTCGCGGGTGGGCTCGGGCAGCGCCTCGGTGAGGTCGGCCACCTGAGCGGCCACGTCCGCCGGGTTGGCGACCAGGCCGTACACGCTGACCAGTGCCACGACGGTCGGGAAGACGGCGAAGATCCCGAAGAAGGCCACCCCGGCGGCGAGCAGGACCGCGTTGTCGGCGCTGAGGCGCCGACCGATGCGCCTCGTCACCGCCCACCAGCCACCGACCGACGCGACGGGCACGGGGGTGTACCGCACGGCGCCCGGTTCGGAATCGATCACCTCTCCCGTCTACCCGATGGCGGCGGTGCCGACCCCGCCGGGACGAGCTCCCACGCCGTTCGGTCACCTCTCATTTACTCTTGACACATCTGAATACATCTGAAACCCTCTCGAACATCGAAAAGCACGGAGACGTTCCTACGACAGCTCATGTGCACAGGTCCACGGAAGGCCCAGGAGGCAACGTGTCGCTCACCACCGAAACCCCGATCCCCCTTCCCACGCTCCACGTGGAGGCGTGGGCCGATCCGGTCGTCGACGAGCTCGGCGTCGATCCCCGGGGGTCCTACACCGAGCGGTTCTGGCTGCCGGTCCTCGGGCCCTCCACCATCTGGTTCCTGCGGCGTGTCGCCGACCGTCTCGACGACGAGCCCGAGGGCTTCGACCTCGACCTCGCCGACGCCGCCCGCTGTCTCGGTGTGGGGATGCGCGGTGGTCGCAACGCACCGATCCTCAAGACCGTCGAGCGCTGCTGCCGCTTCGGTGCCGCCCGGATGTACGGCCACACGAACATCGAGGTACGCCGACGTCTCGCCCCCCTGAACCGGGCGCAGACCGAGCGCCTCCCCGAGAGCCTGCAGTCCGAGCACGACGCCTGGTTGGCCCGGCCCCAGGCCCGGACCACGGCGGCCCAGCTCCAGGAACGAGCTCGACGGCTCGCGTTGTCGCTGCTCGAACTGGGCGAGGTGCCCGAGGCGTGCGAACGCCAGCTCCACCGTTGGCGGTTCCATCCCGCCATCGCCTTCGAGGCCGTCCGCTGGGCGTCGACCGCCCACGAGGCCATGTCCGCCGCCGCCCCCGCGACCGCACCTCGTGACACCGCCGAGATGGTCGGGCCCACACCGGTGGCCGCGGTGGCGACGCCAGCGCCCACCACCCGTCTCGCTGCCACCGGCTCGGGATCCTCCCTTCCCCGACCGGTGCCGGCCGTCGACCCCGCCCCCGGGTCGCGGTCGCTGCGGCCCCCGCGGCCGACGATCGGAGCATCCCGACCGTCGGCCGCCGGGCGGGCCGTCCCTCAGCTCCGGGTCCGCCCCCGCCGAGGCGGGCTGAACGAGCGGGCCAGCTCCAGCAGGGTGCGCACGCCCCAGCCGGTGGCGCCCTTGGTCCACTCGCCCTCGTCGCTGTCGCCCCACCACGCCGTCCCGGCGATGTCGAGGTGGACCCAGGGGATGTCCTCGGCCACGAACTCGGCCAGGAAGAGCGCGGCGGTGATGGTCCCACCGCCCTTGCCCTTCGGGATGTTGCGCAGATCGGCCACGTCGGAGTCGAGCCGCGGGCGGTAGTCGGCCGGCATGGGCAACGGCCACACGCGTTCACCGGCGGCGCCGGCGGCGTCGCGCACCTGTTCCTGCCAGGCGTCGTCGTTGGTCAGCACCGCCGCGATGCGGCTGCCGAGAGCCACCTCCACCGCACCGGTGAGGGTGGCCAGGTCGACGATCGCATCGGGCTCGGCCTCGCTGGCCAGGCACAGCGCGTCGGCCAGGATGAGTCGACCTTCGGCATCGGTGTTGAGCACCTCGACGGTCGTGCCGTTGCGCATGGCCAGCACGTCACCGGGGCGCGTGGCGTCCCCGCCGGTCATGTTGTCGGTGAGCGGGAGGTACCCCAGCACCCGACAGCGTGGAGCGACGGCCCGCATGGCCGAGAACGCGCCGAGCACGGCCGCGGCTCCCCCCATGTCCATCTTCATGGTCATCATGCCCTCGCCCGTCTTGATCGACAGGCCGCCCGAGTCGAAGGTGATCCCCTTTCCGACCAGCGCCAGGGTCCCCCTCGGCGCCTCGGGCTCGTAGCACAGCTCCACGAATCGGGGCTCCTGGTCCGAACCTCGGTTCACGCCGAGCAACCCACCGAGGCCGGCCTCGGCGATCTCGGCGGGTCCCAGCACGGTGACCTTGAGGTCCTCCCGTTCGGCGATCTCGACCGCGGCCTCGGCCAGCGCCGCCGGCGTCAGCTGACCGCCGGGGGTGTTGACCAGGTCACGGGCCAGGCACTGGGCGTCGGCGATGGCCACGCCCTGGTCCACGGCGGCGGCGACCTTGACCCCGCCACGACCGATCACCGTGACGAGGCCGAGCACGTCCTCCTCCGGTGAGGAGCGCAGGTCGCGGTAGGTGTAGGCACCGAGACGGGCGCCCTCGCCGACGGCGCGGGCGTAGCGGGCCCGCACGCTCGGTGTGACGTCCGCCGGGACGGCGTCGAGGAGCAGGAGGCCGAGCGACGCCACGCGGCGGGCGGCGCGCACGGCCAGTGCCGCCGCCCGACGGAGTCCGTCCGGATCCACGCCCTCGGCTGGGCCCGATCCCGACCAGGAGCAGGGTCGCACCGGCGGCGTCGGGGATGATCGACACCTGGCCCGCGGCGCCGGTGAAGCCCTGGGCCGCGAGGGCGGCCGCCGGCAGCCCGGCACCCTCGAGATCGGTGCCCTGCTCGGTGGTGACGGGGAGCGCGACCAGCTCCAAGCCGTCGGGCAGGTCGCGTGCGAACTCGATCAGTGGGGCCATCGGAACTCCTCGGTCAGCTCGACGTGACCGAGCGGGTGGGACGGGACACGCCCTCCTGCCACCGGGCCAGCGTCCAGAGCAGGTCGGACAATCGATTGAGATAGGGGACCACGGCACTGCCCTGAGCCGCCGCGGACAAGGCGTCCCGTTCGGCGCGACGGGCCACGGTGCGGGCCACGTCGAGGAGCGCAGCGCCACGCGTCTCGCCGGGGACCACGAACTCGGTGGGAGGTTCGAACCGCTCGCTGATGTCGTCGATCAGGTGCTCGAGGCGCTCGACCATGGCGTCGGTGACGAGGCTCTTGTCGCCGACGAGCTTGTGCCGGTTGTCCGGGTCGGTGGCCAGCTCGGCCATGAGGACCCACAGGTCGCGTTCCAGGCCGAGCAGCAGCTCGGCGAGCTCGGGGTCGGTGGCGTCGGCGCGAGCCACACCGATCGCCGCCTGAGCCTCGTCGACGGACCCGTAGGCCGTGGGTTGGGCGGAGTCCTTGGGCACGCGCCCGCCGTAGAGGAGCCCAGTGGTGCCGTCGTCGCCGGTGCGCGTGTAGATCTTCACCACCCGAGCGTACCGAGGCCACAGGCTCGGCTCGACGCCCGGTCGCTGGTAGCGTCGGATCAGCCTCGAGCTGTCCTGATGGGAAGGGCGTGATCGCCCCGGCTCCGGCGATGATGGAGATCCGTCTTCGACGCGCCAGGAGTACCCGGACGATGAGCAGTTCCTTCCTCGACGCCGCCCACGAGCGAGTCGTCATCTACGACGGTGCCATGGGCACGGGCATCCAGTCCCGCGACCTCACGGCCGACGACTTCGGCGGGCCCGACCTCGAGGGCTGCAACGAGCTGCTGGCCGTGACCCGCCCGGACGTCCTGGGTGAGCTGCACGCCGAGTACCTCGAGGTGGGGTGCGAGGTCATCGAGACCGACACCTTCGGCGCCTTCGCCATCCCGTTGGCCGAGTACGGCATCGCCGAGCGGTCCCACGAGCTGAACGTCGCCGCGGCCCGTGTGGCCAAGGAGGTGGCGTCGTCGTACGCCACCCCCGACCGCCCCCGTTGGGTGGCCGGATCGATCGGGCCGGGCACGAAGTTCCCGTCGCTCGGCCAGATCCGCTACGCCGAGCTCCGCGACCACTACGAGGAGCAGAGCCACGGCCTGCTCACCGGCGGCGTCGACCTCATCATCATCGAGACGATGTTCGACCTGCTCACGGTCAAGGCGGCCATGAACGGCGCGCGTCGCGCCATGCGGGCACTCCATCGGGAGGTCCCGCTCCAGGTGCAGGTCACGATGGAGCTGACCGGCCGCATGCTGCCCGGCACCGAGATCGCCGCCGCGCTCGCCGCGCTCGATCCCCTGCACCCCGACGTCATCGGCATCAACTGCGCCACCGGTCCGGTCGAGATGGGCGAGCACCTGCGCCACCTCGCCGCCCACGCCCGCATGCCGATCTCGTGCATCCCCAACGCCGGGCTCCCCAGCGTCGTCGACGGGGCCATGCACTACGACCTCACGCCCGAGCAGCTCGCGGAGCACCACGCCCGGTTCGTCACCGACCTCGGCGTCAACGTGATCGGCGGGTGCTGCGGCACGACCCCGGCGCACCTCGCGGCGGTGGTGGAGCGCTGTCGTGACCTCGTCCCTGCCCCGCGCACGCCGATCCACGAAGCCGGGGCGACGTCGATCTACTCGCTCGTGCCGTTCGAGCAGGACACGTCGTTCATGATCATCGGCGAGCGCACCAACGCCAACGGGTCGAAGAAGTTCCGCGACGCGATGCTCGACGCCGACCTCGAGACCTGCGTCCAGATGGCCAAGGACCAGGTCCGCGAGGGCGCCCACGTCCTCGACCTCTGCGTCGACTACGTGGGCCGCGACGGCACGCAGGACATGGACGAGCTGGCCAAGCTCCTCGCCACCCAGGCCAGCGTGCCGCTCGTCCTCGACTCGACCGAGCCGCAGGTGATGGAGGCCGGGCTGTCGTGGTTGGGTGGCCGCGCCATCCTGAACTCGGCCAACCTCGAGGACGGCGACGCCGAGGGAAGCCGCCTCGACCGCGTCATGAAGCTGGCCAAGGAGTACGGCGCGGCGATCATCTGCCTGCTCATCGACGAGGAGGGCCAGGCCCGCGACGTCGAGTGGAAGCTGCGGATCGCCCACCGGATCCACGACCTCGCCGTCGACCGCTACGGCCTGGAGTCCGGCGATCTGATCTTCGACGCACTCACCTTCCCCCTCTCCACCGGCGACGACGACCTGCGTGGCGATGCGATGGCCACCATCGAGGCCATCCGCCGCATCAAGGCCGAGATGCCCGGCGTCCACACGACCCTCGGGGTGTCCAACGTGTCGTTCGGCCTCAAGCCGGCCGCCCGCCACGTCCTCAACTCCGTGTTCCTCCACGAGTGCGTGCAGGCGGGGCTGGACTCGGCCATCGTCCACGCGGCACGGATCATGCCCCTCAACAAGATCCCCGCGGAGCAGCGCGAGGTCTGCCTCGACCTGATCCACGACCGTCGCCGCGCCGACTACGACCCGTTGACGGCGCTCCTGGAGATCTTCAGTGACGTCGAGACGGCCACGGTCGAACGCGAGGACCGCAGCGCCTGGACCGTCGAGCAGCTGCTGAGCCAGCGCATCATCGACGGTGAACGCGAAGGGCTGGAGGACGACCTCGACCGAGCCATGGCCCAGGGCATCGCTCCTCTCGCCATCATCAACGACGTGCTCCTCGCGGGGATGAAGGTGGTCGGAGAGCTGTTCGCCTCCGGCGAGATGCAGCTCCCGTTCGTGCTCCAGTCGGCGGAGACCATGAAGAAGGCCGTCGCCCACCTCGAGCCCCACATGGAGAAGGACGACTCCGGGGGCAAGGGTCGCATCGTGTTGGCCACGGTGAAGGGCGACGTCCACGACATCGGCAAGAACCTCGTCGACATCATCTTGACCAACAACGGCTACGAGGTGACCAACCTCGGCATCAAGATCTCGATCGCCGAGATGATCGAGAAGGCCGTCGAGATCGACGCCGACGCCATCGGGATGAGCGGCCTGCTCGTGAAGTCGACGCTGATCATGCGCGACAACCTCGAGGAGCTCAACGAACGCAACCTGTCGCGGATCCCTGTGCTGCTGGGGGGTGCGGCGCTGACCCGCAGCTACGTGGAGCGCGACCTGCGCGAGGTCTACGAGGGTCGCCTCTTCTACGGCAAGGACGCGTTCGAGGGCCTGCGCGTCATGGACCGTCTGGGCGAGATCAAGCGGGGCGACGACGACGACCCCGACTGGGGTCGCGTGCCCAGCGAGAGCCGGGTGCCGGCCCGCACCGGGTCGGTCGACACCGGCGACGGCCCCGTCGAACCGAGGCCGGCCCGCTCCCCCGAGGTGGCCACGGACAACGTCGTTCCCACCCCACCGTTCCTCGGCACCAAGGTCGTGAAGGGGATCGCGCTCGACGACATCGCCGCGTACATCAACGAGACGGCACTGTTCCGCAACCAGTGGCAGTTCCGACCCGAGACCGGGGCCGACGGCACCGCCGAGACCGACGACGAGTTCAAGGCCCGCATCCGGCCCACCCTGCGCCAGCAGCTGGCCGAGGCGAAGGCGTCGGACATGCTCGTCCCCCAACTGGTGTACGGCTACTTCGCGGCCAACGCCGACGGGGACGACCTCGTGATCTGGACCGACGAGTCCCGCACGACCGAGCAGGCTCGCTTCCACTACCCCCGCCAGAGCGCAGCCCCGTACCTCTGCATCGCTGACTTCTTCCGCCCGATCGACTCCGGCGAGGTGGACTACGCCGCCTTCCACATCGTCACGATGGGCCAACGGGTGAGCGACGTGACCGCGGAGCTCTTCGCCGCCGACCGCTACCAGGAGTACCTCCTCGTCCACGGCCTGGGCGTGGAGATGGCCGAAGCGTTGGCCGAGCTCTGGCACCGCCGCATACGCGAGGAGTGGGGGTTCGCCGACGAGGACGGGCCGTCCGTGGCCGGGCTCTTCCGCCAGCAGTACCGCGGCGGGCGCTACTCGTGGGGCTACCCGGCGTGCCCCGACCTGGAGGACAACCTCACGGTGGGCGACCTGCTCGACGTGGGCCGCCTCGGCGTGGAGGTCAGCGAGGAGACCGGGTTCCAGTACCAACCGGAACAGACGACGTCTGCGCTGATCTGCCACCACCCGCAGGCCAAGTACTTCGTGGCCCGCTGAGCGTCGTCGTTCTCGGGTTGAGACTGTCCTACGATCTGCGCCGCATCCCGGACAGGCCCGGTCACGCCGATGCCGAGCACATCGACGTCATCGCAGCGGCACGGACACAGGAAGATCCTCAGGCGGTGGCCTGATGAGTGTCGTCATGAAGCTCGGGCGCCTCGGATTCGGGGGGCTCGTGGGAGGTCGGGTGCCTCGTGCGGCTCTGCTTGGCCGCGGCGACCGACGCCTCCAGGGCGGCCATCAGGTCGACCACACGGTCCGGCTCGGCCTCGGTCGGAGCGGCGATGACGTCCTCGCCCGCGGCCTTGCGCTCGATGAGCCCGAGCACCGCCTCGCGGTAGGTGTCCTGGAAGCGCTCAGGCTCGAAGTCGGTCGACAGCGACTCGACGAGCTGGGTCGCCATGGCCAGCTCGCGTTCGGTGACCTCGATGTCGGCGACGTCGGCCAGCTCGGGGATCGACGCGGGATCGTTGAGCTCGTCGGCGTACACCATGGTCGACAGCACCAGTCGACCGTCCTGGGGCCGGATGGCGGCGAGGTACTGCTTGGTGCGCATCACGAGGTGGGCGATGCCCACCTTGCCCTCGGCCTCCATCGCCCGGGCCAGCAGGGCGTAGGGCTTGGTGACCTTGTCCGGGACCAACAGGTACGCGGCGTCGTAGAGGACCGGGTCGATCGCCGACTCGTCGACGAACTCCTCGATCTCGATGGTCCGCACGGCTTTCGGGTCGAGCGCGGCGAGCTCGTCGTCGCTGATGGTGACGTAGGCGCCCGAGTCCAGCTCGTAGCCCTTCACGATCTGGTCCCAGGGGACCTCCTCGCCCGTCTCGGCGTCGACACGCCGCTGCTTGACCCGGCTGCCGCTGCGGCGGTCGATCTGGTTGAAGTGCACCGACTTGCGGCTGATGGCGCTGTACAGCTTCACCGGGATGTTCACCAGGCCGAAGCTGATGGACCCGCTCCAGATGGCACGAGGCATGACGAGCTCCTTCCCGGCACCTGCTCGCAGAAGGTACCCCGCCCGCCCCCGAAACCGGAACCCCCTCGTCCGGACGGTGAGCGGAGTCGCGGGGGCAGGGCCGGCAGGTCCACTCACCGTCGGCTGATGCTCGAGGGCGCACCGGGCACCGGAGGAGGTTGGTCAGGACCGGTCGCGAGGACGGGCTAGGACAGCAGGGCGCGGGCGACGAGGTCGATGCCGAAGGCGGTGAGGATGGCCAGGTAGAGCAGGCCCGTGGCGGCCATGACCGCGCTGTAGGAGCGCTCCTTCAGGGCCAGGCGGGTGACGATCACCAGCCCGATGGTGGTGACCACCGACATCGCCCAGAACCACGACAGCAGGCCGTTGTACCCGTCGTCGATGGTGCCGTTCAGCGCCGAGACCATGCCCACCGGGATCAGCAGCAGCAACACCTCGGGGACCCAGAGCCACCCCGTCCAGCGGACGAGCTCGAGCAGGGGGCCGCGCGGCATGCCGGGCTGCACCAGGTACCAGTGGCCGAGGAGCATGGCGTCGGTCACCGCGCCGAGGAAGGCCGCCCCGACCACGAAGCGGGCGATGGCCAGCCACACCTGGCCATCCGGCGTGTCCGCCGCCGCCACGGCCGCCGCGACGACCCCGACGACCCCGATGATCGGCGCCACGAGATCGAGCCGGGGGTCGAACTCGGGCGCGGCGGCATCCTTCTCCGCAGCCTCCCGGTCGATCCCGGTCATGGCCGCCACTCGGGCGGTGCGGGCCTCGGCCAGCTCGACCTGACCGGCCACACCGGCTCTTCGCCGCGCCACCGACACCGCCAGGGCCACCCCGGCCGCGAGCGCCACCCCGACCGACGACAGGTCGCGCACCAGGTTCGGCTCGATGACCGCGATGCCGATGTAGGCGGCTCCGGCCGCCATCAGGCCATAGGTGCCCCGCATGAGCCATCCGTAGCCGAGCGAGACCTCACGCCGACGGGTGGTGATCCAGAGGAAGAAGAGGCCACCGGTCGCCCACTGCAACAGCACCGAGGCCGCGTCGAAGCTGATCATCGTGCCATCCCGACCCACGCGCCGCGGCCCCCTGGCCGACGGAGGGCGAGACGTCGCCCAGCCGGGCGATCGACGGCGGGTGCCCGACAGGTCACGCGTCGACGGCCACGAGGCGGTGATCGGCCCGGTTGAGCGGATCGGGGCCCTCGGCCGAGGTGACGACGATGTCCTCGAGGCGAAGGCCGAACCGTCCTGGAAGGTAGATGCCCGGCTCGACCGAGTAGGCGTGCCCCGGCTGGAGCGGGGTGGCGTTCCCGTCGACGATGTAGGGGTCCTCGTGGGCCTCCACGCCGATCCCGTGCCCGGTGCGGTGGATGAAGAACTCCCCGTAGCCGGCATCGTCGATCACCCGACGCGCCGCGGCATCGACCTGCTCGCAGGGCGTCCCGACGGTCCCGGCGGCGACGGCGGCCGCCTGGGCCTCGGAGAGCACGGCGTAGACCTCCTCGACCTCCGCGGGGATCGGACCGGTGACGACGCAGCGGGTGATGTCGGAGCAGTAGCCCGCGCCGCCGTCGGCGAACATGGTGCCCCCGAAGTCGCACAGGACGACCTCGCCCGGAGCGATGACACGGTTGCCCGGCTCGTGGTGCGGGCTGGCGGCGTTGGCCCCCGCAGCCACGATGGCGAAGTTCACCCGCCCGTGCCCCTCGGCGAGGATCCGGCGGCCCAACTCGGCCGAGACCTGAGCCTCCGTTCGGCCGATCAGTGCGATGTCGCCCGACTGCAGCTGCAGCGGCGATCCGGTCCACCGCCTCGGCGGCGAGGCGCAGGGCGGCGATCTCCTCGGCGTCCTTCACCGCCCGCAACGGCCCGATGACCTCCGAGGTGGTGGTGAAGGTGAGCGAGGGACACCTCCGCTGGAGGCCGACGAGGAACTGGGCCCAGGTGTGGTTGCCGATCGCGGCCGAGCGGGCGGGACCGACCAGATCGGCCACGATGGCCAACGGATCGTCGGTCTCTCCCCAGCCCCGGACACCGAACACGTCGGGGCGCTCCACGACGCGTGGCACCTCGAGGTCGGGGACCACGAGCGTGGCGTCGTCGTCACGCGGCACGACCAGCATGGTGAGCCGTTCGAGCGGCATGGCCTCGTAGCCCGTGAGCCAGGGCAGATCGGGCCCGACCGAGAGCAGGCAGACGTCGACACCCTCGGCGGCCATGGCGGCCCGGACGCGGGCCAGACGATCAGCGTGCACGCGGCGAGGCTACCGGGGCTCCCCCCGCTCAGACCCCGGCGGAGGCGCCATCGGCCGCCTGGCGGGCGTGATAGCTCGAGCGGGTGAGCGGGCTCGACTCGACGTGGGCCACGCCCAGGTCCTCGGCCGAGCCGCCGGTAGGTCGCGAACTGGTCCGGGGTCACCCAACGGTGCACCGGGAGATGGTGGGAGGTGGGCCGCAGGTACTGGCCGATGGTGACGATGCCGACCCCGACGCCGGCCAGATCGGCCAGGGTGGCGACCACCTCGTCGTCGGTCTCGCCCATGCCGACGACGAGCCCCGACTTGGTCGACAGCCCCGCAGCGCGCGCCCGGGCCAGGACGGACAACGACCTGGCGTAGCCGGCCGACGGCCGAACGGCGCGCTGGAGGCGGGGCACGGTCTCGACGTTGTGGTTCAGCACGTCCGGTCGGCTGGCGAAGATCACGTCGAGCGCCTCGGATCGGCCGCGGCAGTCCGAGATCAGCACCTCGACGCGCACGCCCGGGGTGCGGCGCCGGATGGCCTCGACCGTCGCCGCCATCGCCCCGGCGCCCTCGTCGGGGAGGTCGTCACGGGCCACCGTCGTCACCACGGCGAAGCTCAGGCCCATGCGCTCGACCGCTTCGGCGACGCGCTCCGGCTCGGTGACGTCGAGGGGATCGGGCTTGCGGGTGTCGACGAGGCAGAAGCCGCACGCCCGGGTGCAGCGTTCGCCGTTGATCATGAACGTCGCCGTTCCATCGGCCCAGCACTCGGAGCGGTTCGGGCAGCCGGCCTCCTCGCAGACGGTGACGAGGCCGAGGTCCCGGACCGTGCGCTCGACACCCATGACCTGCTCGCCCAGGCGGACGTTGGCGCGGAGCCACGGCGGCTTGCGCTCGGCCACGGCGATGCCTCCTGCGACACCTGCGTCGGCGAGGCGACCGCGGAGGCGGAGCGAGGGTCCGGCGACGGCCACCGGGTCGGCGCTCGCCGTGGCGACATCGATCCCGTGGTCGGCCGCCGTTCGCACCGGTGCGCCCGCCCCGAGGCCCCGACTGAAGGCGGACAGGTCACGTCCGTCACCCGCCGGGTCGACACCGACGACGTCGGCCCGCTCCCAGGGTCGGCCCGCCGGAGCCCACCGTCGGATCGCTCGCGCCACCGAGCGCGTCGACCACCTCGGACATGGTGGCGTCGACCCCTTCGGCGGCGAGGGACGTGACGCCCTTGTCGGTGATGCCGCACGGAACGATGTGGTCGAACATGGCCATGTCGGGGTCGACGTTCAGCGCGAAGCCGTGCATGGAGCGACCACGATCGAGGCGCACTCCGATCGCCGCGATCTTGCGGGGGTTCGGGCCCCCAGGCTCGACCCACACACCCGGGTACTCCCGGAGCCGGCCCACGTCGGTGAGACCCAGGTCGGCGAGGGTGTCGATGACCAGCTGCTCGACCGAGCAGACGTAGGCGACGGTGTCGGCCATGCCCCCGCCCCGCTTGCCCGGGACCGAGAAGATCGGATAGCCGACCAACTGCCCTGGACCGTGGTAGGTGACGTCCCCCCCGCGATCGCTGCGCACCAGCTCGGCGCCGACCGAGGCCGGATCGACGAGCACGTTGGCCGGCTCGGCTCGAGCCCCCAGGGTGTAGACGTGCGGGTGCTCGAGCAACAGGAGCCAGTCGTCGGCACCGGCGAAGAGGCCGTGCTGGAGGGCATGCGCCTCGCGGTACGGGACCCTTCCGAGCCACCGGACGCGCAGCGGGCGGGCGGACGCCGGCCGACGACACCGGAGGAGGTCCCGAGCTCATCGGGGCCCGGGGTGCGTCACAACTCGGCCTCCCAGTCACGGGTCTCGAGCGTCTCCTTCACCTCGCGCAGGAAGGCGGCGGCGTAGGCGCCGTCGAAGGCCCGATGATCCCATCCCATGCCGAGCAGGCCGACCGAGTGGATGGCGATCGACTCGCCTCCGTCGTCGTCGGTGACGACCACGGGCTTGCGGCTCACCCCGTCGGTGCTGAGGATGGCGACCTGCGGTTGGTTGATCACCGGGAGCACGAGGTGGCTGCCGAACGAGCCCGAGTTCGACAGGGTGAACGTCCCTCCCACGATGTCGTCGGCGGACAGCTTCTTGGTGCGGGCCCGCTCGGCGAGGTCGTTGATCGTCGCGGGCGATGGCCCGCAGCCGCATGTCGTCGGCGTTGTGGACCACCGGGGCCAGCAGCCCTTCGAAGTCGAGATCGACGGCGATCGAGAGGTTCACGTAGTTGTGCACGACGAGCTCACCGTCGCCCACGGAGGCGTTCATGTGGGGATAGAGCCGCAGCGCGTCGATGACGGCGCGGGAGATGAACGGCAGGTAGGTGAGCCCGAACCCCTCGCTGGCCCTGAAGGACTCCCGATGACGGCGCCGCACCCGCTCGACGTTCTCGTAGTCGACCTCGACGATGCTGTAGGCGTGCGGGGAGGTGGCCTTGGACATGACCATGTGCTCGCCGGTGCGGCGACGGATGTTGTTGAGCGGCTCGACGGTGTCGCCGGTGCCCGACCGCGGCACCGGAGCCGGTCGGCGGGCCCCTGCCGATGACGCCGGGCCCACGGCCGCGGCGGGGGCGGCGGCGGGGACGGCAGAGGCCGATCCGTCGCGGATGGCCCGGTCGACGTCGGCGCGGGTGATGCGCCCACCGGCCCCGGAACCGTCGATGCGGCTGGGGTCGAGCCCGTAGTCGTTGACGAGCTGGCGCACGATCGGCGACAGGAGACGGCCCGCGGTGGCGCCGGTCGGGGGTGCCGCCGGCACCGTCGCCGGAGCGGGCGGCACGGCGGCAGGCGGCGCAGGAGCGGGCGGCGCAGGCACGGGCGGCGCGGCGGCGGGCGGCGCCGCGGATGCGACGGGCTCGGTGTGGCGGGCTCGGGTGCGGGCTCGACGGCGGGTTCCGCCGAGGGGGCCGCGGCCGGCGCCGATCCGGCGTCGCCCACCACGGCGAGGATGGTGCCGACGTCGACGGTGTCGCCCTCGGGGACACGGATCTCGGTCAGCACCCCGGAGACGGGCGACGGCACCTCGGAGTCGACCTTGTCGGTCGACACCTCGAAGAGGACCTCGTCCTCGGAGATGGCGTCACCGACCTGCTTGAACCACTTCGTGATGGTGCCCTCGGTGACCGATTCACCGAGTTGGGGCAGCTGGATCTCGGCCATGTGGCGTTCCTCTGTCGGATCGGGGGGTGTTGCCGGCGCCGCTGCGCCGTCAGCCGTGGAGGGATCGGCCGGTGAGGGCGAGCACGCTCTCACCGAACAGCTCGCTCAACGACGGGTGCGGTTGGATGAAGTGGGCCACCTCGTCGGCGGTGGCCTCCCAGTTGACGGCCAGGTAGGCCTGCCCGAGCTGCTCGGTCACCCAGGGCCCGACCATGTGCACGCCGAGGAGGCGACCACCGGTGCCGTCGGGGCGTCGTTCGGCGATGATCTTCACCATGCCGTCGGGCTCGTCGAGGATGAGGGCGCGGGCGTTGCCGGTGAAGCGGTGCTTGCTCACGACGACGTCGTACCCGGCCTCCTTGGCGGCAGCCTCGGAGTAGCCGACGAAGCTCACCTCGGGGTGGCAGTAGATGCACCAGGGCACACGGGCGTTGTCGACGGGGACAGGGTCCTCACCGAGGATGTCCTGGATGACGCAGATGCCCTCGGCGAAGCCGACGTGGGCCAGCGCCGGCGTGGCGATGAGGTCACCGACCGCATAGACACCCGGCTCGGCGGTGCGGTACCACTCGTCGACGTCGACGTGACCGCGCTCGGTCACCTTCACCGCGGTGCCGTCGAGCCCGAGGCTCTCGGACAACGGGCGCCGGCCGACCGACACCACGACCATCTCGACGTCGATGGACTCGTCGTCGCCGAAGCGGACCACGGTGCCCCCCTCGTGGGGTTCGTGACCGGTGACGGCCACGCCGGTGCGCACGTCGATGCCACGCTTCTTGAACGACTTGAGCACGACCCGGGTGATGTCGTCGTCGCAGCCGGGCAGGATCTTGGGCAGCGCTTCGAGGATGGTGACGTCGGTGCCCAGATCGCTCATCATCGACGCGAACTCGCAGCCGATCGCTCCCCCGCCGATCACGACGGCGGACGCGGGGAGGCGCTCGACCGACAAGAGCTCGTCGGAGGTGACGACGGTCGGGGCGTCGACGTCGAAGCCGGGGATCGTCCTCGGCACCGAACCCGATGCCAGGATCACGTGGGTCCCGTGGAGCTCGACCTCACCGGAGGAGCCGCCGGTGACCTTCACCACATGGTCCCCGTGCAGGGTCCCGATGCCGTCGAGCACGGTGATCTTGCGAGCCTTGAGCAGGCCGCTGAGACCACCGAAGAGCTGATCGACGACCTGTTGCTTGCGGGCCTGGGTGACCGAGAAGTCGAGGGTCGGCTCGCCGGCGGTGATGCCGAAGGCGGCCGAGCCGACGATGGCGCGGTGAACGGATGCGGTCTCGAGCAGCTCCTTGGCCGGGACGCAGCCGACGTGGAGGCAGGTGCCGCCGACCTTGTTCTTCTCGATGAGGGCCACGGACAACCCGGCCGACGCGCCGTAGAGCGCGGCGGCGTAGCCACCGGGACCACCACCGATGATGACGACGTCGAACTTCTCGGCCGTGGGGACCACCTCCTCTGGGAACGCCTCGGAGCCTACCCAGGCCTCGGCTGGTCCCGGACGGCCCGGACCGGCGACGACGGGACCGGCCCGGCTCCTACTGGAGCGCCGAGAGCTGGTGCTGGTTCTCCGCCACGGACAACCGACGGATCTCGACGTGGGGCTCGACGAGCGCCTGCGCGTGCCCCGAGAAGACCCCTCGCAGAGGCTGGACGTCGTCGTAGTCGCGACCGTGGCCGATCTTGACGTGGCGCTGACCGACGGGTTGCTGGTTGGTCGGGTCGAGGGCGATCCACCCGAACCCCGGCACGGCCGCCTCGAACCAGGCGTGGGTCTGCACGCTCACGGTGTCGTCGTCGAGCCCGGGATCGAGCGCAGGGTCGAGGTTCGTCGTCTCGTCGCGGGTGAACAGGTAGCCCGAGACGTAGCGCGCCGGGATGCCCTGGCTCCGACACAGGGCGACGGCGAGATGGGCGAAGTCCTGGCAGACCCCGTGTCCGTCGCGGAGCACGTCCTCGACGGACACGCCCACCGCGGTGGCCCCCGGGGTGTAGCGCAGCACCGTCCCGACGTGGCGGTGCATGGCCAGCACCGTGCTCACCGTGTCGGGGCCGACCAGATCGGCCTGCAGCCGGGCGGCGTCGGCGATCGCCCTCCCCCACGCCGCGTGCGGCGACGGCTCGAGGTACTCGGCGTGCTCGTCGCGGAAGGCCAGGTCCTCGAGCGCCGAGCGAGGGCTGGCGGCGCTCAACATGGGCCGCGGGTAGGTCTCGACGGTGGCGGCGGCCGTCACCTCGAGGGCGATGTGGGGGGACCGGTGGCCGAACGCGTCGACGCGGGTCCCCCAGTAGTCGATGAAGCTGGACACCTTCGCCGACGGCGACGTCGTGACCCGATAGCTGACGAGGCTCTGGAAGGCGTCGGTCGTGGGACAGGCCCTGAGCTCGTTCTGGGACTCGCGCACGAGGTCGTCGTAGGTGAACGACGTCCTGTAGCGGATGTCGAGCCTCACGACGCCCACCGGTCACCGGGCAGCACCTTGAGCGAGTGCAGGTCGAGCTCGTGGCTGTTGGTGAAGTACTGAAGGCTCACGGCGGTGCTGACCTGGCGGATGCCGTCCTGGACACGGGTCGAGCTCTTCGGCCAGCCCCCCGGCCATGAGCTCGGCCATGTCGGCGAACTCGAGGTCGGCCCGCAGCCGGCCGAGGAGGCGCAACGGGCGGGGCAGCTCGCCGTCCCCCGGCTCGAGCAACTGCAGGCTCGCCTCGGCCGTGCGCAGCGCGTGGAGCACCGAGCGGGGGAAGGTCCGCGACAGCAACAGGAACGCCACCACGTCGGCGGGGTCCATCGAACCGCGGTTGTTGCGCCGGTAGGCCTCCAGGGCCGACGCGGCGCGCAGCGTCCCGACCCACTCGTGGAAGCCCGCCGACGTGAGCTGGCCCTGGCGGACCCGCAGCAGGCGACAGGCCCACTCGGCGCGCTCGAGGTGCCATCCGAGCTCCAGGAAGCGCCACCCCTCGTCGCGGGCGAGCGTCTCGTGGGCGACGCCGGCCACGGCCTGGCACTCGCGGCGCACCATGCCGTAGAGCTCGTGCGGCTGGTACTCCAGATCGGCGGAGAGGTTGCGGCTGCGCAACTCGAGGCAGAACGAGTTGATGGCGCCCCACAGCTCGGTGGAGAGCCAACCCCGCACGGTGCGGGCGTTCTCGCGGGCCTGCTCGACGGCGGCGACGATCGAGCCCGGGTTGTCCCGGTCGACGACGAGGAACCCCGACACCGCCGACGCGGTCATCGGACGCCCCGTGGCGGCGAAGGGCTCGTGGAGGCCCACCGCGGCGAGCACCCCACCCCACGCGGCGCGCTCCTCGGCCGCCGTCGTCTCGAGCAGCCCGTGGTAGGTCACGTCGAGCAGCCGGGCCGTGTCCTCGGCGCGCTCCATGTACCGCCCGATCCAGAAGAGGCTCTCGGCGTCACGGGCCAGCATCAGACCGTCGTCTCCGCGTCGACGCTGATCGCCGCGTGGCGGCCCGTGATGTCCGCGAGGCTGAGGCCTCGCCGTCCTCGGTGGACTCGTCGTCCTCGAGGTCGGCCGCGGTGCGAGCCAGCACCCAGGTGTCCTTGGAGCCGCCGCCCTGCGACGAGTTCACGATCAGCGAGCCCTTGCGCATCGCCACCCGGGTCAGTCCCCCGGGGATCACCTCGACCGCATCGCTGGTCAGCACGAAGGGACGGAGGTCGACGTGGCGGCCCTCGAGGTGGTCGCCCACGAGCGTGGGGTGCCGCGAGAGCGACACGACCTCCTGGGCGATCCAGTTGCGAGGTTCGGCCAGGATCGTGGCCCGGCACACGGCCAGCTCCTCGTCGGACGCCGCCGGACCGATGGTGATGCCGTAGCCCCCGGCCTCGGCGACCGGCTTGATCACGAGCTCGTCGAGTCGGTCCAGCACCTCGGCGCGCTGGTCCTCGTCCCAGAGGAGGTAGGTCTCGACGTTGGGCAGCAGCGGCTCCTCACCCAGGTAGTAGCGGATCATCTCCGGCACGTAGGCGTACACCGCCTTGTCGTCGGCCACGCCGTTGCCGATGGCGTTGGTCACCGTGACGTTCCCGGCCCGCACCGCGCCGAGCAGCCCGGGCACGCCGAGGGTCGAGTCGGGACGGAACACGACCGGGTCGAGGAAGTCGTCGTCGATGCGCCGGTAGATCACGTCGACCCGCTTGAGCCCCATGGTGGTGCGCATGTAGACGACGTGGTCGTCGACGACGAGGTCGCGTCCCTCCACCAGCTCGACCCCCATGTGGGCGGCCAGGAAGACGTGCTCGAAGTAGGCGGAGTTGTAGACACCCGGGGTGAGCACCACGATCGTGGGGTTCTCACCGGCTGCCGGCGGGGCGACCCGGCTCAGCGCGCCCAGGAACGACCGGCCGTAGTGGTCGACCGGGCGGACCGGCGTGTCGGCGAAGACGTGCGGGAGAAGCCTCGTCATGGCGACCCGGTTCTCGACGACGTAGGAGATGCCGCTGGGGTTGCGCAGGTTGTCCTCGAGCACCCGGTAGGTGCCGTCGTCGTCGCGCACCAGGTCGCTGCCGGCGACCAGGCAGCGCGCGCCGAGCGGGACGGGGACGCCGAACGCCTCCCGGGCGAAGCCGTCCGAGCTCGACACGAGCCACCAGGGCACGATGCCGTCGTGGACGGCGGCTCGCTCACCGACGTACAGGTCGTCGAGGAAGCGGTTCAGCGCGGTGACCCGCTGCACGAGCCCGGCCTCGATGTGGTCCCACTCGTCGGCCGGGACGACACGGGGCAGCAGGTCCATCGGGAAGGTGCGTTCGATGCCCTCGCCTTCGTCGTCGCTGTCGCCGTAGACCGTGAAGGTGATCCCCTGGCTGCGGAACGCGGCGTCGCGGCGTCGCTCGCGCCGACTCAGGTCGTCGGCGTCGAAGCGGGCCAGTCGCTCGACGAGCGCCTCGTAGTGCGCCCGGACCTTGCCGTCCTCGGAGAAGACCTCGTCGAAGAAGCCCTCGGTCAGATACTCCCTGAACAGATCACCTGGCACTCCCCGACCGTAGGGGGCCGCACGGCCGCAGCGCCAGGGCACACCGACACCTTCACACCTCGTTCACACACGCACAACGAGCGTGAAACCCCACCGAACCACGGCCCGCGGACGCTCAGCGGGCGATGAGCAGCTGCAGCGCGAACGCCCCGAGGATGGCCAGTCCGCAGGCCAGCGACAGGAGGATGAGCTTGCGCGTACTCATGCCGCGAGGCTACCGGCTGTCCCCCGGCCCGCTGACGCGGGCATACCGGGGGATCCCCGGTGGTTGAGGCGACCATGAAGATCGCTGTCACCGGCTCGACCGGACTCATCGGCACCGCCCTGTGCCGCTCGCTCGTCGCCGACGGCCACGAAGTCGTCGCCGTGGTGCGCCGCCCCGTGCTCGCCGGCGAATCAGCCGTTCGCTGGGACCCGATGGAGGGCACCATCGACGCTGCGGGCCTGGAGGGCATCGACGCCGCCGTCCACCTCGCCGGCGCCGGCATCGGCGACAAGCGCTGGACCGACGCCTACAAGCAGGTCGTGCTCGAGAGCCGGACGAAGGGGACGGACCTGCTGGCCCGAACCCTCGCCGGCCTCGACACGCCGCCGCGGGTGCTCGTGAGCGGTTCGGCCATCGGGCTCTACGGCGACACCGGTGACGCCACCGTGGACGAGCACGCGCCGGCGGCCGACGACTTCCTGGCCGACGTCGTGGTCCAGTGGGAGGCGGCGGCAGCCCCGGCCGTCGACGCGGGGATCCGTGTGCCGTTCCTGCGCACCGGCATCGTGTTGAGCCCCGACGGTGGCGCGCTGGCCAAGCTCCTCCCGCTGTTCAAGTTCGGACTCGGTGGTCGCATGGGCTCGGGGCGGCAGTGGTGGAGTTGGATCTCCCTCGACGACGAGGTGGGTGTGATCCGATGGCTCCTCGACAACGACGTGGCCGGCCCGGTCAACGCGGTGGCGCCTGAGCCGGTCACGAACGTCGAGCTCACGAAGACGCTCGGCTCGGTGCTGCACCGGCCGACGATCCTCCCGGTGCCGGCCTTCGGCCCGAAGCTCCTGCTCGGGAGCGAGCTGGCCGACGCCCTGCTGTTCACCAGCGCCCGGGTCGAACCGGGGGTCTTGAGGGCCAACGGCTACGAGTTCGCCCACCCCACCCTCGAGGGGGCGCTGCGGGCGATGCTCGACCGGCCCGGCGCCGAGGCGGCCTGACATGGCCGGTGAACCGATCCAGGACCGTCGCACGGTGTCCGTCTCCCGGGTCATCGCCGCCGAGCCCTCGGCCATCTTCGCGGTGCTCGTCGATCCCTCGCAGCACTCGCTCATCGACGGCTCGGGCACGGTACGCCAGGCCCGCGACGACCAGGAGACGCTGGAGCTGGGCTCGAAGTTCTCCATGGGCATGCGGATGGGAGTGCCCTACGTGATCAAGAACGAGGTGGTGGAGTTCGAGCCCGACCGGCTCATCGCGCTGGCAGCACATCGGACGCCACCGCTGGCGCTACCGCCTCGAGCCCGTGGAGGGGGGGACCCGCGTGACCGAGACCTTCGACTGGTCGACGGCCCGCTTCCCGAAGGGGATCGAGCTCATGGGCTACCCGTCGAAGCACCCGGCGGGCATGGAGCGCACCCTCGAGCGCCTCGATCGCCTGGTCACCACGGGCAGTCCCGAACCGACCTGACCGCCCGGCAGCCTCGGCGTCCACCTCGACGGCTCCCGTCGACCACCACTCCGCGGGCCGACGCCGCCGGTTCCACTAGCGTCGGGCCGGCGTGAGGCCGTTCGACACGAGAGACCGATGACGGGGGAGACGACGAGGACGTCGCTCGTCCCGCTCGGGTGGGACGATCAGTGGGAAGAGGAGCTGCGAGCCATCGCTCCCTTCGCCGAGCCCGGACGTGTCCTCCAACACCACGGCGCCGGCCTGGTGCTGGGGTTGGCCGACGGCACGCGGACGGTCATGTTCACGCGCCGGCTGGAACCGGAACCGACCGTGGGCGACTGGGTCGCCGTGGACGACGGAGAGGTGCTCACGGTCCTCCCCCGCAGGTCACTCCTGCGCCGACGGATCGTGCACAGCGACGGTGAGCAGCAGCTCGCCGCCAACGTCGACCGGCTGCTCCTCGTGTGCGGCCTGGACCGACCGGTCAAGGACGGTCGGATCCAGCGTGGCACCGCCATCGCCCACGACGCGGGGGCTGAACCCGTGATCGTCCTCACGAAGTCGGCCCGGGACGGCGCCATGGACCCGGATCAGGCGGCGCGAGAAGCCCGGGCGGGCAACCCCGGTGTGCCGGTCGTCGTCAGCTCGGTGAAGGAGGGCGTCGGGGTCGACGAGCTCCGCCGCCTGGTCGCCGGTCGCACCGTGGCCCTCCTGGGCGAATCCGGCGCCGGCAAGTCGTCCATCGTGAACGCGCTGCTCGGAACAGAGACGGCCGCCACCGGGAACGTTCGTGCCGGGGACGCCAAGGGCCGCCACACCACGACCACCCGGGAGCTCCACCAGCTCGACGACGGCGGCGTGCTCATCGACTCACCGGGCATCCGCGAGGTCGGCCTGGTGGGCGAGACGGAGGCCGTCGAGGAGACGTTCCCAGAGGTGGCAGAGGTGGCCGAGACCTGTCGGTTCTCGGACTGCGCCCACGAGTCCGAACCCGGGTGCGCGCTGCGCGCCGCACTCGATGCCGGCGAGCTCGACCCGGTGCGGGTGGACCGCTGGAAGGCACTGCTGGCCGAGACCGAGGCCGCGCAGATCCGGGCTCGGCCCGATGAGGCCAGGAAGGCCGGCAAGCGCTTCTCGCGGGCGGTCAAGGACGCCAAGCGCCGCAAGGGGCGCAGCTGAGGGGCACCCGACCCCGACGGGCCCTCAGGCTTCGACCACGACGCCCTTCCGGAAGGCGACGTGGTCCTTCCGGCCTGGCGTCGTTCCGTGGGGGCGGCGGGCGCCTCAGCGACGAACCGCTGCGATCACTTCGGGGCGAGCCGGGCGCCGCCGTCGACGCGGATCGTCTGCGCGTTCATGTAGGAGTTGGCGATCAGCTCGACCACCATGCTGGCCAGCTCGTCGGCGTACCCGAGGCGCTTCGGGAACAGCACGTCCTTGGAGAGGCTCGCCTTGAACGCCTCGGACGCCTCGCCGGTGCCGTAGATGGGCGTGTCGATGAGCCCCGGGGCGACGGTGTTCACCCGGATGCCGACGACCGCGAGGTCACGGGCGATGGGGAGCGTCATCCCCACGACGCCACCCTTCGACGCCGAGTAGGCGGCCTGGCCGATCTGGCCGTCGAAGGCGGCGACGGAGGCCATGTTCACGATGGCCCCGCGCTCGTTGGAGTCGAGGGGCTCGGTCTGGCTCATGGCCGTGGCCGCGAGGCGGATCACGTTGAAGGTGCCGGTCAGGTTGATGTCGATGACCTTGCGCCAGTAGTCGAGGTTGAACGCCGAGTCGTAGCTGCCGTCCTTGCCGATCGTGCGGCTGGCCGCGCCGATGCCGGCGGAGTTGACGACCGCGCGCAGCGGTCCCATCTCCTTGGCCGTCTCGACCGAGGCCACGACCTCGTCGACGTTCGTGACGTCGACGTGGCAGAAGGCGCCGCCCGAGCTCGTAGGCGAGGGCGTTGCCCTTCTCGTCGTTGAGGTCGGCGATGACGACCTTGGCGCCGCGGGCGGCGAGCTGGCGGGCGGAGGCCTCACCGATGCCCGAGGCGCCGCCGGTGACGATTGCAGAGATTCCGTTGATGTCCATGGCCGGCGAGCCTACGCAGCGACCCCGGAGACCGGCCAGACCGGTCCGGCCCTACCCGGTGAAGCGGGGCGATGCCGGCGTGACGTCGGCGAGTGCCTGCCGAGGGCACCTCACCCTGGGCGGCGTGTCGCGGGCGTTCTCCTTCACCGGTGCGCGCATCGAGTTCTGCGCCGGCATCGCCGGCGTCGCGGAGGACGTGGTCCTGTCCTACGGCGTCGGGGACCGCTCCGCCCAGCTGGTCCGACTCCCCCGGACCGCACTCCACGAGTAGCTGGGGTGACGCGACGGAGGGCCGGCACCGAGGCCGGCCCTCCGGGTCACATCGGTGGAGCGAACCGTTGGTTCAGCTGGCGGCCGCGAGCTGCTTGGCCGAGTTGACCAGCGCCTGCGTGGGGTTCTCGGGGAGCTCGGTGAGCGGCTGGGCGACCTCGGCCACCGTGGGACCGAACTGGTCGGCCAGCGGGCGCAGCGCCTCGAGGTCGAAGCCGTAGAGCTCCGCCGCGTTGCCGGCCAGGATCTGTTGGATCTGCTCGGGAGCGAGCCCGGTGAACACCTGACGGAAGTGCTCGGTGGTGTAGGGGTAGGTGCCCTCGTCGTGGGGGTAGTCGCTGCCCCACATGATGCGGTCGATGCCGACGGCGTCGCTGACCGCCGCCGCGAGGTCGAGCGGCCGGGGCTGGCTGATGCCGACGTGGCAGCTCTGCTGGAAGTACTCCGACGCCGAGCGGGGCGGCACGAGCTCGCCGCCGATGCGCATCTCGCCGACCTTGTTGGAGCGGATGCCGGCCATGAGGTCGTCCATCTGGGCGAGGAAGCCCGGGATCCAGGCGCAGCCGGCCTCGGTGATGGTGAACTTGAGGTCCGGGAAGCGCTCGAACACGCCGCCGAGGATCATGTAGGCCAGCGGGCGCTGGGAGTAGAACGGGATCTCGAGGAAGTGCACCAGCGGCATGGCCGGCGCCTTCTGGTAGACGGGCCCGCCGGTGCCGCTGTGGGAGTTGACGACGATCTCGTTCTCCTCGCAGAACGCCCACAACGGGTCGTACGCCGGGTCGTAGAGCGGCTTGATCCAGTCGCAGGTGGGAGGCACGGAGCCGACGAGGATGCCGCCGCGCAGGCCGTTCTCCTTGCACCACTTGGCGTCGGCGATGGCGTCGTCGACGTCGTTCAGGAAGACCTGCCCGATGCCGGCGCGCTGGGCCGGCTTCTCCGACACGTAGTCGGCCAACCACCGGTTGTGGGCCTGCACGCCGGCGTGGCGGTGCTCGTACTCGTCCGGGGTGGGCGGCTGGGCGAAGAGCACGAAGTTCGGGAAGAACGGGGGCACGGTGTTCGGGAAGATGACCTCGCCGACGACCCCGTCGCCGTTCTGGTCGGAGTCGCGACGCTCGCTGTCCCAGTTCCGGACGCGCTGGTCGGTGTCCTTCAGGTCCTTGAACGGGTTCTTGTACTTCTCCCGCCAGGCGTCGAAGTCGGCGACGTACTTCTCGTCGAGAAACTCGCGGTACTGGGCGTGGCTGCCACCGGCATGGGTGTCGGCGGAGATCACGATGTAGTGGTCGTCGGGTCCGAGCACGGCTCCCCCTCCTTGTTCGTTCGTGTCCGTCCAATGTAGGACCGTGCCCGCGGAAAGTGCAGATCGAGCGGGGAGAACCCCGTCGGTGCGAATCGAAGGAGCCCCTCGACGATCCGTTGACGCTCCGGGATCAGGAGCCCTGCGAGGAGAGCTCCTGATCGGCCGCGCAGACCGTCCCCGGCGGTGGGGTCTCGAGCGTCTCGAACGCCAGCTCACGACCGGGATCGGGCGTACCCCATCCGCCGCCGCCGGGGGTCAGCATGCGCAGGACGTCGCCGGCCTCCAGCTGGATCGTGCACTTGTCGGGGAGGCGCTCCGCCCTCGCCTCGTCGCCGCCCGGCAGCAGCCAGTTCTCGCCGACCGCCGCCGGGCCGCCGCCGGCCAGGCCCCACGGCTGGGACACCCGGCGCTCGGTGATCAGCGTGCAGGTCGCGTCGGTCAGCACCTGGAGGTCTCGCTCGATGCCCTCACCGCCCGGGCCCGTCCCCGACGCCACCACTCCCCCGACCGGAGTCGCTGACGCAGCACCCGCAGCGGGAACGCCCGCTCCAGCGCCTCGATCGGTGTGTTCTTCGTGTTGGTCATCCCCGTGTGCACGCCGGACATGCCGGGCAGTCCGCGCCCGGCGTCGACCACGGTGAGGGGACCGGTGACCGTCGCGTCGACCCGCCCTCCCTGCCCCCCGGCGACCGTCTCGTAGTAGACCCACGCCGGTCGACCGTCGACCGACGGACCCCCGATGAGCAGGTTGTTCATCGTGCCCTGCGACGCCGCCCCCACGGCGCCGGGCCGCACGAGCGCCAGCGCGCCGAGGCAGACGTCGGCGACGCGCTGGCTGACCTCGACGTTGCCGGCACCGACCGCCGCCGGCGGCGAACGCGGCGACGATCGACCCCGGTCGGGTGCGCACCTCCACCGGCCGCAGCACGCCCCCGTTGGCCGGCAACGTCGGATCGAGGGCGCAGCGCAGCGCGAACACCGCGGCGCTGACACGTGACCGCCTCGACGGCGTTGACGTTGCCCGCCCGCTGGTCGTCGCTGCGCGAGAGGTCGAACACGATGGTGTCACCGTCGATCTCCAGGTCGACTCGGATGTGGGTGACGACCTGCTGGTGGGGTTCGGGGCCGAAGCTGTCGACGACGTCGCCGAACTCCCAGCGGCCGTCGGGCAGGGCATCGAGGGCGGCGCGCATCCGTCGCTCGCCGTGGTCGAGCACCTCGGCGAACGGCGCGTCGGCCAGCGCCGCCAGACGTTCGGCCCCCCGGCGGTTGGCTCCCACCTGCGCGTCCAGGTCGCCTGCTCGCTCGTCGGGCGTGCGCGAGTTGGCCAGCAGCAGCGCCCGCACCTCGGGCGTGAGCCGGACCGGCGGGATCCTGAGCCCCTCGGCGTAGATCTCGGACGCGTCGGCGGGCATCGAGCCCGGAGCCGACCCGCCGACGTCGGCGTGGTGGGCCCGGTTGGCGACCCACCCGACGAGGCGGTCGCCCTTGCAGCACGGTGCCACCACCGTGATGTCGTTGAGGTGCGTGCCACCCGCGAAGGGATCGTTCACGACGATCTGGTCCGCCGGACCGAGCGTCTCCCACCCGTCGGTGCCGGGTCCGAAGCGCTCGATGACGGCACCCACCGACGCGGGCATCGACCCGAGGTGCACGGGGATGTGCTCGGCCTGGGCGAGCATCTCCCCCTCGGGGGTGAACAGCGCCGTGGAGTGGTCGGCGCGCTCCTTGATGTTGGGGCTGAACGCACCCCGCTGCAGGACGGCGCCCATCTCGGCGGCGATCCCGGTGAGACGGGCGATCAGCACCTGCAGCGCGGCCGGATCGAGGCTCATCGCGCCCTCCGGGTCAGCACCAGCGCGCCGCCGACCCCGGGCTCGGCGATCCAGCCCTCGGGCACCCATATGGTGCAGTCGTCCTCGGTGAGCACCACCGGTCCGGTCCCGCCGACGCGCTCCAGGTCGGGGAGATCACCCAGGATCACCGGCGACGCCAGCCACGCCCGCGAGCGCACGGCGACGACCTCGACGGGGTGGTCGGGACGCGAGTAGCCGTTGCGCCGGTGGTGTTCGGCGTGGAAGTGGTGTCGCGACGGCACCGACAGCTCATGGCTCTGGCCGAGGTAGCGGCAGTCCTCGGCGGTGCTCGATTCGAAGTGCAGGTCGTCGCCGTCGTCATCGGTGAAGCGCAGCGCGCCACCACCGCCCGCGCTCCACACGGCGTGGCGACCGGCTCCGAGCTGCCCGACGAGGGTGAGTGACGCCTGGGCCTCCAACTCGAGGCGCAGCTCGTCGACCGCAGCGTGATCGAGCGGGTCGGCGACGGAGTGGACGATGTCGACCTGTTGGGGAGCGCGCAGGATCCCGACCGCCGACAGGACCCCGGCACGGGCCGGCACGATCACCGCGGGCATCTCGAGGGCGTCGGCCAGCGCGCAGGCGTGGAGGGGGCCGGCGCCGCCGAAGGCGACGAGCGCCAGCCCTCTCGGGTCGACGCCACGCTCGACGCTCACCACCCGGATGGCTTCCTCCATGGCGGCGTCGACCACGTCGATGACGCCGTCGGCGTCGATGCCGGCGTCGTGCAGCGCCGCGTCGGCGGCGTCGCGATCGAGGGGGTCGAGCCCGGCGAAGGTGGCGCCCTGCGGGATCCGGCCCGCGACGAGGTCGGCGTCGGTGACGGTCGGACGCCGACCCCCGTGGCCGTAGCAGGCCGGACCGGGCCGGGCCCCTGCGCTCTCGGGCCCGACGACCAACGCCCCCCCGTCGTCGAGGTGGGCGATCGAGCCCCCTCCCGCGCCGATGGTGTGCACGTCGAGGGAGGGGAGGCGGACCGGCAGGCCGGCCACCTCGAGCTCGCCGGCCGGCGCCGGGCGACCGTCGAGCACGAGGCAGACGTCGGTGGACGTCCCTCCCATGTCGAACGTGACGGCGTCGGGGAACCCGTTGGCGACCGCGGCCGCGGCGCCGGCCAGCACACCACCGGCCGGTCCCGAGAGCAGCAGTCCCGCCGGACGTTCGGCGGCATCGGCGGCCGGGACGAGCCCGCCGGCGGACGTCATCACCAGGACCGACCCCGCCGAGGCCTCGAGAGCGCGCAGGTAGGCCCGACAGACCGGCCGGAGATAGGCGTTGACGACCGTGGTGACGGTGCGCTCGTACTCGCGGAACTCCGGGCTCACGTCGCACGAGCACGTCACGTCGAAGCCGAGGGCTGCGCAGCTGTCGACCGACCTCGCGTTCGTGGGCGTCGTCGAGGTCGCTGTGCAACAGGCACACCGCCACGGCCTCGACGCCGTCGGGGATCGCGGGCACCTCGCCGAGCGCGGCGATCTCTGCGCCGTGCGCATCGAGTCGACCGCTGACCTCGAGGCGCAGCCCCCGTGGGACGAGCGGTTCGGGTCGCACGATCGACTGGTCGTAGAGCGACGGGCGATCCTGGCGGGCGATCTCGACGGTGTCGGCGAACCCCGCGCTGGCGACGAGCGCCACCGTGGCGCCGCTGCGCTCGAGCAGGGCGTTGGTGGCCACGGTCGTCCCGTGGGCCAACACGGCGGGCGCCCCGCCGTCGAGGAGCTCGCCGAGTCCCCGCCGAACGGCCTCACCCGGGTCGGCGGGCGTGCTGGGCACCTTGATCGAGCGCCCGTCGGACGTCACGAGGTCGGTGAACGTGCCGCCGGTGTCGCTGCCCACACGGGGGATGTCGCTCACGGGAACAGCGAGCCCTGCTCGATCGAGTCCGTCACCTCGGCGCCGTCGTGGGCCGACGAGGCCGAGGGCGGCGGCGTGCCCGACACGGCGCCTCGCCGTCGTGCGGACTGGGTCGTCGCGGCCTCCACGGCGAGGGCATCGACGAAGTCGTTCATCGGGATCACCGCTGTGGCCCTTCACCCATCGGAAGGTCACGTCACCTCGCTCGAGGACGAGCTCGACGAACGGTTCCCACAGGTCACGGTTGGCCACCGCCTTGCGCTGGGAGTTCCGCCACCCCCGCTTGCGCCACCCCTCCCACCATCGGTCCTGGAAGCACTTGACCACGTAGGTCGAGTCGCTGACGATCTCGAGCGGGCCGGGCAGGGCGCGCACCGCCTCGAAGGCGGCGACGATCTCCATGCGCTGGTTGGTCGTGCGAGCGGCGAACCCACTGGCGAAGGTCCCTTCCCCGACCGCCCACGCCCAGCCGCCCGGGCCGGGGTTCCCACTGCACGCGCCGTCGGTGTAGGCCTCGATGGACATGCCCCAGCGTCGCACAGGCGGGTTCACCGACTGTTCGCGCGCCTTACCCACCGGTAACCGGGGGCGGGCGGGCATCATGAACGAAAGGAACCCGCCACCAGCCGCGAAAGAGCGCTTCCCCGTGAACCTCGACCAGCACGTCAGCCAGCTCCCCGACGCCGACCCGTCCGAGACCGGCGAGTGGCTCGACTCACTCGATGCGGTCATCAGCGCCCGGGGCAAGATGCGGGCCCGCTACCTCGTGTCACGGCTCACCGAACGGGCCCGGGAGCGCCAGGTCGGCACCCCCGCCGAGGTGTCGACGCCCTACGTCAACACCATCCCCGTCACCGAGCAGCCGTGGTTCCCCGGCGACGAGTACCTCGAGAAGCGCCTCCGGCGCTTCCTGCGCTGGAACGCCGCCGTGATGGTCATCAACGCCAACAAGGAAGCCGACGGGATCGGCGGGCACCTCTCGACCTTCGCCTCCTCGGCCATGCTCTACGAGGTCGGCTTCAACCACTTCTTCCGTGGCAAGGAGGACGGCCAGGCCGGCGATCACGTCTACATCCAGGGCCATGCCGCGCCGGGCGTGTACTCCCGCGCCTACCTCGAGCGGCGCCTCGACGAGCCCCAGCTCGACAACTTCCGGCGCGAGATCGGCGGCGACGGGCTGTCGAGCTACCCGCACCCCTGGTTGATGCCCGACTTCTGGGAGTTCCCCACGGTCTCGATGGGCCTCGGGCCGCTCAACTCGATCTACCACGCCCGGTTCAACAAGTACCTGCACAACCGCAGCATCGACGACACCGCGGACAGCCGGGTGTGGTGCTTCCTCGGCGACGGCGAGACCGACGAGCCCGAGACGCTCGGATCGATCTCGCTGGCCGGCCGCGAGCAGCTCGACAACCTCGTCTGGGTCGTCAACTGCAACCTGCAACGCCTCGACGGCCCCGTGCGCGGCAACGGCAAGATCATCCAGGAGCTCGAGTCGGTGTTCCGCGGCGCCGGGTGGAACGTGATCAAGGTCATCTGGGGCGCCGGCTGGGACGACCTCCTCGCCCGCGACGTCGACGGTCTCCTGCTGGCGAAGATGAACGCCACCCTCGACGGCGAGTGGCAGCGCTACGCCGTCGAGGAGGGCGCGTACATCCGTGAGCACTTCTTCGGCCCCGACCCTCGTCTGCGCAAGCTGGTCGAGCACCTGAGCGACGACGAGCTGCGGGCCCTGCCCCGAGGCGGTCACGACTACAAGAAGGTCTTCGCGGCCTACAAGGCGGCCACCGAGAGCCGGGGAGCGCCCACGGTGATCCTGGCCAAGACGGTGAAGGGCTGGGCGCTGGGCTCAGCGGTCGAGGGGCGCAACGCCACCCACCAGATCAAGAAGCTCTCGATGGCCCAGCTGCGCGACCTGCGCGAACGGTTGCACCTGCACGACGACATCCCCGACGACGCCCTCGACGACGAGGACACCCCGCCGTACTACCGCCCCGCGGAGGACTCCGCCGAGTACCGGTACCTCGTGGGTCGCCGCAAGGCACTCGACGGCCCGATCCCGAGCCGGTCCACGGCGGTGCGTCGCCGGCTGCCGATGCCGAGCGACGAGGCCTTCGCCGAGTTCGACGCAGGGTCCGGAGGCCAGGCGGTCTCCACCACGATGGCCTTCACCCGGCTGTTGCGGGGCCTGTGTCGGGACGACGAGTTCGGACGACGGGTCGTGCCCATCATCCCCGACGAAGCCCGCACCTTCGGTATGGATGCCCTGTTCCGCGAGCTCAAGATCTACGCGTCGCAGGGCCAGCTCTACGAGCCCGTCGACGCCTCGCTGCTGCTGTCCTACGTCGAGGGCAAGGACGGGCAGATCCTCGAGGAGGGCATCACCGAAGCCGGCTCGATGGCCAGCTTCACCGCCGCCGGCACCAGCTACGCCACCCGGGGCGTGCCGATGGTGCCGTTCTTCATCTTCTATTCGATGTTCGGCTTCCAACGGGTGGGCGACCTCATCTGGGCCGCGGCCGACGCACAGGCCAAGGGCTTCCTCATCGCAGCCACCGCCGGACGGACCACGCTGCTCGGCGAGGGCCTCCAACACCAGGACGGCCACAGCCTCGTGCTGGCCTCCACGGTGCCGACCTGCCATGCCTACGACCCGGCCTTCGCCTACGAGCTGGCCGCGATCATCAAGCACGGCCTGCACCAGATGTACGGGGGACCGGACGGCACGTCGATCGACGGAGACGGCGGCTTCTACTACCTCACCGCCTACAACGAGAACTACGAGATGCCGGCGCGACCCGACGGCGTCACCGACGCCGACATCATCGGGGGCCTCTACCGCTGGGCCGGCGCCCCCGATGGGCTCGAGGCGCAGGCCACGGTGGTGTTCTCGGGCACGGCCCAGGGCGCGGCGCGCCACGCCCAGGCCGCGCTGGCCGAGCAGGGCATCGGGGTGGAGCTGTGGTCGGCCACCTCCTACAAGGCGCTGCGCGAGGACGCGCTGTCCGTCGAGCGCTGGAACCGCCTGCACCCTCTCGACGAGCCCCGCACCTCGGTCGTGGCGGACCGGCTGGGCCCGGCTCCCGGACCCATCGTCGCCGTCACCGACTTCATGAAGTCGGTTCCCGACCAGGTGGCCCGCTTCGTGCCCAAGCGCTTCGTGCCCCTCGGCACCGACGGGTTCGGGCGCTCCGACACCCGCGAGGCCCTGCGGCGCTTCTTCGAGACCGACGCCGCCCACGTCGAGGTGGCCGTGCTCTCGGCCCTCGCCGCCGAGGGAGCGGTCGACGCCACGGTGGTGGCCGACGCCATCAAGCGCCACGAGCTCGACACCGACACCCCGGATCCCCGCACGCTCTGAGTCGGCGCCGGCCGCGGCCTGGCCGGAGCCTCAGGCCCAGGGACCCTCGGTGCGGAAGGCGAACGGACTGGCGCCCACCGGCACCGCGTCGAGCGGCGCGCGTCGAGCTCGTCCATCGACGGCGCATCGATCTCGCGGGCAAGGGCCGCGAGTGCGTCCGCGTCGAGCCCGTAGACGTCGACCGCGGTGGCCCCGACCATCGCCTCGACGTGCTCGGGCGCCATGCCGGCGAAGGTGAAGCGCAGCGACAGCGGGCTGTGGGCCACGTCGCCGAGCTGGAAGGTGCCCTCCATGTGGGGGTAGTCGGCGCCCCACATCACCCGGTCGACGTAGCCGTCACGCACCGCCCCTCGGGCCTCGGGGCCGGAGAGGAACGAGGCCCCGATGAACACGTTGCGGTGCAGGTAGACGCTCGGCGGCTTGGGCACCTGCCGCTTGAGGGGCCCGCCGTAGCGGGTGTTGGCCAGGTGGACGGTGTCGAGCTCGTTCTCCATGTACGGCCACCACTCGCCGGGCTGCTCGGTGAGGACGAGGCGCAGGTCGGGGTGGCGCTCGAAGACCCCGGCGAAGATCAACAGGTGCGCGGCGCGGCGGCTGAACCATCCGCCGCTCTCGATCGACATCAACGCGGTGAGCTCCGGCCCCTGGAACACCGCCGGGTCGCCGGCGCCGGAGTGCGTCGTCAACGGCATGGCCAGCTCCTCGGCGGCGGCCCAGAGCGGCTCCCACGCCCGGTCGTTGTAGGGGAGCAGCCACGGACGGGGCGCCGGGAAGTTGACGCCCTGGAGGCCGTCGCCGGCCGCCCGACGCAGTTCGGCCACGGCGGCATCGACGTCCCACATCGGCAGGTGGGCGAGGCCGACGTGGCGATGGGGTGCGTCGGCGCACATCGCCGCCAACCACGTGTTGTAGATGCGGATGCCGGCCACGGCGAGATCGGGATCGTCGGGCGCGCCCAGCACGGAGGTCTGGAACGGGATGGGCTGGTTGTTCTGGCTGCCGTGGAACACCACCTCCGTGACGATGCCCTCGGCGGCCAGGTCCCGGCGCCGGGTCTCGGGGTCGTGGTGCCCGGCGGTGTACTGGTTGCGCCACGGCGAGTTGAGGTCCTCGTCCGAGGCCTCGCGCTCGACGTAGCGACCCTTGGACCGGTGCTCGTCGGCCACGTAGGCGTCGAAGGCACCGAGCAGCTCCGGCGGGCACAGCGGGCGCAGGTCCTCGATCAGGCGCGGCCCCACATGGCAGTCGGCCGACACGATCACGACGGGGTCGTCGTGCGACCCGCTCCCCTGGTTCCCCATCGCCCCAGTGCACCACACCGAGGACGACGACGCCGCGCCCGGGGAGCCGGCCCGCACCGTGCATCGGTAGCGTGGCGCCATGCCCCCTTCGTCGATCCCCGTCACCGGCATCCCCGAAGCCGACCGCCTCCTGGTCACCGACCCCCTGGCCCTGCTCATCGGCATGCTGCTCGATCAACAGGTGCCCATGGAGTGGGCGTTCAAGGGCCCCCTCACGCTCACGGAGCGCCTCGACGGGCTCGACGCCACGCGGATCGCCGCGATGGACCCGGAGGCCCTGGTGGCCGTGTTCGTCGAGAAGCCGGCGCTGCACCGCTACCCCGCGGCCATGGCCCGACGCACCCACGAGCTCTGCCAGTTCCTGGTCGACACCTACGACGGCGACGCGGCCAGGGTCTGGAAGGGCGTGCGCTCCGGCGACGAGCTCTACCGGCGCCTGCGGGAGCTACCCGGGTACGGCGAGGAGAAGGCCAAGATCTTCATGGCCATCCTGGCCAAGCGCCTCGGCAAGGCGCCGGCGGGCTGGGAGCAGGCCGCGGCGCCGTTCTCCGACGACGTGCCGCGCTCGGTGGCCGACATCTCCTCGCCCGAGGCGCTGGCCGAGGTCCGGGCGTTCAAGAAGGCCCAGAAGGCCAAGGGCAAGGGAAAAGCCGACACCCGAGGCTGAACGCCCACCCGGCAGCGGGACCGTCAGGCGGTCCGCTCCCCGACGGTGATCGACCGTTGGCGGTTCAGCCAGCCCAGCAGCACCGCCACGGCTCGCGGGTCGTGGCGCAGCTGGTGCCCCCCGCCGTCGATGATGCGCAGGTCGGCGTCACCGTGCGCGTCGGCCAGCACCCGTGCGTCGAAGACGGGCACCACGTCGTCGTCGGAGCCGTGGAGCAACAGCAGCGACCGCGGCGCGACGGCGGACGCAGCCGCCACCGCGCGCACCGTGCGGATCTCGCGGGACCACGCGTCGAAGGCCGGGGGGAACGACGCCGAGCGGATCATCCCTGTGTCGCGCGCGTGTTGCAGGAGCCGGCGTGGATGGCTGGCCCAGTCGTCGAAGTCGGCCGGCGCGCCCATGGCGGCGACCCCGCGGATGTCGGGGTCCTGTGCGGCCGCGCACAGGCCGAGCGCACCTCCGGTGCCGTAGCCGGCGGTCCAGACGCCGCGCACGCCGTCGACCTCACGGAGGAACCGGGCCGCGGCCAGCAGGTCCTCGAGCCAACCCCCGAGGGAGAAGTCACCCTCGGAGTCGCCACAGCCCCGGAAGGTGAACACGACCACCATCCAGCCCATCTCGGTGGCGATTCGCTCGGCCAGCTCCGGGAACGAGCGCGCCGACAACCGGCCGCCCTGGTTGGCGTTCGGGAACCCGTGGCTGATCACGAGGCCCGGCACCGACGTCCCCGGCGCGATGCGCGGCCGGGCCAAGTGCCCGGCGATCCCCACACCGCCCGAGGAGAAGAGCTGCTCCACGAGCCCTAGCCCCGACGGCGCATCAGCGCGGCGAAGGAGACGCCGACGAAACGACGCGAGACCCGCACCGACGCGCCGCCGCGCGAGCCCACCAGGGAGGTCTCGATCACTCGGTGACGCCGGTACCGCTGCCGTCGCCCTTGTAGGGCTTGTACCCGCGGTTGCGGGCCTCGGGGAGCGTGTCGGGCCCGAACCCGATGAAGGTCTCGGCGTCCATCAGCTCGTCGATGATCTCGGTGTCGGTCAGGTTGTCGACGTCGTAGACCACCTGCGACCGCTTGTCACCGACCCAACGGTGCTCGGCGAACTTCCCGGGACGATCCATGGCGACTGCTCCTCGCGTGACGGGCCTCCCATCGTAGGACGGACGCGAACGGGGGAGGGCACCTGGCCCTCCCCCGTTGCAGCTGATTCTGACCGGTTGGACGTTTGGTACCGGGCGGGACGAGTTCCCGGCCGTCGTCACCGGCGGTGGCTGGTGGTTTTCACCAGCCGGCCCAGCTCGCCGCGCTAGCGGCCAGCCACCTCCGAAGTCCCACATCTACCGTCGTTCATGTTGTGGACCACCTCCTTTCCTCGGTCCGGCCAGTGTGCCAGTGAGGAGCGGGCGGTGCACGCCGGTTGTGTGAACAGTTCAGGTCGTCGGGTCGGGTGGTTCCGGAACCCTGCCCCCGATGGCGCCGATGGCCTCGAGGTAGGCCGAGGAGGCGTCGAGCACCTGCACGACCCAGGTGTCCTCGACCACCATGTCGGCGTCCGTGGCCTTGCCGAGCACGTAGGCCAGGCCCTCGTCCTCGGCCGCCACCAGCGGCCCGCTGGTCACGTTGTCGCCGAACTCCCGGGCCACGCCGCGGTCCTCGAGGTAGTCGAGGTGCCAGAGCAGCATGTCGCGCACGTCGTCGTAGCTGAGTTGGGCGGTGACGTCGTCGGGCAGGCGGTCGGCCACGAACTCGACCGCCTCGGCGACGTCGTAGACCGAGGTGGGTGCCTCGTCCTCGAGGCGGTACGTGAGCCGACCGACGGCCACGAGACCGATGGCCACCACCGCGGCGACGGCGAGCACGACGAAGAGGATCACCACGATGCGCAGACTACGGAGAAAACCCCGGAGGGCGGCACCGGGTCGGTGCCGCCCTCCGTCGGATCAGGGCCGTGGCGAGGCCACGGCGGCCCGGCTCAGATGCCGATGCGCTGGGCCAGCAGCTCGCGGTGGTAGGTCGGGTCACCGAAGAGCAGCTCCGAGGACTTGGCCCGCTTGAAGTACAGGTGCGCGGGGTGCTCCCAGGTGAAGCCGATGCCACCGTGGATCTGGATGTTCTCGGCGGCGGAGTGGAAGTAGGCGTCGGAGCAGTAGGCCTTGGCCAGCGACGCCACCGAGGGCAGCTCGTCGTTCATCTCCGAGGCGCACCAGCCGGCGTAGTAGGCCGCCGACTTGGCCGACTCGACCTCGAGGAGCATGTCGGCGCACTTGTGCTTGATGGCCTGGAACGAGCCGATGGGGCGGCCGAACTGGACGCGGACCTTGGCGTACTCGACGGCCATGTCGAGGCACATCTGGGCGCCACCGACCTGCTCGGCGGCGAGGCCGACCGCGGCGAGGTCGAGCACGGTGGACAGCGTGTCCCAGCCCGCGCCGTCGGTGCCGACGAGGGTGGCCTCGACGCCGTCGAACTCGAGCTTGGCCTGCTTGCGGGTCTGGTCCATGGTGGACAACGGCGTGCGGGTGAGCCCGGCGGCGTCGCCGGGCACGTGGAAGAGGCTGACCCCGGCGGAGGTGCGCGCCGCCACCAGGATCACGTCGGCGACGTGACCGTCGAGCACGTACATCTTGGTGCCGGTGATCTTCCAGGTGCCGCCGTCGTTCGTGGCCGTGGCCTCGATGCCCGACTCGTCCCACTTGCCGTTGGCCTCGGTGAAGGCCAGCGTGGCGATGGTCTCGCCGGAGGCGATGCCCGGGAGGAGCGCGGCCTTGGCTGCGTCGTCGCCGGAGTGCATCACCGCGTTGGCGGCCAGGACGACGCTGGAGAAGTAGGGGGCGCACAGCAGCGATCGGCCCATCTCCTCGAGCACGACGGTGAGCTCGACGTAGCCGAAGCCCTGGCCCCCGAACTCCTCGGGGATGATGAGGCTCTGCAGGCCGAGCTGCTCGGCCATCTGGCTCCAGACCTCGGGGTCGTAGCCCCGCTCGGTCTCCATCTGCTCGCGCACCGCCGCCTCGGGCGACTTGGCCTCGAGGAACTGGCGGACGATGTTGCGGAGCTCTTCCTGCTCTTCTGAGAATGCGAAGTTCATGGCGGCGACAGTACGAGGAGGCCGCTCGTGCCCGCAACCAGGGTTGTGTACACATGTGGACACAACGACTACCCTGTCGGGTGTGCAGATGGGGATCCGGGAGCTCCGCGCCGACCTCGCCGCGGCGGTGCGCCGTGCCGGCGCCGGGGAGTCCGTGGTGATCACCGTGTCGGGCCGGCCGGTCGCCACCCTCGGGCCGATCGGCGGCGAGGTCCCCGGACCGACCCTCGACGAGCTCGTCGCCCTCGGCGCCGTCGTGGCCCCGCGGGCCCGCCATGGCGAACGGCTCCGTCGCCCGTGAGCGCGTTCCCGTCGACGCCCGCTCGGACCGCGAGCTGCGCAAGGTCCGCTGATGACGCTCGCCATCGACACCAGCGCCCTCGTCACCCGCTACCTCGACGAACCCGACAGCGACCTCGTCACCTCGCTGATGGAGGCCGACCCGGTGTGGTGCGCCTCGGACCTCGCCCGGTGCGAGGCCACGATCCTGCTCTCCCGACTGGCCAGCGGTCCGAGCCAGGCCGACACCCTGCTGCGCCTCCTGCACGCCGACTGGGACGCGTTCCACGTGGTGCCGGTCGACGAGCGATGCCTCTCGCAGGCGGCCCGGATCGGCGCCGACTTCGGGCTGCGGGCCGTGGACGCCATCCACCTCGCGGCCGCGGCCCGGCTACCGCGTCCCGTGCGGTTCCTCACCCTCGATCCCCGCCAGGTCCTCACTGCCGTGGCCCTCGACCTCGAACCGGTGCCCACCCCGGCCGACTGATCGCCGGCGGGCACGACCCCGACGCCGGCCGGGCGCACGCCGACCGTGCGAGGGCGCCACCCAGCGAGCAGGATGGATGCATGACCCTGATGCTGAGCGACACCGGCTGGGAGCTCCACAACGTGGTGGTCGGCCCGGTCGACAACAACGTCTACGTCCTGCGCTGCACCGAGACCGGCGACGCCGTGCTGGTCGATGCGGCCAACGAGCACGACCAGCTCCTCGAGTTGTGCCGCGCCCTCGACGTGCGCACCGTGATCGAGACCCACGGCCACTGGGACCACATCCAGGCCGTGCCGGCCATCCGCGACGCCGGGTACGAGGTGGGCATCACCGCCGCCGACGCCGAGATGCTCGACAGCTACGACTACGTGCTGGAGGACGACACGTTGCTCGAGGTGGGGCGCCTGCGGCTGCGCACGATCGCCACGCCCGGCCACACCCCCGGGTCGATGTGCTTCGTGGTCGAGGGCACCCCCCTGCTGTTGAGCGGCGACACGCTGTTCCCCGGGGGGCCGGGCAACACCAGCTTCGAGCACAGCGACTTCGACACCATCATCGAATCGATCGATCGCCGTCTGTTCACCCTGGCGCCGGACACCATCGTCCTGCCGGGGCACGGGGACCGGACCACCATCGCCACCGAACGGCCCCACCTCCAGGAATGGGTGGATCGGGGCTGGTGAGGGACCTGCGGGTATTTCTCCTACGCGGATAGTGCGAATCCCGCGGGCTGCGTAGACTGAGCCCATGGCCGCCTCCCTCTTCGCCATCGACGACCTCCACGTCTGCACCGCCGCCGACTCCCCCACCGAGATCCTCCGCGGGGTCGATCTCACCATCGGTGCCGGCGAGGTCCACGCCCTGATGGGCCCCAACGGGTCGGGCAAGTCCACCCTCGCCTCCACGCTGCTCGGGAGCCCCGAGTACCAGGTCACCTCCGGGCGCCTGTTGTTCCACGGCGACGACATCACCGACTGGCCCACCGACGTGCGGGCCAAGGCGGGGATGTTCCTGGCCTTCCAGTACCCCCAGGAGATCGCCGGCGTCTCGGTGCTGAACTTCCTGCGCCAGGCCCTCAGCGCCCGCAAGGGCATCGACCTGTCGATGCTCGAGCTGCGCCTCGCCATCATGGAGTGGATGGAGCGCCTCGACATGGACCCGTCCTTCGCCGACCGGTACCTCAACGAGGGTTTCTCGGGTGGCGAGAAGAAGCGCAACGAGATCCTCCAGATGGCCATCCTCGAACCGGAGGTGGCCATCCTCGACGAGACCGACTCCGGCCTCGACATCGACGCCCTGCGCGTCGTGGCCAAGGGCGTGCGGGAGGTCAAGAGCACCCGCCCGGGCCTCGGCATCCTGGCCATCACCCACTACCAGCGGCTGCTGACCGAGCTGCAGCCCGACGTCGTGCACGTCCTCATCGACGGCCGCATCGTCGCATCGGGCGGCATGGAGCTGGCCGAGAAGCTCGAAGCCGAGGGGTACGACGCATGGCGCTGACCGTCTCCGATCCGCTCGACACGGCCAAGGTCAAGGCGGACTTCCCGCTGCTGGCCCGACCGATCGACGGGGCACCGATCGTCTACCTCGACTCGGCCGCCACCTCGCAGAAGCCGGCCGTGGTCCTCGAGGCCATGGACGACTACTACCGCACGATCAACTCGAACGTGCACCGCGGGGTGTACCGCATCGCCGAGGAGGCCACCAACGCCATGGAGGCGGGGCGGGCCAAGGTGGCCCGCTTCATCGGCGCGTCCTCGCCCAGCGAGGTCGTGTTCACGAAGAACGCCACCGAATCGCTCAACCTCGTCGCCCAGTCGTGGGGTCGGGCCAACCTCGTCGAGGGCGACGTGGTCGTGCTCACCCACATGGAGCACCACGCCAACATCGTGCCGTGGCAGATGCTCGCCGCCGAGAAGGGACTCGAGCTGCGCTGGATCCCCCTCGACGGCGAGGGCCGCCTCGACCTCACCGACCTCGACACGCTGCTGTCGGGCGCCAAGGTCCTCGGGGTGACCGCCATGTCCAACGTGCTCGGCACGCTGAACCCCGTCGAGGTGCTCACCGCCGCGGCCCGACGGCGCCGGTGCGGTCAGCGTCGTCGACGCCTGCCAGTCCGTCCCCCACCTCGCCACCGACGTCGTCGCCTCCGGCGCCGACTTCGTGGCCTTCTCGGGCCACAAGATGCTCGGCCCGACCGGGATCGGCGTCCTCTGGGGCCGTGAGGCGCTGCTCGACGCCATGCCCCCGTTCCTCGGCGGCGGCGAGATGATCCGTGACGTGCGCCTCGACGGGTTCACCACCAACGACCTCCCGTGGAAGTTCGAGGCCGGGACGCCCGCCCATCGCCGAGATCATCGGGCTCGGCGTGGCCGTCGACTACCTGGAAGGCCTCGGCATGGACGCGGTGCGCGGCCACGAGCTCAGCCTCACCGGCTACGCCCTCGACACCTTCGCCGCCCGCTTCGGCGACGACCTCGTGGTCCACGGCCCGTCCGATCCCGCCGAACGGGGCGGAGTGTTCAGCTTCGCCTACCGCGACCTGCATCCCCATGACGTGTCCCAGGTCCTCGACCAGCACGCCGTGTGCGTGCGCGCCGGGCACCACTGCGCGAAGCCGCTCATGCGCCTGCTCGGGGTCGGCGCCACCGCCCGGGCGTCGGTCTACGTGTACAACGACACCTCCGACATCGACGCCCTCTGCGACGCTCTCGACGCCACCGGCGCCTTCTTCACGATCTGAGCCCGTCCCGCCGATCCGCACCCGTCCGCGGCGCCGCCCTCTACCCTGATCCTCCGCCCCTCTGCCCGCCTGGGAGTACGCCACCGATGCCCGGTCTCGAAGACCTCTACCGAGAGATCATCCTCGATCACTACCGCAACCCGCGCAACCGCGGCGAGCTCGAGGTGCCGCCCGCTCACCGGGTCGAGGGCTTCAACCCGCTCTGCGGCGACGAGATCGTCGTCTACCTCGAGCTCGGCGACGACGCCACGGTGACCGACATCCGCATCTCGGGCCAGGGGTGCTCCATCAGCCAGTCGTCGGCATCGATGATGTCGCAGGCCGTGAAGGGCAAGACGGTGGCCGAGATCGCGGAGCTGTCCCGCGCCTTCAAGGCCATGATGTCGATCCACGAGAGCTCCCTCGAGGGCAACGACGACGGTGGTGCCGAGCTCGACGCCGACCTCGCCGAGGTCAAGCTCGGGGACCTCGAGGCGCTGCGCGGCGTGGTGAAGTTCCCGGTGCGCATCAAGTGCGCCACCCTGGCGTGGAACACCCTGGCCCAGGGCCTCGACGAAGCCGCCGGGTAGCGACGACCGGCAACGCCGATCAGCGTGTCGCGGAGTCGATGCGCCGGGCCAGCTCGAAACAGGCTTCGGTCAGCCCACCGGCGTCATGGCTCACGATGTCGATCTCCACGGTGTTCCAGCTGTTCGACCAGTCGGGGTGGTGGTCGAGCTTCTCGGCGGCCAGGGCGACGCGGGCCATGAACCCGAACGCCTCGGAGAAGTCGGCGAAGGTGAAGCGCCGGTGGAGCCGCCCGTCGACGAGCTCCCACGACGGCACCGAGACCCGCTCGGCGTCGATCTCCTCGGACGTCAGCGCAACGGCCATGGTGGCTCCTCGGGTGATGGGTCGGGACGCAGATCAGCTCAGGGGATCGGCGAAGGGGTCGGCGAACATCCCGCCGGGACCACCCGCTCCCGGGTGCATCGACGGGTCGAGGGTGCGCGCCGCGGGCGCGGGGGCGGCCGTCGCCTCTTCCTCGGCATAGGCGGCATAGCCGCTGAGCTCGAGCTCGTCGGCGAGCTCCGGCCCTCCGGTCGCCACGATGCGGCCCTTCGAGAGCACGTGCACCACGTCGGGCTTCAGCTCGTCGAGCAGCCGCTTGTAGTGCGTGATGGCCAGGACGCCGAGGTTGCTCTCGTGGGTGGCCGCCTCGACCCGCCGGGCGCAGGCGCGCAGGGCGTCGATGTCGAGTCCGGAGTCGAGCTCGTCGAGCACGGCGAAGCGGGGGCGCAGCACCGCCAGCTGGAGGGTCTCGTTGCGCTTCTTCTCACCACCGGAGAGGTCGACGTTGAGCGCCCGGGTGTGGATCCGCTCGGCGAACCCGATGCGCTCGGCTTCGGCGGCGATCTCGGTGAGCACGACGCTGGTGTCACGTCCCTCGGCGGCGAACGCCTCGGTGAGCAGGTCGCCCAGGCTCACGCCGGGGACCTCGACGGGGTACTGCATGGCCAGGAACAATCCGGCCTGGGCCCGCTTCCAGGTGGGGAGCCCGAGCAGCTCGACGCCGTCGAGGGTGACCGACCCGCCGGTGACGGTGTAGCCGGGCTTGCCCATGAGCACGTGGGAGAGGGTCGACTTGCCCGAGCCGTTGGGGCCCATCACGGCGTGGACCTCGCCGGCGGCCACGACCAGGTCGATGCCGTTGAGGATGCGACGCCCGTCGACCTCGGCCGTGAGGGCGGTGATGCGTAGCTCAGCCATGTCAGTCGATCTCCACGTAGAGGTCGTCACCGTCGACGGCGACGGTGTAGGTGGGGGTGGCCTTGGTCGCCGGGAGCGACGACGGCACCCCGTCGACGAGCGAGAAGCAGCTGCCGTGCTTCCAGCACTCGATCTCGAGGCTGTCGGCGTGGACCTCCCCCTCGGACAGGGAGATGTCCTGGTGGGTGCATCGATCGCCGATGACGTAGAAGTCGTCGCCGAGGCGCACGACGGCCAGGCTCACCCGCCCGAGGTCGAAGCGGCGAGCCTCCCCGTCGGGGACGTCGGAGACCGAGCAGACGCGTTCGAGGCTCACGACTGCTCGCGCCGATCGAGCCGGGCCTCGATGAGCGCCTCGACGAGCGGGCGCACGGCGGGCACGGGAAGCTGGTCGAGCACCTCGTCGAAGAAGCCGGCGACGATGAGCCGCTCGGCGATCTCGGAGGGAACCCCCCGGCTCTCCAGGTAGAAGCGCTGATCCTCGTCGATCGGTCCGACCGTCGAGGCGTGGCTGCAGTGGACGTCGTTGTTCTCGATCTCGAGGTTGGGCACCGACTCGGCCCATGCGTTCGCCGAGAGCTTGATGTTGCGGTTCGTCTGGAAGGCGTTGGTTCCCCGAGCGTCCTTCTGGACCTTGATGAGCCCGGTGTAGACGGAACGGGAGTCGTCGCCGACGACGCCCTTGAACAGCAGGTTCGAGGTGGTGTCGGGCGCAGCGTGGTCCTGGAAGGTGCGGAAGTCGAGGGTCTGGTCGCCTTCGCCGAAGTAGACGGCGTGGAGGTTGCCCGTGGCCCCTCGGCCGACGAGGCGGCAATCGGTGCGGACCCGGGCGTATTCACCACCGAGGCCGGCGTGCGAGGCGGTGAGGGTGGCGTCGGTGTCGACGCGACTGATCTGCGAGGTGATCTGCCAGATCCGCTCGGCGCGGTCCTGCACCTCGGCGTAACCGAGCCGGCCGGCGCGGGCGACGTCGAGCTCGACGATCGGCGAGACGAAGGCGGCGACGTCCGCCGACCCCTGCCAGGTCAACACCCGCACCTCGGCGTCCTCGCCGACGCGGATCACGAGGCGGGGATAGACCGCCGCGGCGTCCGCGTCGACCCAGTCGACGATGACCACGGGAAGGTCCACGGTGACGCCACGAGGCACCGAGACGAGCACCGGATCGGCACAGAAGGCGTCGTTCAGCCCGTGGAAGAGGTCGGTCGGGCCCTCGGACGTGACCCCCAGGGCCGCTTCGGCATCTGGCCCGTCGGCCAACGGTCCGACGAACAGTCCCTTGGCGACCCAGGCGGGGTCGACCTCGGCATGGACCACGAAGCCGTTGCGCACCACGATGCCGGCGGCGCGGGGGCCGACGGCGTCGAGCACGTCGGCGGCGCGGGCGGGCACCTCGTCGGAGGGGCGATCGCGCACGAGGGCCCAGTCGTCGAGGTCGAGGTCGGCGATGCGGCTGTACCGCCAGACCTCTTCGTCGGTGCTCGGGAGACCACGGGCGCTCGCCGCGGCCGCCGCCTGTCGACGACGGTCCACGAGCCAGTCGGGGCCACCGAGGTCGGCGACGGTGGCGGGCGTGGGACTGTTCAGGGCGACCACCTCGGGAAGGGGGCGGCGCAGGCAGCGCCGGGGACGAACGACGAATTCACACTACCGCCGTAGGAGAAATTCCGACACCTCGCCCAAGAGGTGTCGGGGGCTCAGCTCCCCCGACCGAAACGGCGCTTGAGTCGAGCGAACACGCCGCCGCCCTGGGCCCGCTGCCGCTCCGCCTCGACCTCGGCCAGGATGTCCGGCCCGGCCGCGTTGACGATGTCCTCGGCGGCGTCGAGCAGCTCGGCGATGCCCTCGCCCTGGGGCTCGTCCGGCGTCGCCGGCGTCACCAGCGTCCCGTGCTTCCAGTCGACGTCCACCAGCCGAGGGGCGTACTCCGGGCAGTTCTCCGGGCACCGCCAGGGCGCCTCGGGCGCGAGGTCGAGGTTGCACTTGCGCACCGTCTCGCCCGTGGCGTAGGTCCGGCTCTCGAACTGCTTGCACTCCTCACGCATCGGCATCGCAGGAGTCTGCCAGCCCTCGGCGTCCCCGCCGGTTCAGCCGACCGAGCCCTCCATCTGCAGCTCGATCAGGCGGCTCCACTCGACGGCGTACTCCATGGGCAGGGTGCGGGTCACCGGCTCGATGAAGCCGTTGACCACCATGCCCATCGCCTGCTCCTCGGACAGGCCACGGCTCATCAGGTAGAAGAGCTGCTCGTCGGCCACCTTGGACACGGTGGCCTCGTGGCCCACGATGGCGTCGCGGGAGCCGACCTCCATGTAGGGGAAGGTGTCGGAGACGGACTCGTCGTCGAGGATGAGGGCGTCGCACTGCACGTGGCTCTTGCAGCCGTAGGCGTCGTCCTCCACGCGGACCAGGCCGCGGTAGGAGGTGCGACCGCCGTCCTTGGAGATCGACTTCGACACGATCTTCGAGGTCGTCTCCGGTGCGGCGTGGACCATCTTGGCGCCGGCGTCCTGGTGCTGGCCGGGTCCGGCGTAGGCCACCGAGAGCACCTCACCGGACGCCTTCGGGCCGACCATGTAGACGGCCGGGTACTTCATGGTGAGGCGGCTGCCGATGTTGCCGTCGATCCACTCCATGTGGCCCTCGGTCTCGACCCGGGCCCGCTTGGTGACCAGGTTGAAGACGTTGTTCGACCAGTTCTGGATGGTGGTGTAGGTGACACGGGCGCTGGGCTTCACCACGATCTCCACGACCGCGGAGTGCAACGAGTCGGTGGTGTACACCGGCGCCGAGCACCCCTCGATGTAGTGCACCTGGCTGCCCTCGTCGGCGATGATGAGCGTGCGCTCGAACTGGCCCATGTTCTCGGCGTTGATGCGGAAGTAGGCCTGCAGCGGCATCTCGACGTTGACGCCCGGCGGCACGTAGATGAACGACCCGCCCGACCACACGGCGGTGTTGAGGGCGGCGAACTTGTTGTCGTTCTTCGGGATGACGGTGCCGAAGTAGGCCCGCACGATCTCGGGGTGCTCGCGCAGCGCCGTGTCCATGTCGGTGAAGATGACGCCCTGGGCCTCGAGGTCCTCACGGTTCTTGTGGTAGACGACCTCGGACTCGTACTGGGCCGTCACGCCGGCGAGGTACTTGCGCTCGGCCTCGGGGATGCCCAGCTTCTCGTAGGTCTGCTTGACCGAGTCGGGCAGCTCGTCCCACGCGTCGACCTGATGGTCGGTGGGCTTGATGTAGTAGAAGATGTCGTCGAAGAAGATCTCCGACATGTCGCCGCCCCAGTTGGGCATCGGGCGGCGCTGGAAGTGCTGGTAGCTCTTCAGGCGGTTGTCGCGCATCCAGTCGGGCTCGCCCTTCATCCACGACATCTCGCGGATGATGTCCTCGTCCAGGCCCCGCTTGGGCTTGAAGACGTAGTCCTCGGCGTCGCTCCAGCCCAGCTTGTAGCGGCCGAGATCGAGATCGAGGTCGGTGGTGGCCATGGGGCACTCCTAGGGGCAGGGGGCGAGCGGTCGGAGTCGGAATTTCTCCTATGGCGATAGTAACAAACCCCCGGCGCCGACACCATCCCCGTGGCCCGATTTTCCCGGCCGATCGCAGGGAATCGGGCGGATCTCAGTCGAAGCGGGGCTCGATGCGCAGGATCCGTCCCGGCGAGGCGTCCGTGGCCACGTAGAGGTTCCCGTCGGGGCCCTGGACCGCGACCCGCAACCGACCCTGGTCGGTGACCCGGATCCACTCCGCGCTCATGGTGTTGCCGGGACCGTCGAGCTTCATCACCCGCAGGTGACGATCCTTGAGCACCGCCATGGCCAGTCCGTTGCCCCAGAGCTGCCACTGGGGTCCGTCGAGGAAGGTCGCCCCGGACGGGGCGATGGTCGGGCACCCCGACCACCACAGGGAACCGATCGCACCGGGGTGGCGGGCGAAATCGGTCATCGGCCGGCTCTCGTCGTAGCCCGGCCCGCCGTCGGGGCGCCGCGGATCCCACCCGTAGTTGCCGCCCGCCTGGAGCGCGTTGACCTCGTCGTCACATCCCGTGCCGTGCTCCACCTCGACCGGCAGGCCGTCGCTGGGCCGAAAGGCGATCCCCTGCGGGTTGCGATGGCCGTAGGAGAAGATCCGGGGGTCGAGGGCCCCGCCCGGGTTGCCCGGCACGCCGTTGCCGTTGGTGTCGACCCGCAGCACCTTGCCGCCGAGGGACCGCGGGTCCTGGGGGACGGTGGGCATCGCCGCGTCGCCCGTGGTGACCCACAGGCGACCGTCGGGCCCGAAGCGGATCCGACAGCCCGAGTGACGCCCCGCCTGACCGGTGGTGTTCACCGGGATGCCGGTCACGATGTCGGCTCGGGAGGTCAGCGCCGTCTGCGCCGCGTTCAACCGCCAGCGCACGACACGCACGTCGAGGGAACCGCCGGCGTTCGACAGGAAGCAGGTGTAGATCCGCCGGTTGAGCGGCGAAGCCGGGGTCGACGGCGAGGCCCATCATGCCGCCCTCCCCCAGGGCCACGACGTCGGCGGGCCGGGCCACCTCCTGGTGGGATCCGTCGAACCGGATGACGTTCACCGCACCCGTGCGCTCGGTCACCATCATCGGACCGTTCGGCACGAAGGCGATGTCCCACGGCCGATCGAGGTTCGGCACGACCGTGTCGACGACCAGTCGGGTCGGTGCCTGGCAGGCCGAGGCCACGAGGCCCACGGCCGACCACGAGCCCGATGATCACCAGCAGTCGCCGCACGTCCTGGCCTCCTCCGTCGCTCGTGGGTCGTGGCACGACCCCTCCAGGGTGATCGGCCACCGGGGCGCCGACCTTCAGCGACCACTCGCCGAGGAGCTCGCCGCGCCGGCCTCCGGCTTCACGACAGCGAGCGCGGGTGCCAGTCGGCGCCACTCCTCCATCGGGACGGTGGTGGCCTCGGCCGTGCAGCACCTGGATGCAGACGTGATCGGCGCCCGCGCCATGGTGCGCGGCCACCCGTTCGGCGATGGCCGCCGTCGTCACCCCAGGCGACGATGGCGTCGACCAGGCGGTCGGTGCCCCCGTCGGCCATGTCGGCGTCGGTGAACCCGAACCGCTTCAGGTTGTTGGTGTAGTTCGGCAGCGTCAGGTACATCGACATGTGGGCACGGGCGATCTCGCGGGCCGCTGCCGGGATCGGTCTCGAGCACCACGGCCTGCTCGACGCACAGCCACGGCCCCTCGCCCATGGCCTCGCGGGCGAACGCGGTGTGCTCGACGGGCACGAAGTACGGGTGGGCACCGTCGGTGCGCTCGGCGGCGAGGCGCAGCATCTTGGGTCCGAGCGCGGCGAGGACGCGACGGGCCGGCACCGTGGGCGGCGAGGCCGTGAACATGCCTGCGTCCATGCCGTCGAGGTAGGCCTTCATCGTGGAGTAGGGCCGGGTGTAGTCGTGGCCCCGCATGCCCTCGACCATCACCTGATGGCTCACGCCCAGCCCGAGCAGGAACCGATCGGGGAACGCCTCCGTCACGGTCTGCAGCGCCGAGTTGGCGCACAGGGCGTCGCGGGCCCAGATCGAGGCGATCCCCGTGGCGACCACGATCCGCTCGGTCCCCGACAGCAGCAGCGTCGCGCTCGTGAAGGCCTCGCGGCCGACCGCCTCGGGGATCCAGATCGCCCCGTAGCCGAGCTCCTCGATCTCGGCGGCGAGCTCACGGCTGCGCGCCGAGGGCACGAGATCGAGTTGGTACTGCCACAGGCCGACGCGTCCGAGATCCATCTCGTGACCCTAGGCAACCCGTCGGTCGTCGTCGCCCGGACCGGCCACGGGCCCCGTCCCCGGGTCCTCTCGCTCTACACTCGCCCCGTGCGCCCGGCTCCGCCTCCCCCGCCGAAGTTCGACACGGATCCCGCCCTCGCCGTCGGTCGACGGCAGCGTGGTCGAGGCACCGAGACGTGTCGTCTGGTGGAAGGTCGGTGGGCTCGGCCGCGGTCGGGCTGGTCGGCTGCGCCTACGTGGCGCTCAACGACCCGAGCTCGTCCACCCTGTTCCCGGCGTGCCCGTTCAAGGCCATGACCGGCCTCGACTGCCCGGGATGCGGGATCACCCGTGCGTTGCACGCGTTGCTCACCGGCGACATCGTGCGCGCCCTCGACCACAACGCGCTGTTCGTGCTCGCCCTGCCGCTGCTGGCGTGGTGGCTCGTGCGAGGGATGCTGCGCTCCGCCGGTCGGGTCGCCGCCGCCCCGTCGATGCAGTGGCGACCGTGGATGACCTGGGCGCTGGTCTCGACCATCGGCGCGTTCTGGGTCGTGCGCAACATCGGTTGGGACCCGTTCGCCTGGCTGTACTCCGGCGCCTCCTGATCGCGGAGCACCGAGCGACCGACGTGGCGCCCGCTCAGTCGATGCGCCGCAGCTCGCGCCGGTACCGCTGACCCTTCTTCACGTAGTCGTCGGCCGAGTGCAGGATGTAGTCGAGCTTCCCGGACCCCTCCCGCAACTTGGCCGGCACCCCGAGCGCCATCATCCCGGTCGGCACCTCCATCCCGTCGGGCACGACCGCGTTGGAGCCGACCAGCGCCCCCGAGCGGACGACCGCCCGGTGCAACACGACCGATCCGTTGCCGACCAGCGCACCGTCTTCGATGGTGCAGCCCTCGAGGTGGACGATGTGGCCGATCACGCAGTCGTCACCGACGGTGGTGGGCAGGATCGGGATGCAGTGCACGACGCTGCCGTCCTGGATCGAGCTGCGGGCGCCGATCCGGATCGAGCCGTTGTCACCCCGCAGCACCGTGCCGGGCCAGATGCTGGACTCCGGCCCGATCTCGACGTCGCCGATGACCACGGCGTCGGGATGGACGAACGCCGTCGGATCGATGCGAGGTTCGAGGTCGCCGAGGGCGTAGATCGGGCACGGGGGCCGGCTACATCGTGTAGCGGCCGTAGCCACCACGGAAGAACAGCAACGGCCCACCCTCGTGGCGGACGTCGAGGTCCTGGACACCGCCGATGACGATGGAGTGGTCGCCCGACTCGACCACGTCGTCGATGGTGCAGTCGATGTAGGCCAGCACGCCGTCGATGATCGGCGACCCGTTGCCCGGAGCGCTTCCAGCCGATCTCGGCGAACTTGTCGGCCGCCTTGGAGGCGAAGACCCGACAGACGTCCTCCTGGTCCTCGGCGAGGATGTTGACGCAGAACGACCCGTGGGCCTGCACCTTCGGCCAGGTGCTCGACTGGTGAACCGGCGCAGAACAGGACCTGCGGGGGTTCGAGCGACAGCGACGGCGAACGAGCCGATGGCCATGCCGACCGGGGCGCCCTCGTGCATCGCCGTGACGACGGTGACGCCGGTCGGGAAGTGCCCGAGGACCTGTCGGTACTTGGCCGAATCGAAGGAAGGGATCGCTCTGTTCGCTCACAAGCGTTGGAGCTTAGGCCCGGACGCGGGCCGCCTCGACCGTGACGCTCAGACGCTCCGAGGCCGCGAAGACCACGTCGACGTCACGATCGGCGCCGGCCTCGGCGGCCGAGAGCGCGATGAGGTCGACGGTCTCGTCGTCGTGCGACGGGTCGTGGTGGAACAGCGCCAGCGAGCGCGCTCCGGCCTCGGCCGCCACGTGCACCGCGTAGTCGACGGTGCAGTGCCCCCAGTTGCTGCGCAGCACGAACTCCTCGGGCGTGTACTGCGCATCGTGGATCAGCAGGTCGACGCCGTCGCAGAGCTCGAGCACCGCGGGCTCGATGAACGAGGGGTCCTCGGGCGGCTGCTGGTGGTCGCTGACGTAGGCGACGACCACACCGTCGCGCTCGATGCGGTAGCCGAGGGTGTCGCCGGTGTGCGGCACCCGTGCTGCGGTCACCTTGGCCCCGGCGATCTCGAACCGCTCGGCGCCCACCGTCACGAACTCGATGGCGGCGGACATCTGGTGGGCCTTCACGGGGAAGAACGGCGGCGCCATCAACGCGTCGAAGGCCTCCCCGAAGCCACGGCCGCCGTCGGCGGGACCGTGGATGGTGAGCTCGGCGCCCGGGCAGAGGAGCGGTTCGCAGAACGGCAGTCCCTGCACGTGGTCCCAGTGGAGGTGGGTGACGAGGGCGTGGGCCCGCAGCGGCGCCTCGCACGGGTGCTCCATGCCGAAGAACCGCAGACCGGTCCCGAGGTCGAGCAGGATCGGATCCTCACCGGGCGACGCCAGGACCACGCTCGACGTGTTGCCACCGTAGCGACGGTTGGCGTCGCACGAACAGGGTGTCGATCCCCGCACTCCGTAGAAGGTGACGTCCAACGACTGCTCCCCCACTCCGACACACGCTGCACCCGAATCCTAAACCACGGTGACCAGCATGTGAACACGACGTGACACGCCTCACACCCGACGACGGGCCGGTAGCGTCGGCGGGCATGGGGGGCGACGAGGTTCGACGAGGCCGGGTCGAGGCCAACGGGCTCGACGTCGCCTACCTGGCCTGCGGCGACGGTGGGCCGCTGGCGCTGTGCCTCCACGGCTTCCCCGACACGCGCATGGAGCTGGCGGCACCTGCTCCCCGAGCTCGCCGAAGCCGGCTACCGAGCGGTGGCACCGTTCCAACGGGGCTACGCGCCGACGTCGGTGCCGACCGACGGGCACCTGCCAGTCGGGCGCACTGGTCCGAGATGCGATCGCCCTGCACGAGGCGCTCGGCGGTGGCGACGACGCCGTGCTGATCGGGCACGACTGGGGTGCGCTGGCCACCTACGGCGCCGCGTCGCTGGCCCCCGAGCGATGGCGCCGGGTCGTGGCGGCATCGGTGCCGCCCGGCGCGGCGATGGGTGCCGCGCTCGATGACGTACCGCCAGCTGAAGATGAGCTGGTACATGTTCTTCCTCCAGCTCCCGCTGGCCGAGCACGTGCTGGCCCTCGACGACCTCGCCTTCGTCGACGGGCTCTGGTCGGACTGGTCGCCGGGCTACGACGCCGCCGAGGACCTCGCCCACGTCAAGGCTGCTCTGGGCGATCAGGCGAACCTGACGGCGGCCATCGGCGTCTACCGCGCCACCTTCCAGCCCGAGCTCACCACCGCCGACCTCGCCGCCGAACAGGCCGCCACCGGCGCGATCCCTCCGCAGCCGACGCTGTACCTGCACGGCACCGACGACGGGGCCATCGGTGTGGAGTGGGCCGGCGGCGCCGCGGACGAGCTCGCCACCGGGCTCGCGCGTCGAGATCGTCGACGGCGCCGGGCACTTCCTGCACCTCGAGCGACCTCGGACGTTCAACGACGCCGTGCTCTCCTTCCTGACGGAGGACGCGTCGTGAGCGACACCCTCCGCGACTCCCCGCCTGCGGTGGCGCTGCCCGACGACGGGCTCGTGGTGGTCGTGAAGCGGGACTGCCCGACGTGCCTTCTCGTCGTGCCGGCACTCGAACAGCTGGCGGGGGACGGCGCGCTGAGCGTCGTGGTCCAGGACGACGTCGAGCCCTTCGCGCACCTCGGTGCCACGATCGACGCCGACCTCGACGTGTCGTGGGCGCTACGGGTGACGACGGTGCCCACCCTCGTCCGCTTCGCAGCGGGAGAGGAGACCGACCGCCGCGAGGGCTGGTCCCGTGCTGCGTGGGAGGAGCTCACCGGGGTCGCCGATCTCGCCCCCGAGCTGCCCGCCCTGCGCCCCGGGTGCGGTTCGCTCACCGAGGACCCGGCCGTTCGCTCGCAGCTGCGGGTTCGCCACGAAGGTGGTCGCCTCACGGCCCGCCGCATCCAGATCTCGGCGCTCGACGACGAGATGGAGTCGCTGTTCGAACGAGGCTTCACCGACGGCCTCCCCGTGGTGCCGCCCACACCCGAGCGAGTGCTCCGGATGCTCGACGGCACCACCCGCGCCCCCGACGAGGTGGTGGCCGTCGTGCCGCCCGACCTCGTCGAGTGCACGGTGGAGAAGGTCGCCATCAACGCCGTCATGGCCGGGTGCAAGCCCGAGTACCTGCCCGTCGTCCTGGCTGCGGTCGAGGCCGCGTGCACCGACGAGTTCAACATCCACGGACTGCTCGCCACGACCTGGTTCGCCGGGCCCCTCGTGGTCGTGAACGGCCCGATCGCCAGGGCCATCGGCATGAACAGCGGCGTCAACGCCCTCGGTCAGGGCAACCGGGCCAACGCCACCATCGGCCGGGCGCTGCAGCTCGTGGTGCGCAACGTGGGAGGCGGCCGGCCCGGCGGCGTCGACCGCGCCACCCTGGGCCAGCCCGGGAAGTACACGTTCTGCTTCGCCGAGGACGAGGTCGGCTCGCCCTGGACCTCCTTGGCCACCGACCGGGGCGTCCCCGAAGGCCGCTCGGCGGTCACGCTCTTCGCCGCCGAGGGCGTGCGCGGGATGGCCGACCAGACGTCGCGGACGCCCGAGTCGCTGGCCCGCTCGTTCGCCGCCTGCCTCGCCGGCGTGACCCACCCCAGGGTCGTCGTGGCCTTCGACGCGATGCTGGTGGTCTGCCCCGAGCACGGGCGGGTCTTCGCCGACGCCGGCTGGGACAAGGCCCGCCTGCACGCCGAGCTGAAGGAGGTCCTGATGCTCGACACCGACCCGTTGCTCGACGGCGTCGACGGCCTCGACATGGGCCTCGACCCGAAGTGGGCCGGCCTGCAGCTCCCCAAGTTCCGCGACGGCGGGCTCACGATCACCTACGCCGGCGGTGGGGCGGGCATGTTCAGCGCCATCATCGGCTCGTGGGCGTCCGGCGCCATCGGCAGCGATCCCGTCACCGTGGAGGTGCGCTCGTGAACCAGAGGAACGACAGCCTCACCGTGCTCGACCCGACGGGGGAGTTCGCGCCGGCCGTGCGCGAGCGCATGCCCCGGATCGCCACCATCGACGGCCGGCGCGTCGGACTGCTCGACATCACCAAGGCCCGCGGCGACGTCTTCCTGGATCGACTCGAGGAGCAGCTCTCCCGGCGGGGGGCGGTCGTGAGGCGATTCGCCAAGCCCACCTTCACCAAGCCCGCCCCGGTCGACCTGCGCCAGGAGATCGCCATGCAGTGCGAAGTGGTGATCGAGGCGCTCGCCGACTGAGGGAGCTGCACGTCGTGCAGTGTGCACGACATCGTGGATCTCGAGTCGAGGGGGGTGGTGGGGGTGTTCGTGGCCTCGACCGAGTTCGTCGACGCCGCCGCCGCGCAGTCGAGCGCGCTCGGTGCCGACCCGGCCCGGGTGTTCGTCCCCCATCCGATCCAGGACCGCACCGACGACGAGATCCGCGCCCTCGCCGACGCCGCGGTCGACGAGATCGTCGCCGCGCTCACCTCGTCCTGACACGACCGCCGTCGCGTCGTGTCGGCCTCCCCGGCCCTCCGGGTCCGCCGTCAGGACGGGAGGACGAGGGCGCCGTCGTCGGTCAGCGCGGCCAGGCCGTCGCGCACGAGCGAGTCGGCGGCGCGGTGGGCGTCGGCCTCTCGCCACGGAGCTCCACCACCGCCGGCCCAGCCGCACGACGCCAACCACGCTGAGGGCGGCACCGGGCGACCTGCTCTGATCACGTCGAGGAGCCGGGCCCTCCCCTGCCGGAACGAACCGTCGAAGCGGCTCTGGCCCCGGCTGACGGCGTGGGACCCGACGGCAGGGTCGGGATCGGGACGACCCTCGCGATGCCATGTGCAGCCGTCGGCGAGCGGGCAACGCGAGCACGCCGGAGCCCGCTTGGTGCAGACCGTGGCCCCGAGGTCGAGCATCGCCTGGTTCCACGACCAGCCCTGACCTGGGGGCACCCGCCGATCGGCGGCGTCCTGGGCCTCGGTGGCGCCGAGGGGTCGGCCGGCGGTCCGGGCCAGGATGCGCCCGACGTTCGTGTCGACGACGGCGACGTCGTGCTCGAAGGCGAAGGCCAGCACCGCTCGGGCCGTGTACGGGCCCACGCCGGGAAGCCCCAGGAGCGCCGCGAGGTCGTCGGGGAACACCCCGCCGTGACGTTCGACGACCGCCGTGGCGCAGCCGTGCAGGCTCACCGCCCGACGGTTGTAGCCCAGCCCGGCCCACTCCTCGACCACCGCGCCGACACCGGCGGACGCGGCGGTCTCCACGTCCGGGAACCGCTCCAGGAACCGGTGCCAGCGCGGGACGACCCGGTCGACCTGCGTCTGCTGGAGCATGACCTCGCTGACCAGCACGGCCCAGGGATCCCGGGTGTGCCGCCAGGGCAGGTCCCGCGCCACCGTCGACCACCAGGCCAGCACGTCCGCGGACGGCCGCTGGGCGCCCGGACGGGCCTCGACCCCCCTGGTCAGGTCCGGTGGCACCAGAGCACGCGGGTGGTGTAGGGGAAGCCGAAGGCGGCACGTCCGGCGAGGTCCGGGTGGGTGGCGACGAGGCCCCGCACCCGGTCGAGGACGACGGCACGGTCGGCGTCGGAGAGCGCGGCGACCACGCTGACCGATGCCGCCCGAGCGACGAGGAGGTCGCCGTCGCACGGCTGCATCCAGTCGGTGGACCACTGCTGCACCGCCGTGAACCGCCCGGGGGCCGACGCCGCGACCAGAGCGGGATGGTCGACGTCGTCGTACGAGTCGTAGGGTCGCTCGGCGTCGGGACCGTCGACGAGCAGGTCGCCGAAGGTTCGCACCCAGTCGACCGAGCGGTCTCGCGTGTTCCACACGAGCACGAGCGTGCCGCCGGGGCGGAGGACCCGGGCCACCTCGGCCAGGGCCTCGACCGGGCGGAACCAGTGGAAGGCCTGCGCGACCGTGACGGCGTCGACGGACTCGTCGCCGAGCGGGATGGCTTCGGCCGTCCCGTCGAGGATCTCGACCTCGTCACCACAGGCCCCGCGGAGCACGTCGCGCATCTCCACCACCGGTTCGACGGCCACCACCTCCGCGCCGGTGGGCACGAGGAGGCGGGTCAGCTTCCCCGTGCCCGCGGCCAGGTCCAGCACGCAGCGGCGCGGTCCGAGCCCGGCGCGGCCGACGATGCAGGCCACGGCGTCCGCCGGGTAGGACGGGCGGGCCAACTCGTAGACGGCCGCGCCGGCACCGAAGCCCTCGGCTGCCGCCGTCGGAATGCGCCCGTCACCCACGCCACGAGTGTGCCCCGGGGAACGACGGCTCCCACACCGCGAACGGTGAGTGGATCCACGGAGCGGAGTGCTCGGATCCACCCGCAGTTCGGGTGGGAGGGGCGGGCGGGCGGCTACTCGTCGGCGAAGACGTCCTCGCCGTAGGGCAGGCCCCGGGGCGGGGCGAACTCACGTCGCCAGACCATGACCCGCCGCCGGAACTCGCAGACCTCTTCGCTGCGCTGGTTGATGCCCTTGGTCTCGACGGTGACGATGCCGCGACGCCCGTCGGAGGTCTCCTTCTTGGCCAACACCTTGGTCACGGCGTAGATGGTGTCGCCGTGGAAGGTGGGCTTGGCGTGCTTGAGGCTCTCGACCTCGAGGTTGGCGATGGCCGCCCCGCTCACGTCGGGCACGCTCATCCCGAGCACCAGGGAGTACACGAGGTTCCCGACGACGAGGGCCTGGCCCATGGGCGACTCGTTCTCCGCGTACCAGTTGTTGGTGTGCGTCGGGTGGTGGTTCATGGTGATCATGCAGAAGAGGTGGTCGTCGGCCTCGGTGATGGTCTTGCCCGGCCAGTGGCGGTAGACGTCGCCGACCTCGAAGTCCTCGAAGTGGCGGCCGAAGGGGCGGTCGATCACGGTCACGGGGCTCTCCTCCTCGCGGGCGGCTGCACGGCCCGGCTCGATCTCGTCGCTCAAGCTACCCGTGAGTAACCTCACCCCATGACCGCGATCGAACCGGATCTCACCGCCGCCGCAGCCGTCATCGACACCGCGCACGACGTCGTGACCGCCTGCACCACCCGCCTGGCCTCCCTCGGCGAGCCCGACGCCCACCAGGTCATCACCTACGACCTGGCCCACGCCGCCGCCACGGTCGAGACCGGTCGGGCGATGCTGGCCTACGGCACCAAGGGCGAGCTGGAGGCCCGCATCGCCTGTGCCTACGTGGCCGACGCCATCGCCGAGCTGGCACCGAAGCTGTTCGGGCGCGAGGCCGACTGGGGGGTCGCACCCGACGTCCTCGACACCACCCGGTCGTTCGTGGCCACGTACAGGGCCCCCGAGTTCCTCGCCGCGTTGGCCGACACCCCCGGGCCACGCCACCTCGACGCCGACTTCGAGATGGTCCAGGACACGTTCCGCCGCTTCGCCACCGAGAAGATCGCGCCCGTCGCCGAGCACATCCACCGACACAACGACGACATCCCCGAGGACCTGATCCAAGGCCTCGCCGAGATGGGCGGCTTCGGCCTGAGCGTCCCCGTCGAGTACGACGGGTTCAGCGAGGGCGGCGAGAGCGAGTACATCGGGATGGTCGTCGCCACCGAGGAGCTGTCGAAGGCGTCGCTCGGCGCCGGTGGCTCGTTGATCACCCGCCCCGAGATCCTCACCCGGGCCCTGCTGGCCGGCGGGACCGAGGACCAGAAGGCCCACTGGCTACCGAAGCTGGCCTCGGCGGAGGTCATGGCGGCGGTGGCGGTCACCGAACCCGACTACGGCTCGGACGTCGCCGGCGTCATGTGCAGCGCGACGCCGACCGACGGCGGTTGGCTGCTCAACGGCGTCAAGACCTGGTGCACGTTCGGTGCCCGCGCCGACGCGCTCATGTTCCTGGCCCGCACCGATCCCGATCGCACGAAGACCCACCGTGGCCTGACCATGTTCGTCGTCCCCAAGCCCCGAGGCGAGGGACACGGGTTCTCCTTCGTCCAGGAGGCGGGCGCCGACGGCGGTGCCGCGGGTGGCGGGAAGATGGAGGGGCGGGCCATCGACACCATCGGCTACCGGGGCATGCACTCCTACGAGATCGCCCTCGAGGACTGGTTCGTGGCCGCCGAGAACCAGGTGGGCGGCGACGACGGTCTCGGCAAGGGCTTCTACTACCAGATGGCCGGCTTCGAGAACGGCCGGCTCCAGACGGCCGCACGCGCCGTCGGTGTGATGCAGGCGGCCTACGAGGACGCCCACCAGTACGCCCTCGACCGCGTCGTGTTCGGTCAGCCCATCGCCGACTACCAGCTCACGCGGGCCAAGCTCGGCCGGATGGTCGTGCTGATCCAGGCCGGGCGCCAGTTCGGCTACGAGGTGGCCAGGCTCATGGCCAAGGGCCAGGGGCAACTCGAGGCCTCGATGGTGAAGGCCTACGTGTGCAAGGCCGCCGAATGGGTCACCCGCGAGGCGATGCAGATCCACGGCGGTTTCGGCTACGCCGAGGAGTACCCCGTGAGTCGCTACTTCGTGGACGCCCGCGTGCTGTCGATCTTCGAGGGTGCCGACGAGACCCTCTGCCTCAAGGTCATCGCCCGCCGCATGCTCGACAACGCCAAGTAGACGGCGAACGGTCGGTCGGCGATGCCCGCCCGGCCCCGCGGAGCGGTGACCGGTTCGGGCGCACGCCAGCGAGCCCGCGCCCTATGCTGACGCCGTTGTCAGATGTGCGGGCGATCCGGTTCCGGGCGCCTGGGGGGCCGGGGGGCCGCTGACGGATTCGAGGGACGGCGCATGCGCGAGATTCCCGCCACGATGGCGAGTGCGGTCTACACCCGGCCGGGCGAGATCGTGATCGAGCAACGCCCGGTCCCGGCGCCCGAGGCAGGTCAGGTGCTCGTCGAGATGAGCCACTGCGGGATCTGCGGCTCGGACATCCACATGGTCCTCGAGGGCTGGGGCACCCCGGGCCGGGTCGAGGGCCACGAGTGGACCGGCGTGGTCGCGGCGGTCGGTCCCGGGGTCACCGGTTGGCGACCGGGGGACGAGGTCGTCGGCGGCCCGTCCCCCCGGTGCGGGGAGTGCCGGCGCTGCCGTGAGGGCCAGCCGTCGCAGTGCGAGAACCGCGGGCGGGCCATGAAGGACGGCCCGACCTTCGACGGGGGCTTCGCCGACTACGTCCTCGCCGACGCCCGCCAGCTGCTCCGCGTCCCCCCCGGCCTCGGTCGCCGCGCCGCCGCCCTCGCCGAACCCCTGGCGGTCGCCCTGCACGGCATCACCCGCGGTCAGATCAACCGCGGCGACGCGGTGATGGTGATGGGCGCCGGCCCCATCGGAGCCCTGTCGATCGCTGCGCTCGTGGCCCGCGGGCTCGGCCCGGTCGTGGTCGTCGAACCGGCGGCGTCGCGGGCCGACCTGGCCGCCGCGCTGGGCGCCGACCGGGTGCGCCACCCCGACGAGCTGGAGATCTACCCGCAGTGGGAGCCGGACCGCATGGCCGACGAGCCGATCGACGTCGTGCTCGAGTGCTCCGGGAAGAAGGCGGCCATGGAAGCCGGCTTCTGCCAGCTCCGTCGAGGAGGCCGACTGGTGATGGTGGGCGCAGGGATGGAGATCCCGGCGTTCGACCCCAACCGGATGCTGCTCAACGAGCTGACCGTGTGCGGCTCGTTCGTCTACGACGAAGGAGGCTTCGAGCAGGCCCTGGAGCTGTTGGGCACCGAGGGCTTCCCGCTCGACCTGCTGATCGAACCAGCCGACGCTCCCTTGGACCGACTCGTCGACACCATGACCGACCTGGCCAGCGGTCGCCTGGCCGGCAAGGCGATGGTCGTGCCCTCCCACTCGGTCGAGGCTCACGGAGAGGCGACACCACGATGACCCACCCCCTGTACCCGTCGGGCCACCCCCGCTTCAACCACGTGGCCATGAGCGTGCCCGCCGAGCTGCTCGAGGGAGACGACCGCGACGCCCTCACCCGGTTCTTCCACGAGGTCTTCGGGTTCGACGAGCTGCCGACCATGACCGTCGACCGGCACCGCCTGGTGCTGAGCTGCGTCCACTGGGACCAGTTCGTCTTCCTGATCGCCGACGACGAGCCCATGACGGGCCCGCGCATGGACCACTACGGCCTGGCCGTCGGGACCCTCGACGAGCTCCACTCGGCCCGCGATCGGGCCGCCGCCTTCCGCGACCAGGACCCTCGCGTCGACCTCATCGACGTCATCGTGGACGACCACGGCGTGGTGAAGATCCATTCGATCTACGTCGGGTTCCTGCTGCCGATGATGTGCGAGCTGCAGTACTGGGAGTTCCCGACCCAGGCGGCCGCCGAAGCGAGCTGAGGCCCTGACGCCCGGCCGCCCGCGTGCGACGTGGTCGCGGCCGCGTCCTCAGGCGAGGCGGCGAGCCAGCTCCGTGCGGGCCGCGGCCAGCTGCTCGGGCTCGATCGGCTCCGCGACGACCTCCACGCCGTAGAGACTCCGGGCGTTCCCACCGAGGATCGCCGCCTTCACCTGTGGCGTGAGAGCCGGGTAGCCATGGCGCTCCTGGAGCCGTTCCGGTATGACGAAGGCGCGAAAGGCGTCGATCAACGCCTGGGGCGGGCCGTACCAGACCGAGTCGGTGCCCCAGAGGATCCGCTCGGGCCCGACGGCCAGCAGCAGCTTGCCGAGGACGTGGGCCGCCTCCTGCGGTCGGCGCAGCATCAAGAACCAGGTGGAGCCGAGCTCGGCCCACACGTTGGCGCCAGGCGGGATGCCCGCCGCGGTGAGGCTGGACACGAGGCGGCTCACCCCCCGCTGGGGGTCCTCGGCATGCGAGCCCTCCTCGCCGGCGGGATCGGGGTCGTAGCCCGAGTGGTAGACGACGAACTGGATGCCGGGGAAGGCCGCCGCAGCCGGCCCCACGTCGCGGGGCGACGCCGCGGCCGGCGCCGCCGACGGGATGGGCCCGGCGATCCCCTTGTGCGCGCAGACGATGCGCGGACCCAGGGCGTCGACCCGTTCGAGGAAGGGGAGCCCGTGACGTTCGTCGTCGAGGAACCACCCCCGGCCGGGCCTGTCCGGCGGGTCCCACAGCGTGTACACCTTCCACCCCGACGGCCGCAGGTCGTCACGCCAGTGCTCCATGGCGTCGAGCTCGGCCGGCCCCAGGTTCGGGTGCACGATCGTGTGCCCGAGCACCCGACCGGTTCCGGCGTAGCGGTCCATGACCTCACGGGCAGCGGCGATGTCGGCGTTGTCGATCACGTTCTCACCGGGCTCGCCCGGGGTGGAGGTCAGCAGCGCCACGGAGGTCTCGCTCCCCCCGAACACCGTCGCCGCCCAGGCCGGCGCCGAGAGCAGGCGGAGATCGACGGGATCGGACCACCGCTGAGGATCGACCATGCGCAGGAAGCCGAACAACGCCTCCGCGGCGCGCGTCGTGGCCCGACTCGGACGCACGAGGTGGGTCTGGACGTCGATGACGGGCCCGAAGGCCGCGAACGCCGCATCGGCGGCGGCAGCCTCCGTCTCGGCCTCGGCGGGGACGTCGAAGTAGGTCTCGCCGTGCGCCTCGTTCATGGCCCGCAGCGTGGCGGCGGTCCCCGTCCGCCCGGCGAGGTAGGCGCGAGGGTCCAGGCCCGCCGGCTCGGCCGAGCGCTGCACCGCCCGCGCGACCAGGTGCTGCACCCGCCGATCGACCGGGCGGAGGGGCAGCGGCTCGTACTCGTCGCTGGACCGGGGGGCGAGGAGTGGGACGAGCGAGGCCACGTGGTGACGCTACTTCTGCGTCGTGCCGGCCAGCCGGGTGAACCAGATCGGACTCAGGGCAGGGAGCGGTCCCATTCGCCGGCTCGTACGGCGTGGAACGGGGCGGCCAGCAGGGGCGAGACCCCGGGGTCGCTCCACCGCTCGGCCAGCAGCGGACCCAGTCGCGCGGCCACGTCGAGCGGGTTCTGATCGAGGTAGCAGACGGTGAGCGAGAGCCCGTCGGTGTCACCCAGGCGAGGGTGGGGGGCGGTGGCGCCGGCCCACGTCCAGTGCCCGACGACGCCGTCGACGTCGAGGAACGCATTCGCGTCCGACGGCGACGGGCCGTGTCCGGCACGTCGGCGTTCGACGAGCACGTAGGCCCCGGTCGCCGGTCGCCACGGGAGCACCGCGGCACCGACCAGCGCCCTCGGTGCGGCCGCCGAGCCGATCAGGTCCCAGCCGCCGACCTGTACCCAGGGGAGCCCGATGGGCATGCGGCCGGCCCGGCGCAGCGCCGCGCCGAGGGCGAAGAAGCCGTCGAGGGCCTCGACCACCGGCTCGGCGAACAGGTACTGCACGATGTGGTCGACGTCGTCGAAGGGCGCGTGCGAGGCCAGCCGGGCGGCCCGGCAGGCCGGGGTGGACACCCATCGGGTGCCCGCCCGCAGCCCCGGGAGCCGGTACTGCTCGGGGAGGTGGTCGAGAAGGTGCCATTCGAGGTACTCCGCGTCACGCCCCTCGGGGTGGCGGCGAGACATCGACACCACCGACACCACGACATCGCCCTGGCCCGTCGCGCCGACCTCGGGCGACGCATCGCTCGGCTGGGGCGCCCGCGACTCATCCATCAGCGGCGAACGTCCTGCGCTCGTGTGCACCGGTCACGGCGGAAGCGTCGCACACACCGGCCAGGGCCGATGGCGATCCGCCGACCGGCGACCCGGCGCGGCGTCACCCGACGCGGGGCGCTCCGCCCAGGGCGTCGATGGCCTCGGACTGGGCGAGGACGCGCCGGGCATCGTCCACGTGGAGGTTCTCGATCATGCGACCGTTCACGGTCACCACGCCGCGACCCGCGGCCGTGGCCTCGTCGAAGGCGGCGATGATCTCGCGCGCCGACGCGACCTCGGCCTCGCTCGGGGCGAACACCTCGTTGCAGGGATCGACCTGGCTGGGGTGGATGAGCGTCTTGCCGTCGAAACCCAAGGCCCGACCCTGCGCGCACTCCGCTCGGAACCCATCGGCGTCCTTGATGTCGTTGTAGACCCCGTCGAGGATCACCTTGCCCGCCATCCGGGCCGCCATCAGGCAGGCCTGCAGCCCGAACTGCAGAGGGACTCGACCGGGCACGTGCTGGGCGTGCAGCTCCTTGGCCAGATCGTTCGTGCCCATCACCAGCACGGCGAGACGCGACGACGCCTGAGCGATCTCCTCGGCGTGCAGCACGGCCTCCGGCGTCTCGAGCATGGCCCACAGTGCGGTGTGCGCCGGGGCGCCGGCACCGGCCAGCGCCTCGACCAGGGCCACGACCTGCTCGGCAGAGCTCACCTTCGGCACGACCACACCGTGAGGACCGGCCGCAGCGGCCGCGGCCAGGTCGGCGTCGTGCCACTCCGTGCCGATGCCGTTGATCCGGATGGTGAGCTCCTTGGCGCCGTACTCCCCCGACTGCACGGCCGCGCAGACCCGGGCGCGGGCGTCGGCCTTGGCGTCAGGAGCGACGGCGTCCTCGAGGTCGAGGATCAGCGCGTCAGCGGGGAGGCCCTTGGCCTTCTCGAGGGCCCGTTCGTTGGCTCCGGGCATGTAGAGCACGGAGCGGCGGGGGCGCAGGTCGTCGTTCATCGATGGTTCCTCCTCGGATCGACTCACAGGTCGTAGGCCGCAGCCAGGTCCGGGTCGTCGGCGGCGAGGAAGGTGGCCAGCTCGAGCATCACCCGGCACTGCTTCACCGAGGCGTCGTCCTCCATCTTGCCGTCGAGCATGAGCGCACCCGTGCCGTCGCCCATGGCCTCGATCACCCGCTTGGCGTGGGCCACGTCGGCGGGGTCGGGGCTGAAGACCTTCTTGGCGATCCCGATCTGCACGGGGTGCAGGCTCCACGCGCCCACGCAACCGAGCAGGAAGGCGTTGCGGAACTGGTCCTCGCAGGCCACCACGTCCTTGATGTCGCCGAACGGGCCGTAGTACGGAAGGATCCCGTTGGCCACGCAGGCGTCGACCATCCTGGCGATCGTGTAGTGCCACAGGTCCTGTTGGTAGGTCGTGCGGGCGCCGTCGATGTCGCCGTCGACGGGATCCTGGCGCACGAGGTAGCCGGGGTGGCCCCCGCCGACCCGGGTGGTCTTCATGCGGCGGTTGGCGGCGAGGTCGGCCGGGCCGAGAGACAGCCCCTGCATCCGGGGGCTGGCGGCGCAGATCTCCTCGACGTTGGCCACGCCGCGTGCCGTCTCCAGGATGGCGTGCACCAGGAGGGGCCGGTCGAGCCCGGCCTTGGCCTCGAGCTGCGCCAGCAGGCGGTCGACGTAGTGGATGTCCTCGGGACCCTCGACCTTGGGGACCATGATGACGTCGAGGCGGTCGCCGATCTCGGTGACCGCGGCGGTGAGGTCGTCGAGGCACCAGGGCGAGTCGAGCGAGTTGACGCGGGTCCAGAACTGGGTCCGGCCGAAGTCGTTGCTGCGCCCGACCTCGACCAGCCCGGCTCGCGCCGCTTCCTTGTCCGACGCCGGCACGCCGTCCTCGAGGTTGGCCAGCAACACGTCGACCGTCGGGGCGATCTCGGGGACCTTGGCCACCATCTTCGGGTTCGACGGCGGGAAGAAGTGGATCATCCTCGACGGGGTCACCGGGATCTCCCGGAGGGGCTCCGGCGCGCCGAGGGCAAGGGGGCGGAAGAAGTCCTTGGGGTTCCTCATGGTGGGAACCTACCGCCCGGTAACCGTCGGGTCCGAAACCGTCGATCCGGGGCCCGGGGCGCTCGACGCGGCGGGCTCATGCCGCGAGATCGGCGGGGACCAGTTGCTCGTCGAGGAGGGTGGCGAAGCGCTCCGGCCGGCCACCGACGTAGCGACGACACAGCGGGAGGCCCTCGACGTAGCACGAGATGTAGGCCCGCCACGTCGGCGACGTCAGGAACTCCACGGCCTTCTCGGCCCGGGCCTTCGGGAGGAGGGCCCACCGCTCGGCGTAGGCCACGGCCTCGTCCACGCCGACCCCGTCCTCGTGCAGCTTCCAGGCCACGTTGGCCCGCACGGCGTTGAGGGCCTCGCCCGCCGTGCTCACCGCCGCCACCACCTCCGGGTCGTAGGCGATGCCGAGGGGGCGGAGGTGCTCCGCCACGACCCCCTCGGGTCGGTCGCCGGCGATCACCTCGAGGGCGAGGTCGGCCAGTCCCTCGGCCATCAGGCACTGCGGGGTGCCGACCAGGAAGATGGTCTCCTCCTGCCAACCCCGGCGACGCACCAGACCCGCCTCCTTGCGGGAGTGCTCGGTGTGGTGCCCCGGATAGGCCTCGTGGGCGACGAGGTGGGCGAGGCTCGGGGACAGCACCGGCAGGTCGACGTTGATGGCCACCCGGCTGCGCAGGTCGCCGAGGTAGTAGTTGAAGCCCGACCACGGTTGGTCGCGAGCCAGCTCCCAGTCCACGCGCTCGCCCTCCGGGAGCCCGAAGGCCCGATCGGTGCGCTCTCGGAAGTCCTCGGCCAGCGACCCCAGCGCGGCGGGCAGCACGTCGACGGGGACGGCCTGCGCCTCGCGCCAGGTGATGAAGCGCTCCCGGAGGGATCCGCTCCCCGGAAGGACGCCGTCGAGCCGGGCATGGGCGGAGGCGAAGACGTCCTCGTCGAAGGGCGCGGGCCGCACGCCGTAGCACCACTCGACCTCGTCGGCGTAGCCGATCGACTCGCCGGCCAGCTTGCGGGCGCTGGTGTGGAGGCCCACGACCTGGGCCCGTAGCCACCGGCGTCGGCCCGCATCCACCTCCGCGGCGTCGGCACCGCCGTCGAGGTCGACGAGCAGCGATGCCGCGTCGGCCGCCAGGGCGACCGGCGGCCGTCTCGGCTCCGCGGCGACCCGTGCGGCCAGCGGTGCCGGCCCGTAGTAGGCGTCGACGAACCCGTCGACGTGGCGCCCGAGGCGCAGCCCGAGCGCGAGGTAGCGCTCGACGAGACCCGGCTCGCTCACGCCAGGTTGCGACGCAGGAAGGCCAGGGTGTCGGCCCAGGTCCGTGCCGACAGCTCCGCGTCGTGCACCTCCGGCCGCGTGTCGTTGAAGAAGGCGTGCTCGGCGCCCGGATGGATGATCAGATCGGCCTCCTTGCCCTGTGCACGGAGCCGGTCGGACAGCTCGGCCACCTGCGCGGGTCCGAAGAAGGCGTCGTTCTCGGCGAAGTGGCCGAGGATCGGCGCATCGAGGCGTGACCAGTCGGGTTCGAGGTCGGGCCAGGGGATGATGCCGTAGTACGGCACGCAGGCACCGATGGCGTCCGGTCGGGCGCAGGCCAACGCCAGCGCCAGCCCGCCGCCCATGCAGAACCCGACGACCCCGACCTGGGGCGTGGTGACGGCGTCGAGGGACACGAGGTGGTCGACCGCCGCGCTCATCTCCCGGGTGGCCTGCTCGATGTTGAGCGCCATCATCAACTTGCCGGCCTCGTCGGGCTCGGTGGTGGTCTGCCCGTGGTAGAGGTCCGGCGCCAACGCGACGAACCCCTCGGCGGCGAAGCGGTCGCACACGTCGGTGATGTGGGGCACCAGGCCCCACCACTCCTGGATGACCACGACGCCCGGCCCGGATCCCGACGCCGGGAGGGCGAGATGGCCCGATGCCTCGTGGCCGTTGCTCGGGAACGTGACGAGTTCACCCATGCCCGGACCCTATCGAGCGGCGGGGCCCCGGGGCGGGCCGGACGGCGCCGCGACCCGCGGATGGCGGGCCGCCTAGAGGATGTTGCCCTTGAACAATTCGGGAGCGACGGGGCAGTCGGTGCGGCGCAGCGCCGCCGACACCTCCAGCGCACCGGTGGGACCGACGATCCGGTCGACCAGCGACAGGGGGACGACCTCGTCCTCGTCGTCCCACGGCTCGGCGCCCACGACCCGGGAGCGCAGCGGCTCCCACATCCGCTGCGGGAGGAGTCGGCCCACGCCGGCGACGAGCCAGACCGGTACGCCCGCCGACCGGGCGACGGCGGCCGCGGCATGCGAGCCGCTCACGGCGAGGCACTCGTCAGGAGCGACGATGGCCGCCTCGAGCACCACGAGGTCGGCGGACACGACGGCGGACGCGAGGCCGCTCACGGGGACGTCGACGACGTCGATCCCGGCGAGGGCCAGGCGTCGCACGAGGCCTGATCCCTCGGACCCGACGTCGACGACCATCACCTCGACGTCGCCCCGCCGGGGTAGCGCCTCGGATGCCTGGTCGGGCCAGCCGAGCACGACGACGGACGCGTCCTCCGGCAGGGCGTGGGCGAGCTCGATCGGTGTGCGATCGTTCTCGATCTCCTCCACGGCGAGGCGGATCTCGGCGCGCGGGTCACCGGCGGTGAGCACCCGGGCGCACAGCCAGACCAGCGCTCCGGAGCGGGGTTGACGCGACACCATCCGACGGCACGCCGTGACCAGGCCCTGGGGGTCGTGGCTGAACGACGCCAGGGCCCGAGCCGTCTCGGCCACGACGAGCGATTGGGGCGCGCCGGACGCCCGGGCCACGTGGCGGAGGCGCTCGACCGGGTGCATCAGAGGTCGACGGTACCGCTCGGCCGGGATCGACGAGCGGGTCGGGGCCTCAGAGGCCCGGCTTCCAGATCATCAGGTAGAGGGTGACGACCAGGATCAGGTGGCTCACCCCGGTGCCGGCGGAGATCATCCCCTTGGCCTTGGTGTCACCGTCACGGAACGCCTTGATCGCCGGCCGCGTCACGAAGAAGGTGACGGCCAACAGGATCAGCCACAACAGGACGGCGACCATCAGCCAGGTCTGTGACAGCTCGAAGACGTCGTCGCTCATGCCGGCCAGCCCGAACCCGAGGATGCCGGCGGCGGCGAGCGACCCGAGCGAGTAGCGCAGCACCGAGACCTCGAGTGCGTCGGCTGCGGCCTTGTCGCCGTTGGCGATCTGGCGCACGAGCACCGGGGTGAGCCACGCCGGCGCGAAGGCGATGATGACCAGCAGCACGTGGAACAGCAACATGATCTTGTAGCCGGTGGAATCGATGGCGGCGATGACGGACACGGTCGCTCCTGGGTCGGACGGGCCCGGGCGGGCTCTGAGGACCCGACGCTAGTTCTCCGTCCGGGGGCGCTCGTGGTTCGATCCGTCGAGCCAGGATCGTCGCGGCGGCCGGTCCCGTTTCCCGACCCGGGGGCGCGGCGCGCTACGTTCTCGCCTCGTGACCGCCGACGTCGCCCGCAGACCTGGAGCTCGCCTCGCTGACGGGTTCGGCCCGTCCGATCAGCGAGTGGACCACCACGTTCCACCTGGCGCTCGTGGCCATCGATCCCTTCACGATCGAGAGCTCGTGGATCCTGGGCACCGCCGAGCGGATCCTGTCTCGCTACGCCGAGGCCGACGTGCGGTGCGCCTTCCTCGTGACGGCGCACCGGCGACGAGGCCCGCCGGTTCCTCGGACCGCTGGCCGAACGGTTCTTGGTCTTCACCGACCCCGATCGCGTCGCGGTCAAGGCCTTCGGTTGCGAGACCCTGCCGGCGTTCATCCACGTCAACCAGCACCACCAGGTCGAGGACAGCGCCGAGGGCTGGGTCCCGGAGGCCTGGAAGGCCGTCGCCGAGAACCTGTCGGACCGGATGGACTGGACGCTCCCGGTCATCCCGGACGTCGGCGACCCGAGCCCGTTCGCCGGCTCACCCGTCTGAGCCGACCGAACAGGGACCGACGAGCGCTCAGCCGTTCTTGGGCAGCGCCGAGAAGGGCAGGGTCTTGTCGTCGTTGGGCTCCTTGGGCAGGCCCAGGACCCGCTCGGCGATGATGTTGCGCTGGATCTGGTCGGTGCCGCCGTAGATCGGGGGCCCCTGGGCCCACAGCGCGGAACCGGTGACCATGGCCAGGAACGGGTTCCCGGTCGCCTCGTCGATGGCGGCCCTGTCGTCGTCGGCGTAGGCGTGGAGCATGCCCGAGGCCCCCACGATGCGCAGCCCCAGGTCACGTGACAGCCGCATGATGTCGCTCATCGAGAGCTTCGAGATGTTGGCGATGCCGGGCACGTCCTTGCCGGCCTGGCGGGCCGCCTTCATGCGCAGGGTGTTGTAGCGGCCCAGCTCGCCGAGCGTGTGCAACCGGGCCAGGTCCTGGCGGACGCCCGGGTCGTCGTCGGTGCCGTTGCCCTTGGCCAGGTCGATGAGCAGCTTGGCGCTGCTCACCATCGACGTCGTCGACTTCCCGCCCGGCCGCTTCGGCTTGCCGGTCGACGACACGAAGTCACCGGCGCGCCGTTCGAGGTGACCGGCGACCGTTCCGGGGAGGGCGGCGCCGCCGGCCTCGGACCCACCGCCCGACCCGAGTCCGGCCCGCTCGAACATGAGGGTGCTGTTGGTGACCGCCCACCCGTTGTTGCGTCCCCCGATGATCGCCGCGTCGAGGACCCGGGCGTCGGTGAGGAAGACCTCGTTGAACATGGCGTGACCGGTCATCTCGACCAGCGGCCGCACGTCGACGCCCGGCTGGTGCATGTCGAGGGCGAACCAGGTGATGCCCTGGTGCTTGGGGACGTCGGGATCGGTGCGGGCGATCAGCATCCCGAGATCCGCGATGTGGCCGAAGGTCGTCCAGACCTTCTGGCCGTTGACGACCCATTCGTCGCCGTCCTGCACGGCACGGCAGGTGAGACCGGCGAGGTCGGAGCCGGCGCCGGGCTCGCTGAAGAGCTGGCACCACGCCTGCGTGCCCGGTGACGATGTCACGGACGTAGAGGTCGATCTGCTCCTGGGTGCCGTGCGTGGCGATGGTGGGCGCGGCCAGGAGCAGCCCCAGGCCGCCGGGGGCGCCCAGGGCACCGAAGTCGGCGATCTCACGTTGGGCCCTGACCGTGTCGTTGCGGGAGAGCCCTCGCCCGTACGCGCCCACGGGCAGGCTGGGAGCCGACCAGCCGGCCAGGCCCAGCCGCTGCCACCACTCGCCGACGGTGATGTCGGGGTCCCAGTTCTCCGCGAGCCAGGTGCGCAGCTCCTCGACGAGGTCGTCGCCGCTGCTGGTCGGCGAAGCGGTGTCGGTCGTCTCGGTGGTGTCGGTCATCGTGTCCCCCGGCTCCGGTCGACCGGCGGCGGCCGACGACGCTCGTGCTGGGGATCGAGTCTGTCGTGCGCGTCGATCCGAGGCCAACAGGCCCGCCGCTCCCCCGGTCCGAGAGGCCGCAGGTCGGGACCGAGCGGGGCTCAGCGGGGCGCGGTGTCGCCGGTCCCCGCACCGTCGACGGAGGCCTCGTCGCGCTCGGACCCTGACGTCGATCCCGCGGCGGGATCGAGCCAGATCTGCGACAACGACACCGTTGCCCCTTCCTGGCCGATGCCGCGGTCACCGGAGGCCATCGTCCAGTCCGTGACGTCGCGGACCTGCGGGGACAACGCCACGACCTGGCGCAGCTGGAGCAGGAACAGCCAGGGGAGGTCGAGGAAGAGCTGCTCCTGCACGATCCGGTAGGCGTCGACCTGGAGCGCGGGATCTGCCGTGGCCCGAGCGTCGGCGAACGCTTGCGTGACGACCGGGTTGACGTACCGGGTGACGTTGACGTTCACGGCCGGCTGCTCCCCGGGGATGCCCCCAGCAGGGACTGGTAGAGATCCGGATGGGGGCTGGTGAAGCCGACGAACATCGCCGCCTGGTACTGCCCGTTGGCCGTCAGGTCGGCCAGCTCGGCGGCGTCGACGGGCCGGATCGTGATGGTGATGCCGACCTCGGCCTGCTGGGCGCGCCACAGTGCGGCCAGGTAGCGCAGGTAGGGGTCGTCGGGAACGAGGAGCTCGGCCGCGATGGGCGCGGCGAACTCCGCTTCGAAGGACGCGACCTCGCTGCGGGCCCGGTTCGTGTCCGGGACCGGCTCGGGGAGGTCGGTGTACCAGGGCGACGGATCGCTGATGATGCCCCGCGCCATCGTGCCCTGCCCCTGGAGGGACTTCGCCTCGAGCTCCCGGCGATCGGTGGCCAGGGCCACGGCGCGCCGCGCGGTGATCGAGTCGAACGGGGCGCGGGACGTGTTGAGGGCGATCACCACCTTCGGGGCCTCGGCGTTGCGGTCCTCGACGAGGCGCACCGCCCCGGCCGAGGCGGCCTGGTCCAGCCGCAGGAGCTGCGCGGGACGGTCGGCAGCGACGACGTCGGCCTGACCGGCGAGCACCGCGGAGACCCTCAGGCCCGGCTCTGCGATCTCGGTGAAGCGGACGGCGTCGAGTCGCGGCAGGCCCGAGCGCCAGTAGAGCGGGTTGCGCTCGAGCAGCACCCCGCCCACGGCGGCCGCCTCGGTCGACGAGGTCGAGGGGGCGGGCGACGCCGCGAGACGCTCGGCGTAGCGGAACGCACCCGTGCCGATCGGGTCCGACGGTGCCCGCGGCGACGAGCGTCGCCGGCGAGGCCATCACCCCGACCTGGGAGGCGAGCGTGTCGGCGAACGTGGCCCAAGGGGTGCTCATGGCGATCACGACGGTCCGGCTGTCCAGCCGGGTGACCGCGACGACGGGGGTGAGGAGGTGCAGCCCCACCGGCGAGGCCCGTTGCGCGTCCAGGTTGGCGACCACGGCGTCGGCGTCGAAGGGGGTGCCGTCCTGGAAGAGGATCCCTCGGCGCAGCCTGATGGTCCACTGCGTGAACGTGGGGTCGGGGGTGATCGACTCGGCCAGCTCGGGACGGGGGAGGTTGTCGTCGTCGTAGGCGGCGAGTCGGTCGTAGAGGCCTCGCGCGACCTGCTGGGCGGAGGTGTCCCAGACACCGGCGGCGGGGCTCCAGTCGACGGGAAGGGGCCCGCTGGCCACCCGCAGGGTTCCTCCGTCACGCGGAACCTCCACCTCCGGTACGGGCTGTGGTGCGGTCGTCGCGGCGGGCTCCTCGGAGCCGCTGCACGCCGCCAGGACCAGGCCCGCACCGAGGACGAGGGCGACCAGCGACGACCCATCGGATGCCCTGCCGGCGCGTCGAACTCACCGCGCCGTCCACCCGCCGTCGACGGCGAGCACCTGGCCGGTGACGTAGCTGCTGGCGGCGGAGGCCAGGAACAGCAGGGCCCCGTCGAGCTCGTGGGGCTCGCCTCCCCGGCCAGCAGGAGCGTTGCGCCGCACGTAGTCGATCGAGGCCGGGTCGGTGAACATCACCTCGGCCATCTCGGTGCGGAACCACCCGGGCGCGATGGCGTTGACCCGGACGCCACGGCGGATCCACTCGGACCCCAGCTGACGGGTGAGCCCGACCACGGCGTGCTTGGAGGCGACGTAGCTCGCTTCGTTGATCGGCGACGCCGCCACCAGCCCGAAGATCGACGCGATGTTCACGATGGCCCCGTCGCGCTGGTCGAGCATCACCCGACCGACGGACTGGCAGAGCCGCACGACCGCGTCGAGGTTGACGTCCATGATGCGGCGGTAGTGCTCCTCGCTCTCGTCCTCGCTGGGCACGGGATCGGTGATCCCGGCGTTGTTGACCAAGACGTCGATGCGCCCCGACACCTCTCGCGCGGCGTCCACGAGGCGCTGGCGATCGCGCTCGACGGTGACGTCGGCGGCGACGGCCACCGCACCCGGGAGCTCGGCGGCGAGCGCCTCGATCCGGTCTGCTCGGCGGGCGGCGAGCACCGGCGTGGCGCCGGCGGCGTGCAGCACCCGGGCGAACCGGGCCCCCAGGCCGCTGGAGGCACCGGTGACGAGGGCGACCCGGCCGTCGAGGCGGAAGAGGTCGTCGAGGGCGAGGTCCGGCACGGCCGCCGACGGTAGTCGGGCGACGACCCGGGCCCCACGGCACCCACCCGGACATGCCAGGATCCAACCCGTGAGCACGACAGCCGCCGGGCCGTCCCGGCGAGGTGAGAAGGTGCGCATCGGCGTGGGGCTCGGGACCGCGACGACGGCGGCGACGGGCCCGGCGTTCGGGGCGCTCGTCGACCGGCTCGAGGCCCTGCGCTTCGACAGCCTGTGGCTGTCGGAGCGGATCAGCGGACCCGCTCCCGATCCGCTGGTGGCCCTGGCGGTGGCGGCCGGACGGACCCGGCGACTGAAGCTGGGCACGTCGGTGCTGGTGGTGCCGGGCCGCAACCCCGTGGTGCTGGCCAAGGAGATGGCCACCCTCGACGTGCTGTCGGAGGGGCGGTTCCTCCCTGCGGTCGGTCTCGGGGCGGTCGACCCGATCGAGCAGCAGGCCTTCGGGGTGCGGCGGGAGGAGCGTGGGCGTCGCCTCGACGAGGCGCTGGCGCTGATGCGGGCGCTCTGGTCGGGTGAGGCGGTGACGCACCACGGGGAGTTCTACGACGTGGAGGGGGTCCGCGTGCTGCCCCGGCCCCACCAGGAGCTCGTCGACGTGTGGCTCGGCGGGATCGCCCCGAGCGAGCTGCGCCGGGTCGGGCGGATCGGCGACGGTTGGCTCCCCTCGTTCTGCACCCCCGAGGACGTGGCCGAGGCCATCCCCGTCATCGAGGCCGCCGCCGCCGACGCCGGGCGCACGCCCGATCCCGAGCACTACGGCGTGCTGATCACCTACTGCGACGGGCCGGTCCCCGCCCGCATCGCCGAGCTCGTCGAGCGGCGCCGGCCGGGCCTCGACCCCCGCGCGGTGGTGCCGTCGTTCGCGGAGCTCCCGCGACGGGTGGCCGAGTTCGTCGCCGCCGGGGCCACCAAGTTCGTGGTCATGCCCCTCACCGACGCCGGCGACTGGGACGGCGAGCTCGGCCGGCTGGCCGAGACGCTCCTCCCGCTCGAGACCTGACACGCGTCCCTCGGCGTCGCACCGGGGCCGATCGGACGCACGTCCTCAGATGTCGTCGCCCTCGCTGGCCTCGTACTCGCGACGCTTGCGTTGCTGGGAGAGCCACACCCCGACGACGAGGAAGGCCAACAGGAGGAAGATGATGATGCCGGACCCGAGGATGTACACGCCCTCAGTCTGGCCCACTTCGCCGCGACCCCGGCGCCTCCCTCAGGTGAACCAGAGGTGAACTTCACGAAGGTGTCATCCGAGGAGGGCCTGGCTCCGTAGAGAACACGACACGGACAACGGATCCGTGCGCCACTCGAGGAGACCCCATGAAGCTCAAGAAGTTCCTGGCCGGCGCCGTCGCCGGCACCGCCCTGCTCGGCACGCGTCGCCGTCGCCGCCCCGGCCGGCGCCACCAGCGCTCCGGCGCCGTCGATCGTCGAGATCGTGGCCTCCAGCGCCAACGACAACCGCCCCGGCCAGGCCACCGACCGCAACTGGGGGGACTTCGACATCCTCCTCAAGGCAGTGACCGAGCTCGGCCTCGCCCCCGCCGTCGCCGGGCCTCGACGGAGCCACCGTCTTCGCTCCCGCCGACGCCTCGTTCCGCGGCCTGGTCGCCGACCTCACCAACACCCCGATCTGGCGCCTCAGCGAGCAGAAGACGCTCGACACGCTGTTGGCCATCGCCGGCGAGGCGAACCTGAACGGCTCGGGCGTCTCGGGTGCCGATGCGCTCACCCAGACGATCCTCTACCACGTGAGCGGCGAGAACATCACCAACCTGCCCAAGCGGGCCTTCGGGGCCAACATCACCGGGCTCAACTCCGTGGGCACCAACCAGATCGATCCGTTCAACTTCTGGGGCTTCGTCGGCCTCCAGGACGGCGACAAGAACGACCTCAACCCGTTCTGGGTGGGCAAGACCATCCCCGCCAGCAACGGCACGGTCCACGTGATCGCCGGCGTGCTGCGCCCCCTCGACTTCAAGGCGCTGTTCCCGCTCGACTGACCGACCACCGAGCGACCGACGACGAGGGTCCGGGGCGGCGTCGCCGTCCCGGACCCTGTCACGTCGTCCGAGTGACGCAGGAGCCCGAGGGCGCGTCCGACGTGGCCGTCGTCGCCACGACGCCGGTCGACGCGGCGAGAGGTCAGCGACGACGCACGAGGGTCAGACCGTCGCCGATGCCGACCATCACGGCGTGCAACCAGGGATCGGCTGCGACCCGGTCGTTGAAGGCACGCAGGGCGACGGTGTCGGTGTCCTCGACCGACGGATCGATCACCGCGCCACCCCAGAGCACGTTGTCGACGGCGATCACGCCGTCGGGCGCCAGGCGCTCGAGTGCGAGGTCGAGATAGGTGGCGTAGCCGGACTTGTCGGCGTCGATGAAGACGAAGTCGATGCTCTCCTCGAGCGGCCACGACGCCAGCGACTCCGCCGCCGGACCGATCCGCACCTCGATGCGATCCTCCACCTCGGCCCGTCGCCAGAACGGTCGGCCGACCTCGGGGTACTCGGCGTTGACGTCGAGGCACACGAGCCGACCACCGCGGGGCAGACCTCTGGCGATGAAGAGCGCCGACATCCCCGTGAAGGTGCCCACCTCGACCGCCGTGCGACACCCGAGCGCCGCGACGAGGAACTGGAGGAACCTCCCCTGGTCCTGCTCGATGTTCATGCGGGCAGCGCCGCCGAAGCGTGCTCTCGTCGTGGCGGCGAGCTCGGTGGCGATCGGGTCCCGGCCCCCGACTGCTCGATGGCGTACTCGAGCAGCTCCGCCCCGAGACCCAGGGACTTCACGTCGTCGTCGGACATGCGCTGATGGTGCCACGACCCATGGCCGGTGACGGTCGCGGTCGGCGACGACGCACCAGGGCGGCAGAGCGCCGAGGGCTCAGGTGAGCTCGTCGATGGTCTGGAGGGCCGCAGCGACGGTGGCGTCGTCACGCATCATCGCTCCACGGCGGCGGGCCTCGGCGGCGGCGGCGGAGCCGAGGCGGGCCGTCAGACGCCGGGCCACGCTGTCGAGGAGCTCGGCATCGGAGGGTGAGAACGGTAGGGCCGCAGAAGCACCGGCGGCGGCGACCGCACCGAACAACAGCGCCGCCTCCTCGTCGCGGCCGATCTCGGCGAAGATCCCGGCGAGGTGTCGCAGGCTCAGCCACTGGTTCGCCCAGTCACCGCCCTGGAACCACGTCTCCACGACCTGCCGGTAGCCGACGAGCGCAGTGGTGGTCTCTCCACGACCGGCGCGCAACCACATCGCCTCGGTCATGGCGAAGGCCTTCATCCACCGGTTCCCCACCGTCGCGGCCAACTCCGCCGCTGCGTCGAAGGCACCGATGGCCACGTCGACATCGAACGCCGCGGCAGCCAATCCCGTGGCATACGCGGCCTGTGCGCCGGACGTGGCGCTCCCCGACCGCTCGGCCGCCTCTGTGGCGCTCACGGCGAGGTCGCGACCGCCCTGCGGATCGCCGACGCTCGTCCGCGCCACCGAGGCCATGTAGCGGGCATGGGCGATCTGGCCGGCGGACTCCCTGCGCTCCGCGACCTCGCCCAGCCGAGCGATCCACGCGATCGCCGCGGCGTGGTCTCCGCGATAGAAGAGCGCGTTGCCCAGCACTCGTTCGGGCAGCCCGCACGAGGGCACGCCGAGGCGATCACGGAGCGCCACGGCCTCTTCGGCGAGACCGATCGCCCGGTCGAGCTCGCCGCGGACGAAGCTGCCGTAGGCCACCACGGCGAGCGCGGTGGGCGAGAGACGATGGCCTTCGCCGCCGACCATGCCCACCACCGTCTCGGCCCAGTCGACGACCTCGTAGCGGATGCGCCTGAACGCCCATTCGCTGACCGCCGTCACGAGTCGAAGCGCGCTGTCATGGTCGTCGGATGCGACCGCCGCGTGGAGGGCCACGCGGAGGTTCCCGAGGTCGAGCTCGAGACGGTCGGCCCAGCTGCCCTCATCGGCGGTGTCGAGGCCCTCGGCACCCGCCTCGGCCACGTCGACGAAGACGCGGAGGTGGGCCTCGTGCACCTCCGCGGCCTGGAGCTGGTCCCGCAGCCGATCGGCGCCGAACTGCCGGAGGGTCTCGAGCTGGGTGTACCTCACCCCCGAATCGGTGAGCTGGGCCACGACCATCGACTTGTCGACGAGCACGCCGAGGAGGTGGGCGATCTCGGCGGGCACGAGGCCCCCCAGCCCGCAGACCTGTTCGGCCGCCTCGAGGTCGAAGCCGCCCGCGAACACCGACAGGCGCGCCAGGAGGATGCGCTCCTTGTCGACCAGCAGCTCATAGGACCACTCCACGAGATCGATCAGCGTCCGGTGACGCGCCTCGCGCCCCGGACCGGCATCGAGGAGCGCAAAGCGCTCGTGGAGTCGGTCGGCCAGTTGCCGCGGGCTCATCGAAGCCATCCTGGCCGCGGCCAACTCGAGGGCGAGGGGGAGGCCGTCGAGCGCGATGCACAGCTCCGCGATCGCCGGCGCCGAACGTTCGGTGATCTCGAAGGCGGGTGCTGCATCCTCGGCCCGCGCCACGAACACCTGCACCGACGGAGACGCCATCAGCTCCTCGAAGGGGTCATCCGCTCCGTCCGGCACCCCGAGTGGAGCCACCGGGAAGACCGACTCCCCCGGGATCCCGATCGACTCCCGGCTCGTGGCCACCACGCGGACCTCCGGGCACCAGCGCACCAGCCGACTGACCAGCTCGCCCACCGCAGCGAGGACGTGCTCGCAGTTGTCGAGCACGATCAGCATCCGCCGTGCGCCCAGGACCTCGGTCACCGACTCCGCCAGCGACCGGCCGGCCCGGCGCTCGACGTCGAGCGCATGGGCCACAGCGGCGACGACGGCGACGGGATCGTGCACCGGGGCGAGCTCGACGAAGCAGACCCCGTCGGCGAACCCGGGGTCGAGACGACGAGCCGCCTCCAGGGCCAGGGCGGACTTGCCGACCCCGCCCGGCCCGGTGAGCGTGACGAGCCGACTTCGGGCCAGGGCCTCGCCCAGGAGGTCGAGATCTCCCGCGCGCCCGACCAGTCGGGTGAGCGGACCCCGTGGCCCCTGCAGACGCGACGGATCGTCGGGCGGCTCGGGGGGCTCCGCCGGCACCGGGATCAGGGAATCGTCGGCGACGACGATGCTGCGCTCGAGGTCGCAGAACATCGAGGACGGTTCGAGTCCGAGCTCGTCGCGGAGGTGGCGCCGCAGCGTCTGACCGGCACGGAGGGCCTCGCCCTGGCGGCCACTGCGGTGCAGGGCGAGCATGAGGAGCTCGAAGAACCGCTCACGCAGGGGATGCCCCCGGACGAGGCCCTCCAACTCGGCGACGGCCGTTCCGATCTGGCCGTCGGCGATCCGCGCCTCGTTGCGCAGCTCCAGCGCGACGAGGCGGAGCTCGTCGAGACGCGCCGCCTCGGCCTGCGCCCATGGGGTGTCGGCGAACTCGGCGAGCGAAGGCCCCCGCCATTCGTCGAGTGCCCCGTCGAGAACGACGACCGCCTCGCCCGGCGCCGAGGTCACGATCGAGCGAGCACGCCCGATGGCGTCCTCCGCGCGATCGGCATCGACGTCGGCGCGAGCCACCTCGAGCACGTACCCCGGCGACCTCGTCACCAGGGCCGGACCCTCCTCCCCCAGCGTTCGCCGCAGCTTCGACAGGTGGGTCTGCAGCGTCGATCGCGCCGTGGGCGGTGGCGCGTCACCCCACAGGGCATCGGACAGCGCGTCGAGCGTGACGAGGCGACCGCGTTGCGAGACGAGCACGGCCAGCAGGAGCCGGGACGTCGGACCCTGGGCCCGGACGCGTCCGTCGACGGACAACTCGACGACGCCCAGGATGCGCAACTGCACGCGGCCAGTGTCCCCCATCGACCCCACCGCTCGCGCCCGACGACCGACGGGCCACCGATGGGCCACCGATGAACCGCACCCTCCGTCGCGGATGATCCGGGTCGTGGCCCGATTCCGGGCACCCCGACCAATGGAGAGAGACCATGCACGTGACCAGGAACGACGTACCCGTGAAGCTCGATGTTCCGGGAGCGACCGCCCGTCAGCTGACGGGCTTCGGCGACGCCACCGGCTTCGGTGGCATGGCCGGCGAGTACTTCTCGTTGGGCGCCGGGACGGACATCGCCCCGCTCCTCGAGGGGCTGGAGGGCGACATGTGCGACGCCCCGCACTGGGGCTACCTCCTCGAGGGCGCGGTCGTCGTGACGTACCTGGATCGCACCGAGGAGACCTGCTCGGCCGGGGACCTCTTCTACTGGCCGCCGGGACACTCCGTGCGGGTCACGGCCGACGCCGAGGTCATCCTCTTCAGCCCCGAGGCCGAGCACGGAGCCGTCATGGCGCACATGGGCGAGAAGCTGGCCGGAGCAGGCTCGTGAGCGACGCGACGGTGCTCGATCTGCACGACGTCGACGGCGGCGCCCAGCTCGGCGTGGTCGTCCCCGCCCTCGGGGGCCTCGTCAGCCGCGTCGCACCCGGCGACATGGGGCTCTCCACGCCCTGCGCCTCGTGGACCACGCGAGACCTGCTCAACCACGTCGTCGGCGGCGCGGTGATGTTCACCGACGCCTTCGGAGGCGCCCCCCTGCAGGACATCTCGGGTCGCATGCCCGACGTCGTGGGCGATGCGCCCATGCCGGCCTTCGAGGCTGCCGCGGGCGGCTTCGGCGCGGCCACGCAGCAGCCCGGTGCGATGGACCAGGTCTTCGCCCTCCCGTGGGGGACGATGACCGGGCGGACGCTCCTTCGCTTCGTGGCCTTCGACCTGCTGATGCACAGCTGGGACCTGGCCACGACGCTCGGCACCGAGGTCGAGGTGCCCGAGGACCTGGTGATCGAGATCGAGGCGTTCGCCCATCTCGTCCTCGACCCGTGGGATCGCGACGACGTCAACTTCACCGCCCCGCTGCCGGCGGCCACCGACGCCGACCCCCTCGAGCGGCTGGTGGCCTACAGCGGTCGACGGGTCGCCTGACCCACTCCTGTGCCCGCGCCGCTGCCCGACGCGGGCACAGGAGCCCGGCGACCGATCGGATCCCACGAGCAGGGCTGCCGTGGGGCGACGAGGTCGGCGAACGGGCCCCGGCGTGTCGACCAGGCGCAGGTCCTTCGTGGCCACGCACACCAGATCGCCGGTCTCTACGCTGGCGGGGTGGCGACGGAGCGACCGATGTTCAGGATGGACGGCTCGACCACGTGCACATCCGTGTGCCGGACCGGGCGGAGGCCGCCCGGTGGTACCGGGAGCACCTGGGGTTCGAGCCCGTCGAGTCGTTCGAGTTCTGGGCATCGGGCTTCGAGGGCGGGCCGCTGCAGATCTCGGCCGATGGCGGCCGCACGATGTTGGCCCTGTTCGAGGCCAGCGAAGGCCACCCGCTGGTTCCGCAGCGCACGGGCGTTGCCTTCACCGTCGACGCCGACGCCTTCATCGACTTCGCCCGTTCGCTGCCCTGTGGGATCCACAACGCAGCAGGGGGCCGTCTCGAGCTCGCCGACCTCATCGACTACGACCTGTGCTGGGCGTTCGATCTCGTCGACCCGTGGGAGAACCACTACGAGCTCAACTGCTACGAGTACGAGCTGGTCAAGGCCGAGCTGGTGGAGACCCACGGGGTGGAGCCCGCCCGGATGTGGCCACGCGACCTCTACGACGTCTACCTCGGGGGCGAATCGTCCCAGCTGGAGGGACCGGGGCGCTGAGACAGCTCCTGCAAGGTCCAGGTGTTGCCGTCCGGATCGGCGAAACCGGCCATCCGCACCCCACCACCGAGGTCTGCGATCTCGTCCACCTCCACACCGCGGTCGACCAGGGCCAGTCGGGCGGCGGTGATGTCGTCGACGACGAGGTGGAGACCGCGCACCGACCCGGGTTCCCCGGAGAGGCCGGGCAGACCCTCGGCGAGCACGATGGAGCACGAAGAGCCGCTCGGGGTCATCTGCACGACACGCACGCCAGCGGCCGGTGCCACATCGTGGTCGACGTCGAAGCCGACCCTCTCGACGTAGAAGCGCTTGGCGTCATCGACGTCGGCAACCGGGATCGGGACCAGTTCGAGTCTCATCTCCACCCCGAGACCGTAGGCCACCAGTTCGGCCGATGCCCGGGGTGGGCCCTGGTCAGCATTCGTGGGCGGCGAGCCGATGCAGCTGATTCGAGCCGTCCGGCCGGGAGTCTCCGTCCCGCGGTTTCGCTGCTCGAGGCGGTGCCCGGGGTGGGGTTCGAACCCACACGCCCCCGTAGGGGCTGGGGGGTTTAAGCCCCCTGCGTCTGCCAGTTCCGCCACCCGGGCCCGACCGTCACGGTAGCCAGCGAGGCCGACGCCGCACCGGCGCACGGCACGGCGCCGGCCGAGGGGCCGACGGACGCTCAGGCCACCTCGGTGGACGGCACCGGGCCGGCGGGCACCGCCCGAAGCGACATGGGCTCACGCCGAGCGCGCCCCGACCGGCCGGCCCCGGCGCTGACCGGGCCCGCCCGGCGGGCGGGGAACCGGCGCGCCGCAGGTGAACCCGTGGCGTCGGGACCCGACGCGGCGACCCTCGGTACGGCCACAGGCCGAGCCCGGGAGGCCTCGGCCTCCACCGCCGCCCAGAGGGCAGTGCGGGTGTGATCGGCTTCAGAGCCGGAGAGCCGGTTGGCCGCCACCACACCCTCGATCATGTCGGCCACCACCGCCGACCAGGGTCGCCCCTTCAACCGCACGGAGACCGTCGCCGAGCCCGACGCCGAGCGCCGCAACGACCGATCGGCGCCCCGGAGCCGAGGCGGGCTACGGAACCCCGGCACCACCAGCCCCCGCCGACGGGTCGCCAGGCCGAGCGTGCGGGCGGCGGCGGCGAACCGGACGGACGTGGCTTCCATGCCCACCATCCTCCCCACCGCCTGCGACAGTCCCCCGGCGACCCGGTCGCTCCGAGCTCCGATGACCCGGTCGCCCGGCGACACCCTTCTGCGGGCCGTGAGCGGCCTCCAAGCGTGGAGCACCCGGATCCACCCGCCGCTCGCAGAGCGTGTCGCTGGGGGTCCGTACGATCGAGCGGTGACCGACTTCGTCCCCCCTCCGCTCTCCCCGGCCCAACAGGACCTCGTCGCGCTGCTCGGCGCCACGGTCGAGCAGCGCCCGGTGTTCGACGCCGAGCTGCGCCACGAGCTGCGAGCCGAGCTCGAGGCCGGCCTGGCCGACGTGGCCGCCGAGGTCGATCCGAGCGACCCGCTCTGGGTCTCGAAGCACACCCTGACCAGCGTCCACGGGTGCGAGGGCCGGCACCTCGCCGAGAAGGACGCCCCCTTCGCGTGGACCCCTCCCCTCGCCCGGGGCACCATCGTGCACAAGGCCGTCGAGCTCTCCGTGCACTGGCGGGGCGAGCTCGTGCCCCTCGACCTGGTCGACGAGGCCATCGCCCGGCTCACCGACGACGACAAGCCCATCTCCGACTGGCTGCGCACCTGCTCCGAGAGCGATCGAGCGGAGCTTCGCTCCGTCGCCGGCGAACGCGTCACCTCGTTCCTCGAGTGCTTCCCGCCGCTGCCGGCCAAGTGGGTGCCGGTCACCGAGGGGCGCCTGCGCGCCGACCTGCTCGGCGGGCGGGTGGTGCTCAGCGGGCGGACCGACCTCACCCTCGGCCGGGCCGACGGCACCCGGGCGGGCAAGGTCGTCATCGACCTGAAGACCGGCGGCTTCTCCCCGTCGCACACCGACGACCTGCGCTTCTACGCCCTGGTCGACACCCTCCGGCTCGGCACGCCGCCCCGCATGCTGGCGTCGTACTACCTCGACTCGGCCCGGGCCCAACCCGAGACCGTCACCGAGGACGTGCTCCACGCGGCCGTCGCCCGCACCGTCGACGGTGTACGCACCCTGCAGGAGCTGGCCGCGGGCCGCGATGCCGTGCTGCGACCCGGCCCACCCTGTCGATGGTGCCCTGCACTGCCCACCTGCCCCACCGGCCGCGCCCACCTCGGCGACGACGCCGACGACCGCTGGGACGACGACGACGGATGACCCGAGAGGTCACCGTCCGTCGAAGGCCGCCTCGGTGGCGTCGACCTCGGCCGCGGCCAGGCGCTCCTCGGCGAGCGTGGCCGGATCGGTCGGGCCCGACAGGTCGTCCATCGCCGCGAAGAGGCCGAACCCGTAGCGCAGCACCACGAACACCCCCAGGAAGACAGCGCCGGCGCCCGCCACCGTCGTCTGGGGCCCGATCACGTCGATGAGCGCACCCTGGATCAGCGCACCGAGGGGCATCGCCGCGGTGAGCGACATGATGTAGAGGGCGATGACCCGCCCCCGCATCACTTCGGTCACCTGGAGCTGCACGGTGGTGTTGAGCGTCGACGAGATGCCCAGGTAGCCGGCGCCGGCGACCAGCAGGGCCAGCGCACCCACCACCAGGCTCGGTGCCGTGGCGAAGGCGATCAGAGCACACCCGTAGCCGACCATGGCGATCGTGACCATGCGGCTGCGCCGCTGCCTCGACCCCCACCCGGCCACGAAGGGCGAGGCCAGCACCGCACCAGCACCGAGGCAGGCGGCCAGCAACCCGTAGGCGCCGTCGCCCACGTCGTAGACGTCCTGGGCGAACACGACCAAGAGGTTGAACAGCGGCCCACCGAGCAGGCCGAGCGCGAACACCACCAGCATCGCCGCAGCGATGCCGGGGCGGGTGCGCACGTAGCGGACCGCCGACCACGTCTCGGCCAGGACCCGCGACCGACCGTCACGAGGAGGTCGCTCCCGCTTCGCCACCCGCACGAGCAGCAGTCCGATCGTGAGCAGGAAGAACGAGAAGGCGTTGAAGAAGAACGCCCACGACACACCCAAGGTGGCCAGGACCAGACCGCCGAGTGCGGGCCCGAAGGCGCGGGCGGCGTTGAACTGCGCCGAGTTGAGGGTGACGGCGTTGAGGAGCAGTCGCCGGGGCACGACCTCGGTCACGAACGCCTGCCACGACGCCACGGTCAGACCCGAGACGCAGGCGCTGGCGGTCACCAGGACGATGAGCACGCCGACGCTGCGCACCCCCGCGACCCAGGTGAGCCACAGGCCCACGGTGAACGCGCCCTGGACCGCCGATCCGGCCACCAGCACGGTGCGCCGGTCGAACCGGTCGGCGATGGAGCCGCCCATGGGCCCGAGCACGAGGAGGGGCAGGGTGGCCATGAACCCGGTGAACCCGAGCCACGCGCCGCTGCCGGTGAGCCCGAACACCACGAACGGGACGGCCATCATCTGCAGCCAGTTCCCCGTGCTCGACAGCAGCGAGGACGTCCAGATGAGCGAGAAGTTCCGGATCCGGAAGGCCTCGAAGGCCCCCACCCGCTCGGGGACCTCAGGCAGGTCCGCCGACGACCCCCCGTCGGCGGCCGCTTCGGCCGCCGGGGCGGGATCGGGAGCGGCGTCGGTCGTCATCGCCGTCGACCCTACCGGCGCCTCCGGCCCCGCGGACCGGCCGACGGATCAGTCGAGCCAGTCGGCGCACAGCTGCGCCCCGCGCTCGTGCCACTCCTCGACGGTGAGGCCGTAGCGCACGTGGTCCTCCCAGGCGCCGTTGATCTCCAGGTAGCGCGCGGCGACGCCCTCCTCCCGGATGCCCAGCTTCTCCACGACGCGGCGACTGGCCGTGTTGCGGGGGATGATGGCGATCTGGATCCGGTGCAGGCCGAGCTCCTCGAAGGCGAAGCGGGCCATGACCACGAGCGCCTCGGGCGTGTAGCCCTGACCGGCCTGCTTCTCGTCGATCCAGTAGCCCACGTAGGCGCTCTGGAACGGGCCCCGCTGCACCGACGACAGGTTGATCTCGCCGGAGAAGACCCCGTCGACGAACACCCCGAAGCCGTAGCCGGCGCCGAGCTGGCGTTCGCGTTGGCGGGCGCTGCACCGCACGGCGAAGGCCTCGCGGTCCTCGATCACGTCGGGCTGACCGGGCACCCGGGTCGGTTCCCACCGGGTGAGCCACTCGTCGTTGCGCCGCCGCACCTCGCGCCACGCCGGGAAGTCCGACACCACCAGTGGGCGCAGCAGGACTCGTCGGCCGAACAGCGTCGTCACGACGGGCGATCCTACCCACGAGGGGTGACGGCCGACGGGGCCCTCCAGCGCGGGATCGGCCCCCTGGGTGCGCCGCTCACGGGGCGATGGACATGGCCAGGCCGTCGAGGATGTCGGACTCCGACACGACCAGCTCGTCGATGGCGAATCGGCGCATGACGGCGACGAGCACGCACATCCCCCCGACGATCACGTCGGCCCGTTCGCGCTCGAGGCCCGGGTTGTGGATGCGGTCGGCGAGAGCCTCGGTGGCCAGCGTGCGAAAGACGTCCTCCGCGGCGTCGCGGGTGAGGCCGAAGTGGTGGATCCGTTCGCGGTCGTAGGCGGCCAGGCCGATCTCGACCGCGGCCGCGGCGCTCACCGTCCCGGCCAGGCCGACGAAGGTGCGGGCATCGGCCGCGTCGGGGATCTCACGCTGCACGTCGTCGAGGTGCAGCTCCACGATGGAGAGGCACTGGCTCAGCTCCTCGGCGGTGGGCGGATCATGGTGCAACCAGGCCTCGGTCATGCGCACGCAGCCCATGTCGGTCGAGATCGTGGCCTCGGCCGCCTCCACGCCGTAGGCGAACTCGGTGGACCCACCCCCGATGTCGAACACCAGGAAGGGCCCCGCAGCGCGGTCGAGGTCGGCGGTGGCGCCCAGGAACGACAGACGTCCCTCCTCCTCGCCGCTCAGCAACTCGGGCTCGGCCCCGATCAGCTCGCCCGCCGGGCCGAAGAAGTCGTCGCGGTTGCTGGCGTCGCGGGCCGCGGAGGTGGCGGCCATCCGGGTGCGGGTCACGCCGAAGCGGTCCATGATCGCCCGGTACTCGGCGAGCACGTCGAGCGTGCGGGCGATGGCCGTGGGGTCGAGACGGCCGGTCGCGTCCACGCCCTGACCCAGGCGGGTGATCCGCATGAGTCGCTCCAACGTCACCCGGCCTCCCTCGCTCACGAGGAGGCGCACGGAGTTGGTGCCGCAGTCGATGGCGGCGACGGGGGCGCTCATGAGGTGATCCTGTTCGGGGTGCCGGGCGGGAGGAGGTCCTCGGTCACGAGGCGCTCCTGCACCCACGCTCCCACCGGATCGTCGCCGCCGGCCAACCAGTGGGCGTAGTGCGCATGCAGGCACTTGACGCCCTGTCGCGTGCCACCGACGCCTCCCGACGGTCGCGGCCCGGCGTGGTCCTGGGGCAGCGCGTCGTCGCGCTCGACGGCGTGCGCGGCGTGTGTGCGGGCGAGCAGCGCCGCGTCGACCTCGGACTCGGCCCGGCGGACACCGCCCTCCGACTCGAGCGTCCCGATGGCCGCGCGCAGCGCAGGGTCGGCCAGCCAGAAGACGGTGGGCATCGGGGTGCCGTCGTGGAGCAGCGGCGCGTTGCGCAGCACCACGGGGTCACCGGTGGCCCGGCGCAGCACCACCTCGAAGTCGCCCTTCGGGGGGCGGCCGAGCAGCTCCGTCACCCTCGTCACGTCGTCGGGCGCCGCCGTCACCGCCGGCGACGCAGGAGCCGCCACACGACGAACGCCGCCACGGCGACACCGAGCAACGGCAGGACCCGCTTCAACATGGGCGAGCCGGCGTGCTCGAGCAGGTCGATCGGCTCGGGCTCGGGCGCGTCGATCACCCGGATGGCAGAGACCCCCTCGACCGCCGGCCTGCTGGCCGTTCAGGCCTTCACCGTTCAGGCCTCCCCGGTCTCGGCCATCACCGTCTCGACCGTCTCGACGGCCTCCTCGACCGCTTCGTCCACCAGCTCCGCGGCCTCCTCGACGGCTTCCTCGACCATCTCCGCCGCCACCTCCACCGCGGCCGCCACCTTCTCGGCCTCCATCTCGGCCACGGCCTCGACGAGGTCGTCGGCGTCGACCACCTCGACGGCACCGGCCGGGGACGCGTCGTCGAGGTCGACCAGCACCGTCGACTCGAGGTTGTCGACGAACTGGGTGAGCAGCTTGGCGCTCACGTCGCCGAGCACGCCACGCCCGAACTGCGCCACCTTGCCCGTCACCGTGAGGTCGGTGGTCACCACGCAGTGGGTGCCCGAGCCGGCCGGGGTGAGCTGGGCGGTGATGGTGGCGCTGGCGTTGCCCTGGCCCCGAGTGTCGCGCCCGGTGCCCTCGAGCACCGCACGGTGCGCCGTCTCGTCGAGCTCGACGAAGGTGGCCTTGCCCTTGTACTGGGCGCTGATCGGTCCGACCTTCACCTTCACGATGCCGCGGTACTCGTCGCCCTCGATCTCCTGGAGCTGCGCTCCGGGCAGGCAGGGCGCGATGCGCTCCACGTCGGTGAGCACCGCCCAGGCCTGCTCGATGGGCACGCTCACGTCGAAGGTGTTGGTCAGCTCCATCGTTCGAGATCCTCCACGGTGTCGATGTCGAGCCCGTCGCCGGCGCACGCTACTTCCCCCACGAGCTCGGGCCGCTCGCGCATCAGCACCCGGGCCCCTTCGTCCCCGGTGTCGGGCAGCAACGGCCAGACCTCCGCGGCGAGGCGGACGGGGTTGGCGCGGTGCCCGCCGTAGGTGGCCACGAGGACCGGGTGCGTCGGGTCGGCGAGGGCCACCGAACGCCATGCGTCGGCGCCCACGAAGGGCTGATCGGCGAGACCCACGAGCAGGGCGTCGAACCCGCCGACCCGGGCCGCGTGGACGGCGACGGCGAGCGAGGTCGCCTGGCCGTCCCTCCAGCGGGGGTTGTCGAGCACGATGGCACCGGCGGGCAGGACCCCGTGGAGGTCGACGGCGCCGCTGACCACGAACACCGCGGCGAGCTCGGCCACGGCCAGGGGCGCCTCGACGGCCGACGCCACCATCGGTCGCCCGCGCAGCTCGGCCAGCTGCTTGGGACCATCGGAGAAGCGCGTCGACCCACCGGCGGCGAGCACGGCGGCGGCGAGGAGGGGCTCGGCCGGGGCGGACATCGACCCAGTCAACCAGCCCTGGCCAGGGGCTCCCGCTCCGCCGAGGTCGGTAGGGTCGGTCCATGGCCGCTCAACCCCTCGAACCCCCCTCGCTCACCGCGTTCCTCCTGCTCGCCGACTCCGCCCAGGTGGCCGACGGGAAGCTCTTCGTGCTCGGCGGCGGCGTCGCCATCCTTCCCGCCACGCCCCAACCGGTGTCGCTGGCCCTGCTCGTGCACGTCCCCTGGGATCGCAGCGGCGAACGCTTCGAGTGGGTCTGCGAGCTGCTCGACGAGGACGGGCTCCCCGTGCTGATGGGCGAGACCCCGCTCCTCGTCAACGGCGAGTTCCAGGCCGGACGCCCCAACGGATGGCCCGAGGGTGCACCCCTGACCGTTCCCATCGCCATCAACTTCTCCGGCCTGCCGCTGCAGTCGGGCCGCCGCTACACCTGGCGCCTCGCCGTCGACGGCCACACCGAACCGGAGTGGCAGACCGCGTTCTCGGTCGCCTCCCCTCCGGCCCAGCAGGTCTGACCCTCGGCGGCCACTGCACGCACGGCCAACGGATACTGTGCCGACGGACGCATCCGAATCGAGGGGGACGATGCAGATCACGGTCACCGTCAACGGCGAGCAGCGCACGGCCGACGTGGAGCCACGCACGTTGCTCGTGTACTTCGTGCGCGAGCACCTCGGCCTCACCGGCACGAACGTCGGGTGCGACACGTCCTCGTGCGGCGCCTGCACCCTCCACGTCGACGGCGAGTCGGTGAAGTCGTGCACGATGCTGGCCGTCCAGGCCGACGGCTGCGACGTGACCACCATCGAGGGCCTGGCCCCGAGCGCCGACGAGATGCACCCGATGCAGAAGGCCTTCCAGCAGGAGCACGGCCTCCAGTGCGGGTACTGCACGCCCGGCATGGTGATGGCCGCGGTGTCGCTGCTCGACGAGAACCCCGACCCGACCGAGCGCGAGGTGCGCCTCGGCCTGGAGGGCAACCTCTGCCGCTGCACCGGCTACCACAACATCGTGAAGGCGGTGCTGGCCTGCGCTCGTGGCGAGGTCGGCGAGACCCCGGTCGCGGTGGGCGGAGCAGGCTCGTGATCCCCGCCGCGTTCGACTACCAGAGAGCCGATTCCGCCGAAGAGGCCATCGCCCTGCTCACCGAGCACGGCGACGACGCCAAGCTGCTCGCCGGCGGCCACTCGCTGCTCCCGCTCATGAAGCTTCGCCTCGCTGCGCCCAGCGTGGTCATCGACGTGGGCCGGCTCGACGACCTGCGCTACGTCCGCGACGCGGGTGATCACATCGCCGTCGGTGCCCTCTCTCGCCATCGCGACCTGGAGACGAGCGACCTGCTCGCGGCCGAGGTGCCGCTGTTGGCCCACGCGGCCGGCGAGGTGGGCGACCCGCAGGTCCGCCATCGAGGCACCATCGGCGGCTCGCTGGCCCACGCCGATCCGGCCTCCGACCTGCCCGCCGTGCTCCTCGCGCTCGGCGGGACGTTGGTGGCACGCGGCCCCGGTGGCGAGCGCACCATCGCCGCCACGGACTTCTACCAGGGGTTCCTCGAGTCCGCCCTGGAGCCCGACGAGCTCCTCACCGAGATCCGCCTCCCCAAGACCGGCTCGGCAGGCTGGTCGTTCCAGAAGTTCAACCGACGGGCCCAGGACTGGGCCATCGTCGGCGTCGCCGCCGTGGTGTCCGACGCCGTCACCGGCGTGGGACTCGTGAACATGGGCTCCACGCCGCTGCTGGCCACCGGCGTCGCAGAGGCACTGGCCGAGGGCGCCGACGCCGCCACGGCCGCCGAACGGGCCACCGAGGGCACGGAACCACAGTCCGACATCAACGCCAGCGTCGAGTACCGCGAGCACCTCGCCCGCGTGCTCGTGCGCCGCGCCCTGGTCGACGCCGGCCGCTGACCGACGCGCCCGGACCGTCCGAGGGTCAGTGGATGGGGCCGGCCGTGGCACGCAGCGACCGCGCCACGCGGCCGGTGCGCTCGGCGATGATCTCGGCCGCGATGGCCACGGCCGTCTCCTCCGGGGTGCGACCGCCCAGATCGAGGCCGATCGGGGCGTGGAGGCGGCGACTCACCGCGTCCATGTCGGCGCCTTCGGCGGCCAAGCGCCGATTGCGCTCCTCGGACGTGCGCCGACTGCCCATCGCACCCAGGTAGCCGACGTCGGTCCCCAGCGCGGCGATGATCGCCGGCACGTCGAACTTGTGGTCGTGGGTGAGCACGCAGATGGCGTCACGCGGACCGAGGCGGGACCCCACCCGCTCCAGGAGACGGTGCGGCCAGTCGACGACCACCTCGTCGGCGTCGGGGAACCGTCGCACGGTGGCGAACACCTCCCGGGCGTCGCACACGGTGACCCGGTAGCCGAGCACCTTGGCCACACGGACCAGCGCCCCGGTGAAGTCGACGGCGCCGAACACCAGCATCTGCGGAGGGGGGGCGAAGCTCTCGATGAACACCCCCACCGCGGTCTCGCGTGCCTCGCCATGGGGGCCGTAGTGGCGCACGACGGTGGTTCCCGACTCCAGCTCGCCGAGGGCATCACGGATGACGACCCGATCGAGGTCGGCGTCACCGAGGCCGCCGAGCGGGTCGAGGTCGTCGCCCACCAGCACCTTGTTCCCGAGGCCCGGGCCCTCGACGACCGTGGCGAGGGCCACGGGTCGGTGGTCGGCGACGGCGTCGCGCCAGGTCTCGTAGATCGACGCTTCGGCGGGCACGACGGGCCTACCAGTTCAGGGGTTCGAGGAAGAGGTGGACGGTGCCGCCGCAGGTGAGGCCGACGGCGAACGCTTCGTCGTCGCTGTAGCCGAACGTGACGAGGCGTGGCTCGCCCGTGTCGTGCACGCCGAGCGCCTCGGCCACGACGGCACCTTCGACACATCCGCCCGACACCGAGCCGGCGACCTCGCCGTCGTCGGTCACCGCCATCGCCGCTCCGGGCTGGCGGGGCCCCGACCCCTCGATGTCGATCACCCGGGCCACCACCACCCTGCGCCCCTCCGCGCGCCAACGATCCAGATCGGGGATGAGCTCCTTCACCTGGTCCGGTCCTTCCTGCGGGAGCCTGACGGGGTCATCGGGCCACGACTCGGGCCAACTCGTCGAGGGCCTCGATCGAGTGGCCCTCGACGAACTCGTCGACGAACGGTAGCGCCGCGGCCATGCCCTGCGCGAGGGGGGCGTAGTCGGCCCCGGCCTTGAGGGGGTTCACCCAGACCAATCGGTGAGCCACGCGCTGGAGCCGCGCCATCTGCTCGCCCAGCACCGCGGGATCACCCCGGTCCCAGCCGTCGGACAGGATCACGACGACCGCACCCCGGGCCATGCCCCGCACCCCCCAGGTGTCGTTGAAGCGCTGCAGGCTCTCCCCCACGCGGGTGCCTCCGCTCCAGTCGGGTACCGCAGCGGCGACCCCCGCCAGCGCCGCATCGGGGTCGCGGGTCGCCAGCTCCCGGGTGAGACGGGTCAGGCGGGTACCGAAGGCGAAGACCTCGACACGTCCCGGTCCTGCCGACGCCGCGTGCACGAAGCGCAGCAGGGCCCGGCTGTAGGTCTCCATCGACCCGCTGACGTCGAGCAACAGCACCACCCGACGCGACCGTGACCGCCGTTCGAGCGTCCGGCGCACCAGGGGCTCCCCACCGGTGCGCATCGCCGCCCTCACCGTACCCCGCACGTCGGGACGACCCCGGCGACGGCGCGTCGAACGCAGCCGACGAGACCGGCGCGGCGCGCCGACGAAGGCCAGGTCGGCCATCAGCCGCCGGGCCTCGACGAGCTCGTCGGCGTCGTACTCGGCGAAGTCCTTGGCCCGCAACACGTCCTGTGGGCTGAATCGCACCGCGAGCACCGGACCGTCGGTCGGCTCCCCGTCGGTACCCGGCGGGGCCTCCTCGTCGTCGGTGGCGAGCACGACGGCGACCTCGTCGGTCACGACCGGATCGAGCACCTGCGGCGTGTCCTCCCACCAGGCGGAGAAGGCCGCGTCGTACACCTCGATCTGTTCGGGCGAGGTCACGAGCGTCGACCGCCCGGCCCAGTAGATGTCCTCACGGGAGCCGGACAGCACCGAGAGCGCCTGGAGGTAGGCGATCGCCCCGCCGACGGGAACCGAGATCCCGGCCGTGCGCAGTGCCCCCACGAAACCGAGTGCCGTCTCCTCGCCCGTGACCATGCTCAACCCCGTTGGAGGGCGGCGGTGACGAGCTCGTCGATCCCGTGACGGCGGGTGCGCTCGGCGTCCTCGCGGTACTTCACGACCGCCCCCAGCGTGGCCGCCGCCGTGGCCGCATCGAGCTCCTCACGTCCGAGCAGGGCGATGGCCTGGGCCCAGTCGATCGTCTCGGCGACACCGGGCGCCTTGTAGAGCCCCAGGTCGCGCAGCCCCTCGACGGCGGCGGCCACCTGGCGGGCGAGGCGTTCGGGGACCTCGGGTGCCCGGGCCCGCACGATGGCGACCTCCCGGTCGAGGTCCGGGTGCTCGACCCAGTGGTAGAGGCATCGTCGCTTGAGTGCGTCGTGCACGTCGCGGGTGCGGTTGGAGGTGATGACGACCACCGGGGGCACCGACGCGCGGAACGTGCCGAGCTCGGGGACGGTGACGGAGAAGTCGGCCAGGACCTCGAGGAGGAAGGCCTCGAACTCGTCGTCGGCGCGGTCGACCTCGTCGATCAGCAGCACCGGCGGCGGACCGTCGACCGGAGCGGTGATGGCGTCGAGGAGGGGCCGGCGGATGAGGAACCGCTCGTCGTAGAGCTCGGCTTCGACCTGGGCGCCGGCGTCAGCCGACCTCGTCGTCTCCGCGGCGCGGAGGTGGAGCAGCTGGCGCGGGTAGTCCCATTCGTAGAGCGCCTGGGCGGCATCGATGCCCTCGTAGCACTGCAGGCGCAGCAACCGACCGCCGGTCCATGCGCTCAGGACCTTGGCCACCTCGGTCTTGCCGACGCCGGCTTCGCCTTCGAGCAGCAACGGACGGCGCAGGCGCAAGGCCAGGAAGACGGCGGTGGCCAGGCCCTCGTCGGGCAGGTAGCCGTGCTGGCGGAGTCCAGCGGACACCTCGTCGACGTTCTGGGGTTCGGCGCTGCTCACCACCGACACGCTATCGATCGACCGCTGGGTGCCCGGCGTCGACGCTCAGCCGAGCACGAACACGAGCTGGAGCTCGATCTCACCGTTGTCGTCGACCGAGACGAATCCACTGTCGGGTGGCTCGATGCCGTAGTCGGCCATCTGGATCGGAATCCCCGCCGGCGTGGCGATCGAGATCGCCGAGGCGCCGTCCCACGACGCTTGCAGTGGCACCTGCACCGAACGGGTCACGCCGTGCAGCGTGAGATCACCGGTGGCGGTCACGTCGATGGGCTCGCCGGGGACGAGATCGGCGGGCAGAGCAATCGGCGCGGTGAGTGCGAAGGTCGCGCGTCGGGAACTCGTCGGTCTCCAACCCGGCCGATCGGACGGAGGCGTCGCGCCGGCTGCTGTCGCTCGTCAGCTGGGTCATGTCGGCCTCGATGTCGACCACCGTGACCTGGCCGTCGGCCACCGTCAGCATGCCGGTCAGCGCCGTCGTGCGCCCGACCGCCGTCTTCTTGATGGTCTCACCACCGAAGAGCTCCTCGACGCGGTAGCCCACGAAGACGTCGTCACCGGGCGAGAGCACGTACTGCCCGTCGGGGGACGCGGCCGACGGCGCGTCGCCGCCGGCCACCTCGGCGGTCGTGTCGGTGGTGCGCACGGGCAGGCTGGCCCGCTCGGGGGCGTCCCCCCGCAGGACGAACCACCAGAAGGCCAGCCCGCCGAGCACGACGACGCCGACCACCGCCACGAGGGTCCACTTCGCCGAGCTCTGCCACCGGGTCGCCATCTGATCTCCTCGTCGCGGGTGCGCCGCACGCTACCGGCCGACCCTCGGAACCGGCTGACCGGGCGGCTGGGGCACGGCCGCCCGGGGCCGTCGCGGCGGGACCGTTCAGAGCCCCTGGACGGCCCGCCAGACCTTCTCCGGGGTGAGGGGCATGTCGAGGTGGTCCACGCCGAAGGGCGACAGGGCGTCGAGCACTGCGCTCTGCACGGCCGGGGTGGAGCCGATGGTGCCGGACTCGCCGATGCCCTTCGCGCCCAGAGGGTTCACCGGGGTGTCGGTCTCGAGTGGCACCAGCTCGAAGGTCGGGAGCTCGGCCGCCGACACGAAGGCGTAGTCGGCCAGGTTGGCCGTCTGGGGGTTCCCGTCGTCGTCGAAGACGACGGCCTCGTAGAGGGCCTGAGCCACCCCCTGGGCGATGCCGCCGTGGCGCTGGCCCTCCACGATCAACGGGTTGAGCAGCCGTCCTGCGTCGTCGCAGGTGATGATGCGGCGCAGCTCCGTGCGACCGGTCTCGGTGTCGACCTCGACCACCGCGACGTGCGCGCCGAACGGGAACGTGGCGGCCTCGGAGGCGTAGAGCAGCGACGCCTCGATGGGTTGGCCGGTGGGACCCTCCCCGAGGGGGCCGCTGATGTCGCCGGCCGCACCGACCTCGGCCCACGTCCGGGCCACGGCGGGGGTGCCGGCCACGTGGAACGCGCCGCGATCGACGTCGAGGACCACATCGGCGGGCGCGGCCTCGAGCAGCTCGGCCGCGACCTGGCGGGCCGTCTCGACCACCGCCTCGGTGGCGCCCCACACGGCGGAGCCGCCGATCTGCAACGACCGGGACCCGAACGTCCCGGACCCCTCGGCCACGCGATCGGTGTCACCGGCGACGACCTCGATGTCGTCCATCGGGATCCCGGTGAGCTCGTGGGCCAACATGGCCCACGCCGTGGAGTGCCCCTGGCCGTGGGCGGACGAGCCGGTGAAGACGGTGACCCGGCCGTCGCGGCCGAGCGCCACCTTGGCGAACTCCGTCTGACCCGCCGAGGGCCCCGCGGTGATCTCGACGTAGACGGCGACGCCGATGCCGAGCTGCACCGTGTCGCCGCGCGTGCGCCGGTCGGCCTGCTCGGCGCGCAGGTCATCGAAGCCCGCCGCGGCCAACGCCTTGTCGAGGGCACCGGCGTAGTCGCCGCTGTCGTAGACCGCGCCGGTCTGGGTGGTGAACGGGAAGGCGTCGGCCCCGATGAGGTTGCGGCGGCGCACCTCGACGGGATCCATGCCGATCTCCCGAGCGAACAGGTCGAAGGCCCGTTCGATCGCCGCGGTGGCCTCGGGGCGACCGGCGCCGCGGTACGCCTCGATGGGCGTGGTGTTGGTGACCACGCTCTTCGTGTTGCACTCGACGCGTGGGATGTCGTAGGTGCCGGGCGCCATGGTGCGGGTCATGAAGGGCAGGAACGTGCCCATCCCGGGATAGGCACCGGCGTCCTGGAGGACGGTCAGGCGATAGGCCTGCACCGTGCCGTCGCGACTCCCGCCGATCTCGACTCGGTGCACCTGGGCCCGGCCGTGCGGCATCGACACCATGCTCTCGCTTCGCGTCTCCGCCCACCGCACCGGCCGTCCGAGCCGGCGCGAGACCCACGGCAGCAGCGCCTCGTCGGACTGCAGGTTGATCTTGGCGCCGAACCCCCCGCCCACCGCCGGGGCGACGACGCGGATCTGCTCCGGTGCGAGGTCGTAGAGGCCGGCCAGCTTCCCCTTCACACCGTGGGGGGCCTGGGTGGACACGAACATGACGAGGCGGCCGTCGTGCCAGGTGACCGCCATGGCGCGTGGCTCGAGTGGGCACACGGCCACGCGCTGGTTGACGAGATCGCGGGTGACGACGACCTCGCAGTCGTCGAAGAGGTCCTCGCTGTGGCCGAACGGCACGGCGAGGGCGGTGTTGGTGCCGTGCTCCGGGAAGAGCAGGAGCTCGTCACGCTCGGCCTCGACCGGATCGACCACGACGTCGAGGGGATCGAAGTCGACGATCACCAGCTCGGACGCGTCCTCGGCGGCCTCGCGGGACTCGGCGAGGATCACGGCCACGGCCTCCCCCACGAAGCGCACCACGCCGTCGGCCAGCCAGGGACGAGCCAGCGCATCGGGGATCATGCCGGGGATGGGCACACCGAAGGGGCCCAGATCGCCCGCCTCGGCGATGTCGGCGGCGGTGAACACCGCGACCACCCCGGGCGCCTCACGCGCCTCGCTCACGTCGAGCTCGGTGACCCTGGCATGGGCGATGGTCGAACGCACGAACTGGGCGTGGACCGCCCCGTCGAGCAGCGGATCCGTGAGGTCGGCGGTGTACACCCCACCACTGGTCAGGAAGACCGGGTCCTCTCGCCGCGTGACCCGCGTGCCCATGACGCTCATCCGTGTGCCCCCCTCAGTCGCTCAGATGCCTGCCGGCACGCTACTGCGCACGAGGGAGGTGGGAGGCGGGCCCCGCCGGTGCTACGGCGCCAGGCGGGTGAAGGGCCACGCGTCGGGCACCTTCACGGGATCGCGGGGCGGGGGCAGGACGTGGTACACCTCCTCGCCGACCTTGGCGTAGCCGTACTCCTCACGGGCCAGGCGCTCGATCTCGGCGTCGGTCATGAGGGCATCGACCCGGGCTCGTCGCTCGGCGTTGCCCGCCTCGAGATCGGCCAGCCGGGTCTCCGACACCCGCAGCGAGTTGCGCTGGTCGAGCCAGGTGCGCGTCGGGAAGGCACCGAGCACCAACACGCCGACGGTGAGGCCGAGCAGGACGAGCGGCACGACCAGCCGACCGGCGAGGCGGACGGCGCCGCTGCCCCGACCACGCGGTTCGACGACCTCGGCACGCGACGAGCCGGCCCGGCTGGGCCGGGTGGGCGCCGCCTCGTGGGCGCCGCGTCGTCGGGGCCAGCGGATCATGTCGAGGGCGTCACCCTCGCCAGCGCATCGCCACCCCGATAGGCGGCCGCTTCGCCGAGGTCGTCCTCGATGCGCAGGAGCTGGTTGTACTTGGCCACGCGATCGCTGCGCGCCGGCGCACCGGTCTTGATCTGCCCGCAGTTCGTGGCGACGGCGAGGTCGGCGATGGTCGTGTCCTCGGTCTCGCCGGAGCGGTGCGACATCACCGACGTGTACCCCGAGCGGGTGGCCAGGGCGACGGTCTCGAGGGTCTCGGTGAGCGAGCCGATCTGGTTGACCTTCACCAGGATCGAGTTGGCCACACCGGCTTCGATGCCCCGAGCCAGCCGTTCGACGTTGGTGACGAAGAGGTCGTCGCCCACGAGTTGGCAGCGGTCACCCACGGCGTCGGTGAGCGACCGCCAGCCGTCCCAGTCCTCTTCGGCCATCCCGTCCTCGATCGAGACGATCGGGTAGCGGTCGACGAGGTCCGCGTAGTAGGCGGCCATCTCGGCCGGGGTGAGGCTGCGCCCCTCGCCCGCGAGCACGTAGAGGCCGTCGCGGAAGAACTCCGACGAGGCAGGGTCGAGCGCGATCGCCAGATCCTCACCGGGGGTGAAGCCGGCCTTCTCGATGGCCTCGACGAGCAGGGCCACGGCCTCCTCGTTGGACGCCAGGTCGGGGGCGAAGCCGCCTTCGTCGCCCACGGCGGTGGAGAGGCTGCGGTCGTGGAGGACCTTCTTGAGCACGTGGTAGGTCTCGGCCCCCCAGCGCAACGCCTCGGAGAACGACGCGGCCCCGACGGGCATGATCATGAACTCCTGCAGATCGACGTTGTTGTCGGCGTGCTCGCCACCGTTGAGGACGTTCATCATGGGCACCGGGAGCACGTGGGCGTTGACGCCGCCGATGTAGCGGTAGAGCGGCAGGGCCAGCTCGTCGGCGGCAGCACGCGCCACGGCGAGCGAGGTGCCGAGGATGGCGTTGGCTCCGAGGTTGGCCTTGTTGTCGGTGCCGTCGACCTCGAGCAGCACCCGATCGACGTCGCGCTGGTCGAGGGCATCGAAGCCGACGAGGGCGTCGTAGATCTCGTCGTCGACGTGGGCGACGGCGTCGAGCACGCCCTTGCCGCCGTAGCGGGCCTCGCCGTCGCGCAGCTCGACGGCCTCGAACGCCCCGGTCGACGCTCCCGACGGCACGATGGCTCTGCCGGTGGCACCGGATTCGAGGATCACCTCGACCTCGACCGTCGGGTTGCCGCGGCTGTCGAGGACCTCTCGGCCGGCGATGTGCTCGATGATGCTCATGGCGACGGTTCTCTCCCCGGACGGCGGTGGGGACAACGATGACACGCCGGCGCGCGGGGGTGGCGCACCCCGACCCGGCTCGTCAGGTGGGGTCGGCCGCCTCGACGACCCGAGCGGCGTCACGGCGACGGACGGCGACGGTCCGCAGCGCGTTCTCGGGATCGACGCCGGTCGTGCGGGCCAGCTCGACCACGGCGGCCAGCAGCTCACCGATCGTGCGGTCGTCGGGGTGGTCGACGGCCGCGGCGAGGTTCTGCTCGAGGGACTCGGGTCCCTGCGGTCCCGGCTCGGGCAGCACACCGGCCTCGCGCAGCCCGGCCGTCTTCTTGGCCACCTTGGAGGCGAAGGCAAGGGCCGGCAACGCGTCGGGGATCCCGTCGAAGACGCTGTCGCGGTCCTTCTCGACCTTCTTCAGCGCCTCCCAGTTGCGCACCACCTCGTCGGCGCCGCTGACCTCGACGTCGCCGAACACGTGCGGGTGCCGGGATCGGAGCTTGTCGTGCACGGTGGTGGCCACGTCGGCGAGGGTGAAGCGACCCTGTTCGGCCGCGAGCTGGCTGTGGAAGAGCACCTGGAACAAGAGATCGCCGAGCTCCTCTTCGAGGTGGTCGTACCCGACGCCGGACTCCACGTCGAGGGCGTCGATGGCCTCGAGCACCTCGTAGGCCTCCTCCAGCAGGTGCCGGCGCAGCGACTCGTGGGTCTGCTCGCGATCCCACGGGCACCCGGCACGCAGCGCGGCGACGAGCTCGACGAAGCGGGCGACCTCCCGGGCGATGGGCTCGCGCAGCGCCGGGATGTAGAGCGACGTCAGGTGGTCCGGCTCGACCCGATCGAGCTCGGTCCACGGGACCGACCGCACCGTCTCGTCGGCCAGCCCGAGGTGCGCGAGCACCACGATCTCCGCGTCCGGCGCCAACGACGGGTCGAGCCCGGCGTCGAGGGCCAACTTGACCTCGGAGAGGACGGCCGGCGAGTCGCACTGCGCGACGAGGAGAGGACCGCGCTCTCCTGCCGCGTCGACGGCGAAGCGGTGCCCGTCGACGACCCTCACACCCGAGGCCACGGGGTCGACGCCCAGGCGGGCCCAGGCCAGGTCGAGGAAGGACATCGCGGCCACGAGCTCGACCCGCACCCGCTGATCGGTGAGCAACAGCTCGACCGTGCGCTCGGCGACGACCGGCGACCCGGGCACGGCGTACAGCACCGAGCCGTGGGCCCGGGCGGCCTCGACGAGGGCCTCGACGATCGCCGGGTAGACGTCGTCGAGCACGGCGGCGGACTCGTAGACGTGGTCGAACGTGGCGGCGTCGGGCACGACCACCGCCGCGGGGTGTCGCTCGGTGCGCACGAAGCGGTGACGTTCTGCGGCGATGGCCGCCAGGGTCCCGCTGGTGACGAGGTCCGGATCGCCGGGACCGAGCCCGACGACGACGACTCGGGGGAGGTCCACGGCGGGCTCAGCCCGCGGGCGGCGCGCCGCTCAGCAACTCGGCCAACGCCGGATCGAGCGACCCGCCGGCGGGAGCTGCGCCCTGGGGCGGCACCACGCGACCCTGCTCGGCGGCCCAGCGGCCGAACCTCGGGCCCACGGTCACGTCGGCCTCTGACGCCGCGGTCTGCAACCAGTCGCTCAGGAGGGCGTCGCTGTTCTCCTCGACCGCCGCCGACAGCTGGTCACGGACGTCCTCGAAGGTGATGCCGCCACGCTTGGTGACCAGGATGAGGTGGTAGCCGAAGTCGGTCTCGACCGGCTCGCCGACCTCGCCGACGGGCTGAGACCACACCGCGGCGTCGAAGGCGTCGATGTAGCTGCCCTGGGGTGCGCAACCGAGGTCACCACCGTCGGCGGCGCTGCCCGGGTCCTCGGACTCCGCCGCGGCCAGTGCGGCGAAGTTCTGCGTGCCGTCCAACTCGGCGGCGACCGCGTCGATCCGGGTCCGCGCCTCGGCCAGCTCCTCCGGCGTGGGCGGGCTCTGGCCGCTGCCGGCGCGGATGAGGATGTGGCTGACGCACGCCTGGTCGCGCAGGTCGTCCTCCCGGGCCGCGTACAGCGCCCGGAGGCCTTCCTCCGTGGAGGCTCGATCGAGGATGTCGCGCCGCAGCACCAACACGTTGGCGACGCCGTCGACCAGCGCGGTGCGGTAGCTGTCGGAGAACTCGTCGAGCGCCGCCAGCCCGGCCGGGTCGGCGGTGGCCCCGTCGGACTGACCGGCGTTGGGCGACAGGTTCAGGCTCAACAGGACCTCGGCGTTGCGGCGGTCGGCCTCGGTGACCTCCAGCCCCCTCGCCTCGTTCTCCTGCGCGGCCAACACGAAGCTGACCCGCTCGTTGAGGAACTGGGACGTGAACGCCGTCGAGAACGTCGCGTCGTTGGTGCCGGTGGGGACCACCGGGCTGCCTTGCTGCGCCCGCGAGTCGAGGTAGGCCTGGTTGGCGGCGATGGACGCCAACTCGTCCATGAAGTCGCTCTCGGAGAGGGAGTAGTCGCCGACCGTGAGGGCTTGGGGTGTCACGGCGGAGCACGACGTGCCCACCAGCGCCGCCACGGCGACGAGGGCGACGAGAACGAAGGGGATGCGCAGGCGTGTCGTCACAAGGTCGCTCACCCTACCGAAGCCCCCGAGACGTCGACAGTCCACCCCGCGGCACCCGAGACGTCATGCCCGGCCCGCCCTCGCGGGTCGCGCTGCCGGCGCGGTGGACGCATCGGACGCGCCGATCGGCACCAGGTCGACGAGGGCAGCCCGGACCTCCGCCGCCGAGGTGTCGGCGGCCTTCACGGCGAGGAGCACCTGCTCGATCGCCGGCTTGACCACGCTCCCCTTGTGGAGTCGCTCGAGCCTCACCACCTTCGACGCCGGCAGGACCAGCGGCGACAGGCGGGCGACGTAGCGGGGTCCGCCGAACCCCGAGCCCTTGGTGACGGTGACGTCGCGGATCCCCGTGCGCACGCACTCGGCGCGCAACCGGGCCACCTCCAGGAGGGCTTGCGCCGCCGGTGGAACCGGACCGTAGCGATCGAGCCACTCGGCTTCGACGTCGTCGACCTCGCCCTGCGTCGTGACGGCCGCGAGGCGGCGGTACGCCTCGAGGCGGAGCTCCTCCCGCTCGACGTAGCCGACCGGGAGGTTGGCGTCGAAGGGGAGATCGATCTTGATCTCCGCCGGCTCGGGCGGCTCCTCGCCCTTCAGCTCGGCGACGGCCTCCGTGACCATCTGGCAGTAGAGGTCGTAGCCGACGGAGGCGATGTGCCCGCTCTGGCCCGTGCCGAGGAGGTTTCCGGCCCCTCGGATCTCGAGGTCGCGCATCGCGATCTTGAAGCCCGACCCGAGCTCGGTCGACTCGCCGATCGTCTTGAGGCGTTCGTAGGCGTCCTCGGTGAGCACCCGATCCGGTGGCGTGAACAGATAGGCGTACGCCCGCTGCCCCGAACGACCGACCCGCCCGCGCAGCTGGTGGAGCTGACCGAGCCCCAGCAGGTCGGCGCGGTCGACGACCAGCGTGTTGACGGTGGGCATGTCGATCCCGCTCTCGATGATGGTGGTGCACACCAGCACGTCGAACTCGCCCTCCCAGAAGTCGAGCACGACCTTCTCGAGGGTGCCCTCGTCCATCTGGCCGTGGGCCACTGCGATGCGGGCCTCGGGCACCAGCTCGCGCAGCTCTGCGGCGATGCGCTCGATGTCCTGCACCCGGTTGTGCACGAAGAACACCTGGCCCTCGCGGAGCAGCTCACGCCGGATCGACTCGGCGACCGCCCGCTCGTCGTACTCGCCGACGTAGGTGAGGATCGGCTGACGCTCGCTCGGCGGGGTGTTGAGCAGCGTCAGGTCGCGGATGCCGGTCAGGCTCATCTCGAGGGTGCGAGGGATCGGCGTGGCCGTGAGGGTCAACACGTCGACGCCCACCTTGAGGCTCTTGATGGCCTCCTTGTGGCCGACGCCGAAGCGTTGCTCCTCGTCCACGACCAGGAGTCCGAGGTCCTTGAAGGTGAGGTCCGGGCCCAACAGGCGGTGGGTGCCGATGACGACGTCGACCTCACCCGAGGCCAGCCCGGAGACGACCTTGCGGGCCTGCGCCGCGGTGAGGAACCGACTCAGGACCTCGACGCGAATCGGATAGCCGGCGAATCTCTCACTGAAGGTCGTGAAGTGCTGCTGGGCCAGCAGCGTGGTGGGGACCAGCACGGCCGCCTGCGTGCCGTCCTGCACCGCCTTGAACACGGCGCGGATGGCGACCTCGGTCTTCCCGAACCCCACGTCGCCGCACACCAGGCGATCCATGGGGGGCGGCGCCTCCATGTCGGCCTTCACCTCGCCGATGGCCTTGAGCTGATCCGGCGTCTCCTCGAAGGGGAACGACGCCTCCAACTCGTGCTGCCACGGCGTGTCGGCCCCGAAGGACCGCCCCTCGGCGTTGACCCGCTTCTGGTACAGCACGACCAGCTCCTGGGCGATCTCGGTCACCGCGGCGCGCACCCGGGCCTTGCTCTTCTGCCACTCACCCCCGCCGAGACGGCTCAGGCTGGGCGAGTCCCCCCCGGTGTAGTGCCGTACCGCGTCGATCTGATCGGACGGCACGTAGAGCTTGTCGTCACCCCGGTACTCCAACAGCAGGTAGTCGCGCTCGGCTCCCCCGATGGCGCGCTTCACCATGCCGCCGTAGCGGGCGACGCCGTGCTGGTGGTGCACGACGTGGTCACCGACCTTCAGGTCGTCGAAGTAGCCCTGCGCCGCCACCTTGCGCGGCTTCGCCCGACGATGGGCCCGTCGGCGACCGGTGACGTCGCCCTCGGCGAGCACCGCGAGCTTCACCGCCGGGAGGAGGAACCCCCGCTCCAGGGGGGCGACGACGACGTGCCCGCCCGGCCGGCTCAGGTCGGCACGCCCGTCCGGGTCGAGCTCGAGGGTGACGCCCTGGTCGCCGAGCAGGGCCACCAACCGGTCGGCGGAACCGATGCCATCGGCCGCCACGACCACCCGGTGGCCGTCGCCGAGGAGCCCGCCGAGTTGGCGGGCGAGACCGTCACCGTCCCCGACGACCGGGTTCCATCCCGACGCCGCGACCGCAGCCACGTCGGGACCCTCGGGTGCGTTGGTGAGCGTCCAGGCCGGAGCGGTGGTGCGCACCAGCAGACGGTCGAACGCCACGTGCAACCGGGGGAACCCCTCGTCGCCGTCCCCGGCTCCCCACGTGCGGGCCAGGGTGCGGGCCAGGTCGTCCTCCTCGGCCAGGATGTCCGCGGCGCGATCCCGCATCCGGCGCGGCTCGACGAGCAGCACCTGGGCGTCGTCGTCGACGAGGTCGAACAGGACGGCCGCGAGGTCGTCGTCGTCGTCGACGAGCCACGGGAGCCACGACTCCATCCCGTCGAAGGTCTGGCCCTCGGCCAAGCGCTCCCACTGCTCGCGACCCCACGGCTGGGTCGCCACCAGAGCCTCGGCACGGGCCCGCACCTCGGGGGTGGGCAGGAGCTCGCGACAAGCGAAGATCTCGACCTCGGCGAGATCGCGGGTCGCTCGCTGATCGGCCGGGGAGAACTCGGTGAGGCGATCCACCTCGTCGCCCCAGAGGTCGATGCGCACCGGGGCGTCGGCCGTGCTCGGGTAGACGTCGACGATCGATCCCCGCACCGCGAGCTCGCCACGGTGCTCGACCTGGAACTCACGGCGATACCCGACGGCGACGAGGCGCTCGACGAGGTCGGCCGGATCGAGGACGTCGCCGGCGCCGATGACGATCGGCTCGACATCGGCGACGTGAGGGCCGAGGCGCTGCACCAACGCTCGCACGGGGGACACCACGACACGGGGAGCACGCTGGGGATCACGCAGGTGCCAGAGGGTGCGCAGACGACGGCCCATGGTCTCGACGGCAGGGCTGACCCGCTCGAACGGCAGGGTCTCCCACGCCGGGAAGAGATCGACCTCGTCGGGACCGAGGAACGCGGCCAGGTCGTTGACCAGCCGCTCGGCCTCGCCGGTCGTGGGCACCGCCACGACCAGCGGCTGGCGATCCGATCGAGACGCCAACCCGGCGATCGTGATGGCGCGCGCCGGCTCGGGCACCGCCAGGACGGCATCCCGGCGTCCGAGGACCTTGGTGAGACCGGGCTCGTCGGCGAGCAGCGGAGGGAGATCGATCAGGGCCACGGGACCGTCGAGGCTACCGGCGCCGACCGCGCCGCCGGCCGGCGAGGAGCGGTCGAGTCGGGCGGGACCGCCAGGGCACGAGAGCGCCCCGACGACGGTGATTGCGCTCGCGAGGGCGAACGGGTGTCAACTAACCGGCATATGGCCGCCCCCACCCGGGCCCGCAGCGATGCCGGACCCCTGCCGCTCCCCCCCACGGCGAGCATCGATCTCCCCGAGAGCCGTCGGTACCGCTTCAAGAACAAGGTGCTCGGGCGACCGCTGCACACCGACCAGCTCGAGCACGAGCGCCTCGGCAAGCCCACCGCCCTGGCGGTGTTCGCCAGCGACAACCTCTCCTCCGCGGCGTACGCCACCGAGGAGATCCTCCACACCCTGCTCATCGCCGGCGTCGGCATCATCGCCTTCAGCTACGTGCTGCCCATCACCGCGGCGATGTTGGGCGTGCTCTTCCTGCTCATCCTCAGCTACCGCCAGACCATCAAGGCCTACCCCTCGGCGGGCGGCGCCTACATCGTCACCAAGGACAACCTCGGCGTGCTCCCGGCGCAGGTCGCAGGCGTGGCCCTGCTCACCGACTACATCCTCACGGTCTCGGTCTCGGTCTCCGCCGGTGTGGCCGCCCTCTACTCGGTGTTCGGCGGGCTGTACCCCTACCGCGTCGCCGATCGCGGTCGGGTTCATCGCCGTCATCGCCTTCGGCAACCTTCGCGGCGTGAAGGAGTCGGGGAAGGTCTTCGCCGTCCCCACCTACATGTTCATGTTCGCCATGTTCATGCTCGTGAGCTACGGGGTCTACCGCGCCACCATCGGCGGTGGGCTCGAGTTCATCGAGCTCGACCCGGAGCAGGTGGCCGAGGCCTCGGGCGTGAGCGCCGTCGGCTGGTTCCTGGTCCTGCACGCCTTCGCCTCCGGTGGCGCCGCCGTCACCGGCGTCGAGGCCATCTCCAACGGGGTGCCGGCGTTCAAGGAGCCGTCGTGGAAGAACGCCCGCCAGACGCTGGTCATCATGGGGTCGGCCCTCGGCGCCATGTTCTTCGGCATCTCCTGGCTGGCCACCCAGCTGCACCCGATCCCCGTCGAGGGCGAGACGGTGATCGCCCAGATCGCCAGCGCCGTCTACGGCACGAGCGGCGTCGGCCAGGCCCTGTTCATCTTCACCCAGGCCGCCACGATGTTCATCCTGGTGCTGGCGGCCAACACGAGCTTCGCCGACTTCCCCCGCCTCGCCAGCTTCCAGGCCGAGGACTCCTTCATGCCCCGCCAGCTCACCAAGCGCGGGCATCGGCTGGTGTTCTCCAACGGCATCATCGCCCTGTCGATCTCGGCGGCGATCCTGGTCGTCATCCTGGGCGCCGACGTGACCAAGCTGATCCCGCTCTACGCGGTCGGCGTGTTCACCAGCTTCACCCTCTCCCAGCTCGGCATGGCGCGGCGCCACGTGCGCATCAAGGAGCAGGGATGGCGCAGCGGGCTGTTCATCAACGGGCTCGGAGCCGTGGTGACCGCCGTCGTGACGATCGTGATCGCCAGCACCAAGTTCCTCGACGGTGCGTGGGTGATCATCGTGCTCATCCCCGTGCTCGTCTGGGTGGTGGTGCGACTGAACCACCAGTACGAGGCCGAGCGCGAGGAGCTCTACGACGACGCCCGTGACGCCGTCGAAGCGCCGATCCTGCGCCGGCACTCGGTCGTGGTCCTGGTCGACCGACTCGACAAGACCGCCGCACGTGCCCTGCAGTACGCCCGCGCGCTCACCCCCGACGACCTCCGTGCGGTCCACGTCGCCGTCGACGAGCAGCACGCCGCGGAGCTCGCCGAGGAGTGGACCCGCCTGCCCCTCGAGCGACTGCCCCTCGAGATCCGCGAGTGCCCCGACCGGCGCGTCTCGCGCGCCGTGCTGCAACTCGTGACCGAGCTCGCCGCCGACGGCGAGACCGAGGTGTCGGTGCTCATCCCCCGGCGGGAGTACCGCTCGGCCTGGCACCGGCTCCTGCACGACCGCACCGCCGACTCGATCGCCAAGGGCCTGGGCGACGTCGCCCACGCCAACGTCACGTTCGTGCCCGTACCACCTGACCCACACCACCAAGGGACAGCACATCCACAAGCTCCCCCACGGCACGATGTCGGGCACGGCCGCACCGACACCGCCCGACCCGACCCGGGTCGGGCGATCCGATCCGTCGAACGGGAACGGCTCGAGCACGCCGGGCGCCACGCCGCCGTTGCCGTGAGCCTGCTGCATCGCACCGAGAAGGCCGCCGAGGCCCGGCGCAAGGAACGAACCCTGGCCGAGACCGCCCGCCTCGGGGAGATCGCCCTCCGAGGCGTCGAGCCGATCGGCGACGTGCGTTGGCGCAGACGGGTCACGGTGGCGGGTCGGGTCCAGGCGCTGCGGGTGCAGCCCTGGGCGGATGTGGCCAGCCTGGAGATCACCGTGGGCGACGGCAGCGGCGCACTCACCGCCGTCTTCCTCGGCCGGCGCCGGATCGCCGGCATCGCGCTGGGCACCCGGGTGGTGCTCGACGGCATGGTCACCGATGTCCGCGGTCGCCTGGCCATCATGAACCCCGCCTATCAGCTCCTCCCGGCCCGGCTCGCCGCTCCCCGATCGGGCCGCCCGACCGCTGACGCCTCGGCTGCGCCGCGTCACACGGTGCGGGCGTTGACCTGGTTCATCGCCGCCTCGACCCCGACGGCGAGGATCGCCTCCACCGCGTCGGCCGCTTCCTCCACCACGACGTCCAACTCGGCCCGCTCGGACCTGGAGACCCGCTTGAGCACGTGGTCGGCGCCCTGCTCCTTGGTGGGGGGCTTGCCCACGCCGATGCGCACGCGGACGAAGTCCGCCGTGTGCAGGTGGGCCTTGATCGAGCGAAGCCCGTTGTGGCCGGCCAGGCCGCCGCCCACCTTCACCTTCATGCGACCGAGCGGGCAGGTCGAGCTCGTCGTGCACCACGACCAGTCGAGCGGGGTCCTCGATGCCGAAGCGCCGCACCAACGGGGCGACGGCCTCACCGGAGAGGTTCATGTAGGTGGTGGGCTCGGCCAGGACCACGCGGCTGGCGCCGACGCGCACCTCGGCGACCAGCGATCGCTCCTTGCCGGCCTTGAGCGAGGCACCGTGGCGCCGGGCGAGGAGGTCGACGACCTCGAACCCGACGTTGTGCCGCGATCCGACGTACTCACGTCCAGGGTTGCCGAGCCCCACGACGAGGAGGTCGGCTGGTGTTCCCCGACGGGGCGCCTGGCCGCGCCGGGCCCCCAGGACCATCAGTCCTCGGTGTCGTCCTCGGCTGCCTCGTCGTCCTCGGCCTCTCCGGCCCCACCCTCTTCGCCCTCGGGGGTGTCGAGGTCGAGGCCGAGGTCGGTGAGCACGGTGAAGCGGGTGCCGACGCCCACGACCACGGGCGCATCGAGCGGCATGTCGGTGGTGACGCCGTCGGGCAGCTCGATGTCGCCCACGGTGATGACCCCGCCGATGGTGAGGTCGTCGACGTTGGTCTCGAACTGCGTGGGGATGTCGGCCGGCTTGGCGTTGACCGTGAGGGTCTTCATCTGCTGGTCGACGATGCCGCGGCGGTCTTCGATGTCCTTGGCGAACCCGAGCACGATCACCGGGACGTCGACCGACACCGGCGCGTCGCGGTCGAGGCGGAGGAAGTCGACGTGGATGACGTTGCGCTTCACCGGGTGGCGCTGCATGTCCTTCACCAGCGTGAGCTCGGTCTCCCCGTCGACGTGGAGGTCGATGAGGGCGTTGAGGCCGGCCTCGGTGCTGAGCACCCGACGCAGCTCGGCCCACTCCACGGACACCGAGACCGCATCGCGACCGAGCCCGTACACGACGCCGGGCACCATGCCGGTCTCACGCAGCCGACCGGAAGAACGTGAGCCGGTGATGCGACCGGTGGTGGCGGTGAGTGCGGTTTCCATGGCGGGGAGGCTCCTGAGACGAGGGCGCGGGCCGAGGGATTCGGGGCTGCGGCCGACGGGACAGCGTACCGGGCGCCGCGCCGAGTTCGGAAATCTCGCCCGCTCGACCGGGTCAGGCCTGGTTGTGCCCGCCGAAGATCTCGCTGACCGAGGTGTCCTCGAAGACGGCGTCGATGGCGTCGGCGAGCACACCGGCGACGGAGAGCACCTCGATCTGCTCGAGCTGCTTCTCCGGTGGCAACGGCACCGTGTTGGTCACGATCACCCTCGAGAGCACCGAGTTCTTGATGCGGTCGATCGCCGGGCCCGAGAGCACGGCGTGCGTGCACGCCGCGTGGACGGCCTCGGCCCCGTGTTCCTTGAGCTGCTCGGCGGCGGCCACGATCGTGCCGCCCGTGTCGATCATGTCGTCGATGAGCACGCAGGTTCGCCCCCGCACGTCGCCCACGACGTCACGGGCCTCGACCGCGTTCTTCTGGCCCTTCACCCGCCGCTTGTGCACGATGGCCAGGTCGGCGTGCAACGCGTTCGCGTAGCGCTCCGCGACCTTCACCCGACCGGCATCCGGCGACACCACGACGAGATCGTCGCCCAACTGGGTCATGTGCTCGACGAGGACGGGCATCGCCGTGAGGTGATCCACCGGGCCGTCGAAGAAGCCCTGGATCTGGCCGGAGTGCAGATCGACGCTGATGAGCCGCTTCGCCCCGGCGACCTTGAACATGTTGGCCACCAGCTTGGCGGTGATGGGCTCGCGGCCCTCGGACTTCCGGTCCTGGCGGGCGTAGCCGTAGAACGGGGCGACGGCGGTGATCCGCTTGGCCGACGCCCGCTTGGCGGCGTCGACCATGATCAGCTGCTCCATGAGCGCGTCGTTGACCGACATGTCCTCGGAGCCGGTGTGGCTCTGCATGATGAAGACGTCCGAGCCACGCACGGACTCACCGAAACGGCAGTGGAGCTCGCCGTTGGCGAACCTCCCGAGGTTGGCGTCGCCCAGGGTGATGCCCAGTCGCTCGGCGATCTCCTCGGCGAGGGCGAGGTTGGCCCGACCCGAGACCAGGTGGAGACGCTTCTTGGTGACCAACTCCATGGGCATCCCCTGGCGCGTGGGCGAACGGTGCGACTACCCCGCCGAGTCGGCGGAACCCGCAGTGTAGAACGCGCCGGTACGCGCGCCGTCGGGAACTCGACTGCCCGGCTCGAGCGCGGCGAAGGGTCCGACGACGGCACCGTCACCCACGTCGGCGTCGCGTCCCACGGTGTGCTCGACGACGCAGCCTGCGCCGACGACGCAGTCGACGAGGCGGGTGTTCGGCCCGATCTCCGACCCGGACCCGATCCGGCAGCGCCCCTGGAGCATCGTTCCCGGGAACAGGGTGACGTCCGGGGCCAGCTCGACCGTGGCGTCGACCGACGTCCGGGTGGGATCGACCATCGTGACGCCACGGCGCATCCACGCCTCGTTGGTGCGGCGGCGCAGCTCGGCCTCGGCGGCGGCGAGCTGGAGCCGGTCGTTGACCCCCTGGGTGTCGGCCGGATCGTCGACCGACACCGCAGCCACGAGGTACCCGGCCCCGGCCAGCACCGCCACGACGTCGGTCAGGTAGTACTCGCCCTGGGCGTTCTCGGGGCTGAGGCGCCGCAACGCCGGCGCCAGGAGGCTGGCGCGGAAGCAGTAGATCGACGTGTTGACCTCGTCGATCTGCTGCTCGGCCGGCGTGGCGTCGGACTGCTCGACGATCCGATCGACCCGATCGTCGCGGCCGCGCACCACCCGGCCGTAGCCGGTGGGATCGACCATGCGGGCCGTCAGCACCGTGCAGGCGGCGTCGGCGCTGCGGTGCGCCTCCACCAGCGCGGCGAGCGACGCCGGCCTCAGCAGCGGCGTGTCACCCGGCAGGACCAGGAGGTCGGCATCGGAGTCGTCGAGCTCCTCGGGCGGGAACGCCGTGAGGCCCACGCTCACGGCATCGCCGGTGCCCCGCTGGACGGACTGCTCGACGAACTCGAGCGGGAGGTGGGGGGCCTCGTCGACGAGCTTCTTGGTCACCCGCTCGGCGCCGTGCCCGACGACCACCACGGCGCGGCGCACCTCGCAGAGCTCCAACGCATCGAGCACGTAGAGCACCATCGCCCTGCCGCACAGGAGGTGGAGGGGCTTGGGTCGGCTCGACCGCATGCGGGTCCCTTCACCGGCGGCGAGCACGACTGCGGAGAGGGGGCGATCCATGGCCCCTTTCTACTGCGGGACAGGCGGCGGCGGAGACCGCCGGTGGTACCGTCGGCGGATCCTTCGGGGGTGGTGTAATTGGCAACACACCAGGTTTTGGTCCTGGCTTTCGGGGTTCGAGTCCCTGCCCCCGAGCACTGCGTCGGCCCACCGCCGGACCTCGTCGACGCGGCGAGCCGTCGTTTCGCACAACGGGCACGGGTCCCGATAGGGTCATCGCCCTCATGGGTTCTCTGATCAAGAAGCGCCGCAAGCGCATGCGCAAGAAGAAGCACCGCAAGATGCTCAAGCGCACTCGCTTCCAGCGTCGCGCCGCAGGCAAGTAGCCCCACCCGGGGTCACTCGCCCACCAGTCACGTCCACCTCTCCCCCACCCGGCTCCCGACGCCGGGTGGGTTCGCGTGCGGGGTCGGGAGCCGCGGCGGTGGCACCGGACGGCTCGGTCGTCGAGCGGATCAGGCCGGGACGGTGTGGGCCACGATCCGGCCGTCCCCCGGGAACGCGCCCTCGACGAACCACGTCGAACCCGACCCGGCCAGGCGGGGACGCTCCCCGGTGGCGTCACCGAGGCGGTCCCGCCACTCGGCCAACCGGGGCTCGACGACGAGCGCCGCCGGTTCGAGGTCGTTGCCGTGGTCGCCCTGAGGCCCTCCGAGGTCGTCCCATGCCCGGTACACCGCAGGGCGTCGAGCAGCCGAAGGGCGGGGTGAGCAGGGTCAGGGTCATCGGGACGAACGGCTGAGGCTCGACGATCTCCCCGATGCCGGTCACCCGGGCACGCCCCCCGACGAGGCAGAACGCGATGTCCGCGCCCAGGCCGGCGGCCGCCACGAGGTCGGTGTGACCGGCCCATCGCAGCACGGCTGCGGCGTCGGCGGAACCGCCGCCCAGCCCGGCCCCGGCAGGGATCCGCTTGGAGACCACGACCGCGGCCCGTCGGCCGGCCAGGGCCAGCGCCCGCCGCACCAGGTTGTCGTCGCCGCTGCCCACCGCGTGCGGCTGGCCGGTGACGGCGTCGATCACCTCGAGGCCGTCACCCTCAGGATCGATCTGCACGGTGTCGGCGAGGTCGAGGGTGACCATCTCGGCGTCGATCAGGTGGTAGCCGTCGTCACGGAGACCGGTCATGCGCAGCTCGAGGGTCAGCTTGGCCGGGGCCACGAGGGTCAGGGTCGGGCCGGAGCTGGTCACCCGCTCACCCTGGCACACCGTCGGCGGCCACGGCATCGGTGAGCGCTCCCCACTGCTCGATGCCCAGCTCCTCGGGCCGGGCCTCCGGCGCGATGCCCGCGGCGGCGAAGGCTGCGGGCGACACCCGATCGGCCAGCGAGCGACGGAGCATCTTGCGGCGCTGACCGAACGCCTGGCGGACCAACGAGAACAGCAGCTCGAGGTCGGCGTCGACCGCAGCGCGGTCGCGGCGCACGATGCGCACCAGCACCGACTCGACCTTGGGTTGCGGCACGAACACCGTGGCCGGGATCCGGGCCACGATCTCGCCGCGGGCCCACAGGGCGAGCTTGACCGACGGGATCCCATAGGTACGCCCACCGGGCCCGGCCACGAGCCGTTCCCCGACCTCACGCTGCACCATCACCACCATCGACGTCACCTGCGGGACCTCGTCGAGCAGGTGCAACACGATCGTGGTGCCCACGTTGTAGGGCAGGTTGGCCACGAGCCCCCAGCGCTCGTGTCCGGCCAGCAGGGCGCCCCAGTCGAGGTCGAGGGCGTCGCCGTGCACCACCCGGACCCCGAGCGGTCCCACCACCTCGGTGAGCGGGGCGATGAGGTGGCGGTCGAGCTCGACGGCGAGCACCTCGGCCCCCGCCTCGACGAGGGCGGTGGTGAGCGAGCCGACGCCCGGGCCGATCTCGACGACCGGATCGCCCGGTGCGACCCCGGCGAGTCGGACGATGCGGCGCACGGTGTTCGGATCGGCCACGAAGTTCTGCCCGAGGGCCCGACTGGGGGCCACGCCGTGGCGGTCGAGGAGATCGACGATCTGTCGACGGGTGAGCGTCACATCCGGGCCCGGAGCGCGGGCGGGATCGTGTCGCGGGGATGGCGCCGCAGCGGCGCCCGGATCAGCGCAGGCCGAGCTTGCGCGAGCACGCGGGCCACGCCGACCAACCCTGCCCGGCCCGGATGCGCTCCGCGACCACGATCTGCTGCTCGCGACTGGCCATCCACGCCTCCGGCGCGAACTCCGTGCCGCCGTTGTAGCGCCACGTCCCGGGGTGGAACTGCAGGCCTCCGGAGTAGCCGTTCCCGCTGTTCATGGCCCAGTTGCCACCGCTCTCGCACTGGGCGAGGCGATCCCAGTCGCTCCCCGTGCCGACCGCCGGGGCCGGCGGGGGCGGGGGCGGAGGGCGGAGGCGGTGCCGCGGTGGTCGGGGGTGGCGCAGTGGTGGTGGGTCGCGCCGTCGTCGGGGGAGCCGACGTGGTGGTCGGCGCCGCCGAGGTGGTCACGGGGGCTTCGGTCGACGTCGTGGTCTCGGGCTCGGTGACGGGCGCCTGGGTGGTCGACGGGACGACCGCCACCACGAGGCTGGGGTCGCCCCCGTCCGTCCGGACGATCGCGTCGTCGCTGGCGCTGCCCGACCCGGCCCCGAGGAGCTCGAGGCCGAGGAGCGGGAGGCACATGAAGGTCACCACGAGGGCGACGATCAAGCGGCGCTGCGACGGTGCGGATGGACCGTTCAGGGGTCGGTTCCTTCGTCTCGACGATGGGGCACGACGCAGAGCGAGGCTGCGCCAGGCGCGCTGCGCCCGTCGTCAACTCCGCCCGGAGCCAGAGGTCGACCCTAGGCAGGTCGCAACACAACCGCAACTTTCGTCATGTGACGTCGGGCACGGTCGACGAGCCCCGACGAGGGACCTCAGCCCAGCCGGAACACCCGTTCGGCGTTCGTCCAGGTGCACGCCGCGACGTCCGCCACCTCCTCGCCTCGTGCCGACGCCACGGCGGCACCGACCAGCGGCACCAGGGCCGGTCGGTTGGGACGGCCACGGTGCGGCACGGGGGCGAGGTAGGGAGCGTCGGTCTCGACCAGGAGGCGATCGGAGGGGCACATCGCCGCGGCGTCGCGCACCTCGGGAGCGCCCGCGAAGGTGACGATCCCGCTGAAGGAGAGGTGGGCGCCGAGGTCGAGGCAACGCCGCGCCTCGTGCGGCCCGCCGGTGAAGCAGTGGATGACGGTGCGCTCGGGGGCGCCCTCGCTCTCGAGGACCTCGAGGGTGTCGTCCCACGCCTCGCGGGTGTGCACCACCAGCGCCAGGCCGTGCGAGCGCGCCAGTGCGACCTGTCCGGCGAAGACCTCGCGCTGGATGGTGCGCGGTGAGTGGTCGTAGTGGTAGTCGAGGCCGCACTCACCGACGGCGACGACCTCGGGCTCGGTCAACAGGGCCTCGAGCCCGGCGAGGCCGTCGGAGGCGTCGTGGGGATGCACGCCGGCGGTGGCCCAGACCCCCGGGTGGGCCCGCGCCACGTCGATGGCGTGGCGGGAGCTGGCGACATCGGTGCCGATCGTGACGAGCCGCTCGACGCCCGCTGCTGCGTGCCTCGTCGACGAGCGCGGCGGCCCCACCGTCACCGTCGTGGTCCAGATGGCAGTGCGCATCGGTCCAGGACACACCGTCGACGACGGACACCCGGCCTACTCCTTCGCCACGGGCAGGCGGGGGAACAGGCCCTCGCCCTTCACGACCGAACGCCCCCCGGGGTACCCACCCCACTGCGCCGCCGCAGGAAGGCGCTCGTCCTCGGGCCGACCCTCCATCCCGATGCGCGACCACACCTCACCGCAGGCCCCCGGCACCGCGGGGCTGGCCAGGACGGCCACGATCCGCAGGACCTCGAGCACGTCGCCCATCACGACGTCGAGCTCGGGTCCCGGCTCCATCTTCCAGGGCTCGTGGGCCTCGAGGTGGGCGTTGGCGGCGCCGATGAGCCGCCACGTGGCCTCGAGGGCCACGCTCGGGGCGATCGCCTCCCATCCGCGGGCCGTGCCGGCGTACGCCTCGGCGGCCACCTCGGCCAACGCCGAGGTGGGTGACGGCGCCGGCCCGACGCCGCCGCACTTCTTGGCCACGACCGTCGCCACCCGGGCCAGCAGGTTGCCCAGGTTGTTGGCCAGGTCGGTGTTGTAACGGGTGACCATCTGCTCGTAGGAGAAGTCGCCGTCGGGACCGAACGGCGTGTCGCGCAGGAACTGGTAGCGGAACCCGTCGACGCCGAAGTCGGCGACGAGGTCGGCCGGGAAGATCTGGTTCAGGCTGGTCTTCGACATCTTCTCGCCACCCACGAGCAAGAAGCCGTGCACGGCGATCTTCTTCGGCGGCGCGATGCCCGCCGCCAGGCACATCGCCGGCCAGTACACGCAGTGGAAGCGCAGGATGTCCTTCCCGATGAGGTGGTGGACCTCGGGCCACCACTGCCCGAAACGATCGTCGTCGGCGCCGTACCCGACGGCGGTGGCGTAGTTGATGAGCGCGTCGTACCAGACGTAGAAGACGTGCCCGTCGTCCCAGGGGACCGGAACGCCCCAGTCGATCGAGGTGCGCGAGATCGACACGTCCTCGAGGCCCTGGCGGATCAGCCCGAGCGCCTCGTTGCGCTTCCCGTCCGGCTGCACCGCGGCGGGGTTCTGCTCGTACCAGTCGAGCAGCGGCTGGGTGAACTTCGACAGCTCGAAGAACCAGTTGTCCTCCTCGAGCCACTCGACGGGCCGGCCGTGGATCGGGCAGTTGCCGTCGACCAGGTCGCCCTCGGTGTAGTAGGCCTCGCAGGCGACGCAGTAGAGCCCTGCGTAGGTGTCCTTGCGGATCCATCCGTTGTCGAAGATGGCCTGCATGAAGGCCTGGACCGATGCGGTGTGACGGGGCTCGGTGGTGCGGATGAAGTCGTCGTTCGAGATGCCCAGGAGCTCCCAGGCCTCCCGGAAGCGGGCGCTCGTGCGGTCCGCCTGCTCCTGCGCGGTGATGCCGTTCGCCTCCGCGGCGCGCTGCACCTTCAACCCGTGCTCGTCGGTGCCCGTGAGGAAGCAGACCTCCTCGCCGAGCAGCCGGTGCCACCGGGCCAACGCATCGGCGGTGACCGTCGTGTAGGCGTGGCCGATGTGAGGCACGTCGTTCACGTAGTAGATCGGGGTGGTCACGTAGAAGCGTTCGGGCACCCCGCAAGGCTACGGGGCGACGGCAACGGCGCCGAACCCCCGACGACCGCAGCCCTAGAGTGACCGGCCACCGGGCCCGACCGACCGCACGCCGGGGCCCGCCCCGAGTGCGCCGTCTCGACCCGCCCGGCCCACCACGCCCGACCCGAGGGAGCCGACAGGCATGAGCACGTTCCTCTTGATCGTCATCTCGGTGCCGATGGTGCTCTTCCTGGCGGTGCTCAGCAATCGTGTGCTCGGCGTGCGCATCGGCGTGATCGCCTCCCTGGTGGCCGCGACCGGAGGGTGGGTCGGAGGCGTGGCGCTGTCCGCCGCCGCCGAGACCGACAGCGCCGGCTGGGAGGCCGCCCTCGCCGTCGTCACGGGCCTGCTGGGGACGCTGGGCCTCTTCGTGGTCATCGAGCTCGTGGTCGGGCCCTCGCAGAGCACGCGGCGCCGCATCTCCGTCGCCGCGGCCCTGCACCCGATCGACACCGCGCGCCGCCGCCTCGAACCGCTGCGACGAGGACGCCAGGTCGCCCGCATCGCCCGGGAGAACGGCATCCTGCGCCTCCGCTACGCCGGCGCCGCCGGCATCGACGACCCCGAGTTCGGCATCGGCCTGCGAGACACCCTCCAGGAGTGCGGGGGCATCCTGGTGAAGTTCGGCCAGATCGCCAGCACCCGCACCGACGCCCTCCCACCGAGCGTCACCGGCCCCCTGGCCGATCTCCAGTCCGACGTCCGGCCCGCCGACGCCGCCGTCGTGCGCGCCGAGCTCGAGGCCGGTCTCGGGCGATCCGTGGAGGAGGTGTTCTCCGAGTTCGACTGGGAGCCCCTCGCCTCGGCGTCGATCGGTCAGACCTACCGGGCCCGCCTGCACGACGGTCACCAGGTGATCGTGAAGTGCCGCCGGCCCGGGATCGAGGAGCTCGTGCGCCGCGACGGCGAGGCCCTGATGAGCCTGGCCGGCCTCCTCGACGCCGGCACCGGGCGCAACGGCCGGTTCACGATCCTGGCCGGCGAGCTCGTGCGCAACGTCGAGGCCGAGGTCGACTACCGACGCGAGGCGGCCAACGCCGAGGCCATCGCCGCCAACCGGGCCGACGACCGGACCATCGCCATCCCCCGGATCCACGACGACCTCACCTCGGCCGGGGTCCTGGTCATGGACGTCGCCCAGGGGACCTCGGTGAGCACCCCCGGCGCAGTGGAGGCCTGCGCCCGACCACCGGAGGCACTGGCCCGTGACCTCCTGGCGTCGTTCCTCGCCCAGATGCTCCAGGACGGCGTCTACCACGCCGATCCCCACCCCGGGAACGTGTTCGTCACGCCCGAGGGGCGGATCGAGCTCATCGACTTCGGCTCCGTCGGCCGCCTCGACCCGAGGGTGTTGACCGGCCTCCAGCTCCTCGCCCTCGGCTCGACGCTGCGCGATCCCACCATCGTGGTGAAGGGGTTGGTGCGCATCGCGTCGACGCCGACCACCGTGGATCGCAGCGCGCTGGAGGCCGACGTGAGCCGGATCCTCGGCGAGGAGCTCAGCGGGGGCGGGATCGACGCCGACATGCTCCGCCAGGTCTTCGCGGTGATGGCCACGCACGGGATCCAGGTGCCGCAGGCGTTCGTGGTGCTGTCGCGCTCGCTGTTCTCCCTCGAGGGCACCCTGCGCCTGATCGACCCCTCCTTCGACTTCGGCAGCGCGGCCACGGCGATCGTCTCGGGGTGGTACGGCGGGCCGGAAGCCCTCGACGACGAGGCGATGCTCAAGCGCGAGCTGCTGCGCGCCGTCGTGCTGCTGCGCGATCTGCCGACCCAGGTCGACCAGACCGCAGGGGCGCTCCTGGCCGGTCAGCTGACCGTGCAGACCTCCCGGTTCGGCGGGGACGACGAGGCGGTGATCGGTGCCTGGTTCGACAGAGCCGTCATCGTGGCCGTCGGAACCGTCGCACTGCTGACCGGTGCGCTGTTGATGATGGGCGCGGCGATCACCGATGACCCCGAGCTCGACGCCCTCCTCACCGGCATGGGCCTGTTCGGCCTGCTCACGGGGTCGGTGCTGGCGATGCGGGCGCTGGCCCGGGCGCTGTCATCGATGAAGCGATGAGCCACCCCGGGTCCGACCGGTCGGGGTGACCCCGCCGGACGACTCGAGGATCGGCAGGACGCCGATCAGGGCCCGGGCCAGGTCGAGCGCCGCACCGGGGTCGGCCTCGGTCAGCGGTTCGGAGAACTCGGCCACGAGCCCTGCGAGGAGGACCCGGGCCAGTTCTCGTCCGTCGGCCGTGAGCACGACATCGACCCGTCGGGCGTCGTCGGCGGCCTGGCGCCGATCGACCAGGCCCCGCCCCTCGAGTCGGTTCACGGTCTTGGTCATGCCGCTCGTGGTCTGCACGACGGTCCGGGACAGCTCCGTGGGGCTCTGACCGCCTGCCGCGAGCAGCAGGCTGGCGAGCACGGAGAACTCGGAGCGTTCCAGCCCGGTCGGGCGGAGCAGCTCCTGCAGCTGGCGTTCGACCAGCCGGCCGAAGCGCATCGACCGCAGTGCGAGAGCGGCCGAGGCCACCTCCCCCGTCGGGACCTGGGCGCGCAGGGCCCGTTCGAACGTCAGGTCGGGCCCGTGCGCACCCGGCTGGTCGTCGGGCCGACCATCACCTCCGTGCTCGACCATGGCCCTCCCGGTGCTCGTCGCTGTCACCCAGCCTGGGCCACGGACCTTACGTCCCAGGACGCCCGACGACGGCGTGCTACTTGAGCCGCAGACTGGTGAGGCGCCCTGCGTCGGCAGCCGTGCCGCCGACGGCCTCGGGCAGGTCCCGCGCCTCCGACGACGACTGACCGAGACGCTCGACCGACGACGACTCGACCGACGCCGGCTCACGGTCGGACACCGCGGAGAGGGCCACGACGGCGTCGAGACCTCGTTCGGTGCGCAGACGGTCGACCTGGTCGAGCGTGCGCTGGAGCTGGTTGGTGCGGGTGCCGGCCAACGCGTCGTAGGTCTTGGTCGCGGTGGCCATCTGGCTGCCGAGACGCACGAATCCCTCGGCGTACTTGGCCCACTCCTTCTCGAAGGCGGCCAGGCAGGCCAGGATCTCGTCGCTGGTGCGCTCGAGCCGGAACTGCTCCACCGCCTGGCGGACCACGGCCAACACGGCGAACAGCGTGGACGGCGAGCAGATCACGACCTTCTGGGCGATGGCGTGGTCGATGAGGCCGGGATCGTGCTCGTGGACGAAGCCGAAGATGGACTCGTTGGGGATGAACAGCAACACGTGGTCGACCGTGCGCTCGGCGTCGATGTAGGAGCGGGTGGTGATCTCCTTGACCCGCATCCTGACGTCGGCCATGAAGCGGGCTTCGAACGCCTGGCGCTCCGCGTCGGTCGTGGCCTCGAGGGCCCGCAGGTAGTTGTCGAACGGGAACTTGACGTCCATGTGGAGGTCACGGCCGCCGGGGAGCGGAAAGGTGAGGTCGGGGATGGTGCCGCCCGCGATGGCGGTCTGCTTGCGGTAGTTGATGCCCTCCACGAAGCCGGCGGCGCGCAGCACGTCCTCGGCCATGCGCTCACCCCACTGGCCTCGGGCCTTCGTGCTGGCCAGGGCCTGGCGCAGCGCATCGGTGGTCCCGGCGAGCTGGACGGTGGAGCGCACCGCTTCGGCCAGGCCCTCCTCGAGGCGGCCCTGCTGCTCGGCCCGCTCGACGCGCAGCTCCCCCACCAGCTTGCCCATGGCATCGAGCTGGCGTCGGGTCTCGCGCAGCTCGTCACCGACGGCGCTGCGCTCGTCCTGCAGCGCCGCGGAGATGGCCTCCTGGCGCTCCCGCAACGCCTGATCGGCCGCGGCGGTTCGGCTGCCGAGCTGCTCACCGGCGACGTCGACCACGGAGGCGACGGCCGCCTGGACCGTGGCCGCCTGCTGGTCGCGGAGCGCGGCGACGGTGGCCGCCACCAGGTCCTCGGGAACGGCCGCGGCCGGCCGCGACGCGGACCGGGTGAGCACGACGCTCAGCACGACCACGCAGGCCAGAGCCACGACGAGTGAGACGACAGCCACGATCACCATGGGAACGATTGTGCACAGGGGGTGTGACAGTGCCCGCGGACCCCGTCACAATGGCCGCCGCGATGAGCTCCGACCCGACCACCGCCGAGCCGGCGCCGCCGAGCGACCAGGCCGCCTCGGCGTCCTCCGCGACGACCGGCGGGAGGAGGCGCTGGTGGCTGTGGGTGGTGGCGGCATCGGCCCTGGCGGTCGCAGCCATGGGCGTCACGAGCCGCACCGGCCTCCCCGGTCCCGGCCCCCTGGCCCGGTACCCGACGGCCACGCTCGACGACCTCGTGGCCGCAGTGCACGCCGACGCGGGCGAGCTGCGCACCCCCGACGACTGCTGGCGCACCACCTACCGGGCCTCGGTCGACGACGGCCCCCGACGGGCCCCCACGACCCATCGCCGCAGTCGACCACCTCCGCAGCCGCGTGGTCGTCCGGGCCCACGCCGATCAGGTGGGACGCATCGACCCCCGCACCCGACGGGAGATCGACCGGCGCCTCGAGACGATCGTGAGCGGGGACCCTCGCTTCGAGCCGGGCATGGTCCTCGTCGAGGCGTCACCGGACGGATGGTCCCCCCTGATGTCGTGCCCCCTCGTCATCCGCGGGTGGCGCTGACCCAGGCCACGGGGCGACCCTCCGCCCCACGCGTCCGGCCACCCGTCGTTCACCCACCCGACACCCGCCGTTCAGCTACCGTCTCCCGGTCCGGTGCAGCATCGTCGCTGTCCCCTCCAGGAGGTCACCCGTGTCCCGCATCCGCCGCACTCCTCTCTCCGTCGCCCTCGCCGTGGTCATGGCGCTCGCCCTGTTCGCCGGCGCCTGCTCCGACAGCGACTCGACGTCGTCGAGCGACACCAGCGAGGCGGCAGCCGCCACCACCACCGCTCCTGAGCCCTTCCGCATCCTCGTCACCAACGACGACGGAATCGACGCTCCCGGCATCGACGCCGTGGTCAACGGCCTGAAGGACCTCCCGAACGTCGAGGTCACCGTGGTGGCCCCGGCCACCAACCAGAGCGGCAGCGGGAGCAAGACCACCGGCGGCACGCTCACGGGCACCCCGACGACGACCGCCAGCGGGTATCCCGCCACCTCGGTCGTCGGCTTCCCGGCCGACAGCATCGTCTGGGCCCTCGACCAGGGCGGGATCGACTTCGTGCCCGACCTCGTGGTCTCCGGCATCAACAGCGGTCAGAACATCGGGGCGGCCACCGAGCTGTCCGGCACGGTCGGAGCGGCACGCGCCGCGGTGCAGCGGGGCATCCCGGCGCTGGCCTCCAGCCAGGGCGCCCCGGCCGGAGCCGACGGCGGCGCCGACCTGGGCGGCACGTTCGACTTCCCGACCGGGGTGAAGGAGGTCGTGGCCTGGGTCAGCGCCAACATGGACCAGCTCCAGGTCACCACCGTGTCGAACCTCAACATCCCGACCTGCAACGGCCAGGGCACCGTCAAGGACGTCACCGTGCTCTCCGTCAGCCCGGACCTCAGCATCACCGTGCAGGACTGCCTCTCCACCCTCACCAACCCGACCGACGACGTGCAGGGCTTCAACAACGGCTTCGTCACGCTGTCGGCACTGTCGCCCCAGCCCGCGGCGCCCGGACCGACGGGACCTGACACCGACGGCGACCGGGGTCAGTCCCGCACCGCCAGCTCGTAGACCCGGCGCTTCGAGAGGCCGAGCACGCCGGCCACCTCGCTCACCGCGTCACGGGTGGTGGCCCCCTTCGCCCGGGCCGCGGCCACCGCAGCACGCACGTCGTCGTCCGTCGACGCCGCCGGCTCGGGGGCGCCGGCCAGGACCAGCACGTACTCACCTCGGGGCTCGACCTCGTCGGTGCGCGCCAGCGCGGCCGCCAGAGAGCCCCGCCAGACCTCCTCGTGGAGCTTGGTGAGCTCGCGGGCCAGCACGACCTGTCGGGTCGGCTCGCACACGCCGAGCAGGTCGGCGAGGGTGCGCGGCCACACGGTGCGGCGCCTCGTAGAGGACCACGGTCCGTCGCTCGGCAGCCACCTCCGCCAGACGTTGCGTGCGACCGGAGCCCTTGCGGGGGAGGAACCCCTCGAAGACGAAGCGCCCGGTGGCCAGCCCGCTCATCACGAGCGCGGTGATCGCCGCCGACGGGCCCGGGCACCACCTCGACGCGGTGGCCGGCGGCGGTGGCCGCGGCCACGAGCCGCTCACCCGGGTCGGAGAGGCCGGGCATGCCGGCATCGCTCACGAGCGCCACCCGCTCGCCCCGGTCGAGGCGGGCCAGCACGTCGGGGACCGCCGCGGCCTCGGTGTGGTCGTTCACGACGAGCAGCTTCGGGGCCCGCACGCCCAGGTGGGCCAGGAGTCGACCGGTGCGCCGGGTGTCCTCGCAGGCCACCACGTCGGCACGGCCGAGCTCCTCGGTCGCCCGCGGGGCGAGGTCGCCGAGGTTCCCGATCGGGGTGCCCACGAGCACCAGGGCGCCGACGCTCACCGCACCTCCAGGACGTCGCCCTCGGCGAGACCCCAGCGCGCGGCCACGCCGGCCTCGCACTCGAGCACGGCGTGGGCCCGCCACACGGGGACCCCGAGGCGGTTCGGGGCCATCGTGGCGATGCGCAGGACACGCAGGTCGCGATCGAGGTGCACGACGTCGATGGCGAAGCGCATCCGGAAGGTGTGCACCGAGCGGGCCGGGCACAACAGCAGCGCCCCTTCGATGCCGTCGCGCCCGAGCAGGCCACGGGCGCGGTCGCGGTGGGTCGTGGCCACCTCGAGCGTGGCCAGGACCCGATCGTCGAGCACCAACCACGATCCCGTGACCGACGCATCGGGCCTCCTCGCCATCCCGGGATCGTAGGCCCACGACGGCCTGCGCCCACCGGGCCCGACCGGATCGACGCAGGCCGCCTCGGACCCCGTCGCCCTGGCCATCAGACGTTGAAGCGGAACTCCATGACGTCGCCGTCGTCGGCGACGTAGTCCTTGCCCTCGATCCGGAGCTTGCCGACGTCACGGGCCTTCGACCAGCTCCCCAGCTCCAGCAGCTCGTCCCAGCGGATGACCTCGGCCCGGATGAACCCCCGCTCGAAGTCGGTGTGGATCACCCCGGCGCACTGCGGCGCCTTGGATCCGGCCCGGAAGGTCCACGCCCGGCTCTCCTTCTCACCGGTGGTGAAGAACGTGCGCAGACCGAGCATCCGGTACGCGGTGTGCAGGAACCGGGGCAGCGCCCCCTCGCCCAGCCCGAGCCCCTCGAGCATCTCGGCCCGCTCGTCGGCGTCGAGCTGGGCCGCCTCGGCCTCGAGCTGCACGCACATGCCGATCACCTCACCGTGCCCGCCGAACTCGTCGAGCACGGGTGCCACCTTCTCGTCGATGGCGTCGAGGTCGTCCTCGCTGACGTTGACGATGGCCAGCACCGGCTTGTTGGTGAGCAGGAAGTAGGGCCGCAGCAGCTCACGGCTCGTCGTCGTCGAGGTCACTGCGGTAGAGCGGCGTGCCCTCGGCCAGGACCTCGTAGGCGCGGTCGAGGGCGGCGACCTCCTCGGCCACGTCCTTGTCGAACTTGGCCGCCTTGCGCCGCTTCTCCTTCTGGTTCTCGACGGTCTCGAGGTCGGCCAGCGCGATCTCGGTCTCCACGATGCGGAGGTGCTCGAGGGGGTCGGAGGGCCCCGGCACGTCGTCGTCGGCGAAGGCCCGCAGCACGAAGACGATGGCGTCGGACTCACGGATGTTGGCCAGGAACTTGTTGCCCAGCCCCTCACCGGAGCTGGCGCCCTCGACGAGGCCACCGATGTCGACGAACTGCACGCTGGCCGGCACCACGTTCTTGGAGTTGCTCATCGCCGCCAGGCGGTCGAGACGCTCGTCGGGCACCTTGGCCATGCCCACGTTGGGGTCCTTGGTGGCGAAGGCGTACGGCGCCGCGAGCGCGCTCCCGCCGGACAACGCGTTGTACAGCGACGACTTGCCGGCATTGGGGAGCCCGACGAACCCGAATTTCTCCACCGGCGCACCCTACCGGTGGAGGTCGGGACCTCTGCCGGTGACGCCGGTGACCGAAGAGGGGTACACAAGAGGCGTGGACATCGATCTGTTGGGCATGAACCCGCTCGATGCGCCGATGGCGCCCGAAGCGGCTCTGGCGCGGATCGTGCACCTGATGGACCGGTCGTCTGGCCCCGTCGAGCAAGGTCCGGGCCTTTCGCCACGCCGCCGAGGTGGTCGCCGCGGCAGGCCCCGAGGAGATCGCCGACCGTGCCGCCCACGGTCGCCTCCAGGACCTCGTCGGCATCGGGCCGTCCACCGCTGCGGTCATCGCCCAGGCCGTCGCGGGGCGCGTGCCCGACCGCCTGGCCGCCCTCGAGGCCGACACCGCCATCGAGATCACCGACGAGGGTGCGGTGATCCGCGATGCGTTGCGCGGCGACTGCCACAGCCACTCCACCTGGAGCGACGGGGGCGCGTCGATCGAGGCGATGGCTCGCACAGCCGAGGGCCTGGGGCACGAGTACCTGGTGCTCACCGATCACTCCCCCCGCCTCACCGTGGCGCACGGCCTCAACCGCACCCGGCTGCTCGAACAGCTCGACGAGGTGGCGCGCCTCAACGCCGAGCTCGCCCCGTTCCGCATCCTCACCGGCATCGAGGTCGACATCCTCGACGACGGGACCCTCGACCAGGACGACGACCTGCTGGCCCGACTCGACGTGGTGGTGGCCAGCGCCCACTCGAAGCTGCGCATGGAGCGCGCCGCCATGACCCGTCGGTTGGTGACAGCGATCGCCAACCCGCTGGTCGACATCCTCGGCCACTGCACGGGCCGCAATCTGAAGCCGCGGCAGTCCCCGAAGCCCGGCGAAGCCGACGTGGCGAGGCCCCCGTCGGAGTTCGACGCCGAGATCGTCTTCGCCGCCTGCGCCCGGTTCGACACCGCCGTGGAGATCAACTGCCGCCCCGAACGCCAGGACCCGCCCGACGATCTCCTCGCGCTGGCCCTCGACTGGGAGTGCCTCGTGGCCATCGACACCGACGCCCATGCCACGGGGCAGCTCGAGTGGCAGGCCTCGGGCTGCGACAAGGCGGCGCGCCACCGCATCGACCCCGACCGGATCATCAACAGCTGGACCGCCGACCGACTCGTCGAATGGGCGGCCGGCCACGAGGCCCGGTAGCGTCGTCCCCCATGTCGAAGAAGACCGCCAAGCGCAAGAACAACGCCCGCAAGAAGCCGGCCAACCACGGCACCAAGCCCAACGCAGGGCGGGGCTGAGCACCACCGCGGCGCCACCGCCGGGCACCCGGCGCGACGGCACGGTCGAGGAGCACCACGGCATCGCCGTGCCCGATCCGTACCGATGGCTCGAGTCCGACGACGACCCCGAGGTCGTCGCGTGGGTGGCCGAGCAGAACCTCCACACCGACCGGGTCCTGCAGGGCCTCGAGAGTCGCGCCGTCCTGCGTGACACCCTCGGCCGGCTGCTCCGGGTGGGTTCGTCGGTGGCCCCGCAGGTGGCGGGGACCCGTGTGTTCACGCTGGAGCGGTGGGGCCACCACGAGCAGGCGGTGCTGGTGGTGCGATCCGCCACGAGCACGGGCCGCGCCCGCGCCCTCGTCGACCCCGCCCGGCTGACCGATGACCCGACGGCGGCCATCGACTGGTACCACCCCTCCCCCGACGGCTCGCTGGTGGCCTACGGCCTGTCCACCGGCGGCGACGAACGTTCCACGCTGGCGGTGTTCGACGTGGCCGCCGGTCGCCACCGACCCGACCGCATCGACCACACCCGGGCGGCGTCGGTGGCGTGGGAACCCGACGGCTCCGGCTTCTTCTACACCCGCTACCCGGACCCCGGTTCGGTCGAGCCGGGCGAGGACGAGTACGGCCGGCACGTCCGCTACCACCGCCTCGGAGGCGCCCCCGGGCTCGACCCGGTGGTGTGGGACGACCTCCCCGACCCCACCGCGTGGGCCACCGTCGACCTGTCGAGGGACGGACGGTGGTTGCTGTTCCACCTTTCGGTCGGCTGGCAACGCACCGACGTCCACCTCGTCGACCGCCGCACCACCACCCGGACGGTGCTCATCGAGGGCGTCGACGCCCGTACGGCCCTGCAGGTCGTCGACGACCAGGTCATCGGGGTCACGACGCTCGACGCCGACCGCGGGCGGGTGGTCTCGGCCCCGCTCACGTCGGCGTGGCACGACCACTGGTGCACGGTCGTGCCCGAGTCCGAGGCCGTCATCGAGGCCGTCGCGGCCACCCCTGCATCGCTGCTGGTGCTCTCCACCCGCTCGGCCATCACCGGGCTCGACCGCTACGAGCACGACGGCACCGGGCGGCGCACGATCCGACTGCCCGAGGTCGGCTCGGCGTCCGCGCTGAGCGCCAGCCCCGAGCGCGACGAGGCGTTCGTGGCCATGACGTCGTTCACCACGCCCGCCACCACCTACCGGTGGGCCGGCGATGGCGCCGACGACCTCCAGGACTGGAGCCGTCTGCGCGACCAGCAACACGGCGGGGACGGGCCCCAGGGCCGCTACGTCGCCGACACGCTGCGCTGTCCGTCGACGGACGGCACGGAGATCACGTTGTTCGTCGTGCGCGCCGCCGACACCGTCCCCGGCCCCGACACCCCGTGCGTGCTCACCGGCTACGGGGGCTTCTCGGTCGTCATGGGCCCGGCCTACTCCGCGGCCGTGGTGGACGTGTGCGATCGAGGAGGGATCTACGCCGTGGCCGGCATCCGCGGCGGAGCCGAGGAGGGCGAGGCCTGGCACCGTGCCGGCATGCGGGCCCACAAGGAGCAGTGCTTCGACGACTTCGCCGCCGCCGCCGACTGGCTGGTCGACCAGGGCTTCACCTCACGGGAGCGCCTGGCCATCCGGGGAGGCTCGAACGGCGGCCTGCTCATGGGAGCGATGCTCACCCGACGCCCCGACCTGTGCCGGGTGGTCCACGCCGCCGTGCCGCTGATGGACATGCTGCGCTACCCGCGGTTCCTCATCGGGCGGCTGTGGATCCCGGAGTACGGCGACCCCGACATGGCCGAGGAGTTCGGCTGGCTCTGGCGGTACTCGCCGTACCACCACGTCGCCGACGGGACGTGCTTCCCGGCCACGCTGCTCACGAGCGCCGCCGGGGACAGCCGGGTGCACCCGGCTCACGCCCGCAAGATGGCGGCCCGCCTCCAGGCGGCCACGTCGTGCCCGACACAGCGTCCGGTGCTGTTGCGCGAGGAGGCCGATGCCGGGCACGGACAGGGCAAGCCCGTGGGGGCCGTGGCCGACGAGCTCGCCGACGTCCTCGGCTTCGTCTACGACCAGCTCGGCGTGGCCGTCGTCGGGCCACCCGTCGACCGGTAGCGTCTCCCGACGTGCCGAGCGAACCGTCGAAAGAGCTGATCACCGTCCCCAACCCCGAGCCGGGGCGGGACTACGAGATCGTCTGCGAGACCGACGAGCTCACCTGCCTGTGCCCGGTGACCGGCCAGCCCGACTTCGCCACCGTGCGCATCACCTACGTGCCCGACGAGCTGCTCGTGGAGCTCAAGAGCCTCAAGATGTACCTCTGGAGCTACCGGGACGAGGGCGCCTTCCACGAGGCGGTGACCAACACCATCCTCGACGACCTGGTGCGGGCCGTCCTGCCCCGACGCATGACCGTCGAGACCGAGTGGAAGCCCCGTGGCGGCATCACCACCGTGGTGAGCGCCTCGCACCCGGACTGAGCGCTGGTGGACGCCCTCACCCGGGCGAGCATCGCTCGCCGCCAGGGCCAGTAGGGTCAGCGCGCCATGCTCGACCACGTCTTCACCGACGCCATCGGCGCCCTGCGCGACGCCTTCGAGGGGGCGCTGCTCGAGCGCCAGGCCTTCGAGGAGCGCTTCCACGTCGACGTGCTCCTCGGCGACATGACGTGGGAGACCAGCTACGGCCTCCCGGGCGAGGGCCTCCCGCCGCGGGTGCAGGCCGACATCACCCTCGAGTGGCCGACCTGGGCGCAGACCGCCTACCGCTCCTGGTACCTCGGGGAACCCCTCGACGAGCCGCCGCGGATCGACATCGAGATCGTGCTGCGGGTGCAGCGCCTCGCCTCCGCCCCCGAGCCCAAGGCCCTGCTCGACGTCCTCCCCGAGATGAGCCCGGTCATCGGCCACGACCGCCTCGAACGGTCCGGCCCGACCGTCGAGACCGCCTACCCCGGCGACCTGTCCGAGCCGGAGTACGCCATCGAGGTCAGCTACGAGGGCGTCTACGAGGTGGAGGAGGACACGCTGGCCGACGGCGCCGTGCTCGACACCCACCTGTCGGCCATGGGCGGGTGGATCTCGTCGATCCTCGTGAAGGTGGGCGACGTGAAGTGGGACCACCTGCCCGCGCTCGACGACGACGACTGAGCCCGGCGCGGCGAGCCGCGAGCCGGCCGCTCAGAACGTGTCGGGGTTCGCCAGCAGGTCGGGGTAGTCCGGGTCGCGCTTCTCGGCCTTGGCCGCGAAGGACTCCATCATGTCGCCGGGCTGGAACATGCCGGTCTGCCACGTGGCGATGTACTCGAGCCCGTCGGCCACGGTGTGGTCCCGGGCGTAGGTGAGGGTCTGCTTCGTGCCCCACACGGCGAGCGGGCTCTTGGTGGCGATCTCCGCGGCGATCTCGAGCGTGCCGGCGATCAGCTCGTCGGGCGTGGCGAAGACCTCGTTCACGAGCCCCACCTCGGCCGCGCGGGATGCGGGCATGCGCCGACCGGTGTAGGCCAGCTCGCGCGCCACGCCTTCGGGGATCAGCTTCGGGAGGCGCTGGAGGGTGCCCACGTCGGCGGTCATCCCGATGTTGATCTCCTGGATCACGAACCAGGCGTCGGCGCTGGCGTAGCGCATGTCGGCGGCGCACACGAGGTCGACGCCCCCGCCGATGCAGCCGCCCTGCACGGCGACGAGGACCGGGAACCGGGTCTTCTCGAGGGCGGTGAAGGTGTCCTGCAACATGAGCGCGGTCTGACGAAGGCGCGCCCGCACGCGGCCGGCCTCGGCGTCACCGCCGCCGAGGGCGTCGCTGCTGAACACCCCGAGGTCCATGCCTGCGGTGAAGTGCTTTCCGGTCGAGGACAGCACCATGGCCCGCACGTCGCCGCGAGCGTCGAGCTCTCGGGCGATGGCCGGCAGCTCGGTCCAGAACTCCCGCACCATCGAGTTGTACTCGTCGGGCCGGGACATGGTCACGTGGGCCACCTTGGCGGTGACCTCCACCTCGAAGCAGCGATACCCCATGGGAACGAGGCTACGCCGCTCGACCGCGCCCCTTCACCCGACGCGTCCGGCCGTCGGCTCAGGCGCCGACGAGCTCCTGGAGGTCGGCCTCCGGGCGGGCCCCCATGTGGGAGATGACCTCGGCGGCCACGAGCGACGCCACCCTGGCGCACTCGGCCATGTCGGCTCCGGCCGCCCACCGCGAGAGGAATCCTGCGGCGTAGAGGTCGCCGGCGCCGGTGGTGTCGACCACGTCGGCTGCGGCCGCGGGTGCATCGACCCGGGCCCCGTCGGAGGTGATGACGACCGATCCCCGCTCGCTGCGGGTCAGGCAGGCGATGCCCACGTGCCCGGCGACGCGACGCGCCGCCTCTTCGAAGTCGTCGACCTGGTACAGCGAGCAGATCTCGGCCTCGTTGGCGAACAGGATGTCGACGTGGTCGGCGACCAGGTCGAGGAACTCGGCGCGGTGGCGGTCGACGCAGAACGAGTCCGACAGGGTGAACGCCACCGGGGTGCTGACCTGGCGGGCGTGGTCCATGGCGTGGCGCAGCGCGGCCTTGGCGGTGGGCTCGTCCCACAGGTAGCCCTCGCAGTAGAGGACCTTCGCGGTGACCAGGTCCACGTCCTCCACGTCGGCGGTGCTGATGTGGGCCGAGACACCGAGGTAGGTGTTCATCGTGCGCTGCGCATCGTCGGTGACCAGGATCAGGCACCGGGCGGTGCCGGGCTTGGCCGCATGCCCTCGGTCGCCGGCGCCGAGTCGAACACGACCCCGGCGGCACGGATGTCGTGGGCGAACACCTCGCCGAGCTGGTCGTCGGCGACCCGGCCGACGAAGCGAGCCGACCCTCCGAGTGCGGCGATGCCGGCGGCGGTGTTGGCCGCGGAGCCACCCGACGCCTCGACGGCGGGGGGCATGGCGGCGTAGATGCGATGCGCGGCCTCGGCGTCGATCAACTGCATCGACCCCTTGGGCATCTGGTGGTGGGCCAGGAAGGCCTCGTCGGCCGGGGCGAGGACGTCGACGATGGCGTTGCCGACGCACACCACGTCGAGGTCGCGGTCGGGCGGGGGCTGGAGCACGGTCACGGCAGGCGACCCTACGCTGCCCGGGTGAACGAACGCGAACCTGCCGCCCCCGCACCGTCGTTCGACGACCCGAGCGTCGTCGACCCCTACCGCCTCCCCGACGGGGTCCGACCCGTGCGCTACGACCTGCGCCTCGAACCCGACCTGGGGGCGGCCACGTTCGCCGGTTCGGTGGCCACGGTGCTGACCGTCGACGACGCCACGACCGAGATCGTCTGCAACGCCGTCGAGCTGGAGATCGACGCCGCCTGGGTGATCACCTCCGACGGCGACCGCGTCGACATCGACGAGATCGTGCTCGACGACGAGACCGAGCGGGCCACGATGCGCGCCGGCACCGCCGTGCCCGCCGGGACGGTCACGCTGCACACGACCTTCCGCGGCGTCCTCAACGACAAGCTGCGCGGCTTCTACCGCTCGACGTTCGTCGACACCGACGGGGTGGAGCAGATCATCGCCACGACCCAGTTCGAGGCCACCGACGCCCGGCGGGCCTTCCCCTGCTGGGACGAGCCCGCCCACAAGGCCGTCTTCGGCATCACCCTCGTGGTCGATGCCGACCTGCTGGCCGTCTCCAACGCCGCCGAGGTGTCGCGCCAGCCGATGGCCGACGACCCGTCGCGCCACGTCGTGCGCTTCGCCGACACGATGGTGATGTCCACCTACCTCGTGGCCTTCATCGTGGGCCCGCTCGAGGCCACCGACCCCGTCGACGTCGACGGCACCCCGCTACGGATCGTCTACCCGAGGGGCAAGGGCCACCTCACCGCCTACGCGCTCGAGGTCGGCGCGTTCTGCCTGCGCCACTTCGCCGACTACTACGCCATCCCCTATCCCGGCGACAAGCTCGACCTGGTGGCGGTGCCCGACTTCGCCTTCGGGGCCATGGAGAACCTCGGGTGCGTCACCTTCCGCGAGGTGCTGCTGCTCGTCGACCCCGCCGAGGTCACCCAGGCCGAGCTGTTGAACGTCACCGACGTGATCAACCACGAGCTGGCCCACATGTGGTTCGGTGACCTCGTCACCATGAAGTGGTGGAACGGCATCTGGCTGAACGAGGCCTTCGCCACGTTCATGGAGATGCACGCCACCGACGCCTTCCGCCCCGCCTGGGACCGCTGGGTGACGTTCGGCCTGGCCCGCAGCGCGGCGTTCGACACCGACGCGCTCACCAGCACCCGCCCCATCGAGTACCCGGTGGTGTCACCCGAGCGACGCCGAGGGGATGTTCGACATCCTCACGTACGAGAAGGGCGCGGCCGTCGTGCGCATGCTCGAGCAGTACCTCGGCGAGGACCGGTTCCGCGACGGCATCCGGCACTACCTGCGCACCAACGCCTACGCCAACACCGAGACCACCGAGCTGTGGGACGCGTTGGAGGAGGTGAGCGGCGAGCCGGTGCGCCGGATCATGGACTCGTGGATCTTCCAGGGCGGCTTCCCGCTGATCAGCGTCGACCTCGTCGACGACGGCGGCACCCTGCGCCTGACCCAGCACCGCTTCGGGTACGCCGGCGACCTGGGCGAGGGTGACGACGCGCCACCGCCGGCCCGGGACGACACCACGCGTTGGTCGGTGCCCGCCATCTTCAGCCAGAAGACCACCCACGACGGCCTGGTCACCTTCGAGCGAGTGCTGATCGAGGGCCCGTCGATCGACGTCACCCTGGTGGAGCCCGTGGAGTGGGTGCTCGTCAACACCGAGAGCACCGGCTTCTACCGGGTGCGCTACGCCCCCGACCTGCTGGCCGCCCTGCTCACCCACGCCCGCAGCGACCTCTCGCCCATCGAGCGCTACGGGCTCGTCGACGACGCCTGGGCCGCCGTCCTGGCCGGCGAGACCGGCAGCGTCGACTTCCTCCGGATGCTCGATGCCTTCGTGGACGAGACCGACCTCTCGGTCTGGCAGCGCATCGTGGGCTGCCTGCAGGCCCTCGACCGCCTCGTCGACACCCAGCACCGCGCCGCCTTCCAGAACCGTGTCGGCGCGCTCATCGGCCCGGCCGCGGCCCGGCTCGGGCCCGAACCGGGATCCGACGAGAGCGACCGCGACCGAGCCCTGCGCGGCGTGCTCTTCGAAGCGCTCGGCGTCCTCGCAGGTGACGACGAGGTGGCGACCGCCGCCCGCGCCATCCTGGCCGACACCCGCTCGGCCGACCCCGCCATGGTCGCCGCGGCCGTCAACGTCGTGGCGGCGACGGGCGACGAGGCCGACTTCGAGTCCTTCCTCGCCCGCTTCAGAGGGGCCGGCACACCGCAGGAGGAGATGCGCTACCTCAACGCCCTGGCCGACTTCGACGACCCCGCCCTCGTGCGCCGGCTGCTCGGGATGACCATCGACGAGATCCGCACCCAGAACGCGCCGCTGCTGCTGCGCCGGGCGCTCACCAACCGGAACCAGGGTGCGCTGGCGTGGTACTTCGTGGCTGCGGAGTGGGACACGATCAACGAGCGCTTCCCTTCCAACTCCATCGCCCGCCTGCTCGAGGGCATCCGTTCCCTCTCGACCCCCGACGTGGCCCCCGAGGTCTTCGTGTTCTTCGAGACCCACGAGGTGCCCCAGGGCGACAAGATCCTCGCCCAGCACCTCGAGCGCCTCGAGGTCAACGTCGCCCTACGGGCTCGCGAGGCCGACCCCCTCAACGCCGCCCTCACCTGATCGGACGTCCCGACCGGCCGCCTACGCTCGGCGGATGGAGATCTGGCCCGGTTCACCGTTCCCGCTCGGGGCCACCTTCGACGGCACCGGCACCAGCTTCTCGCTCTTCTCCGAGGTGGCCGAGCGCGTCGAGCTGTGCCTGTTCGACGACGACGGTACCGAGACCCGACTGGTCCTGCCGGAGATCACGGCGTTCGTCCACCACGGCTACGTCCCCGGCGTGCAGCCGGGCCAGCGCTACGGGTTCCGCGTCCACGCCCCGTGGGAACCCGAGCGCGGCAGCCGGGGGAACCCGGCCAAGCTCCTCATCGATCCCTACGCCAAGGCGGTCGAGGGCCGGGTGCAGTGGGACGAGTCGGTGTTCCCCTACGCCTTCGCCGACGGACCCGACGGGCCCCCCACCACCTCCGACTCGGGACCGTTCGTCCCGAAGTCGGTGGTGATCAGCCCCTACTTCGACTGGAGCCACGACCACCGCCCCCGCACGCCGTGGCACGAGACGGTGGTCTACGAGACCCACGTGAAGGGGCTCACGGCGGCACATCCCGAGGTGCCCCCGGAGCTGCGCGGCTCCTACCTGGGCCTGTGCAGCCAACCGGTGATCGACCACCTCACCCGACTCGGCGTGACCGCGGTCGAGCTGATGCCCGTGCACCAGTTCATCCACGACTACCGCCTCGACGCCATGGGCCTCGACAACTACTGGGGCTACAACTCCATCGCCTTCCTCGCCCCGCACAGCGACTACGCCGTCTACGGCCAGCGTGGGCAGCAGGTGCAGGAGTTCAAGCAGATGGTGAAGACCCTGCACCGCGCCGGCATCGAGGTGATCCTCGACGTGGTCTACAACCACACCGCGGAGGGCAACGACGGCGGGCCGATGCTGGCCATGAAGGGGGCCGACAACGCCGCCTACTACCGCCTCGACCCGAACGACCCCCGCCGCTACGTCGACTACACGGGCACCGGCAACAGCATGAACATGCGCCACCCGCACGTGTTGCAGCTGATCATGGACAGCCTGCGCTACTGGGTGACCGAGATGCGCGTCGACGGGTTCCGCTTCGACCTCGCCGCCACGTTGGCCCGTGAGCTCCACGACGTCGACAAGCTGTCGTCGTTCTTCGACCTGATCCAACAGGATCCGATCGTGAGCCAGGTGAAGCTCATCGCCGAACCCTGGGACGTCGGTGAGGGCGGCTACCAGGTCGGGAACTTCCCCCCGCTGTGGTCGGAGTGGAACGGGAGGTACCGCGACGAGATCCGCGACTTCTGGCGAGGGGCCGAGCACAGCGTCGCGGAGTTCGGCTACCGCTTCACCGGGTCGAGCGACCTCTACCAGGACAACGGGCGCACCCCGTCGGCGTCGATCAACTTCGTGACCGCCCACGACGGGTTCACCCTCGCCGACCTCGTGACCTACGAGCACAAGCGCAACGACGCCAACGGCGAGGACAACCGCGACGGCACCACCGACAACCGGTCGTGGAACTGCGGGGTCGAGGGCCCGACCGACGATGACGGTGTCAACGCCCTTCGTCGACGCCAACGCCGCAACCTGCTCGTCACGCTCCTGTTGTCCCAGGGGGTGCCGATGCTGCTCGGCGGCGACGAGCTCGGCCGCACCCAGCAGGGGAACAACAACGCCTACTGCCAGGACAACGAGATCTCCTGGTACGACTGGTCGAGCGTCGACGAGGACCTGTTGACCTTCACCAGCCGCCTGGTGCACCTGCGACGGGCCCACCGCGTGTTCCGCCGCCGACGGTTCTTCCAGGGCCAACCCATCATGGGCCACGACATCGACGACATCGGCTGGTTCACCGCCTTCGGCACCCCGATGAGCGACGGCGACTGGCAGACGGGCACCAACCGCTGCATCGGGGTGTTCCTGAACGGAGAGGCCATCCCCGGGCGGGGGCCACGCAACGAACGCATCGTCGACCACAGCTTCTTCGCCGTGTTCAACGCCTCCGACGAGGACGTGGCCTTCGTGCTGCCCGACGACACCTACGGCGCCGCGTGGACGATGGTCCTCGACACCGCGCCCGAGGACGTCGACGAGGCCTTCCCTCCGGGGCGTGACGGCGTCACCGCCGCCGGGGAGACCCTGACGGTGGTGAGCCGCTCGGTGGTGCTCCTGCGTCGACTCGACGGCGACGGCCGCGAGCGCCGCCACAGCTCCGACGACCACCCGTAGCCCGCCCCACCCATGGGGAGCTCACCGCGGTCCCGGTCAGGCGCACCACCGCGACGACCCGGGGTGGTGTCCCCGCCGTGACGACCAAGCTCCTACGCTGACGAGCCGTGACGACCGCCCGACGATGGCCGCGTTGGGTGCCCTGGGCGCTGCTCGGGCTCTTGGTGGTGGCCCGCGTCGTGTCGATCGTGGCGGTGCTCCAGAGCGGCCAGGAGGAGGAGTTCTCCATCCTCGGCGGCGACGCCCGCCGCTACGCCGTGATCCTCGAGGGGGAGGGCACGCCGTACCGGGACTTCGAGGTCGAGTACCCGCCCCTCGCCCTGGGCCTCATGCACCTCGTCGAACGACCGACCCCGCTCGGCAGCCTCACCGCCCTGGCCGTCAGCCAGCTGACCCTCGAGCTGGCCACCGCGGGCGTGCTGGCGTGGGCCTGGTCGCGTCGCACGGCCATCACCTACCTGGCGCTCGGCGCGCCGATCCTGCTGTACCCGTTCGCCTACCTGCGGATCGACCTGTTGTCGGTGTTCCTCGCCGTGCTCGGCCTGGGCCTGCTCCGCCGACGCCGCGAGAGCCTCGGTGGTGTGGCGCTGGCTCTCTCGGTCTTCGCCAAGGTCTGGCCGATCGTCCTCGCTCCGACGATGGTGCTGCGTCGGCAGTGGCGCGGGCTGGCCGCCTGGGCGGTGACCGGGGCGGCCGCTCTGACGGCCTGGGTGGCGTGGGCCGGCGTCGACGGGATCAGCCAGATCCTCACGTTCCGCGGGGCCCGCGGATGGCAGATCGAGAGCATCCCGGGCATCGTGCTGCACGCCCTCGACCCCGACGGCTCGACCGTGCAGGAGGGTGCGTGGCGCACGGCCGTGGCCGCCCCCGGCCCGATCCGCACCGGTCTCAGCCTCGTGGCCCTCGCGGTGGTGGCCCTGGCGTGGTGGTGGGCCCGCCGGGCCGCGGGGCAGGAGGGGCTCGAACCGGGAGGCGCCGACGGGCCCGACCCGGCGACGGCGCGGGCCGACCTCGTGGTGGAGGGCCTCGCCCCGCTCGCCGCCGTCGTCGCCTTGATGGTCTTCTCGGCGATCATCTCGCCGCAGTACGTGCTCTGGTTCCTGCCCTTCGCCGCGGTGGTGACCGTGGCCGGCGACCGCCTCGTCGGCGGGCTCTCACTGGCCGTCGTGGCCACGAGCACGCTCGGGCTGGCCTGGATCGAGCGGCTCATCACCGGCGACGGCGCCGCCGTCGCCACGATCGCCCTGCGCAACCTGCTGCTCGTCACCCTCCTCGCCGTGACCTTGCACCGCCTCTTCCGGCTCGCACACGAGCCGGTCACGCGCCCGGGGCGCCGCCAGGGTCAGAGCCAGTCCTTGCGGCGGAAGTAGACGTAGAGGCTGCCCGTGCTCGCCGCCATCAGCCCCAGGGCCAGGGGGTACCCGAGCTGCCAACGCAGCTCGGGCATCTCCCGGAAGTTCATGCCGTAGATGCCGGCGATGAGGGTGGCCACGATGAGGATCGCTCCCCAGCTCGTCATCTTCTTCATCACCATGTTCATGCGGTTGGCACCGAGGGCCAAGCTGGCGTCGACGACGTTGCCCATCAGCTCACGCTGGACGTCGATCTGGTCGATCACCCGCAGCAGGTGGTCGAGGACGTCCTCGAAGTACACCATCGACGCCTCGTCGACCCACGGGAGCTCTCGCCGCAACAGGGCGAGAACGACGTCGCGCAGCGGCACGACCCGACGACGGACCAACAGCAACGATCGGCGCAGATCGAGCAGGTCCTGTTGCATCGACCCGTCGGTCGGCGGGCCCACCCTGAACAACAGCTCCTCGATGTCCTCGAGACGCCGCTCACCGTCCTCGACGGCGTCGAAGTAGCTGTCGACGATCGAGTCGAGCACCACGTAGAGGAGGAAGCCCACCCCGGGATCGACCGCTCGCGTCCGCTCGTAGCGCTCTCCCATGCCCGAGATGTCGAAGGTCTCACCGTGGTCGTTGATCTCCCGCACGGTGACGAGCCACTGCGGACCGACGAAGACGTCGACCTCGGACAGGTCACCGTCGGCCGCCCGGGCGTAGGCGACCAGGAAGCCGTGGTTCTCGTAGCGCTCGAGCTTGGCCCGCTGGCCCTTCTCGCGGACGTCCTCGACGGCGAGCTCGTGGAAGTCGAAGGCGACCTCCAGGCGTGCGAGCTCGGCGTCGGTGGGTGCGGACGCGTCCACCCAGACCAAGGTGTCGGGCCGGGCCAGGAGCTCGTCGAGGCGATCGAGGTCGTCGACCACCTCGATCTCGGTTCCCCGGAACACCCTCAGCGTCAACATCGCTCCCCCGTCTCGGCTCGTGGCGATCCGGTGGTCCGGGCCCGATCCGTCAGACGACGGCCACCCGTTCAGCGTCCGACGGTTCGAGCGCACCACGTTCGCCCAACGCTCGTTGCATCCTGCGCTCCCACCGCGACGAGAAGCGCTGGGCCCCGAAGGCCAGCCCGCTCACCAGGGTGACCACCAGCAGGCCGAGGAGGTGCTGGTACTGGGTCAGGTAGTCGACGGGGATGACCGAGGTCGGCCACACGAACCAGCTGATGGCGACGCACACCACGAGGTAGGACGGCCGGTAGCGGCCCAGGCCGATGGAGGCCAGCACGGCGAACCCGGCGGGCAGGTACCAGGGCCACAGCACCGGTCCGAGCAGGACGTAGGCGATCAGCATGATCCCGGTGGCCTTGATGAGGCCGATGCGCGGGCTGCGCAGCAAGATGACCAGGCCGAGGACGGCGGTGACGGCGAGGCCGAACAGACGCCAGCCCGCAGCCACCGTGGACGGGGCGACGGGGAGGCCCACCCACGAGAGCACCTCGCCGATGCTGTAGCCGATCTTGGTGGTCGGCGAGAAGGTGGTGGTGACCTTCCCCGTGGACTCGAGCGCGGTGATCCAGCCGATGCCGATCCCGGCCGCGACGCAGGCCACGGCGATCCCCGCCGCCGCGGCGGCGAGCACCCCGAGCGTCGTCATGATCCGCCGGCGGAAGGTGGCGAGCGACCCGGACCAGGTCCAGCCCAGGTAGACCAGGCCCACGGCGGCGGGCAGCTTCACGGCGGTGGCAGCGGCCAGGAGGGCCACGGCCAGGCCCTTGCGGTCCCGCTGCGCGGCGGCGAGGCCGAGCAGGAGGAAGCCCATCATGAGCGCGTCGTTGTGGATGCCGCCGATGAGGTAGAGCGTGACGAGCGGGTTGCCGATCCCGATGGCGACGGCGACGGCGGGGTCGATCCCGGCGCGACGGGCGATCATCGCCACCCCGACCGCGGCCATGGCCACGCCGACCACCATCACGCCGCGGAAGATCCACACCGAGGTGGCAGGGTCGTGACCGCTGGCCACGACGACGGCTTCGCTCACGGCGATCGAGACAGGCCCGTAGGGCGCCGGGGCGGCGCGCCAGACCGGGTCGACCTGACGCAGCCAGTCGCCACGCCCGAGGGCGATGGGCCCGGTCGCCGTGGGGTCGATGCCCTGGCTGGCCATCTCGCCCTGGGCGACGTAGCTGTAGACGTCGTTCGACAGCAGCGGCGGCCCGACCAGGAACGGCGTGCACCACAGGGCGATGACGGCGACCACCATGCCCATGCGGCGCCGGCGGTCACCGGGACGCCCGGCGCGATGGATCAGGGCGAACCAGCGACAGACCGAGCAGCACGAGCCCGGCCACGAAGAACACCGCGGACTGCATCGTGGTGCCCGGGATGGGGGATGAACGGCAGGGTGAAGCGCCACGACGGCAGGGCCAGGCGCCACACCGGCGCCGAGGTCGAGATGAACAGCGCCCCCAGGAACCCGCCGAGGGCCGCCAGGACGGTGACCCACCGTCGCCTGGGCCCCGACGACGGCGGTCGCCACGGCGAGACCTCGGAGTGCCGGATCGTGCCGTCGTCGCCACCGCCGCCGTAGAGCAGGGAGCGGCTCCGGTCGACCCAGCGCCGCAGCTCCGGGGAGTCGGCCACGGCGGCGCGAGCGAGTTCACGAGTCGTGGCCACCCGGCGAGGGTAGTGGCCGCGAGGGGCAAGACCACGGAGGGCACCTGCCGATTTCGGGTCTCAGAGTGCCGGTGTGACGGGTGTCATGGCTGGGCCGGGGCGAGGAAGAGGACGCCCAACGGCGGCAGGGTGAGCGCCACCGAGGACGCGAAGCCGTGGCGGCCCTCGTCGGATGGCCTCGACGGACCCGGCGTTGCCCGCGCCCGAGCCCCCGTACTCGGCGGCGTCGGAGTTGCCCAGCTCCACCCAACGACCCGCGCACGGCACGCCGATGGCGTAGTCGTCGCGGCGCACGGGCGTCAGGTTGCACACCACCAGCACCGATCGACTCCCCGGGGTGGCCGCCGCGCCGCCACGGGGTGGCGCAGGAACGACACCACGCTCGACGCGGTGTCGGACGCGTCGACCCACTGGAACCCGGCGGACTCGAAGTCGACCTCGTGCAGCGCCGGTTCGCTGCGGTGCAGGTGGTTCAGGTGGCGGACCCACGCCTGGACGCCCGCGTGCTCGGGGCGCTCCAGCAGCCACCAGGGCAACGAGCCGTCGTGGTCCCACTCGGTCTCCTGGGCCAGCTCCGCGCCCATGAACAACAGCTTCTTGCCCGGCTGCGCGTACTGGTACCCGTAGAGCGCCCGGAGGTTGGCGAAGCGCTGCCAGGAGTCGCCGGGCATCTTCCCGATGAGCGATCCCTTGCCGTGGACCACCTCGTCGTGGCTGAGCGGCAGGCAGAAGTTCTCGGTGAAGGCGTACACCATCCGGAAGGTGAGCTCGTCCTGGTGGTGGCGGCGGTACACCGGCTCACGCTCGAAGTAGCGCAGCGTGTCGTGCATCCAGCCCATGTCCCACTTCATGCCGAACCCGAGGCCGCCGAGCTCGATCGGTCGCGAGACCATCGGCCAGGCGGTCGACTCCTCGGCGATCATCTGCACGTCGGGGAAGTCGCCGTAGACGGTCTCGTTCAGCTTCTTCAGGAAGCGCAGCGCCCCCAGGTTCTCGTTGCCCCCGTGCTCGTTGGGGATCCACTCCCCCTCCTCGCGCGAGTAGTCGAGGTAGAGCATCGAGGCGACGGCGTCGACCCTGATGCCGTCGACGTGGTAGCGCTCGAGCCAGAAGTGGGCGCTGGAGAGCAGGAAGCTGCGCACCTCGAAGCGGTCGTAGTTGAAGATGGCGCTGTTCCAGTCGGGGTGGTGGCCCTTGCGCGGATCGGCGTGCTCGTAGAGGTGCGTGCCGTCGAAGAAGGCCAACCCGTGCTCGTCGGAGGGGAAGTGCGACGGCACCCAGTCGAGGATGACCCCGACACCCGCCTGGTGGAGCGTGTCGATCAGGTACATGAGGTCGTGGGGGGAACCGAACCGGGAGGTGGGCGCGAAGTAGCCGGTGGTCTGGTAGCCCCACGACCCGTAGAAGGGATGCTCCATGAGGGGGAGGAACTCCACGTGGGTGAAGCCCTGGGCCACGACGTAGTCGGCCAGCACGGGTGCCACCTCGCGGTAGTTGAGCGACCGGAGCTCGTCGGGCGCGTGACGCCACGACCCCAGGTGCAGCTCGTAGACCGCCATGGGCGCGTCGAGGGCGTTGCGGCGGTGGCGATCGCGCATCCAGTCGGCGTCGCCCCAGTCGAAGCCGTCGAGGTCGGCCACGATCGACGCCGTGCGGGGCGGCATCTCGGCCTGGAAGGCCACCGGGTCGGCCTTGTCGACGACGTGGTCGCCGGCCCGCGACTCGATGTGGAACTTGTAGCGCTCCCCCGCCGCCATGCCCGCCACGAAGCCGGCCCAGATCCCGGAGCTGCCGACGGGAGCCAACTCGGCCTTCCCCGGCTGCCAACCGTTGACGTCACCGACCACGGACACCCGACGGGCGTTGGGTGCCCAGACGGCGAAGTGGCAGCCCGGATCACCACCGGGACCGACCCCGGGGTGCGCGCCCAGCCGGTCGTGGAGGCGGGTGTGGACCCCCTCGTTGAACATCCAGAGGTCGTCTTCGGTGAGCATGGTCATGGGGAATCCTCCAACGCCTGGAAGTGAGCCGACAGGCGGGCGGCTTGCACGGCGTCGAGCGTGCCGCGGACCACAGGGTCCGCCGCCAGCTCCGGCACCGTGTGCGTGAGCATCTGTACCCAGTTGGGGCGATCCAACCCGGTGCCGGGCACGTTCTGCGGCTCGACCTCGAGGAGGAGGTCGTCGACGCCGACCAGCACCGCGGCGGCGCTCGACGCACCGAGCTCGCACAACAGGGCCCGGAGGACGTCGACCGGCTCGGGATCCGCGACGTCCGGGGCCAACCGTGCGGTGCGGCGCAGCGCGGCCACCAGCCGATCGACGTCGCCGCGGCGATCGTCGCCGAGCCGGCGCTCCTCGTCGAGGTCGATCTCGCCCCGCTCGCGGCGTCCGGCGATGTCGGCGCCCCGCATCCAACCGGCGAAGGTCGGCGTGTCGTGGGTGTCGAACCCGGCGACCTGACGACTGGTCGGTGGCGGCAGGACCTCGTGCGCACCGGGCAGACGGAACTGCCCCACGTACATCCCGAGGAGGCCGTGGCGCTCGGCGGCATCGCGGATCTCGTCGCTCACCGTGCCGAGGTCCTCACCGACGACGCGGCAGTCGTTGCGTCGGGACTCGACGCAGAGCACGGCGAAGAGCTCGTCGCGCGGGTAGCGCACGTACACGCCGTGATGGGCGTCGGCGCCGTCGGGCACCCAGAAGAGCCGCTCGAACCCCATCACGTGGTCGAGGCGCAGGATCCCCGCCACCGACATGTGATGACCGAGGGCGGCCACGAGGTGACGGTGCCCCTGGGCCCGCGAGGCCCACGGACCGATCGGGGGGAATCCCCAGTTCTGTCCCTCCCCGAAGAAGTCATCGGGTGGCGCGCCCGCCGAACAACCCCAGCCGTAGAGCTGCGGGTCGGCCCACGTGTCGAACCCGTCGCCGTGGGCGCCCACGGGCAGGTCGAGGTACAGGCGCTGGTCGCGCCCCGCGAGGCTCGTCGCCACGTCGGCGAGCTGTCGCCGCATCGTCCACTGGACGTACAGGTGCAGCCGCGCCAGCTCCCCGTCGACCTCGACACCGGGAGGGAGCGCTCCCGGACCGGCCTGCCACGCGTGCCATCCGCTGCGGGTCTGATCGGTGGCGGCCCGGAACGCGGCATACGCCGCCGCGGTCGGATCATCGGCCAACCACCGCTCGAAGTCCCGGCGCGTCGACGCCGGGGCGGCGAAGAAGGTCCTCGACAACTCCTCGAGCACCGGTCGGATGCGGCGGTAGTGGCGGCGGTGGTCGAAGCGACCGCCGGGCGGGGCGGCGGGCCCGTCGCCGCCCATGGCGTCGACCAGGCGGCGGGCGGCGGGACTGGCGCCCCACTCGGGTGTGGCCTCCACGTCGAGGTAGGCCTCGTTCCAGAACCTCTGGCTGATCGGGGTGTACGGGCTGAAGTCGCACGGCTCGTCGAGGTAGGACGCCAGGATGGGGAGGGTGGCGACGATGCGGCCCCCCAGCGGGTCGATCCAGCGCGCCATCTCGTCGAGGCCGGCCACGTTCGGACCCGATCGCCCCGTCGACGCGACGGCGTGGAGACCCGCCAGCACACCCCACGTCCGCTCGGCGCGGTCGGGCTCGACGACCCGGGCAGGAGCGACCACGAGGGAGCTGACGTACCCGTACCCGGAGACCTCGACGAAGAGGCGGTGGTAGCCGACGGGCAGCTCCTCGGTGCCGGCGAGCCGGACGCGGTGGACCAGATGGTCTCGACCGCCCACCGACCGCGAGTCGACCCGATCGGCGGCGTCGACGCCGGTGACGCCTTCCACGACGCCTCCGCTCTCGGTGGTGACGACCCAACGAAGGGGGACGGATCGGTCGTGGTCGCCGGGCAGGCAGACATCGACGTCCACCGACGCGCCCGGGGCCCAGTGGACCACGACCGGTTGGAGCACGGTCACGGCCCGCGCGTCGGCCAGCGAGCGCAGGTCGTCGAGTCGGTCGGGGTGATCGATCGGCGCGCCGAGCGAGGACAGCACGGCGACGAGGGCCTCGGGGTCGGCGACGTGGTGGTTCCCCCGGGTGTCCCAGTAGGAGGTCTGCACCCCGAGCGCATCGGCCAGGCGGCCGAGCTCGCCGAGGCCGTCGCCGTCGTGGCTCACGGCGATCCGTCGACGAGCTCGAGGACGCCGCTGATCGGGATGGCCGCCCAGTCGGGCCGGTGGCTCATCTCGTAGCGGACCTCGTACAGGGCCTTGTCGAGGGTGTACGTCGTCAGGAGCGAGGCGAGGTCGGCGGGCTCGGAGGGCACGAAGTCGGATCCCTCGGCGGCATCGAGGTAGCCGGTGAGGAAGCGGACGGTGACCCAGTACTGCCAGATCCGACCCCGCTGGAGCATCGCCTCGTACTGGTCCGGCGGGAGGAGGCCTCGCTCGTCGAGGTCGCGGAGCGCGGCCTGGCGGGCGTACTGGAACGACCGCACCATCCCGGCCACGTCGGAGAGCGGCGCTGCGCTTGATGCGTCGCTCGGTCGGCGAACGAGACGGCTCTCCCTCGAAGTCGACGATCACGAACTCCCGGCCCGAGCGCAGCACCTGGCCGAGGTGGTAGTCGCCGTGCACGCGGATCCGGGTCACGTCGAAGCGGTGCGTACGCAGCTCGGAGAACCGATCGAGGATCTGGCTCTCCGAGGCGAGCAGGGACTCGGCCAGGCTCAGGGAACGTTCGTCGAGGTGCTTGAGCCGGCGCCGGACCATCGCCAGCGTCGGACGCACCTGGGCCCGCATCGACTGGTAGAGCGAGCGTTGGTACAGGGTGGTGAAGGGCTCGGGAGCGAAGGCGTCGTCGACACCGGACGCCAGCGCATGGTGCAGTTCGGCGGTTCGTCGACCGAGCACCTCGGCAGCATCGATGTACGGGCCCAGGGCGTCGGCCACCGCCGGCCCGGGCAGCCAGCCGATCGCATCGAGCCACATCGACCACGGCGGGACCCACGACTCCGAATCGGGGATGAAGTGGGTCGCCGACTCGTAGTACAGCCCGAGCTGGTCGAGCGTGTACGCCCAGGCGTCACCCTCGTTGGGCACGAAGGCGGAGAGCACCGCGAGCGTCCGCGGCTCACCGCGCGACCCCTTCTGGTACTCGAGGGCACCCAGCAGGGGCGGGGAGTGCTCGAACTCGGCGGTCTCGGTGAGGAACCGACCGATCTCCAGGTCGGGGTTCACGCCCTCCTGGGCCCGCCGGAACATCTTCACCATGACCTGTTGCCCGAAGGCGATCGAGGTGTTGCTCTGCTCGACACCCAGCGGATGGCCGACCAGCTCGTCGGCCGACCGATGACCGACCAGGCGCCGGAAGTGCGCGTTGACCGTGGCCCGGAGCTCCCCACCGCCCATGGACGCGAAGGTCCTCCGGGCGCGGAAGGCGTCGAGGGCGGAGGCCGTGAACTCCGGGTCGAAGAGCGCGTCGTGCAGGAGCAGGCGCTCGCCCGTGGAGCGGACCTCGATCCAGGCGATGCCGCAGTTGGGGTGATCGGCCAGGAGCTCCTCGGCGCGTTGGGGCTCGGCGACCGTGACGGCGACCACGTAGGTCTCCGGCTCGCCCTCCCCGTACTCCACGTGGATCAGGACCAGGAACGACCGGGCCCGGGCCTGTCGGGCCCGGGTCGAGGCCAGGGCGACCACGTCGAGGGTCTCGAGCGAACGGATCGTCCGCGCCTTGCCGGCGTACCAGCGGCTGCGGGCGAAGAACTGGGGGAGCGCCTTCTCCAACGACGCCCGACCCCGGCCCTTGAGCAGCGCTCGCCAGTCCGTCGCCACCGACAGCGCCGGGAGCTCGACCCCCTCGGGGTGCCCCGGGGAGATGTCGCTGCGCTGCGATTCCAGGGAGAACCAGTAGAAGCCGTGCGGACCGAGCGTGAGCTGGTACGGGACGTCGGAGACGGGCCCGAACTCGGTCTGGCCGAACATCTCGACGGGCACCGAGCCCCGGTGGTCGTGCAGGTCCAGGGAGACCGCGGTCGCGTGCCGGGAGAGGTTGGCGACGACCAGCACCGTCTCGTGCTCGTCTCGGCGCAGGAAGGCCAGGACCTTGCCGTTCTCGGGCAGCAGGAACTCGATGTCACCGCGGCCGAACACCGGGTGCTGGGCGCGCAGGGCGATCAGGCGACGCATCCACCAGAGCAGTGAGCTGGGGTTGTTGCTCTGCGCTTCGACGTTGACCGTCTCGTAGTGGTACTCGGGGTCGATGATGACGGGGAGGAACAACCGCTGGGGGTTGGCGCCCGAGAAGCCGGCGTTGCGGTCGGGACTCCACTGCATCGGGGTGCGCACGGCGTCACGGTCGCCGAGGTAGACGTTGTCACCCATCCCGAGCTCGTCGCCGTAGTAGATGACCGGCGCCCCGGGGAGCGCGAACAGCAGCCCGTTCATGAGCTCGATCTTGCGACGATCGTTCTGCATCAGCGGGGCGAGGCGGCGCCGGATGCCCACGTTGACCCGCATCTGGGGGTCGGCGGCGTAGGCGCGGTACATGTAGTCGCGCTCCTCGTCGGTGACCATCTCGAGGGTGAGCTCGTCGTGGTTGCGCAAGAAGATGGCCCACTGGCAGTTGTCCGGGATGTCCGGCGTCTGCTGGAGGATGTCGATGACCGGGAAGCGATCCTCCATCCGCAACGCCATGAACAGGCGCGGCATGAGCGGGAAGTGGAAGGCGGCGTGGCACTCGTCGCCCTCCCCGAAGTAGGCGACGGCGTCCTCGGGCCACTGGTTGGCCTCGGCCAGCAGCATCCGGCCCGGGAAGCGGTCGTCGACGTGGGACCGCAGCTCCTGGAGGAAGTGGTGGGTCTCCGGGAGGTTCTCGCAGTTGGTCCCGTCCCGCTCGAACAGGTAGGGCACGGCGTCGAGGCGCACCCCGTCGACGCCCATCTCGAGCCACTTGTCGACGGCGCGCAGCATCGTCGAGCGGACCTCGGGGTTGTCGAAGTTCAGGTCGGGCTGGTGGGAGAAGAACCGGTGCCAGTAGTACGCCTGGGCGACGGGGTCCCAGGTCCAGTTCGACGTCTCGTAGTCCTCGAAGATCACCCGCACGCCGGGATAGCGGTCAGGGGTGTCGCTCCACACGTAGAAGTCCCGCCACCGGCTGCCCGCCGGCGCGCGCCGGGCCCGCTGGAACCACGGGTGCTGGTCGGAGGTGTGGTTGAGGACGAGCTCGGTGATCACCCGCAGGCCGCGCCGGTGGGCCTCGCGGAGGAAGCGCCGGAACGACTTGAGGTCGCCGTAGCTGGGGTGCACGTCGCCGTAGTCGGCGATGTCGTAGCCGTCGTCGCGCAGCGGCGACGGGTAGAAGGGCAGCAACCACACCGCGGTGACGCCGAGCCCGGCGATGTAGTCGAGGCGGGCGGTGAGCCCGTCGAAGTCCCCGATCCCGTCGTCGTCGGAGTCGCCGAAGGCGCGGACGTGCAGCTCGTAGATGACCGCGTCCTTGTACCAGTCGTGGGAATCGGTGGCGTCGTCGAGCAAGGTGAGCTCCGGCGGAACGGGGAGGACGGGGGGCGAGCGGGGTCGGTGCCGGCTCAGGCCGGCGAGCGCTTCTCGGCGCCGGGGGCGGGGGCCTGGCTGAGGCGGAGGACGTGCCCGGGTTGGATCGCGGGATCCAGCTCGACGTAGGGACGGGGGCCGTTCCACCGGAAGCGGCGATCGACGAGCAGGTCGTGTGCATCGTAGGGCCGGTCCGGGTCGATGCCGAGAGCGGGCAGGTCGAGGTCGAGGGTGCCGCGCTGCACCTCGGCGTCGTCGAGGTTCACGACGGTGAGCACCGGGTTGCGCCCCCGCCGGGCCGGATCGGGGTCGGGCCCGTCGTGGGTGGTCTTGGAGTAGGCGACCAGCGAGTCGTTCGGGACCTCGTGGAACCGCAGCGTCCGGTTGGTGTGCAGGGCCAGCTGCTCGTGCCTGATCCTGTTCACACGCGTCATCTGGTCGCGGAGGCTGTCGGGTCGGTCGAGGTGCCAACGCCGGAGCTCGTACTTCTCCGAGGCGGCGTACTCCTCCTTGCCGTTGCCCGCAGAGGTGTTCTCCCCCAGCTCGAAGGCCGGTCCGTAGACCCCGTAGCTGGCGCTGAGCGTGGCCGCCAGGAGGTGGCGCAGGGCGAACATCTCGCGGCGGGCGCCGTGGAGGTGCCACGGGAGGATGTCGGGTGTGTTCGGCCAGAAGTTGGCTCGGAAGCCGTCCGAGCCAGGCCCGACGGCCACCTCGAGGGCGTAGTCCGTGAGCTCGGCCTTGGAGACCCGCCACGTGAAGTAGCTGTAGCTCTGGGTGAACCCGCAGCGCGTCAGCTGGGCCATCACCTCGGGGCGGGTGAAGGCCTCCGAGAGCAGGATGACGCCGGGGTCACGGCGTCGCAGCTGGGCGATGAACCACTCCCAGAAGGCGAACGGCTTGGTGTGGGGGTTGTCCACGCGGAACACCCGCACGCCCTGGTCCATCCAGAACTCGGCCACGCCGAGCAGGGCTTCCCAGAGGTCGCGCCAGGCCGGGCCGGAGAAGTCGAGCGGGTAGATGTCCTGGTAGCGCTTGGGCGGGTTCTCGGCGTACTGGATGCTCCCGTCGGGACGGTGGGCGAACCACTCCGGGTGCTCGAGGACCCAGGGGTGGTCCGGAGAGCACTGGAAGGCGAGGTCGAGGGCCACCTCGATGCCGCGCTGCTCGGCGGCGTCGACCAGCTTCCGCAGGTCGCCGACGGTACCGAGGTCGGGGTGCACGGCCGTGTGACCGCCGGCGGCCGACCCGATCGCCCACGGGCTGCCGACGTCGTCGGGGCCGGCGACCTCGGCGTTGTCCGGGCCCTTGCGGAACGACGTGCCGATCGGGTGGATCGGCGGGAGGTACAAGACGTCGAACCCCATGGCGGCGACGTGGTCGAGCTCGTCCACGACGCCGGCGAGCGTGCCGTGCACCAGCTCCTCGTCGGCGGCGGTGGTCGGCGCACGACCGGGGGCGGCCGGACCGGCGACGAAGGTCGACCGGGGGAAGAGCTCGTACCAGGTGCTGAAGAGCGCCTTCTCGCGTTCGACGAGCACCTCGATCACCGCACTCGTCGACGCGTCGGCTCGACGGAGCCGACGACGATGGAGCGTCGCCGCGGAGGGCCGTTCGGAGCTCCCGGGGTCGGTGAGGTCGCTCAGCTCACCGGCGCGGAGGCGGGCGGCGGCATCCCGCAGCAGGGCCGCCTCGGCCTTCGGCGCCCCCACTGCGTCGGCGTCGAGCAGCGCCGCCCCGGCGAGCAGCTCGGACTCGATGCGCTGGCCGGCCTCGACCTTGCGCGTGGTGGCGCGGGCCCACGACGTGAACTGGTCGATCCAGCCCACGACGTGGAACGGGTGCGAGCCCTGATCGATCGGCACGAACGTCGCCTGCCACCGATCGAGCCCCGGGTTCACCGACGCCATCGGCACGTCGACCCATCGTCGGGCCCCCGGAGGCCTGTGGCTCACGACGAGCCAGAGCGCATCGTGGCCGTCGGCGAAGGCCGTGGCGTCGACCACGACCGGCTCGCCCTCGACCCGCTTGACCGGGTGTCGACCGCACTCGATCCGCGGCGAGACATCGGTGATCACGACACGGGGGGGAGCACCAGGGCTCATGGAGCCTTTCTAGTCGGTCACCCCGACGGCCGAGACCGGCCCGATCGGACCTGCGCCACCGGGACGTAGAGGCTCCTACCCCGTCGCTCCCGGCGGTACCACCGACGCCCCCTGCGGGGTCACCATGATCCGGGCGATCTCGATGCGATCCGGAGCCGAGGGCAAGCCCCACCCGGCCTCGTAGCCGACGACCTGGGCCAGCGGCACCGACTGCCAGCGGTCCTGGAGCAGCTCGAGCTGATCGGCACCGACGAGGGCGGGGTGGACCGCCCCGCACGCCCTGGCCAGGCGCAGCAGCTCGAAGCGCAGCGACGCCAGGTAGTTGGCGCAGCGCACGGACTTGAGATCGGGATCGAGGCCCCGCTGGAGCCGCACCGACTGGGTGGCCACGCCGACGGGGCACCGGTCGGTGTGGCAGCGCTGGGCCTGGATGCACCCGATGGAGAACATCGCGGTGCGCCCCACGTTGACCAGGTCGCAGCCCAGGGCCATCGCCGCGAGCGCGTTCTCGGGGAGGCCGAGCTTGCCGGAGCCGACGAAGACGACGCCGTCGGTGAGGCCCTGCTCGTGGAAGGTCCGGTACACCCGGGAGAACCCCCACCGGAACGGCAGCGACACGTGGTCGGCGAAGGTGAGCGGAGCGGCTCCGGTGCCGCCCTCGCCCCCGTCGATCACGACGAAGTCGGGACCCGTCCCGGTCCGGGCCATGCGCAGGGCCAGATCCTCCCAGAACCCGCCTTCGCCGACGGCGGACTTGATGCCGACGGGGAGCCCGGTGGCATCGGCCACCTTCTCCACGAGCTCGAGGAGGCCGTCGACGTCGCGGAAGGCGCTGTGCCCGGCGGGGCTGAGGCAGTCCCGACCGACGGGGACACCACGGATGGCCGCGATCTCGGGCGTGACCTTCGCGCCGGGCAGCATGCCGCCGAGCCCGGGCTTGGCCCCCTGGCTGAGCTTGAGCTCGATGGCCCGGACCGGGCGCGGTTGACACCGTGTCGACGAGACGGGCGAGGTCGAACCTTCCCTGCGTCGTCACGGCACCCGAAGTACCCGGTCCCGATCTGCCAGACCAGGTCGCCGCCATGGCGGTGGTGGTCGGAGATGCCACCCTCGCCGGTCGTCTGCAGGGCATGGGCCATCGCCACGCCGCGGTTCAGCGACTCGATGGCCCGGCCGCTCAACGAGCCGAAGCTCATGGCGGACACGTTGACCACCGACGACGGCCGGAAGGCCAGGCGTCGTCGGTGCGCCGCGCCCACGACCTTGGCGCAGGGCAGGAGCCGATCGGGATCGGGATGGCCCGGTTCCCCTGCCGGAGCCGAGACCGGGAAGGCGGACTGCTTGATGATCAGGTAGTTCTCGGCCACGTCCAGGTTGTTGTCCGTACCGAAGCCGAAGTAGGTGTTCGTGGCCTTCGACGACGTGTAGACCCACCGGCGTTGATCGCGGCTGAACGGTCGCTCCTGATCGTTGTCGGTGACGATGTACTGCCGGACCTCCGGGCCGATGCCCTCCAGGATGAAGCGCAGGTGCCCGATGATCGGGAAGTTGCGCAGGATGGCGTGCCGACGCTGCGTCAGGTCGTAGACGGCCACGCCGGCGAGGACCACGACGAGCACCGCGAGGACGACGAGCCACCACACGTGGACGAGCCTAGGGAGCCGTCACGGGGCGAGGAGAATCCCGAGCACCAGCAGCGCCTGGCCGAGGTGGTAGGTGACCATGACGGTGAGGCGGCCTCGGGGGATGTCCCGCACGAATCGCGTCCAGCCGAGGACGGCGTCGCTCACGTAGAACAAGAACCCGCCCACCGCGACGGCCACGACGCCGGTGCCGAACGCGACGACCACCATCGAAGAGATGACGCCGAGATAGGCCATCACCGGTGTCCGGAGAGCCGTCGACTCCGCCGCCGCCCCCCGCAGGATCCGTGGACCGAGCACGACGACTGCGACCACCACGACGGCCAGCCCGACCAACAGCCCGGAGCTCCATGCGCCGATCAGGACCATGGCCACGATGTAGGCGATGTGCGCGGCCAGGAACGACACCAGCCCGGGGATGAAGAGGTCCCGGGGCAGCATCAGGAACACGTCCCCCGCGAGCGACAGCACCAACGCCATGACCACGAAGGCCTGCGCCGTCGGGTGCGACGTGTCGAGGGTGAGGGCGACGCCGACCAGCCCGACCATGGTCAGCGGCTTCAGGGCGAACTCCGCGTGACGGCGACCGGTGCCGACCGCGAGCCAGTCGAGCAGGGCGACCACCGCGGTGATCGTGAGCAGCAGGAACGCGGTCGCGTTCAGGGTCGGTTCCTCACGGTGCGTCGAGCCGTGGCAGCACCAGGGCCAGGCTGTCGGGGCACACCGGCTTGTCGGCGAGCCACTCCCGCAGCTGGGTGATCGGGACCCACGCCGCTTCGACGATCTCGCCGTCGTCGAACGTGAACGGCCCCTCGGTACGGGCGTGGTACACCCTGGCCAGCTCGCGGACCTCGGCGTCGGCGTACTCCCCCTCGCCCAGGTAGCCGAGCTCCGCGACGACACCGGTCTCCTCGACGAGCTCGCGGGCGGCGGCGGCCGCCCAGGTCTCGCCGGGGCCGACGATGCCACCGACGGCGATGTCCCAGCTGTCGGGCCAGACGTCCTTCCAGGGCGCCCGCCGGTGGACCAGGAGCTCGTCGGAGCCGTTCACGACCGCGACGAACACCGATCGGTGCAGGAGGTTGCGATCGCGGATCTCCCGGCGCGAGACCACCGACACCACGTTGCCGAGATCGTCGAGCATCTCGACCATCTCCTCGTCCGGCGTCTCGTCGCTCATGACGCCGCCGCCCGTTCGAGCGCGTCGTCCCAGGTGGCGTTCTCCTCGAGCAGCGCACGGAGCTGCATGACGTGGCGCGGACGGTTCATGCCGAGCACTCCCACGAGTCGGTCGCCACGCCGGTAGAGGGCCACGAACCGGAACTCCTCGGTGCTGCCGTGGACCACCACCACCTCGTCGCCCGGCCCCGGCCGCCCGGCCAGCTGGATCTTGCGATCGTACTGGTCGCTCCAGAACCAGGGCACCGGATCGAACACCGTCGGGGTCGAGCCCCGTTGCTCGGCCAGCAGGCGCCGTGCCGCCGCCTCGCCGCCGCTCACGGCATGCTCCCAGTGCTCGACCCGCAGGAGCTGATCGAAGCGGGCGCTCGGATAGCGGGCGATGTCGCCGGCGGCGACGACGCCCGGCGCGGCGAGCAGCGTGGCATCGGTGAGCACGCCGTCGTCGAGCGTGAGGCCCGACCCCTCCAGCCAGCCGGTGTTCACGTCGACGCCGATGCCGACGACGACGAGGTCGGCCGGGACCGTCGTGCCGTCGGACAGGGCGACCCCTCGCACGCGGTGGACGCCGTCGGGGACCGCATCGGTCTCGAAGCCCTCGACCCCGGTGCCGAGGCGGAGGTCGACGCCGTGGTGGTCGTGGAGACGGGCGCAGACCGAGCCCATCTCCGCCCCGAGCGCTCGCTCGAGCGGGACGGGGAGCGCCTCGACGACGGTCACGTCGAGCCCCCGCTCCCGACAGCTGGCCGCGACCTCGGCACCGATGAAGCCCGCCCCCACCACGACGATGCTCTCGGCTCCGGCGTCGAGGGCCCCCCGCACCGCGAGGGCGTCGTCGAGGGAGCGCAGCACGTGCACGCCGGCGATGTCGTCGGTCCCCGGGAGCGTCCTGGCGGAGGCACCGGTGGCGATGACGACCTGGTCGAAGGGCAGCTCGTCGTCGCCCCGGGACGACGCCGTGGTCAGCCGTCGCCCCGACGTGTCGAGGGCGACCGCACGTGTCCCGAGGTGCCATTCGAGGTCGAGCTCCTCGGTCGCCGCGGGCAGCACGACACGATCGATCTCCCAGGTCCCGGTCAGCACCTGCTTCGACAGCGGTGGGCGGTCGTAGGGCGTGTGAGGGTCGGCGTCGACGACGGCCAGGCGTCCCGACCAGCCCTCACGGCGCAGGGTCCGCGCCGCGTGCAGCCCGGCCAAGCGACGCGCCGACGACCACGATCGTGTCGGTCATGAAACGAGCCTCACGCCCCACGCTCGACGGGGGTCGTGACGGCTCAGTCCTCGGCGATCGAGATCGCCTGCTTCGGGCACCGCTGCACCGACTCCTCGATCTTCTCCCGCATCGATTCGGGCGGGGTCTCGTCGAGGACGTAGAGGAAGTCGTCGTCACGCACCTCGAACACCTCGGGTGCGATCCCCATACAGATGGCATTGCTCTCGCACAGGTCGAAATCGACAACGACTCGCATTGTGGTCCCCTCGTCGGTCGGGCCTCGGGCAGAGCGCCCATCATGCCCCATCCTCGCACCCCCGGTCGCGCCGATCGGTCGGTACGAGCCGTGGAGGCCGCCGGCGTGCCCCGGCATCTGATGGTGTGTCAGATTAGCGGCCATGACCACCACCCCTCCCCTCGCCGGCGTCCGCATCCTCGAGGCCTCGATGCTCGGCCCGGCGGCCATCACCCAACCCCTCGTCGACCTCGGGGCCGAGGTCATCAAGGTCGAACCGCCGGCCGGTGACTACGGCCGCGAGATGACCTGGCCGATCATCGAGGGCACCTCGCTGCTCTTCCTGCACGCCAACCGGGGCAAGCGCAGCATCGCCATCGACCTGCGCACGCCCGAGGGCATCGAGGTCTTCCGGGAGCTGGCCCGTGAGGCCGATGTGGTGGTCGAGGCCATGCGGCCCGGAGCCCTCGCCCGCCGGGGCCTCGGCTACGAGGACCTGAAGGCCGTCAACCCCAAGATCGTCTTCATGACCATCTCGGGATACGGCATGACCGGCCCGTACAAGGACCTGCCGTCGCACGGCATCGCCTACGACACCTGGGCCGGCATCGTGTCGCCCGCCTACGACGAGGAGGGGTTCTGCTACATCCCCGAGCACCTCTCGGTCGGCATCAACGCCGCACCCGTGATGGGCGCCATGGGGATCCTCGCCGGCATCATCCAGGCCCGAGCCACCGGTGAGGGCTGCCAGATGGAGATCGCCCAGGCCGACGCCGCGGCCGCCATGGACTGGCTGCGCAGCGAGACCTACAAGGCCTACGAGCGCCCCGAGTCCGAGGTGACCGGCAACAAGGCCGACGGCTACGAGCGACGGGCTCCGGGCACCGGCGGCATGAAGGAGGGCGTGCGCTACCAGATGTACGACAGCGCCGACGGCCACATCCTGTTCATGTCCTCCGAGCAGTCGTTCTGGAAGAGCTTCTGCGAGGACATCGGCCGGCCCGACCTCTTCGAGCGCTACCCGGGCTCGAAGTACGCCGACCACGCACGCGGCAACCGCGAGCTGCAGGCCGAGCTGCGCGACATCTTCCTCACCAAGACCTCCGACGAGTGGATGGCGTGGGCCGCCGAGCACGATGCCCTGCTGGCCCCTGTCAACACCCCCCAGACGCTGGCCGACGACCCGCACTTCAAGGCCCGCATGCCCTGGCTCCCGAAGGAGACCCACGGGGCCGACATGCTCCCGAGCCCGGTCAAGCTCGTGGGCGCCGAGCTCCCCGATCCGGGGATGGCTCCCACCACCGGGCAGCACACCGACGAGGTCCTCGCCGAGGTCCTCGGCTTCGACGAAGAGAGGATCGCCACGCTGCGATCGTCAGGAGCCGTGAGCTGAGACCGTTGCCCGACTCCCCGGCGCGCCTTCCCCGACGGGCCCTCGGGGCCCACCGCTAACGTCGAAGGGTGCTCGACGACGACACCTCCGCCGTCCCCGAGGGGGTCCTCGGTCGTGTCCCTGCGGCCGACGCCGGCCACTCACCGGCCGGCGCAGGGGTGATCCAGACGGAGATCCCGCGCCGCCCGTCGGTGCTCAAGATCCTCGGTCGCATCCTGGTCCTGGCCATCGCCGCCTTCGCCCTCTACGGCCTGGCGCCGCAGCTCCTCGACATGTGGGACACCGTCCCGAGGCTGCTCGGCCTGTCGTTCCTGTGGTTCGCGGTGATGGTCCTGCTCATGGCCGGGAGCTACGCGTGCGTCTGGTGGCTCACCCGCATCGCCCTCCCCCAGGTCTCGTGGTTCGTGGCCTCCACGTCCCAGCTCGTGTCCAACGCCGTCGCGAAGACCGTCCCGGGTGGCGGGGCCATGGGGGCCGCGGCCGGCTTCCGGATGCTCTCGGTGTCCGGCGTCAACAAGGGCACCGCGGGAGCGGCGCTGACCGCGACCGCGATCATCTCCAACGGCGTGCTGTTCATGCTCCCGCTGGTGGCGCTGCTCCTGTCGATCCTGGGAGCGCCGGTGCCGAACGGACTCGACAGGGTGGCCTGGGGCGGGGCGGCGCTGTTCGTCGTGATGCTCGCGGTCGGCTTCGTGCTGGTGCGCTTCGACCGTCCCCTCTACGCGCTGGGGCGCCTCGTCGAGCGCGCCTCCGAGCCGATCCTGCGCCGGATGCACCGAGAGGGAGGGCCGACCGCCGACGGGCTCGTCGCGCAGCGCGACCTCATGGTCGACGGGCTCGGTGCCCGCTGGAAGAAGGCGCTCATCGCCGCCGTGGGCAACTGGTTGCTCGACTACTTCGCCCTCGTGTGCGCGCTCATGGCGGTCGGCGTCCGACCTCGCTTCAGCCTGGTCCTGTTGGCCTACGGCGCAGCCGCGGTGCTGGCCATGATCCCCATCACCCCCGGTGGTCTCGGCTTCGTCGAGGCGGGGCTCACCGCCATGTTGGTGCTGGCCGGCGTGCCGTCGGAGGAGGCGCTGCTGGCCACACTCGCCTACCGGATCGTCTCCTACTGGCTGCCGCTCCCCGCCGGCCTGATCGCCCACTTCGCGTTCCGCCACCGCTACGGCAGCTCCGCAGCTCGGCTCACGACCTGAGCCCTCCACCCCGCCTTCCGACCGACCCCTCGTGGCCGGCCGTGTCAAGGTCCCGCGCCTCCGCGCCGATGCATTGGGGGCCGGAGATGACCCAGGTCACATCGTGGTCCGGGAAGGATCTGCGGCCGCGTGCGGTTGCACCGGTCACGAACGAGGGGAAGGGAACACCCATGAACGATCACACCACGGCCATCGACGAGCGAGACGCACGACTGCTGGCCGAGGCCACCAACCTGCGCCACCGTGCGGCCAGCCTGCGCCAGCAGGCCGGTTCGCTCGACGAGGTGCTCTCGTTGACCTACCGCCGCAGGGCGAGCGAGCTCGAGCTCGAGGCGTTCCTGCTCGAGGCGCACGCCGGCGCCCCGGTCGACGAGGCGCACTCCGCCGCCTGACCCCCCCCCGGAAGCGACCTCCCCCGGTCGCCTCCGAATGCGCCGTGGTTCCCCTCCGCGAGCGCTTGCGATGCCCGCCCATCCCCCCGGGCGGGCATCGCCGCGTACGGGCCGGTGAGCGTCCCCTACCATGCCGCGGGCGCCGGGTCGGCGCGACGTCGAGCACCAGGAGCACACGTGACGTACCCCAAGGACATCCGGATCATCGAGACCTTCGTGGGCATGCCCAGCCGCAACCGACGTGAGGTCTACAAGTTCCTGGCTCCGCACCTGCGTGACGACAGCAGCAAGGACATGCGCTTCCCCGCGCAGTACATGTTCAAGGACGTGCCGAGCGACATCGAGGAGAGCGTCGACCCCGTCGCCCTCCTGGTCGACAACCTCGACCGCTACAACATCGAGACGGCCATGCTCGGCCTCACCGACAACCCGGACTGCGCCCGCGCCATCGAAGAGCACCCCGATCGGTTCGTCACGTGCGTCGAGATCGACCCCAACGACACCATGCCCACGATCGCCAAGATCCGTGAGTCGGTCGAGCGTTTCCCGGTTCGAGCCGTGAGCACCTTCCCCGCCGGCTACAAGGTGCCGCTCAACGACAAGAAGATGTATCCCGTCTACGCCACGTGCGTGGAGCTCGACCTGCCCATCTTCGTGTGCGTCGGCATCCCCGGTCCCCGCATCCCGTTCGCGCCCCAGCACGTCGAGCTCATCGACGAGGTCATGTACGACTTCCCGGAGCTGACCTTCGTGATGCGCCACGGCGCCGAGCCGTGGACCGAGCTGGCCATGAAGTTGATGCTCAAGTGGCCCAACCTCTACTACTCGACGTCGGCGTTCGCCCCCAAGCACTACCCGAAGGCGATCCTCGACTACGCCAACACCCGGGGCGCCGACAAGATCATGTACGCCGGGTACTTCCCCGCCGGGCTGTCCTACGAGCGCATCTTCTCCGACATGGAGGACGTGCCGCTCAAGGACGAGGTGTGGCCGAAGTTCCTCCGCGACAACGCCCGCAAGGTGCTCAAGCTCGGCTGAGCGCTCAGGCCGTGTCGAGGCGGTGTCGACGACGCCGACGCACCAGGACGAACGCGCCTGCCCCCACGACGACCAGCAGACCGAGGACGTACGGCGACGCCGTGCGGATGAGGTCCTCTTCGATCTGCTCCTGACCGATGCGCACGGGTCGCCCGTCCTCGATGCGGACCTCGTCGAGGTAGAGGCGACGCTCCCCCGACGGGGGGCCCACCTGGTCGGGGAGCCACCCGTGGTACACCATCCACGCCGTGGTCGGGCCCGTGTCCCGGCCGGTGAAGAACTCCTCGCCGCCGGGTCCGCGCACGCGGCCCACCGACGTCATCCACGGCCCCTCCTCCGGCTTGGTGCACGGCCCCTGGACGCTGTCGCACACGGCGTAGCCGATGGCGTAGTTCGCGGTGTCCCACGCGTTGGCCGAATAGAACAGGTAGTAGCGACCGTCGGCCTCGATCATCGACGGGCCCTCGACGAGGCCACCCTCCCAGGGCTGGTCGGCCCCGATCAGCGCCACCGGGGGCCCGGTCAGGCTGAGCCCGTCGGCGGCGAGGGGCGCGGACCAGATGGTCGTCGGCAACTTGCAGCAGTTCCCGTCGTTCTTCCAGACGAGGTGGGCGCTGCCGTCGGCCTCGACGAACGGGGACGGATCGATGGAGCCGCCCATGTCCAGCTGGCAGATGAACGCCGAGGACGAGTCGTCCGTGAACGGTCCCGCCGGGCTGGCCGACGTGGCCCGCGAGACGCACTGCCGACCCGAGGCGGTGTCCTTGGTCGTGTAGTAGAGGACGTAGCTGGTGTCGGAGAGGTTCAGGATCGACGGCGCCCACACCAGGCCCTTCTCGGTCCAGGCCGGCAGATCGGGCATCGCGTCACCGAGGTACTGGGCGCTCAGGCCGTCGACCGATCGCAGCACGGGCACGTTGGCAGAATCGGTGTTGGTGGCGTAGGCGTAGTTGGCATCGGGGCCCCGCAGACTGAAGGGATCGGCGAAGTCACCCTGGAAGATCGGCGCGGTGAAGAGCAGACCGGTCACCGTGTCGAGTGGCCTCGTCCGGGTGTCGGCGCCGGATCCGAGATCGACCGGGCCCTTCGTGGGGACCCGGTTCCCCGGGTTCACCTGCACGACGGTGGCGTCGGGTGACGCGGTCGTCTCCGAGCAGGCGACGGCGAGCAGGACGACGAGGACGAGCGGGGCGAGACGGGTGAGGCGCACCCGTGCGACCGTAGGTGACCGCCTCCGGCCCCTGGCGAATGGTGGGCTCAGGCGTCGAGGGCTCGGACGAAGCCTGGGCCGACCCCGGTGGCATCAGGTCGTGCGGGGGTCACTTCACCAGCTTGATGACATAGGGGTTGTTGGGCAGGACCTCGCCGGTTCCCCCCGTACCAGCCGAGATCTGTCCCTGACCACGGAGGATGCCGCAGTACTTGGGTGACGGATTCCCCAAGGCCTCCCGACACTCACGAACGTTCCCTCTTCCATCTCCATAGACCTCGAAGACCCCGAACGCCACCACGTACATCTCGATGTTGACCCCATTCCCACGGCCTGCCGTCACCAACGGGAGAACCATGAGGCAACCGTCAGCAGACGCGAGGTCGGGGGTACACGGATCCGAGCTGAGGACCTCGGAGAGCGTTTCCTGATCGAAGCCGTTTCCGTTGCCCGCATCAACCCATTCGCCGATGACCGGAGGCTCGTCGTCACCCGTTCCGTCGAAGGCACTCGAGCCGGCTCCGCAGTCGCCGACCTGTGAGTTCACCCCCTGTAGGCCGTACCACTTGCCGATGGCGCTCGGCTTGACCTGGTTGGCCGCATCGAGGATGTCGAACGGGAACGAGGTGAGATCCGCAGGATCCTGTATTCCACACACGATGAAGGGGGATCCTCCCGCGGCGGCGACGAACGGTTGGAGCGTCGCCGCGGCGAAGGCCGACGCCGAAAGGGAATCCATCCCGGCCACTCCGGCAAAGATGGACTTCTTGGAGCCGGTCTGCTTGACCTCGACCCCGGCCACCGGCGGGTTCACCGCCTTCAGCGAGTTCCACGCGGTCGCCATGGCGCTCCGGCTGGTGCAGACGTCGCCAGAGAGGCGCGCCTTGGTCGACGAGATGAGCCAGCAGCTGACGCCGGAGCCACCGTTGTTGCTGCGGGCTGCGTCAACGGCGTCATAGATGGTTCCGCCGTCGGTGACGCCCTCGAATCGGAGCTTCGAAACAGCGCGGGTTCCTGCCATGGCGCCCGCGTCGCTGCCGTTCTGCATCTGGCGACGGTTGGCGTAGGCCTGGCCGCCGTCGACGGCCAGCGCCGCGACCAGGAGGAGCGCGACCAACGAGATGGCGACGATGAGGAGGCTGACGCCGTCGTCGTCCCGGGCCCTTGGAGCGTGAACCTTCGATTCAGTCATCTGTGTCTCCTAGGAGAGAGTGAGCTCGTAGGTCCCGAGGACGGTTCCCGCTCCGCTCTTGATGGCGAAGGTGACCTGCCCCTTGTTCCAGCCGCCGTCCTGCTTCGCGAAGACGTGGTCCCAGCTGTTCGTGTTGACCAGGTTCATGATGACGACTGTCGACGGCAGCCCCGTCCCGGGCGCCTGCTTCCACACCTCGAGCTGGAGGGTTCCACACGAGAGGGCGCCGTTCGTGACGACGTTGAAGATCGTCAGGGAGCTCAACAGCTTCCCGGCGCCGTTCACGCTCACCCCCAGCGTGTAGTTCGGCGTCGAGACGATGCTGCACGGCGGCCCGGAGATGGTGGTCGACGTCGTCGATGTGGAGGTCGTCGAGGTACTCGAGGTCGACGTCGTCGAGGTGCTCGTCGTGCTGCTCGTGGTGGTCGTGCTGATCGTCACCGGAACCCCGACGAGTGACATCTTCGTGGTTCCGGTGATGGTCGATGGCACGAACAGACCCGTGCCGGTGACGGACTTGTAGGGCCAGCTCACCGCGACGGAGAGGAATCCCTGGTCCGACTTCAAGGCGGAGTTGCTGCAGGCCACGGTGGTGGTGCCATCGTCGAGCACACACCTCACGACGATGGTGACGTTCTCCTGACCGAGGAGCCGCTCTCGCACAGCCGCCTCGATCGCAAGGTTCGCCGGGCTTCCCGTCTGGTCGGCTGCGCTGTAGTCGAGGACGATGCCCGCCCGGGCACCGTCTCGTGCCGCCGACGTGGCCTGGCTCTGCTGGAACTCGACGATGGAGTACTCGAACAACCCCAAGAAGAGGGCCAGGAGGATCGGAAGGACCAGAGCTGCCTCGACGATGACGGCACCACCATCGTCACGAAGTCGACGGGTGCGAGTCATCCCTGAACCACCATCTCAGACGAGCCGTTGACGTCCACGGGCGAGCCGGTGGTGATGCTCACCAATGGTGTCAGCACGGTCATCTCGGTCGTGACCGTGACGATGATCGAATCACCGGCCACAACCGATGCCGTGGTACAGGTCTGCGGGAGTGCCGTCACCACCCCGGTGGCCTTCGCCGCGACGCTCGACGGTCACGGTCACCGCAAGTCCGGGGTTCTCGGCCTGCGCGCGACCGACGATGTCGTCGCCTGTCGCGCAATTTGCTACGCGAGCGGGGTTGAACTGCCCGTAGGCCGCACCCTCTCGAGCCATGTTGATCGCCGCGTTCTTGAGCTGGAAGGCCCGTCCCAGATCCACGGTTCCGAAGACCAGCAGAGCCAGGAACGGCAACAGCAGGGCGAACTCGACGAGCGCCGCTGCGTCGTCACCGGAACCTCGCTGACCTGCAGGTGACGTCGACCGGTGTCGTGGCTCGAACTCGAGTCTGATCGGTCGATCGCGGTACTGCTCCACGTGACTACCTCGGTCTGGACAGACCTCCGTAGGTCGATCACCTCGAAGACTACTGCCCGTCGCTGAGAATACGACAGAGAGTGACCAAGAGGCAAGGAGCGCTTGTCGGCGTCCGTGTGGACGGTCTTGAGCGGACCGGGGTGCCCGATCCCGTCCTCGCCCGCCCGGCACGGTCGAAGTTGCGGTCTCAGGCCCGTACCACCCGACGCCACGACGGACGACGGACGACGGACGATCGCAGACGCGACCGAGCCGAACAGCAGGTGAGGCGTGCGGCCGGACCAGGAACGGCCGCACGCGCTCAGGCGTCGAGGGCCTGGCGGTGCTGCTCCATGAGCCGGTAGAGCCGGTCGAGGTCGTCGACGGCGGGCAGCGCCAGGCGCTGACCGGAGTTCAGCTCGACCTCGAGGTGCCAGAAGCCGGGGATGACGTCGATGGCCAGCACCCGGTACCAGGGGATGGTGCGACGCAGCGGCCAGTTGCGCTGGATCCGGAGGCCGTCGTCGCGTACGACCACGACAGGCCCCCAGAGGATGCGCAGGCCCGCCACGCAGGCGAGAGCCACCACGGCGCTGGCGACGCGGAACCACATCTCGGGCCCGGCGAACCACGCCCACGACGCGGCCAGGAGCAGGCAGATCACCAGCAGCCCCGTGCGCAGCACGCGCACCCACGGCCGCATGTGCAACCGGAAGCCGATCCCTCTCACGGTTCCAGTGTGGCCCGTCGAGCCGGGAATGACGACGCACCCGAGCGCGCAGCCGGCCCGGCAGACGCCGATCGCCGCGGGTTCACGCCTTGAGGATGTCCCGCCACGGCAGGTCCTTGTCGGGGCTGGCGTCTCGCGGGAGCCCGAGGGCCCGCTCGGCGATCATGTTGCGATGCACCTCGTTGGTGCCCCCGCCGATGCGCGACGCGAACTGGCTGAGCACCGAGTTCTGCCAGAAGCCGTTCTCGGGAGCGTCGGGAGCGCCGAGCATCCCGCTGGCCCCTTCGACCGCGAGACCCAGGTTCACCTTGATCTCGGTCGACTGGGTCAGGAAGTTCTTCATCACCGAGGGGTCGGGTGGCGTGCCGCGGCCGTGCATGATGAAGGTCTGCATGCGCAGCCCGAGCCACTGCAGCATCTTCTCCCGGCTGTACACGTCGGCGAGACCCTGGCGCACGACGGGATCGTCGGTCCGCCCGAAGACGCGGGCGCTCGAGAGCAACGACGCGTAGGAGGAGGCGCCCCCGCCTCCCGAGCCGATCATCCCGGCCTCGCTGGTGAGGACCGTGCGGGTGACCGGCCAGCCGCCGTTGACATCGCCGACGACGTTCTCCACCGGGATCCGGACGTCGTTGAAGAACACCTCGTTGAAGTGCGCCTGGCCGGTGGCCTGGCGCAGCGGTCGCACCTCGACGCCGGGCGAGTGCATGTCGACGATGAAGAAGGTGACGCCCTTGTGCTTGGGCACGTCCGGGTCGGTGCGGGCGATCAGGATCCCGAAGTCGGCGAACTGGGCCTGGGTGTTCCAGACCTTCTGGCCGTTGACGACGAACTCGTCGCCGTCGCGCACCGCACGGGTGCCGAGGGCCGCGAGATCCGATCCGGCGCCGGGCTCGCTGAACAGCTGGCACCACATCTCGTCGCCGCGCAGGAGAGGCTGGAGGTAGCGCTTCTGCTGAGCCTCGTTGCCGTGGCGCATGATCGGCGGGCCGACGAGCGACAGCGCCGCGCCGAGGAACCCGGGCGTGACGTCGTAGTCGTTGGCCACCTGGCCGAAGATGATGGCCTCGGCCGGGGAGGCACCTCGTCCGCCGAACTCCTTGGGCCAGGTGATGCCCGCCCAGCCGTTGTCGTAGAGCGTGCGCTGCCACTCCCGGGTGCGCTCCATGTAGGCCCTGGCCGCGGCCTCGCTCTCGTCGACGGGCCCTCGGGACCAGTCGGCGTCGGTGCCGGTCTTCCGCGAGGCGTTCGCCTCGAAGAACGATCGGATCTCGCTGCGCAGCGCAGCTTCTTCGGGGGACTCGTCGAAGTTCACCCCGGCGACTCTAGGGCGAGCCCGCACGGGCCCCCCAACCCCGTCGTGGACGGCGCAGCGCTCGGCCGTAGGGTGACGGCGATGCTCTCGACCCGACGCCGATCCACCTCGCCGAGCCGGCGCAGGACGCTGCTGAGGGCGACGGCGGCGGTCGTCGCCCTGACCCTCGCCGGTGCGGCGTGCACCGACGACGGCGTCGACGACGGCACGGCGCCGACCACGACCGACCTCGCCCAGGAGACCGACGTCGTGGCCATCGACGACCCGTTGGCCGTGCCCGTCTACACCGATCCCACGGCCCTCGTCACCGCGGCGATCGGGGAGCGCTTCGCCCTGGTGCTGCCGGCCGAGCCGACCGAGGGCTTCCGCTGGGAGGTGGTGGAGCGACCCGACCCGGCGGTGGTGCTGTCGCTGGGGTCGCAGTTCGCCCCGCGCGAGGACCTCCCGCCGACGACCACGACCACGACGGCCGTTCCGCCCCCCGAACCGGAACCGTCCTCGCCTCCGGCCGCCGAGGAGACCCCGCCTCCCTCCGACCCGGCGCCCGAGCCGGCCCCACCACCGACCCCGCCGCCACCGACGACGGTCCCGACGCGAGCCGTCCAGGTGCTCTCGTTCGTCGGTCGAGGGGTCGGCCGGGCGACGGTGACGCTGAGCTACCTGCGGATCGGTGCGATGCCCGACGCGTCCACGGACACGATCACCTTCGTCATCGACATCCCCGACCCCGCGGCGCCGGCGCCCTGAGAGCACCAGGCCTGCCTCACGACCGCTGACGGCGACGCCTCACGGAACCGGATCGTCGTCGACCCAGTCGAAGGTGCGGGTGACCGCCTTCTTCCAACGTGCGAGCTCGCGTTCGCGCACGTCGGCACCCATCAGGGGAACCCACCGCCTCCCCTCTCGCCACTGCGATCGCAGAGCGTCGGTGTTCGGCCAGAAGCCGACCGCGAGACCCGCGGCGTAGGCCGCGCCGATGGCGGTCGTCTCCGTCAGCGACGGCCTGACGACGGGGATGCCCAGGATGTCGGCCTGGAACTGCATGAGCAGGTCGTTGGCCACCATCCCCCCACCCACGCGCAACTCGGACAGCGTCACGCCCGAATCGGCCTGCATGGCATCGACCATCTCGCGGCTCTGGAATCCGGTGGCCTCGAGCGTCGCCCGCGCGATGTGACCGCGTTCGACGAAGCGGGTCAGCCCGACGATCACCCCTCGGGCGTCGTCGCGCCAGTACGGCGCGAAGAGTCCGGAGAAGGCCGGAACGAAGTAGACGCCCCCGTTGTCGTCCACCGTCCGGGCGAGATCCTCCACCTCGGCCGCCGAGTCGACGAGACGCAGGTTGTCACGGAGCCACTGCACGAGTGCGCCGGCGATGGCGATCGAGCCCTCGAGGGCGTAGACCGCCGGCTGACCTGCGAGCTGGTAGCCCACGGTGGTGATGAGACCGTTCTTCGATCGCACCGGCTCGGTCCCGGTGTTCAGCAACAGGAAGGTCCCGGTGCCGTAGGTGTTCTTGGCGTCACCCATGCGGAAGCAGGTCTGCCCGAAAAGCCCGGCTTGCTGGTCGCCGAGGTCGCCGGCCACCGCCACACCCTCGAGCGCAGGGATCCGAGCCTCGCCGTACACCTCGCTCGACGACCGGATGCTCGGGAGCATCGAGGAAGGGATGCCGAGCGCGGCGACGATCTCGAGATCCCAGTCGAGGGTGTGCAGATCCATGAGCAGCGTGCGGCTGGCGTTGGTGACATCGGTGATGTGCAGTCCGCCGTGGACACCGCCGGTGAGGTTCCAGATCAGCCAGGTGTCGATCGTCCCGAACAGCAGGTCCCCCGCCTCGGCCCGCGCTCGTGCCCCGGGGACGTTCTCGAGGATCCACCTCACCTTCGGCCCTGCGAAGTACGTGGCGAGGGGAAGTCCCGTGCTCGCCCGGAACCGGTCGCGACCGCCCTTCGCGGCGAGGTCGCGACAGATCTGATCGGTGCGGGTGCACTGCCACACGATCGCGTTGGCGACCGGTTCGCCGGTGTGTCGGTCCCAGACCACGGTGGTCTCGCGCTGGTTCGTGACACCGACCGCGACGAGGTCTCGGGCGCTCAGCCCGGTCGAGTCGAGAGCTTCGGCGACGACCTCCTGCGTGCGCGCCCAGATCTCCTGGGGCCGGTGTTCCACCCAGCCCGGTTGCGGATAGATCTGCTCGTGTTCCCTCTGAGCCATCCCGACGGGTCGGCCGTCGCCGTCCACGACGACGAAACGGGTGCTCGTCGTGCCCTGGTCGATGGCACCCACATAGCCAGCCATCAGTCCACCTCCTCCGCGCCGCGGTCGCCTCAGGCGGCGTTGCGACGATCGTCGACCTCGTCGCCACGTTCGTCGCGGAAGCGGCGGATGTCGTCCTCGAGGACGTAGCCGGGAGGCACGTCCTCGTCGAGCGCCAGGGGCCGCATGCTCAGGTCGATGGCCAACCAGATCGTGCGTGAGAACGGGAAGAACACGAGGGGGACGAGGACCGCCGCGGCGAGGTCGATGACCCCGATGGCCGCCATCGGCGTCTGGGGGTAGGTGCTCGCCATCCCGACGAGCAGGATCACCACCACGACCACCTGCACCAGCACGACGTTGAGGAACCACGACCCCAGCCAGTGTCCGGGCAGCCGGTTGAACCGCAAGCCGCAACGGGGGCACGACGGCACCATGCGCACCCACTGCCGGAAGAGCCCGCCCTCGCCGCAGACCGCGCACCGGCGCGTGAAGCCCCGTCGCAGGATCGTGGCCGTCGGCGTCGACACGCCCACAGTGTGGCTGACATCGCGCCGGAGCGCAGAGCCGGGAGCGGGCGCGTGGGTAACCTCGCCTCGATGCCGACGACCGACGCAGCCACGCCCGTACCGGACGGGCTGTCCGTGACCCGCGGCGACGAGGAGGCGCTGGCCGAGCTGTTGGTGGTCCTCGCCGACCAGGACCTCGCCGGGTACTCGCCGGTCTACGACCGCATCGCGCGCGCCCTGGCCGAGGACGAGCCGAGCCTGCGCCTCGTCGCGGGTGTCGTGCCCGTCACCCGCACCGCGGTGCTGCTTCTCGCCGTCACCCACGACATCGTGCTCGCCGAACCCGACAGCGAGCTCGCCGCGGTGTACCGGGGCGACTCCGACGCCGACCCGTGGCCCGGGTTCCGCTCGCTGCTCCACGACCGAGCCGCCACCGTCCGGGACCGGATGGCGCGACGAAGTGTGCAGACCAACGAGGTCGGCCGGTCGGCGGCGCTGCTCCCGGCGCTGGCCACCGTCGCCGCGCACCGACGACGAGGCGGGGATCATCAGCGTCTGGCCGTGCTCGAAGTCGGACCGAGCGCGGGGCTCAACCTCTTCGTCGACCGCTTCGTCGTGGACTACGTCGATGCCGCTGGCGCACCGGTCGTGCGCTCCGGCCCCGACGCGTCCCCGGTGCACCTCACCTGTGAGCTCCGGGGCCCCGGCCGACCGGTCCTCCCCCCACCGACGCTGGACATCGCCCGCAGGGAAGGGGTCGACCCCTCCCCCATCGACGTGACCGACGCCGACGCCTGCCGTTGGCTCGAGGCGTGCATCTGGCCCGGGCAACCCGATCGAGCCGAACGCCTCCGGGCCGCCGTCAGCGTCGCTCGGGGCGAACCGCCGACGCTGGTCACCGGCGACGCCCGCACCGACCTGGGCCCGCTCCTGGACCGGATCCCCGACGACGTGCTCCCCGTCGTGGTCTCCACATGGGCGCTGGCCTACCTCGATCGGCAGGGTCGCCGTGACGTGTGCGCCGTGGTCGACGATCACGGCACCCGACGAGACCTCGCGTTCGTGACCGCCGAGAGCCCCCACGTGACCCCGTGGGTGCCCGATCCCATGGCCGGCCCCACCGAGGCCCCCGGCGAGGGAACGCCCACCCTGCTCGGGCTGCGCCTCTGGACCGGAGGGCAGGTCGAGTCGATCGGCCTGGCCCGCATGCACCCCCACGCCCGATGGCTGCAGTGGAACCCGCAGGTCACGGCGTGAGCGACGGGGTGCTGCGCCGCCGGGCCGCCCGGGTGGTCCTGCTCGACCGGCGCGGCCAGGTCCTGCTCATGGCCGCGAAGGACCCCGCCGACGCCCGGAAGGGCTCGTGGTGGGAGATCCCGGGCGGCGGCATCGACCACGGCGAGGACACCGTCGACGCCGCCCGCCGGGAGCTCTTCGAGGAGACGGGGATCTCCGACGTCGAGATCGGGCCGTGCGTCTGGACCCAGCATGCACGCTTCACGTTCGCGGGTTGGCGATTCGACCAGCACGAGCACGTGCACGTCGGCTGGTGCGAAGGGGTCGACCTGTCGCTGCTGCGACCCGGGGGCCTCGAGGCCTTCGAGGCGATGGCCTTCTCGGGCCCACGGTGGTGGGGTCTGGACGACCTCATGGCGAGCGAGGAGCGAGTGCTGCCGGTGCGCCTGCGCGAGTTCCTCCCCGACCTCGTCGCCGGCCGCCTCCCGGCGGAACCACTCGACATCACCCACACCGGTCCCGGCCCGTTCGACTGACGTGGCCGACTCGTCAGCCGACGGCACCCCTCGCGCCTCCGGAGCCATCGTCCCCACCCGGCAGCGGTGGCGGACCTTCCTGCGGGGGTGCGCCAAGCGCTGCGGCGTCTGTGGCTCGGGCCACCTCTTCCGTCGTTGGTTCACCATGGTCGAGCGCTGCCCGCGCTGCGGGTTGCGCATCAACCGGATCGACGGCCACTGGACCGGCGACATCGGGATCAACACGATCGTCAGCTTCGGGTCCCTGCTCCTCGTGCTCTTCGGAGGGTTCGCGGTGAGCTGGCCGGACCCTCCGGGCATCGGCCTCGTGGTGGCCTGCGCCGCCACCGCGCTGCTGGTTCCACTGGCCTTCCTGCCGTTCTCGAAGACCATCTGGTTGGCCATCGATCTGATGCTCCGGCCGCTCGAGCCGGGCGAGGTCCGCGAAGGGTTCGGACCCCAACTCGGAGAATCCGCTCCACCTCGGCCCGAATCGCGCCGATAACTGGCAGAGTCCGGTGAGGCCGGACACGTCTTCTCGGAGGTCGGGCCATCGTGGCGAAGCGCACCAAGTACCTGATCGCAGCGGCCGTCCCCGTCGTTGTGCTGGCAGTGGCGATCGGGATGACCCTCGTCGCCGGTCTCCTCGCCGGCGCGTTGGTCCTGCTGGCGGCGCTCGTCGTCACCCTCGTGGCCCTACGGGCCCGCGCGGCGAAGCAGGAGAAGGCCGCCAGCGCGGACTGGGTGGATGCCGTCGGCGACACCACCCTCCCCGGAGAGGACCTCGAGGGCTGGACGCCGTCCCCTGCTCGCTCCGGCCGGATGATCGCCGACCCGTCGGTCTTCGCCACACCGACGAGCAACGGCGGCGCGGCCCCGTCCCGAGACATCACGACCGACGGTTTCGAGGCGCTCACCGACGAGGCGCTGGCCGGGAACGACGACATGTCCTGGCCCGGCGACGACACGACGGAGACGATCGACTGGTCCGTGCCGAGCGACTGGGGCAAGGGGCCCATCGCCGACGACGCCGACGACCTGGAGTCGACCGCAGAGGTGGACGCCGAGGTCATCCCCCTGACCTCGGTCGGGTCGGACGACGACTTCGCGGACACGGTCGAGGACGACGAACGACCCGTGGCCGCCACTGGCGAGACCGATCCACCCGAGGGCACCGTCCTCGATGACGAGCCGACCGACGGTGTCGGTCCCACCGATGACACCGACACCGACACCGACGGCGACAGCGACAGCGACACCGACGTCGCACCGGCCCGCTCCGGCCCGCCTCCGGCGGACGTGGCTCCGCTCGACGCCCCGGCGGGCATCCCCGAGCTCGAACCGACGGCGTCGCTGAGCTACGCCACCGCCGGCGCTCCCACGAACGGCCGCCGCCCGGGTGCCATCGACTGGACCGGACCGGTCCACACCGTCGATGAACACGTCCACACCGCAGACGACATCCTGGAGGCCAGCGCCGCCACGGCGCTGCCGACCCCGACCGACCGACCGGCTCCGGCAGCGGGATCGGAGCTCGCCCGTCTCCTGGCCAAGGTCGAGGCCCGCCTCCGCGACTACGACTGAGTCTCCGGCGAAGGACGCACCGGACCCGACGGTCCGTGAGGGCCCGCGGTTCGTCCCGCGGCTGCTTGACCGTGGCTGCGTCGAGGGTGTGGGCTGGCGCGATGCGCACTCCACTGACCGACATCCTCGAGATCGAGCACCCCGTGATGCTGGCGGGGATGGGCGGTGTCAGCTACCACGAGCTGGTCGCCGCCGTGAGCGAGGCCGGCGGGTTCGGCTGCATGGGTGCCTCGACGATGAGCCAGGACCGCATGGTGTCGGAGATGGAACGCGTGCGGGAGTTGACGGCCAAGCCCTTCGGCGTCGACCTGCTGACCGCCATGCCCGGCGACATGGCGGCCCAGGTCCAGGCGATCATCGACCACGGGGGGCGGGTCTTCGTGGCCGGCCTGGGCGTGCCCCGCGACGTCGTCGAGCTCTGCCACGACAACAACGTCCTCATCGCCTCGATGTGCGGGAAGGTGCGCCACGCCGTGGCCGCCGTCGAAGCGGGCTGCGACCTGGTGATCGCCCAGGGCACGGAGGCCGGCGGGCACACGGGCACCGTCGCCACCATGGCCCTGGTCCCCCAGGTGGTCGACGCGGTCGACGGCCGGGTCCCCGTCGTCGCCGCCGGCGGCCTCTTCGACGGTCGGGGGCTCGCAGCGGCGCTCACCCTCGGCGCCGCCGGCGTGTGGGTGGGCACGCGCTTCATCGCCACCCCGGAGGCATGGGGCACTCCCGGCTACAAGGACCGCCTGCTGGGCATGGCCGAGGACGACACCGTGATCACGCGCGCCTACACGGGCAAGACGTGCCGGGTGAACCGCAACGCCTACACGCGGGCCTTCGACGAGGCCGGGGGATCCGCCGAGCCGTTCCCGGCGCAGTTCGTGCGCTCGATGAACGACGGTGCCAACCACCTGGGCCTCGGACCCGACACCGAGGTCGACCCCGACATCGAGTTCTGGCCCGCCGGACAGGGTGTGGGGGCCATCGACGCGCTCGAGCCGGCGGGCGAGGTCGTCCGCCGCTTCGTCGTCGAGGCCGAGGCCGTGCTCGACCGCGTGGCGTCGCTTCGTTGAGCCCGAGGGCCGACCCACCGGCAGCGCCGGTCGGTCAGGCCGTCCACTCCTTGACCTGCTCGATGATGGCCAACGGGTCCTTGCCGATGGGAACGATGTTCAACACGGTGACCCCGGCCTCGGCGTAGGCCGCGAGGCGCTCCTTGACGAAGCCCGCGGGGCCGCAGAGGTTGGTGAGCTCGAGGAACTCCGACGGGACCTTCGCGGCCGCTTCGTCCTTCTTGCCGTCGAGGTACAGGTCCTGGATCTCGGCGGCCTCGGCCTCGTAGCCGTAGCGGCACATCAGGTCGTTGTAGAAGTTGCGCCCCTTCGCTCCCATGCCGCCCACGTAGAGGGCCACCATGGGTCGCGTCATCTCCGCGGTCCCCCGAGCATCCTCACCGATGGCCACGACCCCGCCGGCGGCGATCTCCAGCGGACCGAGCGCGGCGTCGCGCTTCTCGGCACCGGCGGCGAGATCGGCGCCCCACACGTCGGTCGCCCGTTCGGGCACGAAGAAGATCGGCAGCCAACCGTCGGCCTTCTCGGCGGTCATGGCCACGTTCTTGGGGCCCAGCGAGGCCACCCAGATCGGGATCTGGTCACGGACCGGGCGGGCGATGATCTTGAGCGGCTTGCCGAGCCCCGTGCCCTGGTCCGCCGGCAGCGGGAGCTGGTAGTAGCGACCGTCGTAGGTGACGCGCTCGCGGCGCCACACCGCGCGGCAGATGTCGATCATCTCGCGGGTGCGCCCGAGCGGGGCGTCGTACCTGACGCCGTGGAAGCCCTCGATCACCTGGGGACCGGATGCCCCCAGGCCGAGGATGAACCGTCCGTCGGAGAGCGCGTCGATCCCCGCTGCGGTCATGGCCATGAGCGTCGGGGTGCGGGTGTAGATCGGCAGGATGCCGGCGCCGATGGTGATCGTCTCGGTCGTGGCGGCCAGGTAGCCCATGAAGCTGGGACCGTCGAACCCGTAGGCCTCGGCCACCCAGGCGATGTCGAGCCCGGCCTTCTCGTAGGCGGACACCCGCTCGGCGGAGGCCTTGAAGCCCCCCGAGTAGTCGATCTGCATCCCCAGTTTCATGGTTCTCCCCCTGTGGTGCGCACGCCAGGGCCGGACCTCGGCCCGACGCGACGGCCGTCGATCAGTGTGCGGCGGGATTCTCGGCCAGGTTGGCCAGCGCCTCTTCACGGCGGGCGGCCCGCTCGGCCTCCCACTGCGCCTCCTGGGCCTCGCGCACCGCACGCTCGGCGTCGGCCCTCCACGCCTTCAGGTCGGCGAGCTGGGAGGCGTCGAGGCTGGAGACCTCGAGACCGTTCTCGAAGAGCACGTGGTAGCGGATCCAGGTCACTCCGGCGACGTAGTAGACCTTGCCCGGCGTGCCGGCCGGGACCCCGGGGAGGTCGACGGCGGCCACGACCTTCTGGTGGCGGCGGAAGACCTTCTCGGTGCTGATCGTCGGGTCCATGTGTGGCGTGCTCCGGTTTCGCGGGTCCGCCGGAGCGGACCACAGGGACGCGGAGACGTTACCGGGCCCGACACAGGACCGTGACGAGAGGCCTGAACGGCCCGTCCGTTGGGCCCTCCCGATGGACCTCGGTACTGTCTGGATCTCGAACGACGACCCCGCCGAGCGGGATGCAGGAGGACACCACATGGCCGACATCGGCTTCGACGGCAAGGTCGCCATCATCACGGGGGCCGGGGGCGGCCTCGGTCGGGAGCACGCCCTCGAACTGGCCCGTCGCGGCGCCCGCCTGGTGATCAACGACCTCGGCGGCTCGGTCGCCGGCGAGGGCGGCGACGTCGGGCCGGCACAGCGCGTGGTCGAGGAGATCGTGAGCCTCGGCGGGGAAGCCGTCGCCGACACGAACTCCGTGGCCACCGCCCACGGGGGCAAGGCGGTCGTGCAGACCGCGGTCGACGAGTTCGGCACCGTCGACATCGTGGTCAACAACGCCGGGATCCTCCGCGACAAGTCCTTCCACAACCTCACACCGGAGCTGCTCGAGCCGGTCATCCAGGTCCACCTGCTGGGGGCGTTCCACGTCACCCAGCCGGCGTGGCTGATCATGCGCGAGAAGGGCTACGGCCGGGTGGTGTCGACGTCGTCGAACTCGGGCATCCTCGGCAACTTCGGCCAGGCGAACTACGGCGCCGCGAAGATGGGCCTCGTCGGGCTCACCCGCGTCCTCGCCATCGAGGGGCGCAAGTTCAACATCAAGGCCAACGCCATCGCCCCGGTCGCCAAGACGCGGATGACCGAGGAGATGTTCGGCGCGGCCGGTGACGCCCTCGACCCCAAGCTGGTGAGCCCGCTCGTGGCCTACCTCGCCTCCGAGGCGTGCGAGGTGAGCGGCGAGATCTACTCCGCCGCCGGCGGCATCATCAGCCGCTTCTTCATCGGCCTGACCCCCGGCTACCACAACCCCGAGCTCACCGCAGAGGACATCGCCGAGCACTGGGCGGAGATCCGCGACGAGAGCGGCTACATCGTGCCCGAGGACTCGAGCGGGGAGATCAACAAGATCGTGTCGACGGTGCTCGGCACGAGCTGACCTCTCCCCCGCCGCAGCTCACTCGGTCGAGATGGCCTGAAGGACGTCGAGGCGCGCCGCACGCCGCGCCGGGGGGACGGCCGCCACCACGCCGGCCCCGGCGGCCAGCACGACGACCACGACCAGCTGGCCGACGGGGATGGTGAGGTCGGTGAAGCCCTCGCTGCGCAGCGACGCGACGAGCGCCCAGCCGAAGAACGCCCCTATCACCAGGCCCAGCACGGTGCCCATGACGGCGATCACCACCGACTCCCACCGCACCGCCGAGCGGAGCTGACGTCGGGTCATGCCGACGGCGCGCAGCAGGCCGAGCTCGCGGGTCCGCTCGAAGATCGACAGCGCGAGCGTGTTGGCGATGCCGATGAGGGCGATGACGACAGCCAGCAGGAGCAGCACGTAGACCAGGTTGAGGAGCTGGTCGATCTGCCCGACGATCGAGTCGGCGAACTCGGTCTTGTCCTGCAGGTCGGCGTTCGGGTAGGCGTCGGTGACCACGGCCACCGCGGCTCGGCCCTCGTCGAGCGAGACCCCCGGAGCGAGCTTGATGTAGACGAACGAGTCGAGCTGGACGTCGTTGTTGGGCTCGAAGGTCGCCAGGCCGGTGGCATAGGGCCCGAGGATGTCCGCCTGGTCGTAGAGGGCCACGACCCGCAGCTCCTGGGCTCCGGTGGCGGGATACGAGACGACGAGGGTGTCCCCGATGCCGACGCCCTTGTCGTCGGCGGTCGATCCGGCCACGGCGATGGTGCCCGTCTCGTCGAGGTCCGTGAGGTCGCCCTCGGTGACCTCGAGGTCGCCGATCTGGACGAAGCTGGCCGCGTCGATCGCGTACAGGAGGGTCCCGGACCCGTCGACGGCGGCCGGCCCGAGCCTCACCGCCGCCGCCACCGAGGTCTCGGGCAGCGCGGCGATCTCGGTCGCCACCTCGGGTGGGAGCCCACCTCCGATGCCGGCGTTGCTCTGGACGACGAGATCCCCCAGGAAGCCCTTGTCGACCGTCCCCCTGATCGAGGTGGAGGCCGAGGCGGCGACGATGGTGATGAACCCCACGAGCCCCACCCCGATCATCAGGGCCGCCGCGGTGGCCGACGTGCGCTTGGGGTTGCGCATGGCGTTCTCACGGGCCAGGCGCCCGGAGATGCCACGGACCCTCGGCAACGGCCAGGCGAGCGCCCCGGCGAGCGGGCGGGCGATGACCGGGCCGAGCACGGCCACACCGAGGAAGGTGAGCGCGGCCCCCAGCCCGACGAGGGCGACGGCGTTGTCGACCTCGGCCGAGAGGCCGACGGCCACGAGCGCGACGCCACCGGCGAGGACGAGCGCTCCGGCCAGAGCGCGGGCCACCGAACGCCCCGACTCGTCGATCGCCACGTCCCGCAGCGCCGCGATGGGTGGGACCCGCGAGGCCTTGCGGGCGGGGAAGAACGCCGAGGCCAGGGTGACCACCACGCCGATGACCAGCGGGACGACGACCGCTGTGGGCTCGACGGTGAGCCCCGACGTGGGGATGTCGATCCCGGCCAGGGCGAAGACGTTGCGCAGCAGCACCGCCACGCCGAGCCCCGCCAGCACCCCGAGCGCCGACGCGAGGAGTCCGGTGACCAGCGCCTCGACCATGACCGACGAGAGCACCTGTCGGCGGCCGGCGCCGACAGCCCGCAGCAGGGCCATCTCCCGCGTGCGCTGGGCCACGATGATGGAGAAGGTGTTGTAGATGATGAACGAGCCCACGAACAGGGCGATGAGGGCGAACGCCAACAGGAAGGTGTTGAAGAAGCCGAGGGCGTCGCGGGTCCGGGTCTGCTGCTCCGACGTGAGCTCGGTCCCGGTGATGGCCTGCACGGTCTCGGGCAGGGCGGCGTCGAGGCGGCGCACCAACTCCTCTTCGCTGACGCCGTCGTCGGCCACCACCGAGACGGTCGACAGCCGTCCGTCCAGGCCGAGGACGCGCTGGGCGGTGGCCAGGTCGAACACGGCGAGGGTGGCGCCGAGCGGGCTGTCGACCTGGCCGAAACGGGTGATGCCGACCACGGTGAACGGCTCCGAGCCCGACGCGGAGAGCACCGTGACCTGGTCGCCGAGGGCGAACCCCTCGCCGTCGGCCGTCGCCTTGTCCATCACCACCTCACCCGGGCCGGCGGGCGGTCGGCCGTCGGCGAGGTTGAGGGGGCTCACGTCGGGATCCTCGATCCAGTTGAACCCCAGGGTGGGAGCCCCCTGGTTCGGGTTGCCGATCGCCTTGCCGTCCTTGCCCACGAACTGGGCGTACCCGGTGACGTCCGGCGAGGCCGTGCGCACACCGGGGACGGCGGCGATCTCGCCCAGGATCGCGTCGTCGAGCGTGCCCCGCTGATCACCGAAGTCGGTCTGGACCACCTCCGCGGACCGCACCTGGACGTCGGTGCCTGCGTTGAGATCGGCGTAGAGGCCGTCGAAGGTCGCACCGATGGTGGAGGTGAGCACCAGCGTTCCCGCCATGAAGGCGACGCCGAGCATCACCGCCAACGCCGTGGTGGCCAGCCGCAGCTTGTGAGCGAGGAGGCCTCGCAGGGTGACGCGCAGCAATGGGTCTCTCCCGCGTCGAGAGGCCGACGGGTGGCGCCGACCGGGTGACGAGATCCAGTGTCGCGCCTGCCACCTGCCCGTGCGACCGGACGAAGACCCGGCGGCGGCGACGCCTAAGGTTGCCCCTCCGAGACCCTGCGCACCGTGTCGGGCACCGTCGACCCGGGAACCCCCTCCCCCATGGACAGCAACGACATCATCATCGGGTTGGGGACGGTCGTCGTCCTCGGCGTCGGGATGCAGTGGCTGGCCCGGCGTCTGCAGCTCCCCGCCATCCTCCTGCTCATCGCCGCGGGGCTCGCGGTCGGGCCCTGGCTGGATCTGGTCGACCCCGACGAGATCTTCGGCGACGCGCTCTTCCCCGTCGTCTCGTTGGCGGTGGGCCTGTTGTTGTTCGAGGGCGGCCTGGGCCTCGACATCGCCGAGCTGCGCACCAGTGGCGCCAAACCGGTCGTGCGCCTCATCACCATCGGCGTGGTGATCACCGGCGTCACGCTCGCGCTCGTGGCGATGCCGCTGTTCGACCTCCCTCTCAGCCAGGCGGCCCTCCTCGGCGCCCTGCTCGTGGTCAGCGGCCCCACCGTGGTCGGGCCGCTGCTGAAGCTGTCACGACCCCGTGCCCCGTCCTCGACGATCCTGCGATGGGAGGGGATCATGATCGACCCGATCGGGGCGACCCTGGCCCTCATCGTCCTCGAGGTGATCCTCAACGAGGGCTCCCCCGGCGAGCGGCTCCTCGGCACCGCCGGCGTGGGCATCGCCTTCGGCATCCTCGGCTCGATCCTGCTCGTCGGTGCCCTGCGCAAGTACCTGGTCCCCGACGACCTCGAACTGGCCGTCACCTTCATGATCGTCGTCGGGGCCTACGCCGGGGCCGAAGCCGTCCAGTCCGAGTCGGGGCTCTTCGCGACGACAGCACTCGGCGTGATCCTCGCCAACCAGCGCTTCATCCAGGTCCGGCGCATCACGGCGTTCAACGAGGACATCGGCATCATCCTGCTCGGCGGCCTCTTCATCCTCCTGTCGGCGCGCGTGGACGTGGACCAGCTGGTGGACGTCATCGTGCCCTCGATCGCGCTCGTGGCCGTCGCCGTGCTGGTGGTCCGGCCCGTCGTGACGTGGGTGTGCACCGTGAGCAGCGGGATGACGTGGGCCGACCGCGCCTTCGTCGGGTGGATGAGCCCACGGGGCATCGTCGCCGCCGCCACCTCCGCGCTGTTCAGCCTCAAGCTGGCCGAATCCGGTCGGGACGGCGAGCAGATCGTCGCCATCGTCTTCCTGGTGATCGTCGGGACGTGTCTCGTGTACGGGCTCAGCGCCCGACCGGCGGCGCGACGGCTGGGCGTGCAGCTCCCGGAACCGACCGGCCTGCTCCTGGTCGGGGGCGAGCCCTGGCTCCTGGCGCTGGCCGATCGCCTCACCGAGCAGGGGGTCAAGGTCACGGTCGTGGCCAGCGGCCGCTACGACCTGGCCCAGCGCAGCCATCCGTGGCGGCTGTTCACCGCGCCGATCCTGTCGCCGCGGCTCGACGTGGCCTTCGAGGGCATCCGCTCGGCGGTGATCGCCTCACCGGACGACGAGCACAACGCCGTGGCCCTCACCCGGTGCCTCGACGACCTCTCCCGCAAGGAGGTCTTCGTGCTGCCCGCCCAGCGCCGAGCAGAGGTCCCCGTGTCCGCGTCACGGCTGGGTCGCCTGCGCGACCGGGTGATCGGAGGAGGAGGACGGTCGCGGCGGCCCGACGACGGCGACGACGAGCTCGTCGAGGTGGCGCCGGCGACCACGTGGAGCCGACGACCCTTCTCCCGCGGCACCACCCAACCCGACCTCCAGAGCGCCTTCGAGCAGGGTCGTCGCCTGCGCAGCATCGTGGTCGGGAAGGACGATGCGACGACGGTCGACGCCATCCCGACCTCGGCACAGGTGAGTGACGACCGCCCCGTCCTGCTGTGCGTCGTGACCCGCAACGGTGCTCTCGATCTGGCGCCACGGCGCACCTCGCTGGGAACCGGCGACACCGCCGTCGTCCTCGACTGACGACCACACCGAGAAGACCCGGCCGCTCAGTGACCCTGGGCGCCGGCGTCGTCAGCCGCGAAGGCCTGCCCCATGACCGGCGAACCGTGGTGGGCCACCATCCGCCACCGTCCCTCGGCGTCGCGGGCGAACACGTTCACGACCGCCACCGTGGCACCGCCGTCCCCGCCCAACAGGTTCTCGTCGCAGGTCACCCAGGCGACGTCGGCGCCGATCACGGCGCGGACGTCGGTCACGATGAACTGCAGCCGCTGGGGACCGCCGAACAGCGCCGCCCAGCTCGCCGCGACCGCACCCCAGCCCCGCAGGGTGACCCACCCGGGGTGCACGCAGGTGACCTGGTCGGCGTGGGCCCAGAGGTCGGACATCGCGTCGAGGTCCCGCGCCTCGAAGGCGGCGTAGAAGGACTCGTTGGCCGCGAGGACCTCGCCCTCGGCGTCGGCGTCGACCGGCTGGGAAGGATCGAGGGGGCCGGGCACGGCGTGCACCGTACCGGTGCGCCGGGCCAGGATGGCCCGCCATGCGCATCTCCTCCACCTCCGGCGTCGAGCTGGCCGTCCACGACCTGGGGGGCGAGGGTCCCGACGTGGTGATGGTCCACGCCAACGGGCTCCACGGCCTCGTCTGGTCCGTGGTCGCGGAGCGCCTCCGCGCCGTCCACTGCTGGAGCGTCGACCTGCGCGCCCACGGCGACTCGGAGCTGCCGCCCGGTGTCGACCTCGACTGGGGCGGCTTCACTGACGACGTGCTCGCCGTCGTGGACGGCCTCGACCTCGAGCACCCGTTCGGCGTGGGCCACTCCCTGGGGGGCGCGGCGCTGATGATGGCCGAGAGCCGCCGTCCCGGCACCTTCCGCGGGCTGTGGTGCTACGAGCCCGTCGTCATGCCGCCCGACATGATCACCGACGGCCCGGTGCCCGACAACCCGCTCTCGGCCGGAGCGCGGCGCCGCCGTGCCCGCTTCTCGTCCGCGGACGAGGCGATCGCCAACTTCGCCGCCAAGCCCCCGTTCCAGGCCCTCGATCCTCGGGCCCTGGAGCTCTACGTGGAGCACGGCTTCTCGGTGGAGGCCGACGGCTCGGTGCGACTCAAGTGCGCGCCCGAGCACGAAGCCGACATCTTCTCGTTCGGCTCGGCCAGCACGGCCTTCCACGACCTCGCTGACGTGACCTGCCCGGTCACGATCGCCGTCGGCGACCCGTCGGCGATGGGCCCGGCGGCCTTCGCCGGACCCATCGCCGACGCCCTCCCCCAGGGCCACCTCCAGTCCTTCCCCGAACTGGGCCACTTCGGCCCGCTGGAGGACCCTGCGGCGATCGCCCTCGGGATCCGCCAGGCCTTCGCCGGGCTCTGACCCGGGCACGGCACCGGGCCGGCACCGGGCGCTCCGGCGAGCGTCGGGCCGGGCCGGGCCGACCTTCCGGTGCGCTGTCGTCGGGGGTGCCTACCCTGAGGGACATGCCCCTCGAGTTGCCGTCGTCGCTGTCACCGTCGAAGGTGTCGTCGTTCAGCGAGTGTGCGCTGGCCTTTCGGTTCTCGGCCATCGACCGGCTCCCCGATCCGCCCACGGTGGCCACGGTCAAGGGCACGCTGGTGCACTCTGCCCTCGAGTTGCTCATGCTGCGAGAGCCGCTGGAGCGCACTGCGGCCGCCGGGGCCGAGTGCGTCGCCGCCGCCGCTGGGGCCATCGTCGACGACCCCGAGTTCCGGGCCCTCGACCTCGACGACGCCGGACTCACCCTGATGACCGACGAGGCCCACCGCCTCGTCGAGCGGTACTTCGCCCTCGAGGACCCCTCCTCGGTCACCCCCATCGGGCTCGAGCTCAAGCTCGAGGTGCAACTCGACGGCCTGCGCCTGCGCGGCATCATCGATCGACTCGAGGTCGACGCCGACGGCGAGCTCGTCGTCACCGACTACAAGACCGGGCGGGCGCCCGGGCAGAACTTCGAGCAGTCCCGCCTCAGCGGTGTGCACTTCTACGCCTTCCTCTGCGAGCGGGTCCTGGGCCGCCGACCGGCACGCGTCCAGCTGCTGTACCTGGCCGACCCGGTGGCCATCACCACCGTGCCCACCGAGCAGTCCGTCCGCGCCCTCGAGCGCAAGGTCAGAGCCATCTGGAGCGCCATCGAACGAGCCTGCGAGCGCGACGACTTCCGTCCCCGCACGTCCCGGTTGTGCGACTACTGCGCCTACCAGGCGTACTGCCCGGCCTTCGGTGGCGATCCCGAGGAGGGCCGGAACGTCGCGGTGGAGCTGCGCGCCGCGGCCGCCGCCGAAGCGGCGGCCGCCACGGGCGGGGCCGGCACGGCCGTGCCCGTAGCATCGCCCGGGTGACGACGCCCGACCTTCACCCCGACCTCCCCGCCGACGACATCGAGGTCGGGTCCGCGGACGAGGCCCTCCCACCCGGGAACCTGATCGACGCCGGCCTCGAGCAGCTGGCAACGGCTCATCCGGAGCTCCCGCTGCCGCACCACCAGGTCGAGCCTCCGAGCCGGCGGTCCGCGGTGCACCGCTTCGATGACGCCGTCGATCGGGCCTTCGACCGCCTCCGGGGCACGGAGCCGACCGATCGCATCCTCTACTCGCTCACCGAGCTCGGCGACTTCGGGCTCATCTGGGCGCTGCTCGGTTTCACCAAGGGCCTGCGCTCGGAGGCCGACGCCGACGCGGCCTTCCGTCTCGCGCTGGCCCTCGGCACCGAATCGGTGCTCCTCAACGGCGTCATCAAGAGCCAGTTCAAGCGCGAGCGTCCCGTCGCGCAGGTGTCCCGGCCCTATCGCATCCGGATCCCCCTGACCACGTCGTTCCCCAGCGGCCACGCCAGCACGGCGATGGTGGCGGCGCTGCTGCTCACCCAGGATCCGCGCACGAGGGGCAAGCCCCTGTACTTCGGCCTGGCGGGCCTCATCGCGGCGAGCCGGGTGCACGTGCGCATCCACCACGCGTCCGACGTGGTCGGCGGGGTCGTCGTCGGCACGGCGCTCGGCCTGCTGGCTCGTCGCGTGTGGCCTCTGCACCGGGGACGCTGAGGCCTCGCTCCTCCGCCCGTCGCCGCCGCGTCACGGAATAGGACCCGGAGGCCGTCGGTTCCAGCCTGGCGTGCCTGTCACCTTCGCGCTCACCTGGGACTACCGCTGTCCGTTCGCCCGCATCGTGCACCACCACGTGGTGGAGGGCCTGCGCGACGGCGCCGACTGGGACGTCACCTTCGTGCCGTTCAGCCTCGGCCAGGTCCACGTGGAACCCGGGGAGGCCCCCATCTGGGAGCGTCCCCAGGACGACACCGGCCTCCTGGCGCTCCAGGCTGCCGTCGTCGTACGCGACCAGCACCCGGATCGCTTCCTCGACTTCCACCACGACGCCTTCGAGGCCCGCCACACCGCCGGGGCCCAGTTGCGCGATCCGGAGGTGGTCGGCGAGCTGCTCCGCGCCAGCGGTGTGGAGGCGGCGCCCGTCTTCGCCGAGATCTCCTCGGGCCGCCCCCTGGCGACGGTGCGCCGCGAGCACGAGGCCGCCGTGGCGGACTTCGACGTGTGGGGGGTCCCGACGTTCATGACCGAAGGACGCGCGGCGTTCGTCCGGCTCATGGAGCTCCCTGTCGACGCCGCCGACGCTCGCCGCACCATCGAGCAGTGCGTCTCCATGCTGACGGGATGGCCCTCGCTCAACGAGTTCAAGCACACGAGCCTCGACAGGTAGCGTCGTCGCCGGGGCGACAGCCCGACGGGTGACAGCCCGACCGGGGCCAGACGACGGTCGGTGAGGGACGAACGATGACCACCGGATGGATGAGCGATGTCGAGGCGCTCATGTGGCACGTCGGCCGTGATCCGTTCCTCGATCCCACCTTCGGCAGCCTCACCCTGCTCGACAGCCGTCCGGATGTCGACCACCTCCGCCGACGCCTCCTCCGGCTCGTCGCCGAGAGCCCCCGGTTCGGCCAACGCGTGGCCAGCCCCGCCGGCCGCCTGACACCACCGGCGTGGTGCGACGACCCTGACTTCGACATCGACCACCACCTCCGGGTGGTCACCCTGGACTCCCCCGGCACGCGCCGCCAGCTCTTCGACCTCGCCGTGCGTCTCGTCCGGGAGCCCTTCGACCCCGACCGCCCGCTCTGGGAGTTCGTCGTCGTCGACGGACTCGAGGACGGTGGCTCCGGGTTGCGTCCAACGCATCCACCACACCATCACCGACGGTGAGGGTGGGCTGAGGGCCGCCGAGGCGATCCTCGACCTCGAACCCGGTCTGGCCGTCCTCGACCACGACGACGGCCCCGGCCCCTCGGAGCGCGACGGTGCGCCGGGATCGCTGGAGCTGGCCACGCGGACCGCCGGGGTGGTGCTCCGGCGCGCCGGCCGGGCCACCCAGGCCGTCCTCGGCGGCGCGACGACACTGCTCACACACCCCGCCGACCTGCCCGGCGCCGTCGGCTCGGGCGTCGGGACGGCACGGGCGGTGCTCGACCAGTTCACGCTCAACGACCGCTCGCTGTCGCCGCTGTGGACGACGCGGACACTGCGACGGCGCCTGGACGCGGTCGACGTCGACCTGGCACCGATGCAGGCCACCGCGAGGACCCTCGGCGGCAGCGTCAACGACGTCTTCGTGACCGCCCTGACGGGAGCCATCGGCGCACTGCACCGTGAGGCCGACCTCCCTGCGGCGCGTCTGCGGATGGCGATGCCCGTCAGCACCCGCACCCGGGGGTCGTCGGGCGGCAACGCGTTCGTGCCGGCCCGAGTGGTCGTCCCGATCGACGAGACCGATCCCCTGGTCCGCTTCGCGCAGATCCACGAGCTCCTCGGACCGGCCCGCGACGACCCGGCGTTCGGGGTGATCGAGCCCCTGGCCACGATCGCCAACCTGCTCCCGACCGCCCTCGTCACGCGGGTCCTGCGCGATCAGGCTCGGGCGGTGGACTTCGCCGCCTCCAACCTGCGCGGCGCGCCCGTGCCGCTCTGGCTGGCAGGAGCACGGGTGCTGGTGGACTACCCGATCGGGCCGCTCACCGCAGCGGCGCTCAACGTCACCCTGCTCTCCTTCGACGGGGTGTGCCACCTGGGGGTGCACTCCGACGCCGGTGCCGTGCAGGACCCGGTGCGACTCGTCGCGCTGATCGAGGAATCGTTCGCCGAGCTGTTCACCGCCGCCGAGCAGCGCCACCGCAGCGAGCCGGACGCGCACGAGGCACAGCCCTAGGGCCGTGCCTCGTGGACGGGCGATCAGTCCGGCGGCCGAACCGGCCGACCCGACGCTCAGTTCTGGGCCAGCGCCGAATCCTCGTTGGTGAGCAGCGTGCGGACGTCGAGGAGGAGGTCGGAGACCTCGTCGGTGCTCACGAGCTCCCGGTTGAGCATCTCCCCGAGGGCTCGATCGATGATCGACAGCGCCTCGCTGATGCTCTCGTGCTCGTGGGTCTCCGTCATGGTTGCTCCTGTCGTGACCGTCGGCGTGAACACCATCGTAGGCGGAGACCTGTGACAGTCGGGTTTCGGGAAGATCATTTTCCCCGGCATCGCTGACACCGCAGCGTCACGCCGGACCCGTAGGCTCGACGCCTCGTGAGCTATGTGGTGCAACGTCGGCTCGGCCGCGGCGGAATGGGCGTCGTCGATCTCGCGATCGACGACGAGGGCCGCACCGTGGCCTGCAAGCGTCTGCTCCTGCACGGCAGCGCCCACGAGATGCACCGGGCGCGGGCCCGCATCCGGCGCGAGGCAGCAGCGCTGTCCCGGCTCGACCACCCGAACGTCGTACCGCTGCTCGACGTCGTCGACGAGGGCGACGACGTCGTGCTGGTCCTGCCGTACCTGGCTGGCGGGACGCTGGCCGACCAGGTCCACCACCACGGCCCGCTCTCGCCGGGTCAGGTCCACGTGCTCGCCGACGCCCTGTTCGGCGCGCTGGCCGCGGCCCACCGCGACGGCATCGTCCATCGCGACATCAAGCCGGCCAACGTGCTCTTCGACGAGCACGGCACCCCCTATCTCGCCGACTTCGGCGTGGCGACGATCCGCGACGCGACGGGCGGGCTGACCGTCACCGGCGCGGTGATCGGGACGCCCGAGTACATGGCGCCGGAGCAGGCCCGAGGGGAGCTCAGCGGTCCACCGGCGGACGTGTTCTCCCTCGCCGCCACCCTCCTCTTCGGCGCCACAGGGCAGGCTCCCTATGGTCGTGGCGAGCCGGCCGTGGTCCTGGCGAGGGCCACCCGCGGCCGACTCGCGCCTCTCCCCGCCGGCCTCGATCGCTCGGTCCGCCGACGCCTGGCCCCGGCGCTCGCCCGGTCCCCCCAGCGCCGTCCGAGCGCCGCCCGCGCGGCCGTGGACTGGACGCCCGGCCGAGGTCGTCGCGGCGGGACCCAGGACGCCACGGCCGCGCGGGCCCCGCAGGGCCCGGAGGGCACCCGCATCGACGGGGCGACGGTGCCCCGTCGTCGCCGAGGGCGGCTCATCGGCCTGGCCACCGGCACGCTCGGCGCACTGGCCGTGGTGCTGGGCGCCGTGGCGGTCGCCGACCGGGTGGGCGGCGCCGGCGGACTCACCGACACCGCCCTCGCCCCCTTCACCACCCCACCGCCCTGCCAGGACCTGCCCTACCAACCGTGCGGCGAGCCGGTGGCCATCGGCACCGACGGCACGCAGTGCCTCCCGGGGCGCGCCGACTACGACGACGACCCGACGACCGGTTGCGAGGCCGTGTCGGACACGATCGGCGGCACCGAGTTCGTCGATCGCATCGAGGCGAACCTCGTCCCGGCCGATGCCGTCGATCTCTACCCGTTCAGGGTCGACCACTCGCTGAACCTCTTCTGCGACAACGTCTTGAAGGTCAACCTCACGGCGCCGGCCGGCGCAACGATGCGCCTCGACGTGCTCAGCGAAGGCGCGGTCCTGGGCACGGCGGTGAGCACCGACGGCGTGCTGGCCACCGTCGAGCTCGACCAACCGGACTGCTTCGGCAACACCAACCGCGACCTCGAGGCGAGGGTGAGCTGGGTCGGCGAGGGCCGGACCGGTGCGCCGTACGTGCTGACCCGTTCGGGCCGCTGGTGACCCCGAGAGCCTGAGGCGACGCACCACCACGGCGGCGCCCACCGAGCCGGCTCGGTAGCGTCCGGGCCATGGCCTCCCCACCCGCCCTCGGTGTCACCTTCGCCGGATTCATGAACCTCGGCCTCGACCGCGCCGTCGACGCCTCGCGGTGGGCCGGTGAGCTCGGGTACTCCTCGTTCTGGACCGCCGAGACCACCGGGCCGGAGGCGTTCGTGACCCTCGCCGCCGCCGGAGCGGCCAACCCCCACCTCGACCTCGGCACCGGCGTCATCGCCCTCCAGCTGCGCACCCCGGGCGTGGTGGCGATGGCCGGTGCCACGCTGCAGGCCCTGCACCCCGATCGCGACATCCTCCTGGGCATCGGCGTGTCGTCGCCGGTCGTGGCCGCGCAGTGGCACGGCGCCGGGTACGGGGAACGACCGCTGGCCCAGGTGCGCGAGTACGTGACCCTCCTGCGCGAGTGCCTGTCGGGCGAGCCCGTCACCTTCGAGGGCGACTTCTACACGGTGCGCAAGTTCCGCCTGGGAGTGCGCCTCGGGGAACGCCGGCCGAAGATCGTGGTCGCGGCGCTCAACCCGGCCATGCTGCGCCTGGCCGGCGAGCTGGCCGACGGGGTGCTGTTGAACTACCTGCCGGCGTCACACGTGCCGTGGTCGGTCGAGCAGGTGCGCGCCGGCGGCGACGCCACGGTCTACGCCTACGTGCACGTCGGCGTGTGCGACCGCGCCGACGGCGTGGACCTGGCCCGCCGGGACCTGTTCTCCTACATCGTCGTGGACAGCTACGCCCGCAACTTCGAGCGGGCCGGCTTCGCCGACGAGGTCGCGGCCGTCCGCGAGCACCACCGGGCGCGCGACCGCGAGGGAGCGCTGGCCGCGGTGTCGGATCGCATGGTCGACGCCATCGACGTGATGGGCGACGCCGCGCACGTGCGAGCGACCGTGCAGGCCTACGTCGACGGCGGCGTGGAGGTCCCCGTCGTGATGCCGTTGCCGTGGGGGGCCGATCGCATGGCCACCGTGCGCGCCACGATGGCCGCCGCTGCCGGCATCGACGACGAGGCGCACGGCGCTGTCGCGGGCGGGTCGTAGTCTCCTCGGGCATGGACCCGTCCGACCTCGACCACCGCCGCCCGGCGGGGACACCCCGGTGACACCACGCGCCCCACGGACCACTCGGACCACGCCCTCGACGGCCGACGCCGACCCCACCGACCCCGGCCTGGCCGCGCTCGGGTTGCGCCCGGGGGCGACGGTTCGCTTCCGACGCCGCGACAACGAACGGTGGAAGGAGGGCAACGTGGCCCGGCGCGAGGCCGACGGCAGCCTCGGCGTGCGTGACGGCAAAGGGTCCCTGCGGGCCCTCCCGCTCGACCTGGTCGAGGTGCGCACCCTCGGACCGCGCGGCGGCGTCCTCTGGGAGCCGCTTCCCGAACGTGCGGCCCGCACGGAGCAGCTCGACCTCTTCTGACCGGCGCCGGTCGGGGTCCGGCGCCGGCTCGTCAACCTGAGGTCATCAAGGATTCATCGAGCGGTCGCTCTTGTCGTCCCCGTGCCGTCCCATGGCCGCGCTAGCGAGGACGCCATGGACGACTCGTGGCGCCTCATCCCCCTCCCCGCCGACGCAGAGGCGGTCCTGTCCCGGGCCCCGAAGGTGACCGTGCCCCGCACGGTGGAGGAGCTGGCGGGCATGGCGGTGGGGGACGGGATCGCCGAGGTGGCCTACGACGTGCCGGGCAGAGGACGCGTCGTCGAGGCGGTCGCGGTCGCGGTGCGCAACGGCGTGAGCGCCAACTACGTCGAGCCCTACATGCGCCGACGCGACCCCGACGCCCTCGTCGTCGGCGACGAGCTGCCCACGGACAAGACCCGCTACCGCGACCGGTTCGGCACCGAGTTCACCCCGCTGCGCGACGCCACCCTGGACTGGCTCGCCGACCAGGAGCTGGCCGTGTTCCCGTTCATCGCCGGAGAGCACGACACCGGGGTGCCGGCGGTGGTCATCGCTCCCGCCAACGCCGGCTTCTTCGCCCTCGGGCTGGCGCTGCTGCAGGGGATCGTCGACGTCGACGACCTCCCCGACCCGTTCGTCCCGCGGGCCGTGCTCTACGTCGCCCCGCCGTTCCGGCACACCCACTTCGACGGGAAGCAGGTGGTGGTCCACCACCGCAGCGAGGAGGACCACCTCCACGAGCTGTTCAGCTACAACCTCTACCCGGGGCCGAGCGCCAAGAAGGGCGTGTACGGCGTGCTCATCAACATCGGCGAGCACGAGGGCTGGGTGGTCGCCCACTGCTCGACCGTGCAGGTCGTCACCCCCTACGACAACGTCGTCACCTTCATGCACGAAGGGGCCAGCGGTTCGGGGAAGAGCGAGATGCTCGAGTACCCCCACCGCCAGACCGACGGCACGCTGGTGCTCGGGAGCAACGTCGAGCGCGACGACGTGCGCACCATCGTGTTGCCCACGCGCACCTGCGACCTGCGCCCGGTGACCGACGACATGGCGATGTGCCACCCGTCGTTGCAGAGCGACGACGCAGAAGCTGCACCTGCGCGACGCCGAGGACGCCTGGTTCGTCCGGGTCAACCACATCACCCACTACGGGACGGACCCGAACCTCGAGCGCCTCACCGCCGACCCCGCGGAACCGCTGCTGTTCCTGAACATCGACGCGGCCCCCGACAGCCGGGCCCTCATCTGGGAGCACACGATGGATGCCCCGGGGGTCCCGACCCCCAACCCGCGTGTGGTCATCCCCCGCCGCATCGTCCCCGACGTCGTGACCGGCACGGTGAAGGTCGACATCCGCTCGTTCGGGATCCGCACCCCGCCGTGCACCGCCGAGACGCCGAGCTACGGCGTGATCGGCCTGTTCCACAGCCTTCCTCCGGCCCTGGCCTGGGTGTGGCGCCTGGTCGCGCCGCGGGGCCACGACAACCCGAGCATCGTCGACACCGGCGGGATGTCGAGCGAAGGGGTGGGCTCCTACTGGCCCTTCGCCACCGGTCGACGGGTCGACCAGGCCAACCTGCTGCTGCGCCAGATCCAGACCACCACCGCCGTCGACTACCTGCTCTTCCCCAACCAGCACATCGGGTGCTGGAAGGTCGGCTTCATGCCGCAGTGGATCGGCCGCGAGTACTTCGCCCGACGGGGTTCGGCCCGCTTCGAGCCGGGCACCCTGGTCGACGCCCGCCTCCCGCTGCTGGGTCGGGCCCCGATGGGCATCACCGTCGAGGGCCAACAGATCCCCCGCTGGATGTTCCACGTCGAGCTCCAGCGCGAGCTCCACGCCGAGATCTACGACATCGGGGCGCGACAGCTCCAGGAGTTCGCCGTCCGCGAGCTCGAGAAGTTCGTCGTCGACGATCTCGACCCGCTCGGCCGCGAGATCATCGCCTGCGTGAACGACGCGGGGTCGGTCGACGACTTCGACGCCCTGATCCCCACGACCTGATCCCCACGACACGAACGGCGGTCAGGACCGACGATGGATCGGGATCACCGCGGCGCGAGGTCGGCCAGGGACCGCCGCACGTCGATGTCGGGGGCGAGCGGGAGCACCGCCAGCGCCGGCGTGGTGACCCCGTTGTCGACGTAGCGCTGGATGTGGGCCCGGCACTGCTCGGGCGATCCGTGCACGACGAGGGCGTCGACGACGTGGTCGGGGATGGCGGCCAGAGCGGCGGGCCGGTCACCGGCGCTCCAGGCCGACCACATGTCGGCGAGCACGTCGCTCCGTCCGAGCCACTCGTGGAAGGCGCGGTAGACAGGCACGTTGAGGTAGGCGGCGATGGCGAAGCGGGCCGCGTCCCGCACCGCGTCGGTGTCCTCGGACGGCGCCACGAAGATGCGGGCCACGATCTCCTTGTCGGCACCGTGGGCGGTGACGATCGGCGCCACGCGGGCGACGTCGTCGGCCGACGAGCCAGTTGATGATGGCGCCGTCGCCCTCCCGTCCGGCCAGGTTGAGCATCCCCTCGCGCAGCGCGGCGACGAGGATGGGCACGGGCTGCTCCGGGCGGCAGCTTCGAGCCGGAAGCCCTTCACGGCGAAGGTGTCGTAGGTCTCGGTGACCTTCTCCCCGGTCAGCGCCCGGCGCAGGAACCGCACCGTGTCGCGCATCCGGGCGTAGGGCTCGATGGAAGGCGATGCCGTTCCACCGCTCGACGATCACGTTGGAGGACGTGCCGAGGCCGAGCACGAACCGACCCGGGGCGGCCTGCGGCCATGGCCGCCGACGCTCTGGGCCAGCAACGCCGGCCCCCGGGTGTAGGCGGGGATGATGGCCGTGCCCGAGGCGCAGGCTCGGGGCCCACACCGAGGCCAGCGCCAGCGGGCGTGAAGCCGTCGGCACCGTCGGCCTCGGCCGACCACACGTCGGTGTAGCCCAGCGACGGCCAGCTCCTCGACCCAGTCACGCTGGTCGTGCAGGGCCACCCCGTCGAAGGGGATGGTCATCCCGTAGCGGCGAGGGGCCGGGGCTCATCGGCCGGCCGGCGGCTCGCGCCACGGTCGGATCATGGCCGACTGGCTGGCGGTGCCCATCAACGTGCCGTCCTCGGCCCACAGGTAGATGTGGCCGTGCCCGAAGCCCCGGGCCACCGCCTCGATGCGCACGTCGACGAGGACCCACTCGGTGGCGGCGGTGTGCAGCACCCGCAGGGTGTTGTCGAGGCTGTTCGAGCTGATCTCGCGGGTGAGGGTCTGACCGAGGCCCATCGGCACGAAGTCGCCGAGGATGGCCAGGGCCGCCGCGGAGTTCATCGAGAGCCCCGGCATGCGGGTCCAGAACGCGGTGCGCCCCGTGCCCGGCGCCTCGACCGCCATGCGCGACTCGAGGCGGCTGGCGATGGTGTTGCCCGGGTCGAAGCGGTACTCGCGCGGCGGGCAGTCGTCGGGCATCGGGGAGGTGGGCATCGTGACCCACTGGCCCTCCTCGTCGAAGTCGCGCTGGCCGAGCGAGGCGTTGACCGTGAAGATCTCGGTGTCACCGACCTGGCCGAGCACCCGGGCCTGGGTGGTGGAGCGGCCGTGGGCACCGATGTGCACGTCGAGGTCGACGACCGAGGGTGGGCGGGTGTAGTTGAGGTACTGGGCGCAGGCCCAGACCACCGGGCGACCCGTGGTGCGCTCGAGGGCCTCGATGGCCGCGCCGAGGCCGCAGCCCCCGAAGAGGGTGCCGAGGCCGCTGCAGATGCCGGGCGTGACCGGGAGGTACCAGCGCATGGGGTTGTGCGTGGGCTCCAACCCGAGCCATTCGCGTGCGTTCACAGTCCGGCACCCTACAAGGGGCCGATCCGCCACCCTGGTGAACGGCGCGCACCGAGTCGACGACCCGGGAACACCCGGCTGGCACACCCGACGCCTCCCCCGCCGCCCGGGTGCACCGTTAGGGTCTCGGCCGTGACCGACACACCGTGGCAGGGTGACGCGGCCTCGCTGGTCGAGGCGTTCCGATCCGGCGAGCGTTCGCCCGTCGAGGAGCTCGAGGCGACCCTCGCCGCCATCGAGGCCAGCGACCTGAACGCCTTCGCCCACGTCGACGCCGAGAGGGCCCTCGCCGCCGCCGCCCGCGCCGACGTGACCAAGCCGTTCGGGGGGGTGCCGTTGGGCGTGAAGCAGCTCACCCCGGTGGCCGGCTGGCCCGACACCGACGCGTCGCTGGTGTTCGCCGATCGCACGGCCACCCACACGTCGACGATGGTCACGCAGGGCCGTCGAGCAAGGCGGCGCGGTACCCGTCGGCCACACGACGGCCTCGGAGTTCGGCGGGCTCAACGTGAGCGTCACCCGCCTCAACGGCGTGACCGGCAACGCCTGGGACCCGACGCCGCACCGCCGGCGGCTCCTCCGGCGGGAGCGCCAGCGCGGTGGCCGGCGGCCTCGTCACCATCGCCACCGGCGGTGACGGCGGTGGATCGATCCGGATCCCGGCGGGCTTCAACGGCCTGGTGGGCATGAAGGGCACCATCGGACGCATCCCCCGCGGGCCCTTCGCCCAGGTCGGCAACTTCACCGTGGTGATCGGCTGCCTGGCCCGCTCGGTGCGCGACGCCGCCCGCTGGTACGACGTCTGCGCCGGCTACGACAGCCGTGACCCCTACAGCCTCCCGTCGCCCGGCGGATGGGAGGCGGGCCTGGGCTCGAACGACCTGGCCGGGCTCCGGATCGCCGTGGTCCCCCACCTGGCCACTGCGGTCGTGCACCCCGCCGTGGAATCGATGGTCGCCGAGACCGCCGAAGCGCTGCATCGCGGCCGCCGGCCTGCGGCGGGTCGACGGGGTGACCGTCGACGTGCCCGGCCTCGGGTTCGAGTGGGCGATGAGCGGCCTGGCCGGCGTGCTCGTCGGACCTCGGCGACCGCTGGCCCTCGGACCGTGAGCTGTTGACCGAGGAGATGGCCTTCGGGGTCCAGGTGGCCGAGGAGCACTTCGACCTGGGCATGGCGGCACGGGTGCTCGAACGGCGCACCGTGGCCAACGAGGCCATGGCGGCGGTCTTCGACCAGGTCGATCTGGTGCTGTGCGCCACCAACCCCGACGTGGCCTACCCGGCCGAGGTGACGCTCAACACCCGCGTCGGCGACGTGCGGGTGGGCCCCGAGAACAACGGCGCCCTCACCATCCCGGCCAACATCACCGGGTGCCCGGCGGTGTCGGTGCCGGCCGGCGTGATCGACGGGTTGCCGGTGGGCGTGCAGATCATCGCCCGCCACCACGCCGACGAGCTCTTGTTGGACCTCGCCGCCGTGCTCGAACGGGAACGGCCCTGGCCCCTGGTGGCCCCCGGCGCCCCGGTCTGACCTCAGCGGGCCCCGAGCTCCCCTACCGTTCTCCCGTGGGACCCGGCGATGCCGCGGCGGGCGTCGCCGGGGACGAGAGACCTCCGGCGGCGATGTAGGCACGCCATCCACCGTGGTGGGTGATGTCGACGGCGTCGGCCAACCCCCCCGACTCGCACACGAACCCGAGCCGGTCCTCCCCGCCGGTGAGGCGCACGGTGCCGATGGCCAACGGCGGCGCGATCTGGGCCACGAAGCCGCCGAGTCGGGCGACGGGCAGCGACCAGATCTCCACCTCGATGGCCCGGCCGCCGACAGGAACCCGCTCCAGGGCCGGCCGATCCGGCGGCCGGGCGGCGAGGTGGTGGAGCCGATAGCACGGCGCGGTCTCGGTGCGGGCCACCAAGGTGGCCTCACCGATCGCGGAGCTGGTGCTCGAGGGGGAACCCGGCCATGTGGGCGCCGGCGACCACGATCTCGATCCGGGGCCGGGGATCGCCCGCCATCGCCGGTTCGAGACGCCGGTGCGCACTCTCCCCGCCGATCACCTCGGCCAGCCCCACCAGCATCCCCTCACGCCCGGCGGGGGCGAGGAGGCTGACGCCGAGTGGCACCGCCGGATGGGCCCGGGGGGCCGCCGGGACGGGGACGGCGACGGCGGCGAGACCGAGGAGGTTGGCGAAGTTGGTGAACCGGCCGAGGCTGCGGTTCACCCCCAGCGGGTCTGCGGCCACCTCGGCGAGGGTGGGCAACCATGGCACCGTCGGCACCACGAGCACGTCGACGGAGCGCCAGAGCTCGGCGAGGGGCCCGGCCTGCAGGCGACGACGCGTGCGCTCGGCCTCATAGACATCGACCGCGGTCCACTTCCGGCCTCCGAGGACGATCTCGGCGACCACGGGGAGGACCTGGTCGCGGTGGGCTTCGATGAAGTCGCCGACCGCCGCGGTGCGCTCCGCAAGCCACGCCCCTCCGTAGAGGAGGTCACCCACCTGGAACAGCGCCCCGACGTCGACCACGTCGACGGCCAGCGACGTCGACAGGGACCGGGCCAGCCAACGCAGACCGGCGACCACGGGTTCGCTGCACTCGACCAGCCACTCGGGACCGACGAAGCCCACGCGCCCCGGGGCGACCGGGCGCCACGATCCGCTCGGGTCGAGGATCCGTCCGGCGGCGAGGGAGCCGGTGAGGTCAGCCGCGAAGACCGAGACGCAGTCCAGGGACCACGACGCCGGCACGACGCCCTCGTTCGGGACCCGGCCCGGCACCGACTTCCATCCGAACACGCCGTTCAGCGCCGCCGGCACCCGTCCGGAGCCGGCGGTGTCGGTCCCGAGGGCGAGGGTGGCGAGGCCGCGGGCGACGGCCACCGCCGATCCCGACGACGAGCCGCCGGGGATCAGCGAGGCGTCGAGCGCGTTCTCGGGCGACCCTCCCTCGTTGCGCACGCCCACCAGTCCGGTGGCGAACTGGTCCATGTTCGACTTGGCCACGACGATCGCGCCGGCCTCCTCGAGCCGTTCGACCACGGGGGCCGACCGGGACGGCCGATAGGCGTAGGCCGCGCACGCCGCGCTGGTCGGCAGGCCGGCCACGTCGATGTTGTCCTTCACGACGAACGGCACGCCGAGCAGCGGGAGGGCCTCGAACGCCCGCTCTCCCGACGCCGCCAGGCGGGCGGCGAGCTCCTCGGCGCGGGTGGCCACCACCACGGGATCGGCGAGAGCCAGCAGGGTGGCGTCGTCGAGCGCCTCTCCGGTCGACGCCATGACCTCGGCGAGGACCTCGACCGGCGTCGTCCGCCCCCGGAGGTAGGCGTCGTGGAGCGCGTCGAGGCGGAGATCGGGGGACGCCCCGCTCCCCGGGGGACGGCTGGGTGGTCGGGCTCACCCGACGATCGACCCGAGGAACGCCGACGAGGGGGCCACGGCGCCGAACACGCCGCCCTGCATCGTGACCATCTTCAGCGCGGCCTCGTAGTTGCCGACGTCGGTGGCGCCGGTGCAGTCGCTCAGCAGCAGGCACTCGTAGCCGCGGTCGTTGGCCTCGCGCATGGTGGTGTGGACGCACACGTCGGTGGTGATGCCGGTGAGGATCGAGGTGGGTGATCCCTCGGTGCGCAGGATCGAGGTCGAGGTCGGTGGCGTAGAACGCCCCCTTGCCGGGCTTGTCGATGATCGATCTCGCCCTCGATCGGGTGCGACCTCGGGGACGATGTCCCAGCCGGGCTCGCCCCGCACCAGGATCCGCCCGCACGGTCCGGCGTCGCCGATGCCGGCGCCGATCTGCTGCGAGCGCCACAGCTTGTTGGGCGGGCAGTCGGACAGGTCGGGCTGGTGGCCCTCGCGGGTGTGCACGACGTCATGCCGGCCGCTCGGGCGGCGGCCAGCACCTCGCTGGTCGGGGCCAGGCCGGCCCGGGTGAGGTTCAGGTCGTAGCCCATGGCGTCGACGTAGCCGCCCGGGCCGCAGAAGTCGGTCTGCCAGTCGATGATGACCAGCGCCGTGCGCGCCGGGTCGATCGACCCCGTCGTAGGGCCACGGGTAGGGGTCGGCGTCGACCGGGTGACGTGGGCCGTGCGGCATGGTCATCGGTGGTGCTCCTGGGTGGTCGTCCGGGGGTCGGGGGATGGGGTCGACGGGTGGTCGGCGGAGTGCGGCCGAGCACCGCGCGGCTCGGTGACGCCGACCGCACCGAAGATGCCGCCGGACATGCTCGACGCTCGACACGGCGCCGCGGCGACAGGTCGCGGTCGAGCGCGGAGCAGGCGTCGGTGACGAGCAGGCACTCGTAGCCGCGGTCGTTGGCGGTGCGCAGCGTGCGAGTGGACCGGCGCCCTCGAGGCCGAGGCCGGCGAGCAGCAGGTGGGTGCGAGCCGGCCGCGCGCAGCATGAGCGTCGAGCGGCGCTGCCGTAGAAGCCGTCGATGCCCGCGGGCGACGTCGTGACCCGACTGCCGCGCGGCGTCGACGAGTGCCGCGGCGGGCGGTCGGCGCGCCGCCGGCCGTCGGGGCCGGGACGTGGCGCGACGACCACGGTCGGCGCGCCGCGGCCGCGCGGCCGCCGGCCAGCGATCGATGCGGCTCGGCCATCGCGTGCGACGGCGTCGGCGACACAGCGGTCGCCAGTCGGTGTCCCAGCCGGCGACGACCAGGGCGAGCGCAGGTCAGCGATCGGCCGTCGTAGGGCCAGGGGTAGGGCTCGGTGGCGATCACGGTCGACGGTCGTGGTCATCGCAGCCGACCCGTCGTGCGGTCAGCTCGCTGCGACTGCACGGTCGGCGAACGCCGCCGGGGCGTCGAACTGGGCGAGGTGGCCCGCGCCGTCGAGGACCGTGCACGGTCGACGCCGGCGCGCTCGGCGAGCAGGGCCGCGACCTCGTGACGTCGCGGGCCGGTGGCCGCGGCCGACGGTCGTGTCAGACGGCGACGTCCGTCGGCGCCGAGCCGGTCGACGGCGTCGGCGTCGAACGCCGGCGAACGCCGGCACCTCGGCGCGGATCGAGGGCCGTGATCGGCGACTCGAGTCGGGCCGTCGCGGGGCGCACGGTCGACGCCGGCCCACCGTAGCGACCCGACCAGCGCAGCAGAACGCGGCCGACGCTGCCGGGTCGCTCGGACTCGGCGAGGCGGTCGGCCGCGCCCGAACGCCGCGGCGTGCAGGTCGGGTGCAGCGGCGCCGACGAGCGGTTCGTGAGCCACGACCGGCCGCAGCACCGACGGATGGCGCCGGACCAGCGGCCAGCAGGCCGAGGGTCGCTCCGCCGCTCACGCCCGACGAGCACACCGCCGGCCGGTCGCCGAGGCGGTCGATGACGCCGACCAGCGACGACCTGGTCGCCGAGGTCAGCGGCCAGGCGAGCGGCCGTCGAGCCCGTAGCCCGGCGTCGCGGTGACCACCGACCGCGGTCGGCGTCCGCGCAGGAGCGCGCCGACCTGGGCGAAGGACTCGGCGCCGACCCCGACGCCGTGCACGAGCACGACGCGGCCCGTCCCCGGCTCGACGACGCCAGACGGTGGTCGCGACTCGGGACGAGGGGTGCGGCCGGCGCACGTGGCCGGAGCCGTCACCGGCGGCGTCGCCGCCGAGGCGGCCGCCGATGCCGGGACGAGCCCGGATCAGCGATCGTGCCGTCGACGCCTACGACGAAGAAGTCCATGGTCTCGACCTCGGCGTAGGTGGGCTGCTCGCCCTCGGCGTCAGACCACGTCGCCGTCCTGGTCGTCGACCGGGCCCGTCGAACGGCGAGCCACCGTCGATGAACGCGCTGCTTGGCCGTCGTCGATCGGCGGCCTTGGTGTCGTCGTCGACCGTCGGGCCGAAGGCGGACTGGACGAACGGGTTGTCGCCGGTCTGCAGGCCGACCCGGTAGTCGCCGTTGTAGTCGGGCTGCGACGAAGTCGCCGGCGATGCACCGTCTCGACGATGTCGGTGTAGAGCGGCGCCCCAGTCCCACTCCGAGCCGGTGATCCAGCCCTCGGGGGCGAGCTCGGAGGCGTCGTAGTGGTAGCCGACGGTCATGGCACCGGCGGCCTCGGCGGTCTCGATGATGGTCTTGGTGCAGTCCTGGTGCTGGGTGAGCACGTCGACGTCCTGGTCGAGGAGCGTCTCCGCCGCCTGGGCCTGCATGCGCCGGGTCACACCAGCTGCCCGGTGGAGACGGTGATCACCTCGACGTCGGGGTTCACCGATCTGGGCGCCCGAGGGTGAAGGCGTTGATGTTGGCCAGCGTCTGGGGGATCGGGAAGGCGTAGACGTAGCCGAGCTTGTCCGGTCTCGCTCGCCGCGCCGGCGGCGATGCCGGCCAGGTACACCGGCTCGTACACGGTGCCGAAGTAGGTGCCGACGTTGTCGAGCGCCGTGCTCGGCGCTCGAGGCCGCCCTGGTGCACGAAGATCACGTCGGGGTGCTTCTCGGCGACGTTCTGGGCGAACTCGAGGTGGCCGTAGCTGGTGGCGAAGATGATCGTCGGCGCCCTGGTCGATCATGTCCTCCATGACCTGCATCGGCCTCGGCGGTCTCGGGCACGTTCTCGGCCTGGAGGACCTCGACGTCGGGGTAGGCCTCCTCGATGGCCAGGCTGCCCTCGTAGGCGGCCTGGTTGTAGCCGAAGTCGTCCTTCGGACCGACGTAGATGAAGCCGACGGTCGGGGCTCGCCATCCGCCGGCGCTCCCGTCTGACGACGCCGTGGTCGAGTCGTCGCTGGAGCAGTGCTGCGCCGAACAGGGCCGGCGGCCACGACGGCGCCGATGAGGCCAGGGCCGCCGCACGGCGGCGCCGGGTGAGGATCGCACCGGATCGGGGTGCGGGATGCTCATGGGTGAGGTGCCTGTGTGAGCTGGGGGTTGCAGGTTGGAGGGACGGGTGGAGCGACGGGGCCGGGCCAGCGCGTCAGCCGCGGCGCCTCGAAGACCCGTCGAGCGCCTCGGGTGCGGCGTGCCGCCGGCGACGGCTGAGCAGCGACCAGCACGACGATGACGACGAGGTACGGGAGGGCCTCGAGGAGGAAGCGGGAGACGCTCGCAGCCCTGGGCCTGGAGCTCGAGCTGGAGGGCGATCGGCGCCGCAGAAGAGGTAGGCCCCGACGATCGCCTTGCAGCGGGTCCCAGCCGGCGAAGATCACCAGCGCCGACGGCGACGAAGCCCCGCCCGGCGATCATGTCCTCGGACCAGTTCCGGGTGAAGGCCGTCGAGAGCTGGGCGCCGCCGAGGCCGGCCAGGGCCCCACCGACCAGCGACGGCCAGCAACCGCACCGTGCGCGGCGAGGTGCCGTAGACCTCGAGCACCTCGGGTCGCTCGCCGGCCGCCCGCAGCGTCAGACCGGTACGCGGTGCCGCGCAGGACCCACCACAGCGCCGACCGCGGCGAGGAGCGACAGGTAGGTGAGCGGGTCGTGGTCGAACAGGACGTCGCCGAGGAACGGGAGGCTCGACAGTCCGGGGACGGCCCAGGCTCGCAGCGGCGACGACGCCCTGGCCCGACGTAGTCCTGACCGAACAGCGCGGTGAGGCCGAGCGCCGAGGAAGGTCACGACCAGGCCCACTGGCGATCTGGTTGGCGCCTTGCGGAACAGCACGATGAAGGCGTGCACCGCGGCGAGGGCGGCGCCGGCCACGAGCCCGGCCAGCGACGCCCAGCCAGGGGTTGCCGGTCTCGATGCCGACGGCGTAGGCGGCCAGTGCGCCCGCCAGCATCGAGCCCTCGGTCCCGAGGTTGATGACCCCGGAGCGCTCGGCGACGATCTCGCCCAGCGTGGCGAAGAGGATCGAGGTCCCGCCGGCGACCGCACCGGTCAGCACCGCTTCGATCATCAGCGACTTCCGTCGCGGGCGTTCGAGCCCCAGCCGAGCACGGCCAGCAGGACGAGGGCCATCAGGACGTTGACGGCGCCGCCGGACAGGCCGGCGGTGATCTTCGAGCCCGCTGCCGCCGACGGCGATGGCCGCCAGAGCAGGACGGCGGCGACGACGACCTTGAGCGGGTGGTGGCGGCCGAGCCAGGAGGCCAGGAAGCCGATGAAGCCGAAGCCGACGAGCAGGTCGGGTCGCAGCCGACCCTCGACGCCGGCGACCTGGCGACCATCCCGCCGAGCCCGGCCAGCGGCGCCGCCGGCGGCGAAGGCCGCAGACGACGAGCCCGCTCGACCGCTCATGCCGGCCCGACGGGCCGCCTCGGGGTTGCCGCCGAGGACCTGGAGCCGGAAGCCCCAGCGGGTGCTGCGGAAGGCCCACCAGACCAGCACGGCGGCGACGACGGCGACGAGCGATGCCGACGATGCACCCGGTCGCCCCACAGCATCGGGAGACGCTCGGAGCTCCTCGAGCTCGCGGGAGTACGCCTGACCGGTGCTGGCCGGGTCCTTCCACGGCTCGAACACGAGCCAGGCGAGGATGATGTACGGCGAGGTAGTTGAGCAGCAGGGTAGATGATGGCCTCGTTCGTGCTCGAACCAGCTGCTGCAGGAGCGCCGGCGATCGCCGCCCAGGCCATGCCGCTGAGCCGCGCCGCCAGGCCATCAGGACGAGCGTGACGGCCCGGTGGGCGGCGACCTGCCGAGCCGTCGGCCATGCCGGTCGGCGCCGATGGCACCGATGAGCAGCTGGCCCTCGCCGCCGATGTTGAACAGGCCGGCCCGGGCGGGGAGCGACCACGGCCAGGGCAGCCGAGCAGGAGGGGCGTGGCCCGGATGAGCGTCTCGCCGACGCTGTCGGGCTGCCGAACGCCGAGTCCCACATGGCCTCGTAGACCTCGGCGGGTCGGCGCCCTTCGACCAGCAGGAAAGCGGAGAAGGCGACGAACGCCACGCAGTCGAGGACCCACCGCAGCAGCGCCCGCGAGGCCTGACGGCAGATCGGGCCGAACGTCGACGCCCGCTCGGGCGGGACCTCCGGGACGCCGTCGTGGTCCCGGACCTCGGGCGGCGGCGGTGTCCGGCGGGTGCGGCCGCCGGGGATGGACGGTGCGTGCTCATGCGGCAGCTCCCTGCAGCATCAGCCGGCCGATGGTCCTGGCGGTCGGTCGTCGGCCGGCTCGACGATGCCCGGCGACCTCGCCGTCGTGGAGGACGACGATGCGGTCGGCCACCGCCAGCAGCTCGTCGAGGTCCTCGGAGACCATGAGGATCCCCGGCCCCCGGCCCGCGCGCTCGAGCAGGAGCTCCTGGGTGGCGCGGACCGAGGCGATGTCGAGGCCCCGGCTCGGGTAGGCGACCACCAGCAGCTCGGCGTCGTCGACGCAGGAAGCGCCCGGGTGAGCACGACCCGCTGGATGTTGCCGCCCGACAGGGCGTCGACACCTCCCGGTCGAGGGCGTGCGAGGTTGAGGCGCCCGGCGCTCGTCGGTGTCGCTCGACCATCGGCCGCGCCGTCCGCCAGTCGACCGCCCGCCCCGCGTCGTGGGCAGCGGGCGCCCGTCGAGCACGAGGTGCTGGAGGACGTCGAGGCCGGGCACGACCGCGTCGTCCACGGGATCCTCGGGCACGATCGACGGCGCCGGCCTGCCGAGTGGCGTCGGCGACGGCCGCGGGCGTCGCCGGCCGATGCTCGGCCTGACCCGGCGACGTGGACCTCGCCCGCGTCGGATCGGCCGCAGGCCGAGGACGGCCTCGAGCAGCTCGCGCTGGCCGTTGCCCGAGCACCCCGGCGACCCCGACCAGCTCGCCGGGCTGCGACCATGAACGTCGCGTCCGTGATGCGCGCAGGCGGCCGTCGTCGCCGTGGACGCTGAGGCCGCTCACCGACGAGCGCCGGCGCGCCCTTGCCGGGCCGGGACCCGCTCGGCCGGGAGCGGCGGCGGGACGCTGCCGACCATCGCCTCGACGAGCTCGTCGTCGGTGAGCGACGCCGGGTCGACGCCGCTCAGGACCATGCGCGCCGCCGCGGAGGACGGTGACCCGGTCGGCGATCGGCCCGGGTCTCGCGCAGCTTGTGGGTGATCAGGACCACCGCCGAGGCCCTCGGTCGCGGAGCTGGTCGATCACCTCGAGCAGCGCATCGACCTCCTGGGGGGCCAGCGCGCTGGTCGGCTCGTCGAGGATGACGATCCGGGCGTCGGCGAGCAGCACCCGCAGGATCTCCACCTGCTGGCGCTCGGCGAGGTCGACAGGTCCCGCACCGACCGGCGTCGGGATCGACGGCGAGGCCGTGAGCGCTCGGCCGCCTCGGCGATGCGGGCTGCGAGCCGACGGTCGCGCACCCGGCCCGACGCCGAGCGCGAGGTCGACGTTCTCGGCCACCGTGAAGGCCGGGACGAGACGCAGGTCCTGGAAGACCATGCCGATGCCGGCGGCCCGAGCGGCGGCCGGTCGACCCGAACGGGACGGGGTCGCCGTCGACCTCGAGCGTCCCCTCCTGGGGGTGGTTCACCCCGTAGAGGACCTTCATCAGCGTGCTCTTGCCGGCGCCGTTCTCCCCGAGGAGCGCGTGGACCTCCCCGGAGCGCACGACGAAGTCGACGGATCGTTGGCGACGAGGTCACCGAAGCGCTGGGTGATCCCCCGGGCCTCGAGGAGGGGCGGGGTCATCGTCGTGCCTGCGCCGACAGCATCCGGGCGAGCGCCACCGCGGCCCGCTCCTGCACGACGGCGACGGAGCTCCTCGAAGTGGGCGATCGAGCTGGGCCCGGGCGTCGGCGTCGACGCCGTCGAGGAGGGCGTCGAGCACGCCGAGGTGCTCGGTCGACGGTGGACTCCACTCGCTCCTCGGTGAGGAAGTCCTGCATCCGCACGATGCGGATGCGCTCGTTGACCCGCCCCAGCAGGTCCACGAGAGGTTCGTTCCCGGCGCTGGCGGCGAGGCCGATGTGGAAGTCCTCGTCGAGGAAGACGAAGTCGGGGCTCGGTTCGGGCGCCGCGGCCCCGCCCTCGCCGAGGGCCTCCCACTCCTCGCGCATCCGGGCGAGGACGGCGAGGTCGCGGGGCACGCCACGACGGGCCGGCCGGTCGAGCGCGTCGAGCTCGAGGGCGAAGCGCACCTCGTAGAGCCCCTTGACCGTGTCCAGGTCGGGCAGGACGGGACAGAACCCACCCTCGGGGTGACGCTCGACGAGCCCCTCGGCATGCAACCGGGCGAGCGCCTCGCGGACCGGGGTGCGGGACACCTCGAGACGGGCGGCGAGGCGTTCCTCGCCGAGCCGGGCCCCGAACGGGAACTCGCCCCGCAGCAGGAGCGTCTTCAGCGCCGCATGGGCGAGGTCCCCGCAGGGCCCGGGACCCGTCTGGATGCGGAGCTGTATACACGCAGGTCAACGTAGGGATGGGGCGTATCCCCGTGGTTTCCTGGTCGTGACGAACCCGAGACCACGGCCTGTACGGAACCTGGACGGGCGAACCGGGGATCGGGCCCACCGTCGACTGTCGCACCCCCTGCGGATACTGGTCTCATGGACGCACAGCTCCGACTCCTGGCCGAGGCCCGCTCGGCCGACAACCCCGAGACACCGATGCCGTGGCGGATCGACGACACCACCAAGGCGGTGGGCCGCTCCGGCCTCGCCATGGCCCGCGAAGCCCTCCGCCAGGCCCGTCAGGGTGGTCGCACGGCCGCGCGACGACCCGGCCCACGCCACCGCCGCCTGAAGGTCCCACGAGACCCTCCCGGGGTCCTCGGTAGGCTCGGGCCATGACCGATGTCGTGATCGTCGACGCCGTGCGCACGCCTGTGGGCAAGCGCAACGGCGGCCTGTCCACCCTTCACAGCGCCGACCTGCTGGGCGTCGCGCTCACCGCGCTGTTCGACCGCACCGACGTCGACCCCACCGAGGTCGGCCAGGTCGTGGGTGGGTGCGTCAGCCAGGTCGGCATGCAGTCGTTCAACGTCGCCCGCACCGCCTGGTTGGCCGCCGGCCTCCCGCCGTCGACCGCCGCCACCACCGTCGACACGCAGTGCGGGTCGAGCCAGCAGGCCACCGACATCGCCGCCGCGCTCATCGGAGCCGGCGTGATCGACGTCGCCGTCGCCTGCGGGGTCGAGTCCATGAGCCGTGTGCCCATCGGATCGAACTCGTCGAAGAAGCTCGGCTTCGGCTCCGCGCTCCCCAAGACCTACTTCCCGCGCTACGAGGCCACCTCGCAGTTCGAGGGCGCGGAGCGCATCGCTGAGAAGTGGGCCATCACGCGGGCCGACACCGACGCGTTCGCCCTGCGCTCCCAGGCCCTCGCGGCCCGGGCCTGGGCCGAGGACCGCTTCGCCACCCAGCTCGTGCCGGTCGACGCCCCCGATCTCGCCGACGACGGGACTCCCCTCGGCACCACGCACCGCGTCACCCGTGACGAAGGGCTGCGCGACACCACCCTGGAGGGCCTCGCCGCCCTGAAGCCGGTGGCCCGGGAGGACGGCGTGCACACCGCCGGCTCGTCCTCGCAGATCTCCGACGGCGCGGCGGCCCTGCTCATGATGTCGGCGGAGAAGGCCGCCGACCTCGGCCTCACGCCCCTGGCCCGCGTGGTCGACACCTGCCTCGTCGGCGTCGATCCGGTGCTCATGCTCACCGGTCCGATCGACGCCACGCAGCACCTGCTGGAGCGCACCGGGCTCGCGATGTCCGACATCGACGTCGTCGAGATCAACGAGGCCTTCGCCTCGGTCGTGCTGGCGTGGGCCAAGGAGCTCGGGGCCGACCTCGACACCGTGAACCCCAATGGCGGCGCCATCGCCCTCGGCCATCCCCTGGGTGGCACCGGCGCCATCCTCACCACCAAGGCCGTGCACGAGCTCCAGCGCACCGGCGGGCGCTACGGGTTGATCACCATGTGCTGCGGCGGTGGGCTCGGCACCGGCACCGTCATCGAACGGCTCTGACCCGGCCGGGAGCAGAACTCCCGACCCTTCCCACTGTCGCACCAGCTGGCTACGGTCGGATCGCTCGCCACCGCGGTGGCCATCACAGGTCCTTGCCCAGGAGCTCCCATGGCCACCTTCCACGCTCGTTCCGGATCGCGCGCGTCCGCCACTCCCCCGGCGCACCTCCGCCACGGCCCCCCTCGATGGGCGACCTTCGTCGCCGGCATCGCCCTGCTGGCCGGGCTCGCGCTGCTGGGGGTGTTCCTCGTCGCCCAGCAGCGAGGTCGTCCCGCGCCCGGGGCCAGCGGCGACACGGTGGTGCGCGAGGTGATCGACGGCGACACCATCGCGGTGGCCTTCGGAGCCCACACCGAGAACGTGCGCCTGATCGGCATCGACACCCCGGAGACCAAGCACCCCACCAAGCCGGTGGGGTGCTACGGACCCGAGGCGTCGGCGCACACCGAAGAGCTGCTCCCACCGGGCACGCCCGTCGACCTCGAACGCGACCGCGAGGAGCGCGACGTGTACGGCCGACTGCTGGCCTACGTCGTGCGGCGCAGCGACCGCCTCTTCGTCAACCTCGACCTCGTGCGCGGCGGCTTCGCCGAAGTCCTCACCATCGCCCCCAACACGGGGCACACCCGCGCCTTCACCGCCGCCGCCGCCGAAGCCCGCCAGGAGGGTCGAGGGCTGTGGACGGCGTGCTCGGGAGCGGTACCGTCAGGCCCGTGACGACCCTCGCCGAGCGTCTCGGCCACGCTGCCGACGCCAAGTTGTTGATCCTGAACTGCGACGACCTGGGCCTGGCCCACGCCGCCAACGCCGGGGTCTACGACGCGCTGCGCACCGGTCTCGCCACGAGCGCCTCGCTCATGGTGCCGTGCCCGTGGGCCCGCCACGCCGCCGAGCAGTACATGGGCGAGGACATCGGCGTGCACCTCACCCTCAACGCCGAGTGGGACGGGTACCGGTGGGGCCCGATCACCAGGGCGCCGTCGCTGCTCGACGGCGACGGCGGGTTCCCTCGCACGCTGAGCGACGTCTGGGACCACGCCGACCTCGACGAGGTCCGCCGCGAGTGCCGCGCCCAGGTCGAACGAGCGATCCTGTGGGGGTTCGACGTCAGCCACCTCGACAGCCACATGGGTGCGCTGCAGTTGCGCCCGGAGTTCTTCGACGTCTACCTCGAGCTGGCCGTCGACTTCGGCCTGCCGCTGCGCCTGTCGGGAGCATCCACCGAGCGCGCCATCGGGTTCCCGTTCCGTCGCCTCGCGGCCGACGAGGGCGTGGTCTTCCCCGACCACTTCGTCTACGTCAACGGCGTGGGCAGCCGCCGAAGCATCGAGTCGTCCCTGTTCGACCTCCCTGCGGGCGTCACGGAGATGTACGTCCACCCCGCGCTCGACACGCCCGAGCTCCGGGCCATGACCTCCGACTGGGCGTCGAGGGTCGACGATCACCACGCCGTGTGCCACGACTCGGGCCTGAAGGCCATGATCGCCCGCTCGGGAGCCACCCTCATCGGCTACCGGGCGCTGCGCGACCTGCAGCGCGAGAGCTGAGCCGGCCACGACGCTCGCCGCCTCCGCGGGCCCGACCGTGACCCGTGCCAGACTCGCCCGGTGCTGCGACCGCCGGCTGCTCGACGATCCCGGGCGTGGTGCCTCGTCGCGGTGTCGGCGTTCCTGCTCGTCCTGGGGGCGGGCTGCGGCGACGACGCCACCGGCGACCCCGGGGTGGCCGACACCGACCTCCGACCGCGGCTGGTGATCACGGCCGACGCCGGAGGCCTCGAAGCCTCGGTGGGCGAACGGGGCGAAGGCGACGCGCGGGTGTCCGCCGACCCGGCCCGGCTGCCGTCGGGCTCGGTCATGGAGATCCGGGTGGAGGGCCCCGACGACCAGCGCGTGGTCGGGGTGCTCACGCCCACGGGCACCGAGCCGGTCGACCTCGACGACCGTGACGTCACCACCCCTCAACCGCTGGTCGACACCGGACTCCAACAGCCCGGGGACATGGTCACCGTGGTCCTGACCCAACCGGGAACCCTGGCGCTGCGGGAGGTCTCGGCCCCCGACGACCTCCTCGCGGTCGAGGTGACGGCGCGCTGACCTCGCGCCACCTCACACGTCGGCAGGGGCCCTCCGTCGAGCACCGACCGTCCACACGATCGCACCCGCGACGACCAGGACGAGCCCGACGCCCATCACCGATCCGAGGCGCGCACGTGCGCCCTCGGTCACCGTGTCGACGACCCGGCCGGCCGCCGTCGGTCCCAGCACACCCCCACTGAAGGCGTCGACGACGACCGACCGGCTCCAGGCGGCGACGACCGCCGTGACCGCGACACCGACCACCATCCCTGCGCCCAGGGCCACCAGCACCGGACCCGGACGCCGCACCACCACCGCCCCGACCCCGAGCAGCACCACGGCGAGCACCGGGAGCACGACCACCCCGACGTCGACGGCCCGCACGAGCTGTCGGAGCCGCTCCAGCTCGGGGGCATCGACGAGCACGAACCTGGTGTCGACCGCCGAGAAGTCCAGCTCGTCGATCGTGGGGACGACCGGCGTCGGACAACTCGTCGCGCACCAGGTCGAGCGACCGGCCGAGGTCGAGGGTCAGGGCGCCGTCGTCGATCACCGTGACGTCGCCCTGCCCTCGGACCGCGGCCAGCACCTCGGTCCAGGCCACCCGGCTGGCCGCCTCCCAGATCCCGCCGAAGGCCTCCGTGGCGACCCCGGCGACCGTGGCTCGGGCCACCAGGTCGGCCGCGCCCTCGCTCAACGGATCGGCCAGGAGGCCCAGGGGGAACGGAAGGGTGGCGGCGAAGACCTCCTCGAGGCGGACCCCCTCGATCACACGGTCGGCCAGCGCGGCGGCGACGTCGGCGCGCACGTCGGGGTCGGCGACGACGAGCGCCGAGGTGGCCGTCCAGCGCTCGGGGTCGAGGACCTCGGTGCGCACCCACCACGTCCCGACGGTCAGGGTGAGGACCATCCCCGCCAGGACGACCAGGGCCGCGCCGACGACCGTGGGACCGTGGCGTGGCTCGGTCGCCGGCATCGGTCCGGTGTCGCCGGTCCGGTTCAGGCGATCCCCGCGAAGAGGTCGACCTCGGGCAGCTCGGTCTCGACCCGGGACTCGGCGAGGATGTAGTCCTCGAAGGGGTGGATCGACCGTGACACCTCGCGGGGCAGCCCGAACCAGAACGGCGAGGTGGGGTCGACCTGCGTGGCGTGGGCCAGCAGCGCCTCGAGGCGGACGTCCTGGTAGTCGTCGATCGGGACCGAGGTGGTGATGCGATCGTCCTGGCTCGGCCGGTCGAACCAGTCGGTGCCGAACGGGGACTCGAGGCCCAGCTCGACGAACTTCTCGTGCGTGGCCAGGATCCGGGCCCGCGACCAGACCGAGTAGTAGAGCTTGAGCGGCGTGAACGGCGCCCCGAGGTCGGGGCGGTACTCGGGGTCACCGGCGAGGTCGAAGGCCGGCCACGAGATGTCGTGGACCCGCAGGTGATCGGGGTGCGGGTAGTGGCTCTGCTCGTCGCCGTAGGTGAGGATCACCTGGGGTTGCTCGCGCCGGATGATCTCGACCAGGCGACCGACGGCCTCGTCGAGGTCGGCGTTGGCGAAGGCGTCGGGGCGGGCGTTGGCCTCGGTGTCGGGCATGCCCGAGTCGCGGTAGCCGAGCAGGATGACCTCGTCGTAGCCGATGATCCGGGCCGCGAGATCGAGCTCGTCGCGTCGCACCTCGGAGAGGCGGGCGCGCACCTCGGGCGTGTCCATGGCCGGGTTCAGGATGTCGCCCTCTTCGCCGCCGGTGCAGGTGACGAGCACCGAGCGGACCCCGTCGGCCTTGTACTTGGCGACGGTGCTGGCGCCCTTGGAGGCCTCGTCGTCGGGGTGAGCGTGCACGGAGAGCAGACAGCGATCGGCCATGTGGAGGCAAGCTAGCGGGGCGGACCCGGACCGCCACGGTGGGCGCCGTAGTCTCGGCATCCATGCACACGACCTCTCCACCCCATCGGCGTCCCCCCGGGCCGGGTGCGTGGACCGCTGCGGTGGGCTCTCGTGATCGTCGTGCTCGCCCTGGCCGTGGCGGCCTGCGGGTCCAGCGGACGCGAGCTGCGCGACCCCGAGCCGGGCGCCACGGCCCCACCCCGTCGGACCTCGTCGACCACCACGTCGGCCGTGCTGGCACCGATCGGGCTGTCGATCGTGTCGCCCGCCTGGGCGCCGGGCGATGCCATCCCGCGCACCTACAGCTGCGACGGCGACGGGGAGTCGCCCCCGCTGACCATCGGCGGCGCCACCGACGCCGCGGAGCTGGTCGTGGTCGTGACCGACCCCGTCGCCGATGGTCGGGTCCATTGGGTCGATCGCCGGCCTCGACCCCGGTGGCGTCACGATCGCGGCCGGGTCGATGGCACCGGCCGCCGTGGTGGGCCTCAACACCGCGGGAGACGCGGCCTGGGAGCCGGCGTGCCCTCCGACCCGGGGAGACCCACACCTACGAGTTCACCGTCTACGCCATGCCCGACGCCTCGGGCATCGACGAGACCACGCCGGCCGCCGAGGCGGTCGACACGGTGAGCGCCGAGTCCACCAGCGCCGCCGTGCTCACCGGCACCTACACCCGTCCGGCGTGACCGACCGGTACCGAGAACCCGGCGGCCGCAGCGTCGCCCGGGCACGGCATGGCAGGCTCTCGGTCGTGCACCCGGCCGAGCGGATCCGTTTCGTCACCGAGACCGCACGAGCCGTGCTCGGCGAGCGCCTCGACGCCTCCCAGGGCGCCGCCGCGGTGCAGCTGCAGGCCGAGCAGCTCGCCCCGCTGCTGCGATCGGATCGCAACGAGGTGACCCGAGCCGAGGCCGAGGCCGTGGCCACCCAACTGCGCCTGCTGGCCGAACAGGTCAACGACCGGGCGTCGGGACGGCCCGACAACGATGCCTACCTGGCGATGGCCGCCGCCATCGGCACGCTCGGCCAGGCGCTGCGCTGATCGACCGGCCCACCCGGACCCGCCCGGAGTCGGTCGCCGCGGGGTGGCCAGGGGGCCGGTGTGCGCTAGAACCGGGGGCAGCACCGAGGCGCACGGCCCGGTGCACCCAGGGGGTGGCAGATGAAGGCGTTCCAGCTCGTCGGTGGATCGATGGACGTCGACGCGTCCACGGCGCTCAACGAGGTCGCCCAGCCCGATCCCGGTCCGGGCCAGGTGCTGGTGCGCATCGGCGGAGCGGGGGTGTGCCACAGCGACATCACCCTGATGGAGTTCTCGGCGTCGGCGCCCCGGGAGGCCCCGATGACGCTCGGCCACGAGAACGCGGGCTGGATCGAGGCCTTCGGCCCGGGCACCGTGCCCACGCCGGGCCTCGAGGTGGGCGATCCGGTGGCGGTCTTCGGCGCGTGGGGCTGCGGGCAGTGCCTCAACTGCCGCAAGGGCATGGAGAACTACTGCCTCAACATCTCGGCGAGCGGCCCGGGTCTGTCCGTGGACGGCGGCATGGCCGAGTACCTGCTGGTCCCGGCGGCCCGCTACCTCGTCCCGCTGGGTGACATGGCTCCCGCCGACGCCGCCCCGCTCACCGACGCCGGGCTCACGCCGTACCACGCCATCAAGGCGTCGCTCCCGTGGCTGGTGCCGGGCTCGACCACCGTGGTCATCGGCGCCGGCGGGCTCGGCCACCTGGCCGTGCAGTTCCTGAAGGCGCTCTCGGCCACGACGGTCATCTCGGTCGACCAACGCGAGTCGGCGCTGGCGCTGGCCGCCGAGGTGGGGGCCGACCACACGGTCGTGGCCGGGCCCGACGCCGCCGCCGAGATCCGCTCGCTCACGGGGGGTCGGGGTGCCGAGGTGGTGCTCGACATCGTCGGCTACGACGACACGCTGGCCCTCGCCGCGGCCGTGGTGGCGCCGCTGGGGCGGCTGACCATCGTGGGCGTCGGCGGCGGGACGCTCCCGGTCAACTTCTACACCTTCCCCTACGAGTGCTCGGTGCAGAGCACCTACTGGGGTTCGATCACCGAGCTCCAGGAGCTCTTCGCCTTCGCCCGCTCGGGGCAGTTCTCGGTGCACGCCCAGCAGTACCCGATCACCGAGGCCGCCGACGTCTACCGGATGATGGTGGGCGGCACGCTCCAGGGCCGAGCGGTCATCGTCCCCTGATGGCTCCGCGATCCACGCCGTAGGGGGCGGGGGGCGCCGCCGCGGTGGTGACGTCGGAGGGCCATCGGCACGACGCGCCGGACGACCCTGCGGTGACGACACCGTGGTCGGAGAGGCCGTCGCCGCGATCGGGGGCCCGGGGGTGGCGACCACGTCCCGGCGGCACCGACGCGGACACGAGCGTCGACGACCGATGAGCCGTGCGTGGCCGGGTGCCTCGGTGCTGCGGTCGCGGCCTGGCGGGCCCGCAGCCCGCTGACCACGAGCGACGAGGGCGCTGCCCACCAGCACCACCCGCACCGGGGTGGAGGTGACGTCGCTGCCGGCGGTGAGGGCGTGCACGGTGACGAGCACGGCGACGCCGTAGGACACGAGATGGACTTTGTGCCAGGCCGCCTTCGGCATCCACCGCTTCACCAGCGACGTGGACTCGACGGCGAGGAGACCCCAGAAGGCCACCACCCCCCAGGCCACGGCGAGGGTGCGCCACGGTGAGGCGAACGGGACGAGGACGTCGGCGAGGTCGAAGCCGACGTAGGTGTCGCTGAGCAGGGCGACGACGTGCAGGCCGACGAGCGCGAGGCCCAGGGTCGAGATCCAGGGGTGCAGGTCGAGCAGCCAACGTGTGGCTCCCCGGGCGGGCACCATGCGTCCGGCGGCCAGGGCGCCGAGCACGAGGCTGACGACGACGAAGAGCCACGCCGCGAGCCCCGAGGCCCGAGCGAGGGCCCACCAGCCGCTCACCACGGCGAGCACGCTCACCGCCCTAGCTCCCCGCGGGGTGGGCGAACCGTTCGCCCCGCACGAAGAAGCGTTCGGGTCGGTCTCCCAGGAGGTGGAGCCGGCCGTCGTGGTCGACGGCGAGGGCCGCACAGTCGTGCTCCCCGTCGAGGCGGTCGCCCAACAGGATCGAGGTGGCCAGCGCCTCGGCCCACCACCCCGAGCCGGCCACGACGGTGACGGTCTCGAACGGCGAGACCGCGGGCAGTCCGGTCGTGGGATCGAGGACGTGGTGCACGACGGTGCCGTCGGTGAGCGTCCAGTGCCGCCGGGCGGTGCTCGAGGTGGCGACGCCGCCCTCGACGAGCCTGACCCGGGCGACCGGCCCGGCCGTCGACTCGGTGGGGACCTCGACGTCGAGGCACCACGGCCCGCCGTCGGGCGACGAGCCCTGCACCCGCACGTCACCACCCACGTTGACCAACGCCCCCGTGGCGCCCGCAGCCATGAGCTCACGGGCCACCAGATCGGCCGCCAGCCCCTTGCCGATGCCACCCGGATCGAGACGCACCCCTCGTGGGAGCGACACCGTCGAGAGCCGGCGGTTCACCACGACTCCATCGCAACCAGCCGCCGGTCGGGACACGGGAAGGTGATCCACCAGGGAGCCCGCCGGCCAGGGCGCGTCGTAGCCCAGGCGACGAAGGGCGTCGACCTGGGTCGGATCGAAGCGACCATCGGTCGAGCGCCAGGCGTCGCACGAGACCTCCACGAGCTCGCAGGTGTCGTCCGAGACCAGGCAGGGTCCGCCGTCGGCCTCGTTGAGTCGGCTGATCTCGCTGTTGGGGAGGAAGCGGCTCCACCGGGCCTCGAGCTGCTCGATGCGGGTCGCAGCCCGATCGGCCATCGGTGCGGGGTCGGGCCCGTGCACGAGCACGTGGACGTCGGTGCCCATGGCCCGGAACCGCCGTTGCGCACCGATCGTCGAGGAGGGCATCGTCAGCTGGCCCGGGTGGCGGAGTGCGGGGTCACCGAACGGCCGAGGGTCGAACCCGAGGACGCTCTCGCTCCCGACGACCTCGAGACGTCCGGTGGCGTCGTCGAGGTGGTCGGCGCGGCGGTGGCCCCCGTTCGACCGACAGGGGCGGGCGTGGCGGCCGGGGTCGCCGTGTCCGACGACGTCCCCGCCGGCGTCGAGGATCCGCTGCCCGGCGACGCAGCCAGGGCGATGGCACCGGTGCCGCCGGCGACGCCCAGCACGGCCATCGAGGCCGCCACCAGCCGAGCCCGCCACGATCGCCGCCAACGAGCCTTCCATGCCTTCATGTCGAACCTCCGGGGGACCGGGCATCCGACGGATCGGTTGCCATGGGTTCGAGGGTGGGCGCGGAAGGTAAGAGCGCGACGAGAGTCGGGGAAGGACTCGGACAAGTCCGGGATCACCGGCTCAGAGGGCGCTCCGGGTGGGCCCGACCCTCTCGGGCCGATCAGGCTCCCCGGGGTCGGGGTTCGGTCAGGCCGTCTTCTTCTCGGGTCGCCAGAAGACCAGCAGCAACAGCGCGGCGCCGCCCAGTCCGCCGACGGCGGCGATGGCGAAGCCGGTGAGGCCTGCGACCCATTCGAGCTCGAGGGCGTTGTCGATCGACCACTGGCCCGGGCCGAGGGCCCCGAGGGCCAGGCCGGCGCACATCAACACGTTGACGTACTCCCAGCCCTCACCGGGGCGGAAGATGAAGAAGCCGTTGGTGCGGTGGTTGGTGACGAAGGCGACGGCCATCGTGCCGGCCACGGCGGCGGCCCCGAGCGGGGTGAGCAGGCCGAGGACGAGCAGCACGCCGCCCACCAGCTCGGTGATGCTGGCCAGCCAGGCGTGCAGGATGCCGGGCTTCATGCCGAGGGAGGCGAACCAGCCGGCGGTGCCCTGGATCTTGCCGCCCCGGAAGATGTGGTTGTAGCCGTGGGCGGCGATGGTGAGGCCGACCACGACCCGCAGGATCAACAGACCCAGGTCGAGGCCCGTCTCGTTGAAGACCGGGCTGTCGATGACCTCGGCGATGACCATGGTGCTCCCCCTGCAGGTGTCCGTTGACGCTGACGGCCCGTCACACTACGGCCTACCCGGTGCCGTCGACGCACGACGCGCGTGGTTGGCTTCAGCGGAAGTCGCGGGAGGTGGGCAGGCCGGCGGTGATGGGGAGGGGCTCGAGCTTGTCGGCCACGACGTTGGTGACGCCCTCGGCCCGTTCGAGGCGACCGCGCACCAGCAGCGCCGGGGCGGTTCGGGCCACCCGGCGGTAGCGGGTCCAACAGCCCATCGAGACGATCACGTTGACCAGGCCGGTCTCGTCCTCGAGGTTGAGGAAGGTGGTGCCCGACGCGGTGGCGGGGCGCTGGCGGTGGGTGACCACACCGCCCACGAGCACCCGGCGACCGTCCTCGACGGCGGCCAGGCCGGTGGAGGTGACCACCCCCAGGCGGTCGAGGTCGGCGCGGATGAACTGCGTGGGGTGGCCGTCGGGGGCCACCCCGGTGGCCCACAGGTCGGCGCCGGCGGTCTCGCGGTCGGTGAGCCCGGGGAGCTGGGGCGCCTCGACGCCGGTGACCATGCCGGCCAGCTTGTCGACGCCGCCCTGGGCCACCGCCCCGGCCGCCCACAGGGCCCGACGGCGGTCGAGGGGCCGGCCGGTGCCGTCGTCGAGGCGGGCGAAGGCCCCGGCGGTGGCCAGGGCCTCCAACGTGTCGCGGCCCATGGGCACCCGTCGGGCCAGGTCCTCCATCGAGGCGTAGGGGCCGTGGGCGTCGCGCTCGGCCACGATGGCCTCGGCCAGGTCGTCGCCGACGGTGCGCACCGACGCCAAACCGAGCCGCAGGGCGGGTTGGGCCACGTCGATCCCTCCGCGGGGCAACAACGTGGGGTCGTCGTCGGCCGGGGGGTGCGGGTCGGGGCCGGTCTCCTCGGGCGAGCCGGCGGCCCGGCACGGCACCGGCTCGCCCTCGACCCATTCGAGCGACGCCCCGGCGCGCGAGGCGCCGATGTCGGGGGTGCGCACCTCGACGCCGTGGCGGCGGGCGTCGGCCACCAGGGTGTGCGGGGCGTAGAAGCCCATGGGTTGGGCGTCGAGCAGCCCGGCGCAGAACGCGGCCGGGAAGTACCGCTTCACGTACGAGCTGGCGTAGACGAGGTAGGCGAAGGACACCGAGTGGCTCTCGGGGAACCCGAAGTTGGCGAAGGCGGCGAGCTTGTCGTAGATGCGGTCGGCCACCTCGCCGGTGATGCCCCGCTCGGCCATGCCGTCGTAGAGGCGGGCCCGCAGGCGCTCCATGCGCTCGCGGCTGCGCTTGGAGCCCATGGCCTGGCGGAGCTGGTCGGCGTCGCCGGGGGTGAAGCCGGCGACGTCGATGGCCATCTGCATGAGCTGCTCCTGGAACAGGGGCACGCCGAGGGTCTTGGCCAGGGAGTTCTCGAGCAGCGGGTGCAGGTAGGTGACCGGCTCACGACCGTTGCGACGGCGGATGTAGGGGTGCACCGACCCGCCCTGGATGGGACCGGGGCGGATGAGGGCCACCTCGACGACGAGGTCGTAGAAGGTGCGCGGCCGCAGCCGGGGCAGGGTGGCCATCTGGGCCCGGCTCTCGACCTGGAACACCCCGATGGAGTCGGCGGCGCACAACATGTCGTAGACGGCGTCGTCCTGGGGGATGGTGGCCAGGTCGAGCTCGAGGCCGTGGGCGCCGGCCACGAAGTCGACCGTGCGGTGCAGGGCGGTGAGCATGCCCAGGCCGAGCATGTCGAACTTCACCAGGCCGGCGGCGGCGCAGTCGTCCTTGTCCCACTGGAGCACGGTGCGGCCCTCGTGGCGGGCCCACTCGACGGGGCACACCTCGACCACCGGGCGGTCGCACAGCACCATGCCGCCGGAGTGGATGCCGAGGTGGCGCGGGGCGTGCTCGACCTGGGCGGCGAGGTCGAGCACGGCGGCGGGGATGTCGCAGTCGGCGGCGCGGGCGCTGGCGGACACGCCGCTCCAGCGGTCGACCTGCTTGGCCCAGGCGTCCTGCTGGCCGGTGGCGTAGCCGAGGGCCTTGGCCATGTCGCGCACCGCCGAGCGGCCCCGGTAGGTGATGACGTTGGCGACCTGGGCGGCGTAGCGGCGGCCGTAGCGGTCGTAGACGTACTGGATGACCTCCTCGCGGCGGCCGGACTCGATGTCGACGTCGATGTCGGGCGGGCCGTCGCGCTCGGGGGACAAGAAGCGCTCGAAGAGCAGGCCGAGCTGCACGGCGTCGGCCTTGGTGACGCCGAGGGCGAAGCACACCGCGGAGTTGGCCGCCGACCCGCGGCCCTGGCAGTAGATGTTGTGGCGCCGGCAGAACTCGACGATGTCCCAGACGATGAGGAAGTACCCGGGGAAGCCGAGCTGGTCGATGACGGCGAGCTCGTGGTCGATCTGGGCGCCACGCGCCGGGCACCCGGTCGGCGACCCGGGGGCCGTAGCGGTGCTCGGCGCCCGCTTCGGTGATGCCGGCGCAGGAAGCCCATCTCGTCGAGGCCGTCGGGGCACGGGTAGGGCGGCAGGGCGGGGGCCACGAGGTGCAGGTCGAAGGCGCAGTCGAGGCCGAGCTCGCCGGCGCGCTCGACCACCCCGGGGAAGCGGGCGAAGCGGCGGGCCTGCTCGGCCCCGGAGCGCAGGTGGGCGCCGGCGGCGGCGGGCAGCCAGCCGTCGATCTCGTCGAGGCTGCGCCGGGCCCGCACCGCGGCCAGGGCGGTGGCCAGGGGGCGTTGGGCGGGGGTGGCGTAGTGGGCGTTGGTGGTGGCCACGAGGTCGAGGTGGGCGCCCACGGCCAGGGCGGCGAGGGCGTCGTTGCGGGTGGAGTCGAGGGGGTGGCCGTGGTCCCACAGCTCGACGGCCACGTGGTCGCGGCCGAAGGCGTCGACCAGCTCGCCGAGGCGGCGGCCCGCCGCGCTCGGCCCGGCCGCTTCGAGGGCGGCGGGCACCGCGCCCTTGCGACACCCGGTGAGCACCAGCCAGTGGCCCTGGTCGGCGGCCGGGGCGCCGGTGCCGCCGGTGCCGCAGAGGTCGGCCAGGGTCAGGCGGGGCCCGCCCTTCTCGCCGCGCAGCTGGGCGTCGCTGATGGCCCGGGCCAACAGCGCGTAGCCGCGGGGGTCGCGGGCCAGCACCACCAGGTGGCTCTCGTCGGTGCCCGCCCCCGGGTCGGGCTCCCCCACCGGCACCCGCCGCCGCCCGAGGGTGAGCTCGCTGCCGAAGATGGTGGGCAGGCCGAGCTCGCGGGCGGCCTCGGCCATGCGCACCACCCCGTAGAACCCGTCGTGGTCGGTGACGGCCAACGCCTCGAGGCCGAGTCGGGTGGCCTCCTCGGCCAGGGCCTCGGGCGAGCGACGCCCCGTCGAGGAAGCTGAAGTGGCTGTGGCTGTGCAGCTCGGCGTAGGGCACCGACCCCCGACGGCGGGCCGGTGCCGGCGGCGGCTCGTAGGCGGGGCGGGTGCGCGACCACGCCGGGCTGTCGCTGCCGTCGCCGGGGAAGAAGGGCTGGTGGCGACCACCCGACGGCGCCGGCCCGTCGCCCAACCGTCGCTCGAGCTCGCCCCACGGCACCGGCGGGTTCCTCCACCCCATGCCCGCACCGTATCGAACACCTGTTCGTACAGCAACCGCGATCTCGAAGGGTGGATCCCGGGCGATTCGACACTCGACACCGGAAGCGCCCGACACCCGACGCACCCCGCAACCTACGCTCGTGAGGCGGCGGACGCCCCCGCCAGTCGAGAACCGGCGGAGGCACGCGCCATGGATGACCCCACGCCCACCGAGGGTGACAACGACGACCTGGCCCGGCGCGTGGCCGAGCTCGAGGCCACCGTGGCCCGCCTCACCGCCGCGCTGGAACGCGCGACCGGCGGCACCCGTGCCCCCGTTGGCCGACCTCCTCGCGGGGCTGGATCAGACCGGTTCCGTGGGGCCCGCCGACCAAGTCGCCGACGCCACCGCCGCACCGACCCCCGGCTCCGACGCCGGGGGGCTCGATGGCGCCGGGACCAACACCGACGACGCCGTCGATGGCCGCGTCGACCGACGTCGGCTGATCACCCGCGCCGGCGCCATGGCCGCCGGGGCCGTGCTCGGCGGGGCCGCCGCCACCGTGGCCACCGCCTCACCCGCCGCCGCCGCCACCGGCTCCTTCGACAGCGCTGACGTCAACTCCCCAGCCCTGACGGCGACCAACACCGATGGTGGCACTGCCATCGTGGCGTCGTCGCTCGAAGGGATCCATCCGAGCAGACCCACTCTGGAGGTACACAGCGACGCAGGTACCGCCATCAAGGCCACCAGCAACGCCATGGAAGACACGACCGCCATCGATGTCACGACCAGCGGTGCGGGGCTCCGGGTGCATGCGACGAGCTTCGCGACTGCGATCGCTGTCGACCACGAGGGACCTGGAATTGTCAGCGTGGCCATCGAAGCCCCGGAGTTCAGCGTCGGCGTGTACGGCTTGGCCAAGAACTTTGGCGTCCTTGGTCAAGCTGATGACCCCGAAGGCATTGGCATCTCCGGCGGGTCTGAGGGCGGGATCGCCGGTGTCGCCGGCGTCGGAAAGGAAGGGGCGGTCGGCGGTGCGTTTTCGTCCCTCGGAGGGATCGGTACTCGCACGGTTGGGAGCCAAGCTCAGCTGTCCTTCCGAGCCGAGGGAGCGCCCACCATGGCCCCACCGCCGAGCCGCACCGATGCTCACGAAGCAGGCGAGGTCTACTTCGACGACGCCGAGAGCCTCTGGCTCTGCGTCACCAGCGGCACGCCCGGCACCTGGCGGCGTCTCGCCGCGCCCGGCGACCACCGGGGCGCTCACCGTGCTCCCCTCCCCCGTGCGCGTCTACGACTCCCGACCCGGGCAACCGCCCTTCGTCGCCCCCCAGACCAAGCTGCCCGCCAACACCCCCCGCACCGGCATCGCCCTCACCGCCGCATCCTCGGGCATCCCCACCGACGCCACCGCCGCCATCCTCACCGCCACCGTCGCCAACACCGGCGGCGGCTCCCCCACCATCCCCGGCTTCCTCACTCTCTACGCCACCGGCGTCCCCACCCCCACCGCCTCCACCCTCAACTGGACCACCCCCGGTGCCGTCATCGCCACCACCACCACCGTCGCCCTCGGACCCGCCGCCACCATCACCGCACTCGCCAACTACACCACCGACCTCATCATCGACGCCATCGCCTACTACCGCTGACACGAGCAGGCATCACCGAGCTGATTGCGGAGTCGGCCAGGACACCCTGACCCCGCCCGGCCACCACCCACCGAGGCGAGGATCGGTGGCGCACGTCGAGCGATGAGGGCGCTGACGACCTACTCGTAGTAGCCGGCGACGTCGAGGATCAGGTGCGTCGAACCGAACTGGTTGCGCACCGCGAAGGTGCCGTCCGGAGCGAGCTGCACGGTCACCAGGTTGGGCACGGTCTGGCCGGCGCCGAAGTTCACGCTCGACGCCGTCGGCGCCACGCCGCCGGGGTAGAGGGTGAGCCACGACGACGTCGTCGGCTGCGTGGCGGTGACGTTCACCACCACCGCGGTGGCCGTCGAGGGGACACCGGCGAACGAGGTCTGCACGGTGCCCACCTGGCCGGCGCCGAGCTTCGAGGAAGCCGCGGGTGTCGACGAGCCGGGTCGGCGCCACGGGGGTGAACACCCCGCTCGGCACGCTCGTCGAACCAGCCGGTCACGTCGACCACGAGGCGAGGCGTGCCGGCGTCGTTGTAGACCCGGAACGTGCCGTCGGGCGCCAGCTTCACGACGGCGAGGTTGGCCACCGTCTGGCCGGGAGCGAAGTTGACGTTCGAGGCGTTCGGGACCGGACCCGACGGATACGCGGTGAACCACGACGGCGCCGTGGCGGCCGTGGCGGTGAGGTTGACGACGACCGCCGCCGCACCCGGCCGGCACACCGGCCCGGGTGGCATCGACCACACGACTCTCGCCCGGGGCCAGGAGGCCCAGCGGGCCGGGACCGAACGAGGTGTCGAGCACGCGGACGGGTGCGGAGGGCCGGAACTCGGCCCCGACGGAGGGTCGGTACCAGCCGACGACGTCGACGACCAGGTGGACGTTGCCGGCGAAGTTGAACAGCTGGAACCGGCGCTGGCCGTCGAGTGCCACCGTCACGGTGTTGGCCCTGATCTGCCCCGGCGGCACGTTCAGGTTGGAGGCGTTCGGCGGGCCCGCCTGCGGGAACGCCGTCACGTAGGTGTCGGCCGTCGGCTCGACTGCGGTCACGTTGGCCACGACCGCCACCGCGTCGGCGGGCACCCCGGCCGACGAGGTCGAGACGCTGAGGCACTGCCCCTGACCCAGCCGCGCACCGGTCCCCCCCGGCCCGCCGATCCCGAAGCGGGTGTCGCGCACCCGCACCGGTGACGTGGCGGTGAAGCTGGCGTCGGCCAGTGACCGCAGGTCGGCCTGCGACGCCCCCATCTGGAGGTACGGCAGGGTCGTGGGGCAGCTCCCCAGGCCGGTGGCCACGGGACGACCGTCGGCCTGCAGGGCGGAGAGCACGTCGTCGACGCTGAGCTGCGGGGCCGCCTGCTTCATGGTGGCGAACGCGGCCGCGACGGCCGGTGTGGCCATGGACGTGCCGCTGAGGTTGCCCATGACATCGGGTGGGAACGACGACCGGATGGCCGAACCCGGGGCCAGCAGGTCGACCGCCGGGCTCAGGTTGGAGCCGTTCGCCACCGCCAGCGTGGCGTCGTCGACCCATCCCACGGCCACCGCGGTGGAGATGCACGCCGGGCCGGCGATGGTGCCCCGCCAGCCGCTGTTGCCCGCGGCCACGACCGTGGCGATGCCGACGGCGCGCAGGTCGTCGATCGCCTGCTTCATCTCCGGGTAGTCGCCGTCGCAGGTGCCCGCGTAGCGCCCTCCACCGAGGCTGAGGTTGACCGCCGCCAACCCCGGATAGGTGCCCCGCTGGGCGTAGACCCACTCGAGGGCCCGGATGATGTCGGAGTCGAACGCGCCTTGGCTGGACGGCCCTGATCCGTAGCTGGAGAAGACCTGCACGGCGAGGAGCTTCGCCGCGGGAGCGATCCCGGAGGCCCCGAAGGACGCCGGCGCCATCGACGCGGCACCCGAGCCGCCGGCCACGATGCCGGCCACGTGGGTGCCGTGCTGGCAGGCACTGACCGGGGCCACGCACGGGGCGGCGGCCCCGACGCCGAACGACTGCGGAGCGCCCCCCGAGCAGTTCGACGTGAAGGTCCCCGACGTGGTCGAGAAGCAGGCTTCGGCCAGCACGTCGGACGAGCCGTCGGTGGCGAGGAAGGGGTGGTCGCGGGCCACGCCGGTGTCGAGGACGGCCACCACCTGTCCGGTGCCGTCGAGCCCTTGCGTCCAGAGCTGGTCGGCCTGCACCGACAACGGGGAGTTGGCGGACTGGATGGTGTTGATGCCGTCCTCGCCGACCCCGACCACCGGGTCGGCCCGGCGGAGCGCGTCGAGACCGGCGGCGTCGACGGTGAGGGCCAGCACGGCGGTGGTGCCCGTCGGCTTGACCTGGCTGGCGCTCCCGGCCGGCAACGACGCCAGCACCTCGGCCGCCGCGGCGGCGACGAGTGGCTCACGCTCCTGCGGTGACAGCCCTTCGGGCACGTCGAGGCCGACCAGCACCGGGGCCTGGCCGTCGGAGGCGATCGCCGCCTCGACGGACGGCTCCACGGGAGCGGGGCCGCCCGGCTCGGGGGTGAGGTCGACCGCGGTGTCGGCGACGAGCTCAGGAGCCCCCGGCGCGGCGACCGGCGCAGGCGCCGGGTCGACCGCTGGCGGCCCACTGGGATCGGGCACCGACGACGTGGGGGCCGTCGGTACCTCGATCGGCGACCGACGACCCCACGGTCGTCGAGGTGGTCGTCGCCGGCGGCGACCCGGCACGATCGGCGGTGCCGGGTCGACCGAGCAGGAACGCGGCCAGGAGCCCGACGACGGCCACGAGCGCGACGACGACCAGAACCGCACGGCGAGGCAGCGGTGGTGGGGTCATGCCCGGCTCCTGGGCTGGTCTCGGACGTACGGGACTCACCCGGCACCGTGGTGCCTCCGCCCGTCCCTCGAATCTACCCGTGCGCGCGCACGTCACCACGGTCGGCGCACCGTCACGTGGCGGGGGCAGCGGCCTCTTCGGCGTCGGCGTGGAGGGCGTCGAGGACGAACTTCAGGTGCCCGGTGAGGCGGGGGGACTCGAACTCCCACTTCTGCCCGGTGTGCAGGTCCTCGACCTCGAAGGTGCGCACCGACACCCGGGAGTGCACGGTGATCGCCACCTGGTCGCGGTCGTGGGCGAAGAGCAGGTCGCCGGGCATGTTGTGCAGGTGCTCGCCGGCGGTGCGCCAGGCGTAGATGCGCGTCGGCCGACACGGCCACGACCGCCATGAACGGCACCTTCACGGGCTCTGCGGCCCCCTTCGACGCCAGATGGTCGTCGTGGATCTTCTCTGCGGCGTAGCCGGCGGTCGAACCGGCGATGCTGAGCAGCGCGCCGCTGACACCGTCGCCGCCGATCATGCTGCCCCCGACGATCCCGCCGGCGGTGCCCCGGGGGTTGAACCACGCCGCGGCGATGATGGTGTCGGCGTCGCCGACCGCCGCCTGGGCCCGATCGATCCACATCTGTTCGCTCATCGCCAGATCCTGTCAGGTCCCGACGTGGCGGTCGGCGACGCTCAACGCCTCGTCGACCCGGTCGAGCCCGTGGTGCAGGTCGGCCTCGGAGATGACCAGCGGCGGGGCGAGGTGCAGGCGGTTGAAGTGGGCGAAGGGCACCACGCCGCCGGCCCGGCACGCCGCCATGAGCTCGGCCATCGGGGCGGCGTCGGGACCCGAGGCGTTGAAGGGCACGAACATCTCACGGGTCGTGGGGTCCTTGACCAGCTCGAGCGCCCAGAAGCACCCCATGCCCCGCACCTCGCCGATCGACGGGTGGCGCTCGGCCATCTCGGCCAGGCGAGGGCGGAGGATCTCCTCGCCGAGGCGGCGCGCCCGACCGACGATGTCGTCGTCGTCGAAGATCGTGAGCGAGGCCACCGCGGCGGCGCAGGCCATGGGGTGCCCCGAGTAGGTGAGGCCCCCGGGGTAGGGCCGGTCGGCGAAGGTGTCGGCCACCCGGCGCGAGATGACCACCCCACCGAGGGGCACGTAGCCGGAGTTGACGCCCTTGGCGAAGGTCAACAGGTCGGGCTCGATCCCCCAGTGGTCGACGGCGAACCACTCACCGACGCGCCCGAAGCCGGTCATGACCTCGTCGGCGATGAGCAGGATCCCGTGGCGGTCGCAGCGCTCGCGCACGCCGGCCAGGTAGCCCGCCGGCGGCACGAGCACGCCGTTGGTGCCCACGATCGGCTCGAGCAGGATGGCCGCCACGTTCTGGGGGCCCTCGAACATGAGCACGTCGTCGAGGTGGGCGAGGGCCCGCTCGGCCTCCTCGGCCTCGGTGCTCGACCAGAACGGCGACCGGTAGAGGTAGGGGCCCATGAACTTCACGAACCCGCCCGGGCCGGGCTCGGAGGGCCAGCGCCGTGGGTCGCCGGTGGCCACGATCGCCGCCGCGGTGGCGCCGTGGTAGCTGCGGTACGTGGTCAGGACCTTGTTGCGCCCGGTGTGCAGGCGCGCCATGCGCACGGCGTTCTCGTTGGCCTCGGCGCCGCCGTTGGTGAAGAACACCATGTCGAGGTCGCCGGGGGCCCGCTCGGTGATGAGGCGGGCGGCCTCGGAGCGCGTGGCGTTGACGAAGCCGGGCGCCACCGTGGCCAGCTCACGGGCCTGGGCCACGAGCGCCTCGACCATGCGGGGGTGCTGGTGACCGAGGTTGAGGTAGATGAGCTGGCTGGCGAAGTCGAGGTGGCGACGGCCCTCCTCGTCCCAGAACCAGGCGCCCTCGCCGCCGGCGATCACCATCGGGTCGAGGTGGCCCTGCGCCGACCACGAGTGGAAGACGTGGCGGCGATCGTCCAGGTAGGCCTGGCTCCTGGCGGGCTGGGTGACGGTCATGGGCGCCTCGTTCGACAGGACCGGCGCGGCCGGTGGGGTGGGCGAAAAGGTACCGCGGGCCGTGCGGCGAGCACCCCTCGGCCGGTCAGTCGTAGACCGCCTCGAGCCACCAGCGCCCGCCCTCGACGAAGACCAGCACCGCCCGGCCGTCGGCCAGCTGGAGCTGGAGCCGGGCCCGGCGCCGACGGGCGTGGGGGTCCCACCATCGCTCCTCGGCCGGCCACGGCCCGGCGAAGGCCTCGACCCGGTCGGGGCCGGCTCCGGCCAGGACCACCTCGACCGGCGCCGCGCTGAGCCCACCGCGGCCGTCGACGACCACGAGGTGCCCGTCGGCGTCGCGCACCTCGACCGGGGCCGGGGCGGAGGGGACGACGGCCGGTGCGGGGGCGGGCACCCGACCCGGCCAGGGGGCGTCGACCGCCATCGGACCGGTGGCGCGGGGCTCACCTTCGGTGACGCCGGCCATCGGAACCCGCCGGATCTGCTCCCCCGGGCCGCGCCCCCCGCGGACCTCGGGCACCGTGACGGCGTCGGGGCCGAGCAGGCCCTGCACGCGGGCCAACCCACGACGGGCCCGATCGGTGGCCGCCGTCTCACCGCCCCAGAACCCGAGCTGGCGCCCGGTGGCGGGGGTGACCTCGTCGGGGGTGATGACGAGGCGCACCACCCCGCCGGTGGGCCGGCGGGCGGCGGGCCCGTCGAGCCACCCGTCGAGCTGCCAGCGCACCCGGTCGGCCACGGCCGCCGCGCTCAGCGCCCCCTCGTGGCGCCACACCCGTTCGTGGACCTCGCCCTGGTCGGTCTCGGCGGTGACCACGATCCGGCTGCAGGCCAACCCGTCGGTGTCGAGCCCGGCCAGCAGCTCCTCGGCCAGGCCCTTGGCCACGAAGGCGGCCACGTCGACGCGCTCGGCGGGAGGGTCGAGGTCGGCGGCCACCTCGAGGTGGCGGGGCGGCGGTGTGGTGGCGGGGGGTCGTTCGTCGAGGCCGCGGGCCAACCGGTGGGCGGCGCGCCCGTCGGCACCGAAGCGGGCCACCACGTCGGCGGGGTCGAGCGCCCCGAACGCACCCAGGGTGCGCAGACCCAGGCGGACGAGCACGTCGGCGAGGTCGGGACGGTCGAGCACGCGCACCGGGAGAGGGGCGAGGAACCCCGCTGATCCTCCCGGGGCCACGACCTCGTGGCCGGGGGCGGCGGTGCGGGCCGCCAACGTGGCCGGGAAGGGGCCGTCGGCCACCCCCACCCCGGCGGTGCCGCGCCCAGCCCCACTCGCCGGTCACGTCGTCGACGGTGGCCTGCACCGCCGCGGCCAGCGCGGAGTCGCCCCCGAAGTAGCGCGACGGGCCCCGGGTGGCGAACGCGGCCGTACCCGGTGCCGACAGCTCGATGCGGGGCGTGTAGCGCTCGAGGGCGGCCGCCACCGCGGCGAAGGCCCGACGGTCGCGGGGCTCGTCGTGGTCGTGCACGACGAGGGCGGGGCAACGACCCTGGGCCTCACGGCGACGCTGCCCGGTGTCGACCCCGTCGCCTCGCGCCGCTGGGGTGGCGGCCACCACCCGGTTGGCCCGCACCACCACGGCGGGCTCGTCGGGTCGGGCGCCGGCAGCCACCACCGGCCAGTCGGGGCACCACACCACCAGGGTGCGCACCGCGGTCACGACGCCTGATCCGACACCGATCGCAGGAACCGCTCGGTGCGCGCCACCCCGGCCCGCACGGCCTGCGCCGACGTCGTCGCGACGTGCACCGTTCGACCGTTGCTCCCCGGAGCCGGCGGCGACCACGCCTCCACCGTCGGCGGGCAACCACAGCTCGGCCCGGCGCGGACGGGCCGAGCGGCCCCGACCGTCGGCGGTGACCCCGATGCGCCGGCGCCGGAGGTGCCCGTGACCGTCGGCCAGGCCCTCCCACCGGGCGTCGTCGGCGCGCAGGGTGAGATCGACGACCCACCCTCCGAAGCCGTGGCGGGTGCCGCCGGGCACGACGGGCACCACCACCGTCCCCCGTTCCCGGGCCCGGGCGGCCAGACGGCGGGTGGCCCCCGATCGCCACGACAGCCGCCCGTCGACGACCACCACGTCGACCGCGCCCACCAGCGCGGCCAGCACCGGCGCCCACGACGCCGGGTCGTGCGGAGGCAGCGTCACCATGGCCAGCCGGTCGAGCGCCACCCCGGTCTCGGCGGCCGCGGCCAGACCCAACTCGGGCAGGCCGACCACCACCGTCCACGACCCGGCCTGCGACGCCGCGGCGGTGGCGGCCAGGGCGAGGGAGGTGGCCCCCGAGGTTCCGGTGACCCCCACCACCGACCCGCGGGTCAGCCCGGCATCGGGGAACAGCGGTCGCAGCGGCTCGGCCACGGGGAGGGCATGGTCGCGGGCCAGGGTGACCGGCGCGACCCGGTCGGCCAACTGGCGCAGCTCGGCGGGGACGACCACCCCACCAGTATCGAACAGATGTTCGATACTGGCAAACGGTTCAGCGGCGGGCCAGCAGCCGCTCGAGGTCGTCGAAGGCGAACGCCCCTTCGGCCCCCTTCATCAGGATCAGGTGGGTGGCCCCGGCCTCGAGGAAGGCGTCGACCTGGTCGATCTCGCCCCCGTTGATGCCCACGGTGCGCTCGATCTCGGACGGGTCACGACCGACCTCGGCGCACCACCGGTCGAGCACGGCGTTCTTGTGGGCGAAGTTCTCGGGCGGACCGAAGGTGTTCCAGGCGTCGGCGTACTGGGCGGTGATGCGCAGCGTGACCTTCTCTCCCCCACCGCCGATGAGGATCGGCAGCTTCCCCACCGGCGCCGGGTGGAGCTTGGCCATGCGGGCCTTGATGCGCTCGAGCGACGCCTCCAGGTCGCGCAACCGTGAGCCGGCGGTGCCGAAGTCGTAGCCGTACTCGTCGTAGTCGCGCTCGAACCACCCGGCGCCGAGGCCCAGGTAGGCCCGACCGCCGCTGATGTGGTCGAGGGTGCGGGCCATGTCGGCCAACAGCTCGGGGTTGCGGTAGGTGTTGCCGGTGACGAGCATCCCGACGCTGGCGTCGGTGGTGTCGGCGGCCATGGCGGCCAGGGTCGTCCAGCCCTCGAAGTGGGGCCCGTCGGGCTCGCCGTAGAGCGGGTAGAAGTGGTCCCACGTCCAGATCGAGTCGACGCCCATGGCGTCGGCGGTGCGCCACGCCGTGCGCAGCTCGTCCATCGTGGTGTGCTGGGGCTGCAGCTGCACCCCCACCTTGCATCGGGCCATGGTGCGCTCCTCGGTCGTGGCGACCGTCGCAACCTACCCGCCGCCATCGACATCCGGACCAGCCACCCGGCAGCGGTCGACCGGGTGCGGGTCGTCAGTCGCCGAAGCCCTCGGGCTGCACCACTTCCACACCCTCGCGGTAGTGGATGAACAGCTCCTCGACGACCTCCTTGAGGCCGTCGGTGGCGTCGGTGGTGGCGAGGTGCACGCTGATCACGTTGGCGTTCACCGACACCGCGCTCACCCCGCCGTGGGCGAACAGGGCCCGGGCCACACGGGACGCCGGCGTGTCGGTGGCGGCCTCGACGTCGGCCACCGACCGGTAGATCTCGTGGCCCGTCCCGGTGAGCGGGCGGTTGGTCTCGAAGCGGACGACGCCGGGATACGACGACGGCTTCTCGATGACGGTGACTGGCTGTCCCATGGCGTCGGCGACGTTAGTGGACGGGCCCGACCGTCGCCACCGTCGTCACGCCACCGTCACGACCACGGGCACGCCACCGCCGCCGTCGCCACCACCCGGGCCGGCGGCAGCCACCGGGGCGGCGGTGCGCCACACCCCCACGGCGAGGGCGATGGCCACCAGACCGATGGCGGCGTGGACGACCTTGAAGCCCACCGCGTGGTCGGCGACCAGGATCAACGGCACCCGCACGACCCACACCACGACGGTCAGCGCCGCGAAGGCCTGCAACAGGCGGCGCCGCGCCGACGGTGAGCGGCGCCTTCCACGTGCGCACGAGCACCACGGTCGCGGCCACGGCCAACCCGAGCAGCACGGCGGCGATCACGGTGGACACGACCTTGCCGCTGGTGCTCTCGGTGTCGGAGCTCCAGGCGTTGACGAGCCGGTTGATCCACACGAAGACGGTCCAGCCCACGAAGGCGAGCAGACCGAACCAGCGACGACGGGCCATGGCCGGAGGGTACCGCCGCCGCTGGTGAGCCCGGAAGCCGGGTGCGGTACCGTGCTCAGCGCCGATCGCTCCCGGAGGTCACCCATGCCCGACGTCACGCTCGAGGACTTCACGTCCGAGGTCACCGCCTTCCTCGACGCCAACGCCGAGAAGAAGCCGCCGGTCAAGGCCTTCGCCTGGGGTGAGGGTGACGACAACACCTCGATGTTCGAGGAGCTCGATCGCGAGCAGGAGCTGCTCGAGGTCAAGGAGAGCCAGGCGTGGCGGGCGACGCGCTACGACGCGGGCCTCGGCTGGATCACCGGCCCGGCCGAGTACGGCGGGCGCGACCTGAGCTCGGCCCACGACCGCATCTACACCTCGCTCGAAGGCCAGTACAAGGTCCCCGGATCGGCCCCGTTCACCATCGGCCTCGGCATGGTGGCGCCCACGATCCACGCCCACTGCACCCAGGAGGTGAAGGACGCCTACCTGGCCAAGCTCTACCGGGGCGACATGATCGCCTGCCAGCTCTTCAGCGAGCCCGGCGCCGGCTCCGACCTCGCCTCGATCCAGACCAAGGCCGTCCGCGACGGCGACGAGTGGATCCTCACCGGTCAGAAGGTCTGGACCTCGGGCGCCCACTACAGCGACATCGGCGAGATCATCTGCCGCACCGATCCCGACCTGCCCAAGCACAAGGGCCTCACCGCCTTCGTGATCGACATGAAGGACCCCGCGGTCGAGGTGCGCCCGCTGCGCCAGATGACGGGCGGGGCCAGCTTCAACGAGGTGTTCCTCAGCGAGCTGCGGGTGCCCGACAGCCACCGCATGGGCGACGTGAACGGCGGCTGGTCGGTGGCGCTCACCACGCTCATGAACGAGCGGGCCAGCCTCGGCGCCGGCGGCGGCACCGGCGGGCAGATGCTCACCCGGGTGCGCCAGCTCGTCGAGCACCTCGGCCTCTCCGACGACCCCCTCGTGCGCGACGAGCTGATGAAGGTCCAGGTGGCGTTCCAGGTGGCGAAGTACACCAACCAGCGGGCGCTCGACAAGATCAAGTCCGGTCAGCTCCCCGGCCCCGAGATGAGCACGGCCAAGCTGGCGCTCACCAACAACATGTGGGCGCTGGCCCAGTTCGTGGCCCGGGTGCTCGGCCCCCGGCTCACCGCCGACACCGGCGAGTGGGGCACCTACAGCTGGAACGGCATCGTGCTCGGCATCCCCGGCATGCGGGTGGCCGGCGGCACCGACGAGATCATGAAGAACATCGTCGCCGAGCGGGTCCTGGGCCTGCCCAAGGAGCCCGGGGTCGACTCGAAGACCCCGTTCAAGGACCTGCTGGTCAACTAGGTCGGCCCGCCCTCGGCGGCCTCACTGCTCCAGCCAGGTCTCGGTGAGGCGGAAGTTCCCGTTGCTGATCGGCCGGGCCTGCTCACCGTCGGGCAGCGTCTGGTTGCCGATGTTGCGCACGTCGTTGGCGGCACCGACAGCCCACTGGATGTGGGTCAGCCAGATGTAGGGCACGAGCTCGCTCTGGCGGCGTTGGAGGTCGGCGTAGGCCTGCCGGCGGGCCTCGACGTCGGCAGTGGCCCGAGCCCCGGTTCAGGGCGTCGTCGATCTGGGCGTCGGCCAGGCGGGCGAAGTTCAGGGCGAACGAACCGATCGGAGCGGCGTTGCGACCGATCCACCAGACGTAGTCGCCGTCGGGGTCGGTGGCACCGAACTGGCGCGAGAGGTTGGCCGAGAAGTTGCCGCTGACCATGTCGGCGATGAAGGTGGACTGCTCGGTGGCCTTCAGGTCGACCTCCACGCCGCAGGCCTCCCACTGGGTGGCGATGATCTGGATCTGGGCCTGGGTCTCGGGGGCGGGGACGGAGTTCAGCTCCAGGCGGACCGGTCCCTTCTCGGCCTCGACCTCGGCGACGAGGGCGGACCCGGCTGCCTGGTCGAAGGCCGGGAACCCGTTGTCGGGCTCGAACCACGGCGAGTCCTGGTTGAACTGGCTGGTGGCGGCCTGCTCGGGCGGGACCTGGCTGACCGAGAGGAACTCGTCGCGGTTGGTGCACTGGGCGAGGGCACGACGCATCCGCACGTCGTCGAGTGGGGGCCGGGCGGTGTTGAGGATGACGAACCCCTCCTCACCGGCGCCGGTGTCGACGACCAGCTGGACCTTCCCGTCGTCGGCGGCGGCCCGGAGCTCGCGGATGGCGGGCCAGTCGTAGGTGTGCATGAGCTGCACGTCGCCGTTGAGCAGCGCCGTGGTGCGCGGCTGACGGCGTCGGTCACCGGCACGAACTCCACCCGGTCGAGGTACGGCAGCCGGGTGCCGTCGGCGTCGGTGCGCCAGTAGTCGGGGTTGCGGGTCCCGGTCCAGCTCTTGTCGGGCGTCCAGGACTGGAACACGAACGGCCCGGTACCGATCGGCACGCGGGTGTTGTCGGGGGCCGGGGCGTCGAGTTGCGCCGGGTGCGGCGACGAAGCCGGGCTGGCCGGTGAGGATCGACGGGAAGACCGCCCACGGCTCGCGCATGGTCACCTCGAGCTCGAGCGGGCGGGCCGGGTCGACGGTGATCCCGGCGACGTTGGCCAGCGACGCCCCGACCAGGGGTGAGGCGATGGCCGCGTCGAGGCTCTTCTTGACCGCGGCCCCGTCGAGGGGTTCGCCGTTGTGGAAGGTGACGCCGGGTCGGACCACGATCGTCCAGCGTGAGGTAGTCGTCGCTCGGGATGAACGATTCGGCGAGGTAGGGCTGGGCCGTGCCCGACTCGTCGTAGGCGGCCAACGGATCGAACACCGCGCCCGCGACGACGTATCCCGAGACCGCCCACCGGCTCGACGTCGGGTTGAACCCGTCGCTCTCGGCCTCGAGGGCGAAGGTGACCTGGCCGCCCGAGCGGGGAGGTCCGCTCGGGGCGATGGTCACGTCGACCGCGGTCGAGGCGGCGTCCTGGGGCTCGCTGCCTCCCCCACCGCAGCCGGCGACGACGATCGCGGCCACGACGGCCACCGCGCCGGCGAGGATCCGCGTCCTGCTCCCCGTGCCCTGCCCCATCGCCATCCCCCTGCTCCGACCCCCTGAGCCGTCGACCGACCCCGGTGTGCGCAGGACTCTAGGTGAACCGCTCACCGATCCGTCGCCACCGGCGGGGCGACCACCGCTCAGAACAAGGTGGGTTCGGCGTCGAAGCCGGGAGCTCTCGCGATGCCCGACCAGGGCAGGTCGTCCATGAACGCCCAGGTGCGTCGGTGGATGGCGGTGGGACCCATCCCGGCCAGGGCGATCTTGTGCCGGGGGCACGGGTAGCCCTTGTTGGCGTGGAACTCGTAGCCCGGGTGGCACTCGGCCTCGGCGCGCATGAGACGGTCCCGGCTGACCTTGGCCAGGATCGACGCCGCAGCGATGGAGAGGCACCGGGCGTCGCCCTTGACCACGGTGGTCGTGACGCCGCCTCCGACGAAGTCCCAGTTGCCGTCGAGCAGCACCCGGTCGGGCGCGACGCCCAGGGCGTCGAGGGCGCGACGGGCGGCCAGCTTCTGGGCCGCCGACATGCCCAGCGCGTCGCACTCGACGTGGGTCGCCGCCCCCACCGCCCAGGCCTCGCACCAGTCGGCGACCCGGTCGAACATGGCTTCGCGCTCGGCCTCGGTGAGCATCTTGGAGTCGCGCACCTTGTTGAGGCGTCGGTCCTTGGGCACGACCGCGGCGCCCACGACGAGAGGGCCGGCCCACGCCCCGCGGCCGACCTCGTCGACCCCGACGACCACCGACGCCCCTTCGGCCCAGAAGCCGCGCTCGACCGAGAGCGACGGCGCCTTGGCCCGCAGGGCCTTGCGCAACGGGGGCACGACGGTGCTGGCCACGACCTCGCCGACGGTAGCGCGACGTCGCGCCGCGGATCAGCCACACCACCGGGGCCCGGACGCGACGAGACCCGGGCTCACGCCCGGGCCTCGTCGAGGGCTCGTCGACGACGCGAGCCGTCAGGTCACTGCTGCAACCAGGTCTCCGTCAGGCGGTGCACGCCACGCCCGAAGGGCAGCGACTCCTGTCCGTCGGGCAACGTCTGGTTGGTGATGTTGCGCACGTCGTTGGCGGCCCCGATGGCCCACTGCGAGTGGTTGAGCCACACGTACGGCAGGATCTCGTTCTGGCGGCGCTGCAGGTCGTCGTAGGCCTGCTTGCGGGTGGCCTCGTCGGCCGAGGAGCGTCCGGTGTCGAGCGCGGCCTGCACCTGAGGGTCGTCGAGGCGAGCCATGTTCAGGGCGATCGCCGGGATCGCCGGCGCGTTGGCTCCGGTCCACCACACGTAGTCGGCATCGGGGTCGGCCTCACCGAACTGCCGGGAGAGGTTGGCCTCGTAGCTGCCGGTCACCATGTCGAGCACGAACTGGCCCTGCTCGGTGGACGATGAGTCCCACGTCCATGCCGCAGGCGTCCCACTGGGTCTTGAGGGTCTGCGTGGACAGCAGGTTGGCCGCGTCGGCGGTGGTGCCGAGGGTGAAGGCCAGCGGCCCCTTCTCGGCCTCGACCTCGGCCACCAGGGCCGTGCCGGCGGCGGGGTCGTAGGTGGGGAACCCGTTGTCGGGGTTGTACCACTTCGAGCCCTCACGGAACTGGCTGTCCGCTTCGAACTCGGCCGGGATCTGGTTGACGGCGAGGTAGTTGGCGTGGTCGGTGCACAGCGCCACGGCCCGGCGCACCCGGACGTCGTCGAAGGGCGGCTTCTCGGTGTTGAAGATGATGAAGCTCTCCTCGTTCTCACCGAGATCGGCCACGAACTGGATCTTGCCGGCATCGGCCTCGGCCTTGAGGCTGGCGATGGTCGGCCAGTTCGTGGTGTGGGCCATCTGCACGTCACCGGTGATGATGGCGTTGCCCCGGACCTGCGAATCGGGGATCGGCACGAACTCCACCTCGTCGAGGTACGGGAGCTTCGTGCCCTCGCTGTCGGTGCGCCAGTAGTTGGGGTTCTTCGTGCCCACCCAACCCTTGTCGGGCACCCACTCCTTGAAGACGAACGGGCCCGTGCCGATCGGCGCACGCGTGTTGTCGGGCTCGGCCCCGTTGACCTGGGCCGGGGCCATGATCATGCCCACCTGCTGGGTGAGGCTGGCCGGGAAGTTGGCCCAGGGCTCGGCCATGGTGACGATCACGGCGAGCGGGTTGGACGGGTCGACCTCGATCTCGGAGATGTTGGACACCGCGCCACCGGCCAGCGGGGAGGCCCGCACGGCGTCGAGGTCGGTCTTGACGGCGGCGCCGTCGAGCGGCTCGCCGTTGTGGAAGGTGATCGCCGGAGCGCATGGTGACGGTCCAGCTGAGGAAGTCGGCGCTGGGCGTGAACGACTCGGCCAGGTAGGGCTGGGCGTTGCCGTCGGCATCGAAGGCGGCCAGGGGGTCGAACACGGCGTTGGCCACCATGAGGCCCGCCGATGGCCCAGCGGTTGATGGAGGGGTTGAAGCCGTCGCTCTCGCCTTCGAGGCCGTACTTGACCTTGCCCCCGGGGGTCGGCGACCCGGAGGGCTCGATGGTGACGTTGGCCGACTGCACGTCGACGGACTCCTCGTCGCCGCTGCCGCCTCCGCACGCGGCGAGGACGAGCCCCGCCGCAACCACGGCACCGACGGCGGCGAAGCGCAGCGTCGACCTGGATCCGATCCTCATGGTGGTCTCCTCAGCCCGGCGTCGATGCCGGGATCGTGCGGCCTGGCGGTCGCGGTGATGGCCTCGCCCGAAAGGTTCGGCGCCACATCACGTTCACTTTAGGAGTGACCGATGACACAGTCGCGGCATCCCCGGCCGCGATCCCCGGGGGATGCTGCTCCCGAAGCGCGCTGTCGTAGCCTCGTCCGGCCATGCCCCGGACCGTGCACGTCGTGCCCCACACCCACTGGGACCGCGAGTGGTACGCCCCCTTCCAGACCTTCCGCCTCGAGCCTCGTCGACCTCCTCGACGAGCTGCTCCCCCGCCTGCTCGACGATCCCGGCTACGCCCACTTCATGCTCGACGGGCAGATGGCCGTCGTCGACGACTACCTGGCCATCCGCCCCGAGGCCGCACCCCGGATCCGACAGCTGGCGTCCTCCGGGCGCCTCGGGCTCGGGCCGTGGTACGTGCTGATGGACGAGTTCCTCGTGTCGGGCGAGACCATCGTGCGCGACCTCCAGATGGGCATCGATCGGGCAGCCGCCTTCGGCGGGGCCATGGAGGTCGGCTACCTGCCGGACATGTTCGGCCACATCGCCCAGATGCCCCAGATCCTGCGGGGCTTCGGCTTCTCCGACGCCGTCGTGTGGCGGGGCGTCCCGAGGGTGATCGACCGCACCGGCTTCTGGTGGGAGGCACCCGACGGCTCGACCGTGCGCGCCGAGTACCTCCCGGAGGGCTACGGGAACGGGGCGACGCTGCCCGAGGACCCCGGAGAGCTGGCGGCCATGGTGGCCCGCTACGAGGCCCTGCACGGCGACATGCTCGACGGTCCCCTGCTCTGGATGAACGGCACCGACCACCTGATGCCCCAGCCCTGGCTGGCACGGGTCGTCGGCGAGGCGAACGAGATCCAGGACGGGTACCGCTTCGTCGTGACGGGGCTGGCCGAGCACCTCGACCGGGCACCGACGCACGACCTCCCGCGCTGGCGCGGCGAGCTGCGCTCGGGGCGCGCGCCAACCTCTTGATGGGCGTCACCTCCAATCGGGTGGACGTGCGACGAGCGGCGGCCGCCGCCGAGCGCGGCCTCGAACGTCTCGCCGAGCCGCTCTCGGCGTTGCTCCTGCCGGCCGAGCGGTGGCCGGCCGCGTTCCTCGACGAGGCATGGCGGCGAGTGGTGCTCAACGCCGCCCACGACTCGAGCTGTGCCTGTTCGTCCGACGACGTGGTCGACGCCGTGCTGGTCCGCTACGCCGAGGCCCGCCACCTCGGTGAGGGGTTGGCGGCCCGGGCGCTGAGCGCGCTGGCCGACTCGATCGACACCGCCGGGCCGCTGGTGGTGAACCCCACGGCTCGCACCCGATCCGGCCTGGTCGAGCTGTCGTTCCCGGGGCACGACCGGTGCCCGGGAACCCAGGTGCTGCGCCACCGACGACGGAGCCAGGATCACCACCGGCATCACCCGCGCCGACGCCGTCACCCTCGTGCAGAGCGCGCTCGACGACTACCCGCACCTGTTGTCCGCCGAGGCACTCACCGGCGCCGACGGGCACCTCGAGGTCCGGCTCCGCCACGATCCGGCCGACCGCCGGGTCCGCTACGCGGGATCGATCCGGGCGGAGGTCGCCGCGCTGGCCGTCGCCGACCCTGACGGACCCGCCACCGTCACCGTCGAGGCGCCCCCCTCCCACACCGCGCTGGCCCACGTCGCCGAGGTCCCCGGCTACGGCTGGCGGGTCTGGGAGCCGGTGGCGCCGGAGCCGGCACCCGTGACGGCGGGCGACGACGGGCGGAGCCTGGCCAACGAGCTCGTGCGGGTGGTGGTCGATCCCGACGATGCCACGTTGCGCCTCGACGACCTCGCCGGCAGCGGCCGGTCGGTCGACGGCCTGGCCCGGCTGGTCGACTCCGGCGACACCGGCGACACCTACAACCACAACCCGCCGATCCACGACACGGTGATCAGCTGCCCGGACGCGGTCGAGGTGCGGGTCGATCGGAGCCGGGGCCGCTACGCGGCCGCCTCGAGATCGTGGCCACCTACTCCTGGCCCGAGGGCGCCGACGGCGAGCGTCGGGTCGGCTCGATCACCACCGAGGTGCGCACGCTGGTGGAGCTCCAGGCGGGATCGGGTCTCGTGCGCCTCACGACCACGTTCGACCACCGCCAACGCGACCACCGCCTGCGCGCCCTCTTCCCCCTCCCCGCCCGCGCCGACCGCTCGCACGCCGAGTGCGCCTTCGCGGTGGTCGAACGGGGCCTGGTGGCCGAGGGCGGGCCCACGGAGAAGCCGTTGGCCACCTATCCGTCACGACGCTTCGTCGCCGCCGGCGGGCTGCTCGTGGTGCACGAGGGCCTGCACGAGTACGAGCTCGTCGACCTCGACGACGTCGACGAGCCGACCAGCCGCGGGTGCCCTGGCGCTCACCCTGGTGCGCGCCACCGGGCTGCTCTCGAACGGCCCGATGCCGGCGCGGCCTCTCCCGGCGGGCCCGGTCGTCCCCACCCCCGGGGCGCAGGTCCCCGGTCCCCAGGTCCTGCGGTACGGGATCGCCTTCGACGCACCGACCAGCGCCGACGATCCGGCGTCGCGGTGGAGCGGCGCCTACGCCGCAGCCGACGAGCTGAGCCTGCCCCTGCTCACGCTGCGCGCCGAGGGTCACGGGACCGAGCCCGCGACAGGGGCAGGCGCTGTGCGTCACGGGAGCACAGGTCTCGTCGGTCCGGCGACGCGGCGACGCCCTCGAGGTGCGGGTCTTCAACCCGTCGCCGGCGACGGCACAGGTCGACCTCGACGGACGGGCCGGCTGGTTGCTCGACCTCCGGGGACGCGCCGTGGAGCCCTTCGAGCGCTCCGTGGAGCTCACCCCCTGGCAGATCGCCACCCTCCTGCTGTGACGATCAGAACGTGACGATCCGACCGCGTTGATCAGGACCGTCGACGAGCGGCCTCGGCGGCACGTCGACGAGCGTCCCTGGTCTCCTTCTCGGCCTTGCGGTGGGCCTCGTCCACCACCTTCTCCATCCGCTTGGCCGCCTCCACGTCGACCTTGCGCGAGTCCTGCTCGGCCTTCGCGATGACCTCGGCCACCTTCCGCTGCGCATCGCGCTCCACCTCGGCGATGCGCCGTGCCGTCGCCGCCTCGATCTCCTGGAGTCGTCGCTCGGCGTCGGCCTCGGTCTCCGCCGCCCGCTCGTTGGCCTCCCGGTCGAGGCGCCGCAAGGCCGGCGCCGACCCGATGTCGGTGAGCAGGTCGATCTCGAGGTCCGCATCGAGGCCGGCACCGAGGACCAGGTCGGCCAGGGCGGAGAGCTCCTCGGAGGTGGGGTCGTCGACCAGCTGCTGCACGACCTCGGGCGGGGCGGACCCGCTCAGCACGTGGGCCACGCGCTCGGGGAGGTCGTCGACCCGACCGGCCAGCAGCGCCGACAGCTCACCCGTGGTGCGCGCCCTCAGCTCACGGTCGCGCTCTCGCCATCGCTCCTCGAGGATCCGGCCTCGCGTCCGGCGGTTCTCCCGAGCAGCCCGGTAGGGGCCGTCGACCTCGTCGCCGGTGCGCCGCAGGCGCCACAGGGGCACGCGACCGATGTCCTTCAGGTAGTGGTTGCGCAGCGAGGTGAACTCGAAGTCCTCGTGCTCCACGAGCGCGTCGTAGAGCTCGCCGCTCACCACCACCGACCCCGGGTAGGCGACGCTCACGATACGGCTGGCCAGGTTGACGGTGTGGCCGTAGATGTCACCGTCTCGCTCCAACACCGGGCCGAGGGCGAGACCCACGCGGACGTCGGACAGGTCCGGGTCGTCGCGGTAGGTGCGGGCCAGGTCGAGGGCGACCGCCGCGGCGACCTCGGCGTCGTCGGTGAGGAACATGACCTCGTCACCGATGGTCTTCACCACCCGCCCGCGGTGGCGCGGCCACGACGTCGTAGGCGATGGACTCGAACCGCCCCACGACGAGGGCCAGCTCGGCCTGGTCGAGCTGTTGGGTCTGCGCGGTGAAGCCGACCAGGTCGGCGAACCCGACGCACACCGGCGGCGCCTCACCGGGGACGGCCGTGCGCAGGAGGCGACGCCGCGCCGCGGCAGCCAGTTGGCGACGCCACACGAACTCGAGCACCGGCGGCATGAGACCGGCGAGGTCGAGGGTGCGACGCAGCTCCTCGCGCTCGGTACCCACCGTCGAACGGTTGAGGCGACTGACGAGGGCGTCGACCTGGGCCGCCGCCACCCGATCGAGCGCCGAGCCGATGACCCGCGCCATCTGCAGCGCCGCGTCGGCATCGAGCGATCCGTCGGCGATGCGGGCCACGACGGCGGAGAGCATCTCGACGTCGGCGCCGCTGAGCTGCTTCTCGTGTTCTCGCGCCTCGGGGAAGCCGAGGGCCCGCCAGAACGTCTCGAGGGCCTCGAGGTCGAGGCCGGAGGTGCGGGCGACGTCGGCGAGGTCGAACTCCGGGCGGCCCAGGTCGGCGTAGCGCTCCAGGGCGTCGAGCCCGATGGCGTCGAGGGGAGGATGCTCGTCGGGGTCGTCGGTGCCGTCGGTGGTCACGAGAACGAGGCCCCCTCGTCGGGCGGTGGTGAGCTCGGGGCCGGGGTCCCGGGCGCGCCGGGCGGCGAGCCGACATCGTCGGCCGGGGGCCGTGCCGGAACCGTCGCAACGGTGGGGGTCGCCGTCGGTGCGAGGGGCGGAACGCCCAGCAGCGCCTCGCCCCTGGCCTGCGTCGTGCGCCAGTCGGGATCGAGGCCGGGTGCGCGCAGCATGACCTCGGCGTCGGTCGGATCGGGTCCCCGGCCAGCGGTGGGGCTCCAGCTCCCACAGCAGCGCCGGACGCTCACCGTGCCACCGCACGGCGAAGGACAGCGTGCCGTGCGCCGTGGGCACGCCGTGGACCTCGACGGGCTGGCCGTACCACTCGGCCGGGACGGCGGGGAGCAGATCGAGGCCCGTGGGCGTCTCGATCACGGCCATCGCCCTGACCAGGTCGAGGAAGGCCACGGTCGCCGAGCCGTCGTGGCCCTGCCCACCCGAACCACCGCCGGTGCGGGGATGCACGAACTCCGGCCACGCCCACAGCGGCGCACCCGTGTCGAGCAGCCAGCGCAGGCGCTCGACCGAACCGGGCCGCCCGTCCACGACCTGGGCCAGGCCCACGCCGGCGGTCAGGCGCGGGCTGTAGCCCGCATGGCCGCGGTCGTGCCACACCGCCGGCGACTCGTCGGCGTCTGCGGCCAGTGCGTCGAGCGCGACCCCGAGGGCGTGCACGGCGCCCGCGGGGCGCCGCGTCGGTTCCCACGAGCGTGGCCGCCAGCGCGACCACCGTTGCGACGGTTCCGGCACGGCCCCCGTCGTCGTCGGGCCCTGCGCCGAGAGACCCGACGGCGACGCCGACGTGCTCGGCGAGGGCTCCGGCGAGGTCGTCCGCGAACCCTCGGACCTCGGCCGCCGCGTCGGGTTGGTCGGCGGCGTCGAGGGCGGTCGCCGCGCCCGACAGGCCGCGCCAGCTCCAGAGCGCGTCGTGGTAGGTCGCCCGGTCGTCGCCCAGCCAACTCGGTCCGGCCCCGGCCGGCAGCAGCGCAGGACGGCCGTCGGCGCGCCGGGCCCGACGGGAGAGGTGACGACGATGGACGTGGTGGGCGGCTTTGGCCAGTGGGCCGACGAGCTCCACGGCGACGTCGGCGACGCCGGTGAGCCGGACGTGCTCGCCCACCGCCCACATCCACCCGCCGGCGGCATCGGCACGGCGCGACTCGCGGGCGAACGAGCCGTCGAGGTTCTGGCGGTCGGCGTAGCCCACGACCAGGCGAGCGGCCTCGCTGTGGAGCCCCTGGCGATCGAGGGCCACCGCCAGGCGTGCCGTGTCGAGACCACCGACCAGCGTGGTGGGCCAGGAGCCCGCATCGTCGCCCGCGGAGTGCAGGAGCAGATGGCGGCGGGCGGCGGCGAGCGCCTCGTCCAGGCGTCGCTCGGGGAGCTCGATGCGCGGCGCACGGCGCACCTGGGCCTCCCAACCCGACGCGACGCGGGTGGCGTCCGGGAGAGCGTCGATGTCCGTGCGCGAGACGGGGCCGCCGGTGCCGCGGCGCCGGGAGGATCCGGCGACGGGAACGGCGAGCAGCGGGACGACGATCCTCACGACGGCGGTGTGAGGGAGCGGGAAGAGGAACGCCGCGTTGGCGGCCCCCCGCCGACAGCGCACACCGGCGACAGGCCACTCGTCGACGGCCTCGCCCGACAGGACGACCCCCACCGAGTCGTGGTCGGCATCACCTGCCGCGACGCGTGACGGACGCTTCGGCAACATCATGGCCACCAGACCGTCGACCGAGACCGTGGTGTCGTCGAGGTCGATGGTGTCGACACGCGCCGGGCCGAGGACGTTCCACGGGCGCAGGGCGAGCGCCACCGCGACCGGCACGGGCGAGGCGTTCTCCAGCTCGACGACGACGGCCGGGCCGGTGTCGGCCCCCTGGACGGCGGCCACCGCCCAGGCCCGGTGGCGAAGCTCACCGCTCGGGATGCGCAGGGCCGTCTCGACGACGGGTGCGTCGTCGATCAGCCGCTGGTGGACGGTGGCCGAACGCGACGGGAGGTGCCACCGGTCGTCGGCGCCGGCCCACCAGTCGATCGACCAGCCCTGGGACCGGGGGGTCAACAGCCCCCTGGGGTCGAGCACCGCCCGTTCCGGGGCGCCGACGGTGCCGAGCTGGATCCAGTTCCGATGGGTGGTGTTCTCGGTCGCCGCCGGACCGGGCACGACGTCGGGCCCGGTGGGGTCGAGCTGGCGCTCGAGCCACCAGGGCAGCAGGCGATCGTCGTGGGGCGGGGTCATCGGGCCCAGACGCTACCGGCCCGCCCGTCGTCGACCCGGGGCCGGGTCAGCGACGCGTCGGACGTCGCATGCCGTACATCTCGTCGACGTGGTCGCGCCCGAGCAGGCCGCGGTAGGCGTCCTGCGCGGTGTGGCCCTTGTAGAGCACCTTGTGGACCTGGTTGGCGATCGGCATCTCGATGCCGTGCTCGTGGGCCAGCGCCATGACCACGGGTGCGGACTTCACGCCTTCGGCGACCATGTGCATGTCGGCCACGATCTCGTCGAGCGTGCGGCCCTTGCCCAACTGCTCGCCGACGTGGCGGTTCCGGCTCTGCGGGCTGATGCACGTGGCGAGGAGGTCGCCGAGCCCGGCCAGCCCGCCGAAGGTCACCACCTGACCGCCCATGGCCGTGCCGAGACGGGCCATCTCGGCCAGTCCTCGGGTGATGACCGCGGCGCGGGTGTTGTCGCCGGTGCCGAGACCGTCGGCCATCCCCGAGGCGATGGCGATGACGTTCTTGAGCGCCCCTGCCATCTCGCACCCGACGACGTCGGGGTTGGTGTACACCCGGAACAGGCGGGTGCAGAACACCTGCTGGAGGCGAGCGGCGATGGTCTCGTCGCTCATGGCCAGCACCGACGCCGCGGCGTCACCGGCGAGGATCTCCTTGGCCAGGTTCGGCCCGGTCAGCACCCCGTAGGGGTGGCCGGGCACGACCTCCTTGATGACCTCGGTCATGCGGAGGCGACTGCCCTGCTCCAGGCCCTTGGCGAGGCTGACCACCGGAACCCAGGGACGGATGTGGGCCGATGCGGCGGTCAGCGAGTCGCGGAACCCGTGGGAGGGGACGCCCATCACCAGCAGGTCGGCGCCGGCGACGGCCTCGGCCATCGAGTCGCTGGCGTCGAGGTCCGGGTGCAACCGCGCCCCCGGGAGGTAGCGCTCGTTGGTCGAGCTCTCGCGCACCTCATCGGCGCCACGGCGGGGTCGCGGGCCCACAGCACCGTCGGTGTGTTGTGCGCGAGCAGGTGAGCGACCGTGGTCCCCCAGCTGCCGGCGCCGAGGACTGCGCACCGGATCTCCATGCGCCTGACCCTAGGACGCTCGGCGGTGGCGATGACGGGGATGTCCGGCCGACCTCGGCCGAGAGGGCGCCCCGACGCCTCACCCCTACACTCGCCGACGTGTCGTCGCCTCCGCCCGCCGTCGCCGTGCTGGTGCCGGTCAAGGCGTTCCACGAGGCCAAGGGCCGCCTCGCCCAAGCGCTCGACGCACCCACCCGAGCGGCGCTGGCCGAGGAGATGGCCACGGCCGTGCTGCGCGCCGCCGCTCCCCTGGCGACGTTCGTGGTCTGCGACGACGACCACGTCGCCACCTGGGCGGTCGACCACGCCGCCGCCGTGCTCTGGAAGCCGGGCAGAGGCCTCAACGGCGCCGTCAACGAGGGCGTGGCCGACCTCGCCGAGCTCGGGGTCGAGCGGGTGATCGTGGCTCACGCCGATCTGCCCCATGCGCTGGAGCTGGCGTGGGTGGCCGACGGCGAGGGCGTCACCCTCGTGCCCGATCGCCACGACGACGGCACCAACGTGGCTGCGGTGCCCACGGGGGCCGGCTTCACCTTCGCCTACGGCCCGGGGTCGTTCGCCCGCCACGCCGCCGAGGCCGACCGTCTCGGACTGGCGTTGCGCGTCGTGCGCGAGCCCGCGCCTCGGTTGGGACGTCGACGTGCCCGCCGACCTCGTCGCACCCGACTGGGGCCGGGCCCTGTGAGCGACCCCGCAGGCACCACGCCGTCGCCGTTGCCGGTCGGGGCCGTCCCCGACGCGCCGATCACCTCGGTCGACCTCCCGGTACCGGCCCGAGCGCTGGCCATCGGCGCGCACCCCGACGACGCCGAGTTCCTGTGCGGCGCCACCCTGGCGAAGTGGGCGGCACACGGGTGCGTCATCAACCACCTCGTGCTCACCGACGGGTCGAAGGGCACGTGGGACCCGGATGCGGACGTCGCGGCGCTCGCCGTCACCCGCGAGGACGAGCAGTGGGAGGCCGCCCGCCGTCTCGGCTCGACCGGCAAGGTCGTGATGCTGGGCCAGGTCGACGGCGAGCTCGAGCCCGCCCTCGTGGTCCGCGACGAGGTCGCCTACTGGATCCGCGCGCTGCGCCCGGAGGTGGTGCTGGCCCACGATCCGTGGAAGCGCTACCGCCTGCACCCCGATCACCGTGCGGCGGGCTGGTTGGCGCTCGACGCCGTCGTCGCCGCACGCGACCCCCACTTCGCCCGGCACCACGACGTGGCGGCCCACCGCCCGACCGCGGTGCTGCTCTTCGAAGCCGACGCGGCCGATCACGTCGAGGACGTGAGCGGCTTCGTGGACTCGAAGGTCGAGGCGCTCCTCGCCCACGAGTCGCAGTTCGTCACCACCCACGGCATCCCCGACGACGACGACGGCACCGCCCGCGCGGCCTTCCGCCGACGGATCCACGAACGGGCCGCTGCGGTGGGGGCCACCGCCGGTGTCGGCGAGGGCGAGGCGTTCAAGGCCCTGATCGATCTGTGAGCCCCGATCGCCGATCCGGACCCGTGGTGGCCGGTGTCGACGGGTGCCGCGGGGGATGGGTGGTCGTCACGACGGGGGCCTCGGACCCGCCGGTCACCGTCGAGGTGGTCCCCGCCATCGCGCCCGTCGTCGATCGGGTCCGCTCCGGTGCGCTCGCGGCCCTGGCCATCGACATGCCGATGGGCCTCGCCGCGCACGGACCCCGGGCCTGCGACACCGAAGCCCGTCGCCGTCTCGGCGCGCGACGGTCCACCGTCTTCCCGACGCCGCCGAGACCGTTGCTCGGCGCACGAACGCACGCCGAGGCGGTTCGTCGTGGCCGCGCCCTCGACGGCCGAGGGATCTCGATCCAGGCCTTCAACCTCCTCCCTCGCATCGCGGAGCTCGATGCCGTGGTGCAGCCGGCCGACGTGCGACGCCGTCGTCGAAGCCCATCCGGAGTCGGCGTTCGCTCGGATGGCGGGTGCTCCCCTGACCACCTCGAAGAAGGCCGCCGACGGGCGTCGTGAACGTCTGGCCCTGCTGGAGGAGCGGTTCCCGGGCTGCACCCACCACCTGCTCACGCGCCGTCCCGGCGCGGCCACCGACGACGTGCTCGACGCAGCCGCCAACGCGTGGACGGCGCAACGGTGGTCGACCGGATCGGCCGACGTGTTGGGCGACGGGGCTCTCGACGAACGCGGGCTGGTCATGCGCATCGTGGTCTGAGCGCCCGGGCGCCTCGACACCTCGGGGGTCGACGACCACGAGGCGCGATCGTGAACGGCAGATGACATGTGCCGTGGGATCCACCACGCCACCCCTCCAGGGGTGTGTCATGGGTCTCGCATGCTCCGTCCTGCACCCGAGCCCACCACATGCCCACCGGAACCGGAGCCGACATCGTCGGCGCTCCCGACCGGTGCGCCACCAGCAGGAGCACGCTGAGATCGTGGGTCACCCGAGGTGCCTGAGCCCTGTGGGAGACCCGTGACCGACCTGAGCCGAACCCCGACGCGCCCTGGCGGGTGCGTCACCCGTCCCTCCGCCCCGGCCGAGGGCGTCGACGGTGTGCGCCGCACGTACGTGCTCGACACCTCGGTGCTGCTGGCCGACCCGAACGCGCTGCTGCGCTTCGAGGAGCACGACGTGGTGATCCCGGTGGTGGTGCTCCTCGAGCTCGAGTCCAAGCGCAACCACCCCGAGCTGGGGTGGGCCGCCCGCCAGGCGTTGCGGTTCCTGGAGGATCTCCGGATCCGCCACGGCGGTCTGATGACCGCCATCCCGGTGAACGACCTCGGGGGCACGGTTCGCGTCGAGCTGAACCATCAGGACCCGTCGGCGCTCCCGGCGTCGCTCACCGGCGACGCCAACGACCATCGCATCCTGGCCGTGGCCAAGAACCTGGCCGACGAGGACCAGGCCGTCACGGTCGTCACGAAGGACCTCCCGCTGCGGCTCAAGGCATCGATCGTCGACCTCGAGGCCGAGGAGTACCGCAACGAGCTGGCGCGCGACACGGGCTGGACGGGGATGACGACGATCGAGGTCGACGGCGCAGCCATCGACGAGCTGTTCGACATGGGCGTCCTCGACGACGATCGCGCCCGTGACCTGCCGTGCCACACGGGCGTCGTCCTGCACGCCGGCTCGCAATCCGCGCTCGCGCGGGTGCACGAGGACAAGGCGCTGCACCTCATCCGCGCCGACCGCCAGCTGTTCGACGTGCGGGGTCGCTCGGCGGAGCAGCGCATCGCCATCGACCTCCTCGCCGACCAGGACGTCGGGATCGTGTCGCTCGGAGGATCGGCCGGCACCGGCAAGAGCGTGCTGGCGCTGGCCGCCGGCCTCGAAGCGGTGCTCGAACAGCAGTCGGCCAAGCGGGTGCTGGTCTTTCGTCCGCTGTTCGCCGTCGGCGGCCAGGAGCTCGGGTACCTCCCTGGCTCGGAGTTCGAGAAGATGAGCCCCTGGACGGCGGCGGTGCTCGACGGGCTCGAGTCGATCACCGGCCCCGAGGTGATCGACGAGGTGCAGGCGCGCGGGCTCCTGGAGGTGCTCCCCCTCACCCACATCCGCGGGCGCAGCCTCAACGACAGCTTCGTCATCATCGACGAGGCGCAGAACCTCGAGCGCTCGGTCCTGCTCACGGCACTGAGCCGCCTGGGGGTGGGCAGCCGTGTGGTGCTCACCCACGACGTCGGCCAGCGCGACAACCTCCGCGTCGGGCGCCACGACGGCGTGGTGTCGGTCATCGAGGCGCTGCGGGGCCATCCGATCTTCGGCCACATCACGCTGACCCGCAGCGAGCGCAGCGAGATCGCCGCTGTCGTCACCGAGCTCCTCGACGTGCCGCTCAACGGCTGACCGGTACCCGCAGGGACCCGCCACCGGTGCCGGCGGGCGATGTCGCCGATGCCGCGTACGGTGAGGTCGTGCCTTCGTCCCCTCCCACCGTTCGCCGCCGGGCTGGTGCGACGGAGGGACTCGCCGGCGTCAGGGTGCGCCGGTGGGGTCGGCCCCTTCCCGTTCGACCCTTCGCCGTGGTCGATGTCGAGACGACCGGCCTCGACCCGACCGCCGACCGGGTCATCGAGATCGCCGTCGTGCGCACCGATCCACGGGGTCGCGTCACCGACGAGTGGTCCACCTTCGTCGACCCCGGCCGCGACGCCGGACCGACCGACGTCCACGGCATCACCGGAGACGACCTGACCGGAGCCGGCGCCTTCGCCGAGCAGGCGGCCGAGCTGTCCCGGCGAACACGGGGATGCGTCCTGGTGGCCCACAACCTGGCCTTCGACGCCGCGTTCCTCGCGGCCGAGCAGCGCCGCACCCCGGGCGGGCCCGCGGCCCTCGCCGGGGTCGAGGCCGGGCTGTGCACGCTGGAGCTGAGTCGCCGCCTGCTCGCTCGGCCCCCGGACGGGTGGTCGCTGGGAGCCCTGTGCGCATCGCTCGACGTGCCCCTCCCGGGTGCCCATCGGGCGCTGGTCGACGCCCGAGCCACCGCCGGGCTGCTCGAGGTGCTCCTCGGTGAGCTCCCCGCCGGCCCGCCGCTGCTCGGACGGCGCCTGACCGTTCGACGCTGAGCACCCGACCGGGCCCACCGTCGCACCCCCCGGGCACACTGGGCCGTCATGGGCTCGCGAGGCCCCGGGGAACACCCACGGCTCGCCGGTGCACCACCAGCGAAAGGCCGCCCGTGGCCCATCACCGTGCTCACTCCTCGCCCATGTCCACGTCCGTCTCCGGACGGGCACGAGCGGGGTCCTCCGACCAGCTCCCGCCGGCCACGCTCCTCGAGCTGGTCCACTCCGCCGATGCCGTGGACACCGGCCCGCTCCCCGCACTGATCCGCGTCGTGCGCGGACGCCACGGGCCGGTCCTCGAGCTGCGCCCCGTGCCCGGCGATCCGATCGACGTCCTGGTCGGACGGATCGCACCGGCGGCCACGTTGGCCGTGGGGTTGCGGGCCCCGGCCCACAGCCACCACCTCGACGAACCGCGCCCGGCCACTCCCGGGCGGGTCCTCCACCTGGTCGACACCCGAGGCCGGTCGGTCACCCTCCTGCCCGGAACCGGGCCGACGGACCCGGTGATCGGCCCGACCGACGCCCCGCTGATCGGACGGGTCCCCGAGGCCTGCCGCCGACAGCTCGGCCTCCCCACCCCGGCGCCACCGCCCGTCGACGTCACGACGATCGTCGACCTGTGGCTGACCCGGCTGGCGGGCGCCGCGGTCCGCGGCGACGTCGTGCGGTGGAGCGATGCCGTGGCCCTGCTCCCCGGCGCCTCCGGGCCGACCACCACGCCGGGCGACGCCGCCCGGGTGCTGCACCGCGCCGCGTCGTGCACGAGCTGGGAGCAGATGCGACGCGCGGTGGCGGAGGCGGCGTCGGCCCCGTGACCGGATGCCTCGATGCCGCCACCGCAGGCTGGATGGACGCGGGCATGTTCGCCCGCTGGACCATCGCCGAGCTCCCCTCGACGGAGGTCCTGCTCGACGTCCTCGACGCCACAGCCGGCCCGGCCACCGCCGACCGCCTCCGGACGACCGGCCGGCTCGCGGTCGACCTCGGGGCGTCGCTGAGCCCGACAACGGATCCGACGCGTGCCATGACCGCCGTGCCAGGCTCGCACCATGACGCTCGTGCTCGAGTTCGAATGGTCGGCCGCGTGCACCACCGTTCGGGTCCACGACCGCGCCACCGCCCAGGTCGTGGTCGAAGCCGCCTCCGAGCACTTCTCGTCCGATCCCGACCAGCACGACCCCGCCACGTGGTGGTCGGCGACCCGAGCGGCCGCCGCCGATGCGTTGGCCGGGATGGCGGCCATGGGCCTGCCGACCGACGAGTTCGCGTCGATCCTGGTCACGGTGGGCGATCCGCCGGGCGGCCTCGTCGTCCTCGACCACCGCGGCGACGTCGTGCGCCCGGCGCTGCTCGGCTCGCACACGGCCTCCGCCGCCGATGCCGACTGGTTGTGCTCCCATGCCCCCGGCGGGGCCGACAGCTGGATCGACGCCACCGGGGGCCCACCCACAGCGGGGTCGACGGTGGCGCTGCTGTCGTGGCTCCATCGATCCGACCCCGAGGCCTGGCGCCGACTCCAGCGCGTCACGCTGCCCACCGGATGGCTCGTCGAGCGCCTCACCGGCGAAGCGCGCCTCGGCGCCCACGACGCCCTCGGCACCGGCGTGGTCGATCGGCGCGACCCCTCGCGCTGGCGCACCGACCTGCTCCGCGTCGTCGACCCCGAGCGTGACTGGGCCCTCGCCCTGCCCCACCTCGTCGTCCCGGCCGACGCCTGCGGAGGCCTCGTCGCTCCGGCCGCCGAGGCGCTCGGCCTCCGCCCGGCGCTGCCCGTGCACGCCGGCGGCCCCCGCAGGCGTTGAGCGCCGGCGAACCACCACGGGGCGCCACCGATCGTTCGTCTCGACCGGCTTCTCGTGCGGACTACGCTCCCGTGGGGTCAGAGGGGATGGACGTGGGCGCCACGGTGCTCACGTCACGAGGGCCGGTCGCCTCCGGGCGAGACGGTGCGCGACGAGGGGACGGGCCGTGAGCGAGGTGGTGTTCGACGAGGTCACCAAACGCTTCGGCGACGTGACCGCGGTGTCCCGGCTCACCCTGTCGATCGCCGACGGCGAGTTCATGGTGCTGCTCGGACCATCCGGGTGCGGCAAGACCACCGCCCTGCGGATGATCGCCGGCCTGGAGACCGTCACGGAGGGCACGCTGCGCATCGGCGACCGCGTGGTGAACGACGTGGAGGCCAAGGACCGCGACATCTCCATGGTGTTCCAGAGCTACGCCCTCTACCCGCACATGACCGTGGCCAAGAACGTCGAGTCGCCGCTGGTGGCCCGCAAGTTCCACGTCGACGGCGAGGACGAGCCTCGGAAGCTGCACGCCGCCGAGCGCAAGGAGCGCATCGCCGAAGCGACCGCCGTCCTCGGCCTCACCGACCTGCTCGACCGCAAGCCCGGGGCGCTCTCGGGTGGTCAACGCCAGCGGGTCGCCCTGGCCCGGGCCATCGTGGCCCGCCCGTCGGCGTTCCTCATGGACGAGCCGCTGTCGAACCTCGACGCCAAGCTCCGCGCCCAGACCCGCCTCGAGCTCGTCGAGCTCCAGAAGCGACTCGCCACCACCTTCGTCTACGTCACCCACGACCAGGTCGAGGCCATGACCATGGCCGACCGCATCGCCATCATCAGCGGCGGCGAGCTCCAACAGGTCGGACCACCCCAGGCCGTGTACGACCGCCCCGAGAACCTCTTCGTGGCCCGCTTCATCGGATCGCCACCCATGAACACGGTGCCCGGCCGGGTGGTGGTCGACGCCGACGGCACGTCCGTCGATCTGGGCGGCCAACGGATCTCCGCAGCACCACTCGCGACCGAACCCCTCGTCGACGGCGCGGCCGTCGTGATCGGCGTGCGACCCGAGCACCTCGTGGTCGACCCCGACGGACCGGTGAAGGCCACCGTGCGCGCCGTCGAGTGGCTGGGCCACGAACGCCTGGTCCTGTGCGACGTCGCCGGCGTCGAGGTCACCGTGCGCCAGGCCAGCAGCGACGCGCCGGTCAGCGCCGGTGAGCAGCTCCCGCTCACCGCCGACCCGACAGAGGTCCACCTCTTCGACCCCGAGACCACGAGGCGGCTCAATTGACCGACACCGCCGACCTCACCATCAGCGACACCCCGACGGCCACGCCACCGCCGGCACCGACCCCCGTCCCGCGCCACCGCTCCCGGCGTCTGCGCGACGCCGCCGTCGCCTACCTGTTCCTGATCCCCTCGGCGATCATCTTCGGGGTCTTCTTCTTCTATCCGCTGGTCCGGCTCTTCTACCTCGGTCTGCACCAGCAGAACCGGTTCGGCACCAGCGAACGCTACGTCGGCTGGAGCCAGTTCGGCGATGTCCTCACCGGCGACGAGTTCACGTCAGGCCTGGAGATCAGCGCCAAGTACGTGCTGTTCACCGTCCCCCTCGGGTTGGTCCTCGGGGTCTTGTTGGCCGTCGCCGCCAACCGTCGCCTGAAGGGCATCAAGATCTTCCAGACGATCTTCTCGTCGACCGTCGCGTCGTCGGTGGCGGTGGCCTCCGTCGTCTTCCTGGTGCTGCTCAACCCCCAGATCGGCTACTTCTCGAACGTGTCGTTCCTCAGCCTCTCCGACCCCGCCACTGCGCTGCGCGGCGTGGCGCTGTCGTCGGTGTGGCAGAACCTGGGGCTCACGTTCATCATCGTGCTGGCCGGGCTGCAGGCCGTCCCCGACGAGATCAACGAGGCCGCCACCCTCGACGGCTACGGGCCCATCCGCCGGTTCTTCCGCGTGACGCTGCCGCTCATCAGCCCCACGCTGATGTTCCTCGTGGTCGTGCTCGTCATCTTCGCCCTGCAGGCCTTCGCCCAGAGCGACATCCTCACCGCCGGGGGTCCGGTCGGCGCCACCGAGACGCTCGTCTACAAGATCTTCTACAGCCAGCAACCCTCCGACCAGGGAACCGGCTCGGTGATCGCCATCGGGCTGTTCGGCATCACCCTCTTCGTCACCCTGGCCCAGTTCCTGCTCCTCGATCGGCGGGTCCACTATGGGAACTGACAGCCTTCAGGCCCCCTGGAAGAAGATCATCTGGTACACGGTGCTCACCGCGCTCGGGGTCATCGTGTTGTTCCCCGTGTACATGACCCTGGTCAGGGCGCTGTCCACCCCGGCCGAGTACGTGCAGGCGGGACAGCCCCCGTGGCCGGTCGACGTGCAGTGGGGGGTGTTCGCGCGGGCCTTCGAGTTGGGAGACCTCGGTCCGAAGCTGCTCACGAGCGCCGTGGTGACCGTGCTCATCGTCGGCGCCGCAGCTGGCCACCTCGATCCTCGCGGCCTACGCCTTCGCCTTCCTCGAGTTCCCCTTCCGGCGTGTCCTGTTCGTGGTGTTCATGGCCACGCTTGATGCTGCCCATCGAGGTGACGCTGATACCCAACGTCGGCACGATCCGGGACTGGGACCTGCTCAACAGCTACCCCGCATTGGTCGGGCCGTTCCTGGCCACCGCGTTCGGCACCTTCCTCATCCGCCAGGGGTTCCTGGGCATCCCCCGCGACCTGCGCGACGCCGCCGCGCTCGACGGCTTCGGCCACCTGGCCTTCCTGCGCCGGGTCGCCATCCCGGTCACCAAGCCGATCGTGGCGTCGTTCACCGTGATCGCCTTCCTGTCGGCCTGGAACCAGTACACCTGGCCCCGTGCCGTGGTCACCGAGGGGCGATGGGAGACCATCCAGATCGGCCTGAAGACCCTGTCGGCCTCCACGGTCGACCAGAACAACATCGGGTTCGCCGGGGCCATCATCGCCGCCGTCCCGGTGCTCCTGCTCCTCATCTTCCTCCAACGCCAGTTGGTCCGAGGCCTCACCGCCGGTGCGGTCAAGGGCTGACACCGCCACGACCCCTCCCCCACAGACACAGGAGACCACGATGTCCCGCACCACCCGCTCCCTCGGCCTGCGCACCGCCGGCGTCCTGATCGCCGGGGCGTTGGTGGCCGCAGCCTGCGGCGGCAGCAGCGACGACGGCACCGGCGGCGACGCCGGTCGACCGGCCACCGACACCATCGAGCTCCCCGACTGCCCCGTCGACGCCCTCGACGGCGCCACCGGCCCCGTCGACATCACGGTCTGGTACCAGATCAGCGGGAAGGCCGGCTCCACCCTCGAGGCCCAGGTGGCGGCCTACAACGCTTCCCAGGACAAGGTCCGGGTGACCGCCGAGCTCCAGGGCGCCAACTACGACGAGCTGTTCAACAAGTACACCCAGGGCATCCCCACCGGTGACCTCCCCCACATCCTGATCAGCGAGGACACCACCACCCAGGCCCTCATCGACAGCCAGACCGTGCTCCCCGCCCAGGCCTGCTTCGACGCCTCCGGGCTGAGCACCGACGGCTTCGCCGAGGCCGCGGTGAACCACTTCACCGTGGGCGGCGCCATGTGGCCGGGCACGGCCAGCGTCTCGGGGCTGCTCACCTACTACAACAAGAACCACTTCCGCCGCGCCGGGCTCGACGCCGAGACGTCGCCCGGCACCCTGGCCGAGGTGCGCCAGTACGCCGAGGCCATCAAGGCCGCCGGCGTCACCGAGACGCCGGTCGTGCTGCTCATGGACTCGTGGTTCGTCGAGACCCAGCTCGCCGGGGTCGGCCAACCCCTCGTGAACAACGACAACGGCTACGGCTCGGGGCAGACCACCGAGGCCGCCTTCGACGCTCCGGTGACCCAGGAGGTCTTCGAGTGGATCGACCAGATGGTGGCCGACGGCCTGCTCACCCCGGTGCAGGCCACGCCCGGCACCGTCGACCACTACCTGGCGATGGCCAGCCAGAACGCCTCGATCACCGTCGAGACTTCTACTGCGGCGACGACGGTCGTGGCCTTCCTCGGCGGTGACACCACCGTCCTGGGCGAGGCCGACCGGGCCCGGGTCGCGGGTGCCGACACCAGCGGGCTCGACATCGGCGCCGGTGAGATGGTGGGCATCGACGAGGCGGGCGCGACCCAGATCGGCGGCAACGGGTTCTTCATGATGGGATCGGGGACCTCGAGCGACGAGGAGATCGCCGCCGCCTGGGACTTCATCACCTGGTGGAACCAGGTCGACCAGCAGGCCACCTGGAACATCGAGGGCAGCTACCTGCCCTTCCTGGACGCCGCCGCCCAGGACCCACGCGTGCAGGAGTTCTGGTCCACCCAGCTGGCCGGCAAGTGGCTGAGCATCGCCTACGACCAGCTCCAGAACATGGACCCGAACTCCACCGGCGCCCTGATCGGCCCGTACGACAAGTTCCGCAGCGCCATGACCGACGCCATGGCCGCGGTGTCGCTGCAGACCACCGATCCGGCCACCGCCATCGCCGAGGCCTCGGCCGAGGTCACCGACGCCCTCACCACCTACAACGACTCGCTCTAGCGAACCTGCACCCAGGAGGCCCTCGTGGTCCGTCACCGGTTCACCACCACCCTCGCCGCGCTCACCCTCGTCGCCGTGCTCGCCGTCGCCTGCAGCGGCGGGTCCGACGACGCCGGGGGAGGCGGCGGGGAGAGCTCGTCGGCCGATCTGCCCACCTGCCCGCTCGACGCCCTCGACTCGGCCACCCAACCGGTCGACATCACCGTCTGGCACTCCCAGGTGGCCGAGCCCCAGAAGACCTTCGAGGCCCTGGTGGCCCAGTACAACGCCGCGCAGTCGAAGGTCCGGGTCAGCCTCGAGAGCCAGGGAGCGAGCTTCGAGGAGCTGGTGCGCAAGTTCACCCAGGCCATCCCCACCCGCCAACTGCCCGCCGCGGTCGTCGTCGACGACACCTCCACCCAGTTCATGGTCGACTCCGGGGTCGTGCTGCCGGCCCAGAGCTGCATCGACGCCGCCGGCTACGACATGTCGCCGTTCGTCGAAGACCGCCGTCGACTACTACACCGTCGACGGCGCCGTGTACCCGGCATCGGCGAACCTCGGTGCCGCGCTCACCTATTACAACAAGAACCACTTCCGGCGAGCCGGGCTCGATCCCGAGGACCCGCCCACGAACCTGGCCGAGATGCGAGCCACCGCCGAGGCCATCAAGGCCGCCGGGGTGGCCGAGAAGCCGATGGTCTATGCGGTCGCGCCGTGGATCTTCGAGTTCTGGATGACAGGAGCGGGTTCGTCGATCGTCGACAACGACAACGGCCGCTCCGGCGACGGTGCCCAGGCGGCCACGCTCGCCGGCAACGCCGAGGCGACGGAGCTGCTGCAGTGGATGACCGACATGCAGGCCGACGGCCTGCTCGAGGTCATCCCCTACGCCGAAGGCCAGATCAACCAGTACCTGGCTCTGGCCAGCCAGTCCTCGTCGTTCCTGGTGGAGTCGTCCAGCGCGGCCACGTCGGTGGCGTCGTTCCTGGCCGGCACCCTCGACATCACCGATCTGGGGGCGTCGACCCCCGCACCCACCGACACGTCGAGCCTGGACATCGGGGCGGGACCCTTCGCCGGCATCCAGACCGGCGGCCGGGGACAGATCGGCGGCAACGCCTGGTACATGACCAACACCGGGTCACCGGAGGTGCTCGCCGCGACCTGGGACTTCATGACGTTCCTCAACTCCGAGGACGCCCAGGCCCAGCTCGCCGTCGGGGGCTCGTACCTGCCGTACCGGGAGGCCGCAGCTGACGACCCACGGGTGGTCGAGAACTGGACGACCACGCTCTCCGGACGCTGGCTGGCCATCGCCAACCAGATGGTCGTCGACGGCATCGACCCCGCCTTCCCCGGCCCGCTCATCGGTCCGTACACCGAGACCCGTCTGGCCATCCGCAACGGCCTCGAGGCCCTGACGGTCGAGGGCGTCACCCCCGACGCCGCGCTCGACCGCATGCAGACCGAGCTCGATGCCGCCTTCCAGCGCTACCGGGACGAGGGCTTCTGATCCGACGTCCGTCGGCCCGTCGTCGGGCCTGGACACGTGTCTGATTTTCTGGTTGGCTGGCCGAGTCGCCATCGAGGGGAGTCGGTCGATGCGGTACCGCTACACCGTGGCCCAACAAGAGCTCCGGACCGAGCTGCGCGAGTACTTCGCCGAGGTGATGACGCCGCAGGTCCGAGCGGCGCTTCGCGCCGAGTCGGCGGAGAGCGGCGACGCCGCCCGATCGGTCATGCGCCGCATGGGTGCCGACGGGTGGCTGGGCATCGGATGGCCCGTCGAGTACGGGGGCCGGGGCCTCACCGGGCTCGAGCAGTTCATCTTCTTCGACGAGGTGCAGCGCGCCGGGGCGCCCTTCCCGTTCGTCACGGTCAACACCGTGGGGCCGGCGCTCATGGTGCACGGCACCGACGAGCAGAAGGCCACCTACCTGCCCGCCATCCTCTCGGGCGAGATCACCTTCGCCATCGGCTACACCGAGCCCGAGGCCGGCACCGACCTGGCCGCGTTGCGCACCCGCGCCGTGCGCGACGGCGACGAGTGGGTCATCGACGGCAACAAGGTGTTCACCAGCGGCGCGGACCGCGCCGACTACATCTGGCTGGCCTGCCGCACGAACCCCGAGGCCCCGAAGCACAAGGGCATCTCGATCATCATCGTGCCCACCTCCGACCCGGGGTTCAGCGCCTCGCTGATCCACACCGTGGGGGGCACCGAGACCACCGTCTCGTACTACAGCGACGTGCGGGTGCCGGCCGGCAACCTCGTCGGTGAGGTCGACGGAGGGTGGCGCCTGATCACCCTGCAGCTCAACCACGAACGCGTCGGGATTGGCCGCGCTCGGAGGGCGCGTCGAGCAGCTCTACGCCGACGTCGTCGCCTGGTGCGCCGACACCGCGGCCGGACCGAAGGGCACCGAGCGCCTCATCGACCTGCCGTGGGTGCAACTCGACCTGGCCCGGTGCCACGCCCGCCTCGAGGCGATGAAGCTCCTGAACTGGAAGATGGCCGCCGCCACCGCCACGGGCGACCCCTCACCGCAGGAGTCCTCGGCGGCCAAGGTCTACGGCACCGAGACCCAGGTCGAGGTGTACCGGCTGTTGCTCGGCATCCTCGGCGCGCAGGGCTCGGTGCGCCCCGGGGAGCCCGGGGCCATCCTCCGTGGCGAGGCCGAGCAGGGCAGCCGTTCGGCGCAGATCAACACCTTCGGCGGTGGGGTGAACGACGTCCAGCGCGACATCGTGGCCTACGCCGGGCTGGGCATGACCCGGGCCCGCCGGGAGCAGAAGCGATGACCTCGACCGACGCGCAGAGCCTGCGCCGGCGCCTCGACGCCTTCCACGGTCGCGAGGCATCGCCCCCCGAGACCGCAGCCGACCCGGTCACCCGCACCGCCATCCGTCACTGGGTCGAGGCCATGGGCGACGAGAACCCGGTCTACCTGAGCGACGACGCCGCCCGGGCCACGGGGCGAGACGGCGTGATCGCCCCACCCACGATGCTGCAGGCCTGGACCATGCGCGGCCTGCGCGCCCACAGCCGGCCCGACCCGCGCCCCAGCGGACGCGCCGAGCTCTTCGCCGTGCTCGACGAAGCCGGCTTCACCTCCGTGGTGGCCACGAACTGCGAGCAGACCTACGAGCGCGAGCTGCGCCTCGACGACGTGATCTCGGTGCACGAGGTCATCGAGTCGGTGTCCGACGAGAAGGACACCGGGCTCGGTCGGGGCCACTTCATCACGACGAAGATGACCTTCACCGACGCCGACGGCGACGTGGTCGGCACCCAGCTGTGGCGTCTCCTGCGCTTCGCCCCCCGGGCGCGCCCCGACGCCGCGACGCCACCCGAACCAGCCGCGACACCCCCCCGACCCCGTCCGGCCGTCAACCGGGACAACGCCTTCTTCTTCGAAGGAGCGGCGCGCCACGAGCTCTTGATCCAGCGCTGCGCCGAGTGCGGCGAGCTGCGCCATCCACCCGGGCCCATGTGCCCGCACTGCCGATCACTCGACTGGGACACGGTGACGGCCAGCGGCCGGGGCACCGTCTACAGCTTCGTGGTGGCCCACCACCCCCAGATCCCCTCCTTCGAGTACCCCCTGCCCGTGGTGCTCGTGGAGCTCGAGGAGGGCACCCGGCTGGTCTCGAACATCGTCGGTGTCGAGATCGACGACATCACCATCGGCATGCCCGTCGACGTGCACTTCACCGACTTCGGCGACGGGCTCGTGCTCCCCCAGTTCTCACCGGCCGGAGGCCACTGATGGACTTCTCCTTCACCGACGAACACGACGCTCTCGCCGGGCTCGCCGGGCAGGTCTTCGCCGGCGAGGTCAGCGTCGAGCGCATCAAGGCCGTCGAGCACGACGGCCACCACGACCGGGCCCTGTGGTCCACGCTGGCCGCCACCGGGCTGCTCGGCGTGGGGGTGGGCGCCGGGACCGGCGGCACCGGCGGTGGCGCCATCGAGACGGCGCGGATCCTCGAGGAGCAGGGCCGCACCCTGGCACCGGTGCCCCTGGCCGTCCACCTCGTCGCCTCGGCGGCCCTCGACGCCCTCGGTGCCGGCGACGACCGGGCGCTGCTGGCGGGGTCGATCGCCGGCGAGGCCGTGATGAGCGTGGCCGTCGACCAACCGCCCGGGTCCACCTGGGAGGAGCCGGCGGTGGCCGCGGCGCGCACCGGCGACGGGTGGCGACTCGAGGGCTGGTTGCCCTGCGTCGCCAGCGGCGCCGACGCGTCCGCCGTGCTCGTGCCCGCCCGCCTCGACGGCACCGCCGACACCGGCCTCTTCGTCGTCGACCCTCGAGCACCGGGTGTCGCCGCCGAGCCCACGGTGGTCACGAGCCGCCAACCCGCGGCGCACCTGTCGCTGGCCGATGCCCCCGCGCGACCGCTCGGACCGCTCGATCCCTCCACCGTGCGATGGGTCTTCGAGCGGATGATGGTGGCGCTGTCCGCCGTCGCCCTCGGCGTGGCCGAGGAGGCGCTCCGACGCGCCGCCGAGTACACCTCGCAACGCCATCAGTTCGGGCAGCCGTTGTCGAGCTTCCAGAGCACCGCCCACAAGGCGGCCGACGCCTACATCGACGTCGAGGCCATGCGGGCCACGCTCTGGCAGGCGGCCTGGCTGCTCGACGAGCCCGACGCCGACCCCGCCGAGGTGTCGGCCGCGGTGCTGGTGGCGCACTGGTGGGCCACCGACGCCGGCCAGCGGGTGACCCACGCCGTGCAGCACATGCACGGCGGCATGGGCGCCGACGTCGACTACCCCGTCCACCGCTTCTTCCTGTGGGCCAAGCAGATCGAGCTCACGTTGGGCTCGCCGACGGCGGAGCTCACCCGGTTGGGTTCCTTGATCGCCGATCGCGCCGTGCAGGAGGCCCCCACGAGATGACCGATCCGACGACGATGCCTCCCTCGCTCCACGCCAGCGACGTGCGCGTGGACGACGAGCTCCCCGAGCTCTCGGTGCCGCTCACCCGCACGTTCATCATCTCGGCGGCCATCGCCTCTCGCGACTACCAGGACGTGCACCACGACCACGAGCTGGCCCAGCAGAAGGGGTCGGCCGACATCTTCACGAACATCCTCACCAGCAACGGACTGGTCGGGCGCTACATCACCGACTGGGCCGGGCCCGCATCGCGCCTGCGCAAGGTGTCGGTGCGCCTCGGCGTGCCCAACTACGCCGGCGACACGATGGTGCTCACCGGCCGGGTCACCGCCGTCGACGGCCCCACGATCGAGGTGGCCGTGCGTGGCCGCAACACCCTGGGCGACCACGTCACCGGCACGGTCACCGTCGAGCTCCCGGGCGCCGACCGATGAGCCGCCTCGGCGGGCGTCGCCGCCATCGCCGGCATCGGGGCGACGGAGTTCTCCAAGGACTCCGGCCGCAGCGAGCTCCAGCTGGCCTGCGAGGCCGTCCGAGACGCCGTGGCCGACGCCGGCCTCGTCCCGTCCGACGTCGACGGGCTCGTCACGTACACGATGGAGACCAATCCGGAGATCGAGGTCGCCCGCAACCTCGGCATGGGCGATCTCCGCCTCTTCAGCCGGATCCACTACGGCGGCGGCGCGCCGGCCGCGACCGTCCACCAGGCGGTCATGGCCGTGGCCACAGGGGTGGCCGACGTGGTGGTCTGCTACCGGGCGTTCAACGAGCGCTCGGGGCGTCGCTTCGGTGCAGGTGTGCAGGATCTCGGCACGGCGCCCACGGCCGAGGGCGCGCAGTTCGCCTGGTACGCCCCGTACGGCCTGCTCACCCCGGCCCAATGGGTCGCCATGAGCGCTCGCCGCTACATGCACGCCTCCGGCGCCACCAGCGAGGACTTCGGTCGGGTGGCCGTGGCCGATCGAAAGCACGCCGCCACCAACCCGAAGGCCTGGTTCCACGAAAAGCCCATCACCCTCGAGGACCACCAGAACAGCCGGTGGATCGCCGAGCCCCTCCACCTGCTCGACTGCTGCCAGGAGACCGACGGTGGTCAGGCCCTCGTCGTGGTGAGCGCCGAACGGGCCCGTGACCTCCCCCACCCCCCGGCGATCATCGACGCCGTCGCTCAGGGAGCCACCACGAGCACGCAGATGATGACCTCGTACTACAGCGACGACATCACCGGACTCCCGGAGATGGGCCTGGTGGCGCGCCAGCTCTGGAGCGACTCCGGGCTCGGCCCCGACGACATCCAGACCGCCGTCATCTACGACCACTTCACCCCCTTCGTGCTGACCCAGCTCGAGGAGTTCGGCTTCTGCGGCCGAGGCGAGGCCAAGGACTTCATCCGCGACGGCAACATCGAGCTCGGCGGCGGCCTGCCCGTGAACACTCACGGCGGTCAGCTGGGAGAGGCGTACCTGCACGGCATGAACGGCATCGCCGAGGGCGTGCGCCAGGTCCGGGGGACCTCGGTGAACCAGGTCGATGACGTGGACCACGTGCTCGTCACCGGGGGGACCGGGGTGCCGACGAGCGGGCTGATCCTCGGACGCGACCACTGAAGGAGCCGACATGACCGACGCCGCCCCCACCACTGCCGGCCTGCTGCTCCAGCGGGTCGGCGACGATCGCGTCGGCCTGATGTTCGAGGACGAACGCTACTCGTGGGACGAGGTGGTCCACGAGGGGGCCCGGCGCGGAGCCCTCGCTCTCGACCGCCGGGTCGACGGGCCCTTCCACATCGGGGTGCTGCTCGACAACACCCCCGAGTACCTGTTCTGGATCGTCGCCGCCGGGCTGTCGGGTGCCGCCGTCGTCGGCATCAACTCGACCCGGCGCGGGGCCGAGCTGGCTCACGACATCGCCCACACCGACTGCCAGTTCATCGTCACCGACACCGAGCACGCCGACCTGCTCGCGGGGCTCGACCTGGGCATCGCCTCCGACCGCTTCCTCCTCGTCGACACGCCTGGTCACGCCGACGCGCCTCACCCGACACGACGATGCCTCGCCGAAGGAGCTGGCCTCGTCGATCACGGCCGAGATGCCCTTGCTGTTGCTCTTCACCTCGGGCTCGACCGGCGCCCCGAAAGCGGTGGTGTGCACGCAGGGCCGATTCGCCGCCATCGCCGGACGGACGCCGGCCATGTTCGGGATCACCGCCGAGGGGAGCGTCTGCTACAACGCCATGCCCATGTTCCACGGCAACGCCCTGATGGCCAGCTGGGCCATGTGCCTGGGCAGCGGCGCCCCCTGGGCGCTGCGCAGACGGTTCTCGGCGTCGGGCTTCCTGCCCGACATCCGCCGTTTCGGGGCCACCTACATCAACTACGTGGGACGGGCCCTGGCCTACGTGCTGGCCACCCCGGAACAGCCCGGCGACGCCGACAACCCCCTCGTCCTGGCCTTCGGGACCGAGGCCACCGAGCGCGACATGGCCGAGTTCGGTCGACGCTTCGGCTGCGCCTTCTTCGAGAGCTACGGCTCGAGCGAGGGCCCGATCTCCATCCTGAAGTCCCCGGACAGCCCGCCGAACTCGCTCGGCCGGGAGCAGGAGGGCGACGTCGCCGTCATCGACCCGACCACCCTGGAGGAGTGCCCCCGAGCGACGTTCGGGCCCAAGGGGGAGCTGATCGACCACGACGCCATCGGTGAGATCGTGCGGCGCGACCCGGTCACCTTCGAGGGCTACTACAACAACCCCGAGGCCACGGCCGAGCGCCTCCGCAACGGTTGGTACTGGAGCGGCGACCTCGGCTACCGCGATGCCGACGGATGGTTCTACTTCGCCGGCCGCGGCGCCGACCGCCTGCGCGTCGACAGCGAGAACTTCGCGGCGACGCCGATCGAGCGCATCATCGCCCGCTTCGACGGCGTGCTGGTCAACGCGGTCTACCCGGTGCCCGACAGCCGTACCGGCGACCAGGTGATGGTGGCCATCGAGATGGTGCCCGGGCGGACGTTCGACGCCGCCGCCTTCGACGACTTCCTCGACGCCCAGGACGACCTCGGCACGAAGTGGGCGCCCCGTTTCGTGCGGATCGTGGAGAAGATGCCCCTCACCGGATCGAACAAGCTCGACAAGAAGCCCCTGCGAGCCCAGCAGTGGGGTCCGCCCGGTGCGGTGTGGTGGCGTCCGGCCCGCGGCGAGCGCCTGCGGCCGATGCGCGACGACGATCGCGCCGCCCTGGCGGCGGAGTTCGACGAGCACGGCCTGGGCCATCTGCTGGCGTGAGCGCCTCTCCGGTGCGCTCCGGCAGCAGCGCCCAGGTTGTCGCCCACGCAGACGGCGACCCGGGGCCGCATCCTCGACGCGGCCGTCGAGCTCGCCACCCGCCAAGGCTACGACGGCCTCGAGATGCGCGAGCTGGCGGCCACCGCCGGCGTGTCACCGGCCACGCTGTACCAGTACTACGGCTCCAAGAACGAGGTGCTCGTGGCAGCCCTGGTGGAGAGCGGCGTGCGCACCACCGAGGCGGTCGGGCGGCGATCCGCGTCCACCCACGGTCCGCTCGACGAGCGGCTCGTCGCGGCGTTCGCCCGGGTGGTGCGGGCCCACGAGCGACGACCCCTGCTCTACGCCGCCATGTTCCGGGCCTACCTGGCCGGGCCGCCCGGTCGTGGGCCCGATGCCGGGGAGTCCCCGTGGACGGGCCGGTCGTGGCTCGACGAGGCCGTGGACGACGACGTGGCGGACCGCGACGCCCTGGTCGAGGCCCTCGAACAGCTCGTGCTGGCCGGCCTGGTCTCACTGGTCACCGGCACACCGCCGACAGAGGTGAGCGCCCGCTTCCGACGCGGCGTCAGCCTTCTCGTTCGCTGACCGGGCCCGCCGTCGCCATGCGGGCGAGGACCTCCAGGACCGGTCAGCGGGGCAGGGTCTGCTGGCCGTACTCCCAGCTGGGGAGCTGCTCGATGCGGGCCAGCACCCAGTCGTACTCGCCGGACATGACCGCCACCTTGCAGTAGCTGCACACCCCGGCGATGTCGACGTCGAGGGGTGCGCCGCAGTTCGGGCAACGGTCGGCGAGCGTGCCCCCGTCGGGCTTCGTGACGGCGGACGACGAGCGCTGGAAGGCCCAGTCCTCGGTCCAGGGCTCCACGCGCTTGCTGCCCCGCACCACCTTGTTCTTGTCGTTCAGGTCGATGTCGTAGTCGGCGCAGCTGGCGAAGAAGCGCACGAGGATCGTGTCGTAGGTGGCGTCGCTGTCGGCCCACACGATGACCGTGTTCTGGATGGCCAGGTTCTCGAGGATGTTCTGCTTGCCCGCGGCCACGTACTGCTGGATCTGGAAGCGGTGCTGCTGCCAGATCCCGTCGGCCATGACGCGACGGGCCAGCTCCGGGGTGCGCTCGACCCACGCCCGTTGGATCACGAAGAAGGCCTTGTTGACCTCGGTGACGAACGCCGACGGGTCGAAGGCGGGGTCGTGGGCGCGTATCTCGTCGAGGCCGACCTGGAGCTCGGCCAGCGAGCCGGCGTGCTGGCGGGCCACGTCGGTGCCCGACAGATAGGCGCCCTGGCTGGGGTGGACGGGCTCGCTCGGCATCAGGCCCCGACCCCCGCCCCTGCGGGCCGACAGGAAGACCATCATCACGATGAAGAACATGAAGCCGCCGCCGAAGAGCATGGTGAACAGCGCGCTGGCACCGACCGCCCCGACGCCGGAGCCGGTCGAGAAGCCGCCGCCTCCACTGGAGAACCCACCGCCTCCGGAGAAGCCCCCGCCGCCGGAGAACCCCCCGGTGCCGCCACCGGCACGGAACCAGAGATCGGCGAGCTCCACGGCGGCGAGCCGTGAGATGCCGGCGACGAGCGAGAGCACCGAGGTCGTCAGCCCGGCTCGGGGGCGTCGGGCTCGTCGGCGACATCGCCCGACGCGTCCTCACCCGGTGCATCGTCACCCGATGCGTCGTCGACGGTCTGGGCGGCGCCGACGGGCGTGCCGCAGGCGGCGCAGAACTTGGCGCCCGACACCAGCTCGACGCCGCACTCGGCGCAGAACCTGGCCTGAGGCATCGCCGTGCCGCACTGGTGGCAGAACTTGGCGCCTGCCGGGTTGGCGGCGTTGCAGGCCGCGCAGGTGGCCGAAGCGGCTCCCGCACCCGTGTCCTGGGCGGTGTAACCCTCGCCGCCCCCGGCGAAGCCAGGGGCGGCCGGCGGAACCGGACCCTGGACAGGCGGCTGGGTCATCTGGTTGCCCATGCCCATGCCCACGCCGATGAACGCTGCGCCGGTGCCCTCGCCGCCGCCCTTGGCCATGCCCTCGCCGGCGCCGAGCAGCGCCTCGCCCTGGGCGTACTGCTGGAACCCGCCGGCCAGGCGGCTGTAGGCGGTGTCCTTGGCCAGCTCCTTCAGGGTGGCCTGGTCCTCGGCGGAGAGGTTGATGTCGAAGTTGCCCATGCGGGCCACGGCCAGGCCGTAGTCGGCGATGGCCTCGTTGGTGGCCGCGACGACCACGGGCTCCAGGTCGGGGATGTAGGCCGACAGGCCGAGCACCGGCCAGCCGTTGCGCACGATCTGGCGGGTCACCTCGGTGCGCATGACCTTGATCATCTGCTGTTCGAGCCAGTCGGTGATGTGGTCGTTGTCGGGCACGTCGATGGTGCCCACGAGGTTGAGCACGAGCTTGGTGGGGTCGGTGACCTTGAAGCTGTACTCGCCGAACACCCCGAGGGTGACGATGTTGCCGGTCTGGGGGTCCTGCACGTCGTCGATGCGCCCGCCGAAGCGCTCGCTGGTGTACTCGCGGGTGCCCACGAAGAACAGCTCGGCGCGGTAGGCGTTTCCGGCGGTGGCCCAGTCGATGATGATGCCGATGCCCATGAGCTCGTCGGCCTCGATGCGGTGCTGGCCCGGGCCCATGGTGCCCACGACCTCTCCCTTGTTGACGAACAGCGCCAACATGTCGGGCTCCACGATGAGGCGACTGCCCTTGCGCAGGTTGACGTCAGGCCACTTGAACAGGACCTGGTCCTTCTTGTCGTCCGGAACGGCGATGAAGACGCCACCGAGGATCGCCACGACACCACCTCACGAGGGAACGCACACCCCGAGTGGGTGCGCAACGCCGAGCGTACCGCCCGCCTCCGCACGGGCGCGGGTGCCCTGGATCGGCGGGCCCGGCCCGGTACATTCGCCGGGTGCCTCCCCCCGCACCGCCTTCTCCCGACCCCGCCGACCCGGGCCGCCGACGCTTCCTCGTCCTCGGCGGCGCCGCCGCCGTGACCGCGGCGGTCGTCGCGACCGGGTGCAGCATCGGGGGCGGCGACGGAACAGCGTCGGTGCAGGTCACCGAACCGCCACGACCCATCCCTCCGGTGCTCCCGGGAGCGGCGCCGGCCCCGCCGAACGACACCGTCTTCGACCTCGTCATCACGGGCGGGCGGGTCATGGACCCCGACACCGGGTTCGACCAGATCGCCGACGTCGGCGTCATCGGCGACCGGATCGCCTCGATCTCCCTCGACCCGCTGCGAGGAGCGAGCACGATCGACGCCACCGGCAAGGTGGTCGGCCCGGGCTTCGTCGATCTCTTGTCCTACGAGCCCAACTCCTACGGCGTGTGGTTCAAGATCGGCGACGGCGTCACCACCAACCTCGGCATGCACGGCATCACCCAGCCCAGCAACGCCCAGGGCTTCTTCGACACCTATGCGGGCAGCAACGGCCCGCCTCTGCACTACGGCGGTGCGGTCTCCGACCAGTACTTCCGTGAGACCCTGGGCATCAAGGGCACCGCCAGCGACGCCCAGCTGGCCCGCCTCGGCGACGCGGTGGCCGAACAGCTCGACGCCGGCTTCATCGGCATCGCCATCGACCCCGAGTACGCCCCCGACATCGACTTCGACGAGTACGTGGCCCTCGGCCAGGTGGCCCGCGAGGCCGGTGTGCCGATCTTCACCCACATCCGCTACTCCAGCCCCGAGCCGCCCGAGAAGAGCTCGTTGCTGGCCATCGACGAGGTCGTCCGGGTGGCACAGACCTCGGGGGCGTCGGTGCACGTCGACCACATCCCGTCGATGGCCACCCACGTCATGCCCGAGGCCATGGCCAAGCTCGAGGCCGCCCGGGCCCAGGGCCTCGACATGACCGGGTGCTTCTACCCGTACACCTTCTGGGGCACCTACCTGGCCTCGGCCCGCTTCAACGGCGACTGGCAGGGACGGTTCCGGATCTCCTACGAGGACCTGCAGCTGGCCGGGACCTCCGAGCGGCTCACCGCCGACTCGTTCCGCCGCTACCAGGCCCAGAACAAGCTGGTGGTGGCCTACGCCATCCCCCAGGACGACGTGAACGCCGCCGCCCAGGTCGACTGGTCGATGGTCGGCTCCGACGCCATCCCCGAGTCGAGCAACAACAACCACCCGCGCGCCTCGGGCTGCTTCGCCCGCCTGATGGGCCCCTACGTGCGCGAGCTCGGCGTGCTCACCCTGGAACAGGCGTTGGCCAAGGCCACGATCATCCCCACCCGCCGGGTGGAGGGCGCGGTGCCCATGATGCAGCGCAAGGGACGCATGCAGATCGGCGCCGACGCCGACATCACCGTGTTCGACCCCGCCACCATCGCCGACACCTCCTCGGTCGAGACCCCGGCCAGCATGTCGGCGGGCGTCGACCACGTCCTGGTCATGGGCTCGGTCGTGCTCAGCCCCAGCCGGGCTCGACAAGAGCGTCCGCAAGGGCCAGCCCATCACCGGCCGACCGGTCTAGCCGACGGGCCGCTGGCCCGCCCCGCAGGGGTGGGGCCACCTAGGGTCGGCGGGCGATGGTGAAGGTCAGCCGGGCCCGGGGGATGGCGTTGCGCGAGGCGGTGCTCGACGCCACCGTGGCCGAGCTGGCCGTGGTCGGGCCGGCGGAGCTCTCGATCAGCGCGGTGGCCGCTCGGGCCGATGTGGCCACGAGCGTGGTCTACAACCGCTTCTCGACCAAGGCCCAGCTCATCGACGAGGCGGTGACCGAACGCCTGGCGCCCTCGGGACGCGTCGGCGACGACGCGCCGACCGGGCCTTCCGGTGCGCGACGACGACCGGGGCCTGGCACCAGACGCTGCTGGCGGCGGCGTGGCCCGGCCCGACGCAGCTCACGGTCCGCTCGGCCCTCGCCGGGCGCGACGACTCGCTCGTCCCTCTCGCGGCCGAGCTGGGCTCGTGGCTGCTCGCCCGAGGCCTCGACCGGCGAGCTCCCGCCGCGCGCGGCGAGCCCCGCTGGTCGACCTGGCCCTGGGGCGCACCCCCACCGACGGACCTGTCGAGCCGACGCCCCGTCGCGTTCGCACCCCAGCTCCCCGGGTCCCCGCCGCGGTGCCGCTGCTGCCGCTCGACGCCCTGGGCCGCGCCCTGCTCGACGCCACCGGTGACGCCGTCCTCGCCGACGGGTTCGCGCGGACCACCGTCGGCGGGATCGCCCGACACGCCGGCACGAGCACCGGCGCCGTCTACAACCGGTTCTCGGGCAAGGGCGGCCTGCTGGCCGAGGCCCACCGCCACGGCCTCCCGGGGACGGTGGCGGGCCGCGAGACCGCCATGGCCCTGCGGGTCGAGGCCCTCCGAGTGGCTCCCGACGACCCCGAGGTGTCGGCCGCGGTGGCCGCCACGACGGGCCGGTCGGTGACGCTGCTGGCCCACGATCTGGCCGAGGCCCAGCGCGACGGACGCACCGGTGCCGAGCTCGATCCGCGTGTCGCCGCCTGGGTGACGGCCTCGCTCGAGGTCGGGATCTGGGTGCTGGCCCGCGCCGTCGGATCGGACCTCCCCGCCAGCGCCTCGACCCTCGTCTCCGCATTCGGTGCACGAGCCCCCGTCAGCCCGGCGGAGACCGGGGTAGCGTCGCCGTCGACGAGACGACACCAGGGGGCAACGGTGGCAGACGAGGATCTCGGGCGGCTCGACGCCTGCGGACAGGCGGAGCTGGTGCGCCGCGGCGAGGCCTCGCCGCGCGAGTTGGTCGACGCGGCCATCGAGCGCATCGAGGCCGTCAACCCGCAGCTCAACGCCGTCATCCACGAGCGCTTCGACAAGGCCCGCGCCGAGGCCGACGGGCCGTTGCCGGACGGTCCGTTCCGGGGCGTGCCCTTCGTCCTGAAGGACCTCGGACTGCGCAGCGCCGGTGACCCGATGCACTCCGGCGCGTCGTTCCTGAAGGACCTGGACCACACGCCCACGGTGGACGACACCCTCACCACACGGTTCCGCGACGCCGGGCTGGTGGTGGTCGGACGCACCAACACCCCCGAGTTCGGCACCACGATCACCACCGAGCCCCGCGCCCACGGCCCGAGTCGCAACCCGTGGAATCCCGAGCACTCCACCGGGGGGTCGTCGGGCGGCAGCGCCGCGGCCGTGGCGTCGTTGATGGTTCCGGCAGCCCACGCCTCCGACGGCGGCGGCTCGATCCGTATCCCGTCGAGCGAGTGCGCGCTGGTGGGGCTCAAGCCCACCCGGGCGCGCACCACCCTCGGCCCCGACCTCGGCGAATCGTGGGCCGGCGCCACCATCCACGGGGTCGTCACCCGCACGGTCCGCGACGCCGCCGGCCTGCTCGACGCCATCGCCGGACCCTCCCCCGGCGACCCCTACGCCGCCCCCGCCCTCCCCCGCCCGCTGGCCCAGGAGGTCGGCGCCGACCCCGGCGTGCTGCGGATCGGGTTGCTCGACCACCCGCTGCTGCCCGGGGTGGAGGCGAACCCCGACACCGCGGCCGCCGTCAGCGCCGCCGGCACCCTGCTCGAGCAGATGGGCCACCAGGTCGAGCGGTCCCATCCCGAGGCCATGGGCGACCCCGCCTTCACCCAGGCCTTCCTCACGGTGCTGGCCGCCGACCTGGCCACCGACCTGTCCGAATGGGAGCAGGTCATCGGACGCCCCATCACCGGCGACGACCTCGAAGCAGGCAACGCCGGGTTCGCCGGGTACGGCCGGTCGGTCGACGCCGTGAGCTACCTGAAGGCCGTGCGCTGGCAGGAGCGATGGATGCGCCGCATGGCGCAGTGGTGGTCGGAGGGTTTCGACCTGTTGTGCTGCCCCGTGCTCAACGGCCCGCCCCCGCCCCTCGGGTGGCTGTCCGATCCCGATGAGGGCCTCAACCGGGTGACCGCCCTCATGCAGTACACGGCGCAGTTCAACGTCACCGGCCAGCCCGCCATCTCCCTGCCGATGAGCTGGACCGACGACGGCCTCCCGATCGGCGTGCAGTTCGTGGCCGCGTTCGGTCGCGAGGACGTCCTCATCCGACTGGCGGCCGCGCTCGAGACGGCGCTCGACTGGCCGGCCCGCGTCCCTCCCGTCCACGCCTGAGCCGACCGCACCCCGCTGGCCGGCCGCCCGATCGGCCCGCCTCCCGCCGGTGACGCCTCAGGAGTGCCGATCGACCACCGCGGCGACACCGGCGACGAAGCGGTCCACGTCGTCGGGCGTGGTGGCGAAGCTGGTCATGGCCCGCACCTCGTGGTGGTCGGCGTCCCACTCCCACACGAACGACCACGCCTGGAGCTCCGCCACGGCCGCTGCCGACGGCAACCGCACGAACACTGCGTTCACCTGGGGCGTAGCCGGGGCCACGAGCCCGTCGACGTCGGCCAACCTCTCGGCCAGCAGCGCCGCCATGGCGTTGGCGTGCCCGGCGCTGCGCAGCCAGAGGTCGTCGGCCAACAGGGCGGCGAACTGGGCGCCGAGGTAGCGCATCTTCGACGCCAGCTGCCCGGCCTGCTTGCGCACGAAGGGCAGGCGGCGGGCCAGCTCGGGCGTCAGCAACACCACCGCGTCGCCGTAGAACAGCCCGTTCTTCGTGCCCCCGAACGACACCACGTCGACCCCGGCGTCGACGGTGAAGGACCGCAGGTCGCCGTCGAGGGCCGCGGCGGCGTTGGCGATGCGGGCGCCGTCGAGGTGCACGGCCAGCCCGGCGGCGTGGGCCGCCTCCACGACCGCGGCCACCTCGGCCCGACTGGTAGAGCGTGCCCCGCTCGGTGGACTGGGTGATGGACAGGACCGTGGGCTGCGCGTGGTGCGGGTTGCCGAGCCGCTCGCAGCGCGCCGTCGAGGTCGGCCGGTCGCACCTTGGCGTCGGCGGTGGGGATCGTGATCAGCTTCGAGCCCGTGAACCTCTCCGGGGCGCCGCCCTCGTCGACGTCGATGTGGGCGCCCTCGTGGCACAGCACCGCCTCGCCGGGACCGAGCAGGCACTGCAGGGCGACCACGTTCGCTCCCGTTCCGCCCCAGCACAGGGCCACCTCGGCGTCGCCGCCGAACAGCCCGGCGATCGCCTCGACGCCACGGCGGGTCCACGGGTCGTCGCCGTAGGCCAGCGCCGGACCATCGTTGGCGGCCACCAGCGCGGCGAGGACCTCGGGGTGGGCCCCGGCGGCGTTGTCGCTGGCGAAGGAGCACGCCGGGCGGGGCAGGTGGTCCAGTGCCCCGGGCGCCGCCGTCACCGCAGGTAGCCGAGCGCAGTGGCCTCGGCGGTCAGCTCGTCGCGGAACTTGGGGTGGGCGATGCCGATGAGGCGCTCGGCGCGCACCGAGATCGGCTGGCCCCGCAGCTCGGCCACGCCGTACTCGGTCACGACGTGGTCGATGGTGTTCTTGTTGGTGGTGATGGTCACCCCGGCATCGAGGCATACCTTGATCCGGCTCACGGATTCGTCGGTGGTCGTGGAGTGCAGGGCCAGGAACCCGACACCGTGGGGCGAGAACATGGCGCCCTTGGCGAAGTCGGCCTGACCGCCCGACCCGGACCACATCCTCCCGGCGATCATCTCGGAGTTGGCCTGGCCGAGCACGTCGACCTCGACGGTGGCGTTGATCGACACGAACGCACGCTCCCGACCGATGATGCGGGGGTCGTTCACCCAGTCCACGGGCAGGAACTCCGCCACGGCGTTGTCGTCGATGAAGTCGTAGAACGAACGGGTGCCCATGGCGAAGGTGGTGACCATCTTCCCGGGGCGGGTGGTCTTGCCGGTCCCGGTGATCACCCCGGCGGTGAAGAGGTCGGCGAGGGCGTCGGACAACAGCTCGGTGTGCACACCCAGGTCGTGGTGATCGCGCAGCGCCCCGAGGGCGGCGGCGGGGATCGACCCGATCCCGACCTGGATGGTGGCGCCGTCGGGCACCCGTTCGGCGATGAGCTCGCCGATCACCCGGTCCTTGTCACCCACCCGTGGCGCCGGCGACTCCGCCAGCGGGTAGTCGGCCTCCACCCAGCCCGCCACCTGGGAGACGTGCAGGTTGTTCTCGCCGCGGGTGCGCGGCATCTGGGCGTTGGCCTCCAGGAAGAAGGGGACCTTCCCGATGAAGCGGGCGACGTAGTCGGCGTTGGTCCCGAGCGAGAACCACCCGTGACGGTCCGGCGGCGTGGCCGCGGCGAGCACGATCGGCGCGTGCGTCACGTGCTGGAGCAGGTGGGGCATCTCCGAGAAGTGCGCAGGCGTGAAGTCGCACCCGCCCTCGTGGAAGGCCGGGCGGGTGACGTGGGAGAGGAAGTACGCGGTGTGGCGCAACCCGGAGTAGGCGCCGTGCAGATAGGGGCGATCGTGGAGGCAGTGCATCTGGTGCACGCGGACGCCCTCGAGATCGGGGCCGGCCGCGTCGACGGCCGCCATCACCGTCGCCGGCTCACCGTTGGCCAGCGGCACGATGACGTCGCGGTGGACGTCGAGGTACTCGAGCACGGCCGAGGGATCCGAGCAACGGGTGCGGTGCAGGGCGTCGTTCACCAAGGGTTCCTTCCCATCGGTGCCACCGTAGCGATGCTCGACCGGCGGTCCCGAGGCCGATCGGGGAACAACGCGGGTCGGGAAGGTGAACGGTCCTCGCGTCCGACCACCGAGAGGGCCACCGCTCCGCGTCGTGGCAACCTGGGCCGGTGACCGTCTCGCTGCCCTCCGCCACGGACCTCTCGTCGCTGCTCACGCTGGACACGGTGAAGCCCGACGCCTTCCTGGCCCCCAGCGCCGACAACGGCTGGGGGCGGATCTACGGGGGTCAGGCGGTGGCTCAGGCGTTGCGCGCCGCCGGCCACACCGTCGCCGCCGACCAGCTCCCCCACTCGATGCACGCCTACTTCATCCGAGAGGGCGACGAGAAGGCGCCCGTGCTCTACGAGGTGGAGCGGGTGCGCGACGGCCGCTCGTTCTCGACGCGCCAGGTCGTGGCCTACCAGTCCGGTGGGGCCATCTTGAACCTGATCGCCAGCTTCCACCGCCCCGAGCCCTCAGAGGATGTGCAGCGCTCGGCCATCGACCCGACGGCGCCGGGTTGGCGGGACCTCGACGCCGAGGGCACCGACCTGTTCTTCGAGAGCCGACCCCAGCGGCGCCCCGACGGGCCGGCCCACCGGGCCTGGATGCGGGTCACCGAGGACCTGGGCGACGACCCGGTGCTGCACGCCTGCGCGCTGGCCTACCTCTCCGACGAGCACCTCCTCGGCTCGGCGCTGGCCGGGCACTCGAAGGCCGGGAACTGGGAAGGGCTCATGACCGCCAGCCTCGACCATGCCGTGTGGTTCCACCGCCCCGTGCGCGTCGACGAATGGCTGTTGTTCGACCTCGACGGACACGGCGTCGCCGACGCCCGGGGCTTCGCCACGGCCCGGGTCTTCTCCGAGTCCGGGGCCCAGGTCGCCACCGTCGCCCAGGAGGGCCTCTGCCGCGAGCGGCGCCCACCCGGCGAGCGCTGAGCGGCCTCGGACATGCGACTCGGGCCCGGCCGATCTGTGCCATCGTCAAGGCCATGACGGATCAGTGGGACATGCCGGCGGGAGGTCCCGCCACGACCAGGGCCAGCGCCTTCGATCCGTTCGCCCGCTGGGCCCCCTACGGCGACTTCGACGACGAGGACCCGCTGATCCCCGGCACCGAGCGACCCGAGGTCCTCCCCCCGACCGACGGACCCATCGAGCTCGAGCGCACGTTCTCCTTCGTCGACATCTGCGGTTTCACCGCGCTCACCGAGGAGCAGGGCCCGCGGTTCTCCGTGCAGACCCTCACGACGTTTCGCGCCCTCATCAAGGAGATCGCCGGTCGTCGGGGCATCCGGGTGGCCAAGTGGTTGGGTGACGGCGCCCTGCTGGTGGGGGTGCTCCCGGGCCCGACCGTCGCCACCGTCGCCGAGCTCACCGGGCGCTTCGAGCCCCAGGCGATCGACCTGCGCGCCGGCGTGGCCTCGGGGGTGGCGCTGCTCTTCGACGGCGACGACTACATCGGACGGCCCGTGAACCTGGCCGCCCGGCTCTGCGACGAGGCCCAGCCCGGCGAGCTGCTCGCCGACGTCGCCTCGATGCGCGGCCAGCCCGACTGGGTCAACGCCGGGTCGAGCCGCTTCGTGGAGGTACGCGGCGTCGGTGAGGTCGAAGTCCGCCCGCTGCGCCCCAGCCCCGAGGTCGAGTACCCCCCGGAGCCCGTCACCGAGCTCTGAGCCCCCGCCGAGCAGGCGCCTTTGGGAGCCCACCCGCCCGGTCGCTATGCTCTCCCGGCTGCGCCGCGGTACCAGCCCCCATCGTCTAGCGGCCTAGGACACCACCCTCTCAAGGTGGCGGCACGGGTTCGAATCCCGTTGGGGGTACTCCAGAGAATCCCCTGCAACTGCAGGGGGTTCTTCCGTTCCGGGGCCAGGTCGACACCTCGTCCGGGCCGAGCGCCACGGTGCACGGGGGGCCGGTTCACCGACCGCAACGCTGGGTCCGCTGCTCCTCGTCCAGGATCGAGGGCCACGGCGACCGTCGGAGCACCTTCCCGGCGTTCGGGGGCACGGTCGCATGGCCGGCCGCCGGGTCAGGCAGCGGTGCGCGTGGCGATGTAGAAGCCGTAGCTGACGAAGGCGGAGAACCGCTCGTAGAGATGGATCTCGTCTCGCTCGGCCTCGACGATGTCGTTCGCTGCCGCCGAGTGCCCGTGACGGTCGAGGAACGCTCCGAAGCGGCTCTGCAGCGGCTGGTAGTAGTGGTCGATCCAGCAGGACTCGGGCAGGGGGAAGTAGCCGAGCGGGGAGAAGCCGGAAGCCTCCAGGACGGCCAACTTCGTCGACGCCGTCGCCACTTCGGGGTACTCCGAGGTCCAGTGATCCTCCAGCTCGGCCGGTCGCCGGTCCGTGAGCCACGTGATCTCGGAAACGGCGAGGACTCCGCCCGGCCTGAGGAACCGCCTCCATGTGCGAACCCCGTGCTCGAAGCCGATGTTGTAGATCGCGCCCTCCGACCAGATGACGTCGAGCGATTCCTCGTCGAGATCGAGCTCGTCCATCGAGGCGACACGGGTGGTGATGCGGTCGGCCAGACCACGTCGCCCAGCGCGGTCCTCGAGCCGGTGCAGGAACGGCGAGAGGAAGTCGACGGCGGTGATCTGCGCGTCCAGGTCCTGGGCCAGCACGAGAGTGGACGCGCCAGTCCCGCAACCGATGTCGGCGATGGTGAGATCCGCCACCTCCTCGAGCCCGGCGAGGCCGATGGCACGCCGGGTGGCCTGATCGCTCCCGGGTCCCTGCCGTTCTCCGTCCCGATGGAGGTCGACGAGGAGCTCGAACCGGTCATCCACCGAGTTGACCTGGTCGAGGGGATCGGCCACGGACGTGAAGCGTAGGCCGACGGCGGACGTTGCCCCAGCCGGAGCGCGTCCGCAAGGTGCCGGTCGGGGACACCCCGCTGGACCCACGTCAGCGCATCAGGCGGTTCGGCCGCCCAGCGCACCCGGCGAAGAACCCGCCACCGCACCGATTCGGGGGTGTTCGCCGTCGTTCGGTCGATCCCGAGAACCCCGGACTCGCCGTCGTCCGTGTCCGCCACCATCCGTGGACGTCGGCCCAGGGAGTCGCTCTCGAGCTGGCGGCACGAGTTCGAATCTCGTTGGGGCGTACGACGCGGCAGCTGCTCGACACGGCGGCCCGCGGAGGCGTCGTGGTAGACCTCGCCACGCGTGGGCGGAGGGGCCGACGCACGTCGAGGGGGTGAGCCCGTGGAGCCCGAGGAGTTCGGGGGTCGTGTCGGCCGGTGGTACCACGAGTCCGAGCCGTGGTGGCCCGAGCCCACCCGGGCGCCGACGGGCGCGCCCAACGTGGTCATCGTGCTGCTCGACGACGTGGGCTTCGCCCAGTTCGGACCGTACGGGTCCGACATCGAGACACCGACCTTCGACCGTCTCGCCGCCGGCGGGCTGACCTTCACCAACTTCCACACCACCGGCCTGTGCTCACCGACCCGGGCGTGCCTGCTCACCGGACGCAACCACCACAGCGTCGGCATGGGCCGCATCACCGACCTGGCCACCGGGTTCCCCGGCTACGACGGCCACATCTCGCCGCGACCACGGCTTCCTGCCCGGCCATGCTGACGCCGGCGGGATGGGCGGCCTACGGCGACCGGCAAGTGGCACCTCACCCCGCGCGACCTCCAGCACCTGGGCGCCGACCGCGTCCACCTGGCCCCTGGGCCGGGGCTTCGAGCGCTTCTACGGGTTCTTCGACGGCGAGACCCACCAGTTCGCCCCGAACCTCTTCCACGACAACCACCAGGAGCCCCCTCCGCCGCACGATGGAGGACGGCTACCACCTGACCGCCGACCTGGTCGACCACGCCATCGAGCAGGTCACCGACCTGCGCAACGCCGATCCCGACAAGCCGTTCTTCCTGTACGTGACCCCCGGGGCCTGCCACTCGCCGCACCAGGCGCCGCCGGCGCTACCTCGAGCGCTACCGGGGCCGTTTCGACGCCGGATGGGACGAGTGGCGCGAGCGGTGCTTCGCCCGCCAGAAGGCCCTCGGGCGTGCATCCCCGCCACCACCGAGCTGTCGCCCCGCCCCGAGTGGGTGCCGGCATGGGACGACCTCTCCGACGACGAGCGGCGGGTCCACGCCCGCTACATGGAGGCGTTCGCGGCGATGCTCACCCACACCGACGAGCAGATCGGCCGCCTGGTCGACTTCCTCGACGCCACCGGCGACCTCGACAACACGGTGTTCATGGTGCTGTCCGACAACGGGGCCAGCTCCGAGGGCGGCGTCGGCGGGTCGCTCAACGACGTCCGCCACTGGAACGGCCTCGGCACGTCGCTGCGCGAGAGCGTCGAGCGCATCGACGAGATCGGCGGGCCCGCCATCCACAACAACTACCCGTGGGGCTGGACCGTCGCCGGCAACACCCCCTACCGACGCTGGAAGCGCGAGGTGCACGAGGGCGGGGTGGCCGACCCGCTGATCGTGCACTGGCCGGCCGGGATCGCCGACCCCGGCACGCGTGCGCCACCAGTACTGCCACGCCATCGACCTCGCGCCCACCGTCCTCGACCTGTGCGGCATCGACCCACCGAGGTCGCTCGGCGGGATCCCCCAGTCCCCGCATCGAAGGGGTCTCGCCTCGCGGCGGTGCTCCGCGACGGCGACCACCCGGAGGTGCACACCGTGCAGTACTTCGAGATGTTCGGCTGCCGTGCGCTGTACCGCGACGGCTACAAGGCCGTGACCTTCCAGCCCATCCAGGTCGACGAGCCCCGACCCGACGACGAGCGCTGGGAGCTCTACGACGTGCGGGTCGACCCCAGCGAGTGCCACGACCTCGCCGCCGAGCACGCCGATCTGCTCGCCGAGATGGTCGAGGAGTGGTGGCGCCAGGCCGAGGCCCACCACGTGCTCCCGGTCGACAACCGCCCGTTCAGCGAGTTCACCCTCAGCCGACCCCGTTCGACCCCCACCCCGACCGCGGTCGTGCTGCGCCCGAGCCGCGGCGATGGTCCCCGAGGTCAGCGCCCCCGACCTGCGCAACCGGACCCACTCGATCGTGGCCACGTTCGACGTGGGCACCGAGGGGCGCCACCGGGGTGCTGGCCAGCCAGGGCTCGGGGCTCTCGGGGTGGGTGCTCTACTGCGACGGCGACTCGGTGACGTGGCACCTCAACGTGGCCACCCGCAGGCACACCACCGTCACCGGCTCCGCCGACCTCGGCGCAGGTCGCCACACCGTCGAGCTGCGCTACACGAAGATCGCCGAGCTCCAGGGGGAGGCGACGCTGCTGGTCGACGGCGAACGAGGTCGCCCACGGCGACGTCGGCTTCACCATCGCCACGAGCGTGTCCGATCACCGGGGCGGGTCTTCTCATCGGTCGCGGCGACGCCGTATCCCGTGAGCGACCGACCCGGCCGCCGGTCGCCACGTTCACCGGCTCGATCGACACCGTGATCTTCTCCGTCGAAGGCGCCGCCCACGTCGATCCCGACGAGGTGGAGACCGCGATCGCCGTGCAGTGACCGGCGCTCAGCCGATGAACCGGCCGCTGCGGATGCGCTCGGCCTCCATCATCTCGAGCTCGTGGAGGCCCGAGATCACGACGCCCGGATCGGGCACGAAGTCGAGCGTCTCGTCACGGCCCTCGTAGGGAACCGCCGCGAGCAGCACCTTCAGCGCGTTGAGGCGAGCCAGGTGCTTGTTCTCGGAGCGGATCACCATCCACGGCGCATCGGCGGTGCTCGTGCGGCGCAGCATCTGGTACTTCATCTCGGTGAAGTCGTCCCAGTGCTCCTGGGCCTGCACGTCGACCTCGCTCAGCTTCCACTGCCGCAACGGGTCGTTGCGCCGCCGGTCGAACCGACGCTGCTGCTCGGCCTTGGTGACGCTGAAGTAGAGCTTCACCAGGATCGTGCCCTGTCGGACGAGGTCCTTCTCGAACCCGGTGACGCCACGCATGAAGTTGCGGTACTCGGCGTCGGTGCAGAAGCCGAACACCGGCTCGACCATGGCCCGGTTGTACCAACTGCGGTCGAACAGGACCATCTCCCCACCCCGGGGGAACTGCGCCACGTAGCGCTGGAAGTACCACTGGGTGCGCTGCTCCTCGGTGGGCTTGCCGAGGGCCACCACCCGGTAGTGCTTCTCGTTCATGTAGCGGGTGACTCGACGGATGGTGCCACCCTTGCCCGCCGCGTCCCGACCCTCGAAGAGCACGATCATGCGCTTGTGGTGCTGCTCGAGGTGGGACTGGAGCTTGAGCAGCTCGGCCTGGTAGGGCTTGAGCTCCTCCTCCAACAGGTAGCGCTTCACCGCCTTGCGCTTCACCGCCGGCTTCGGTCTCGGCTCTGTGGTCTCCTCGCCCGCCACGGGCCCTCCTCCAGGTCTTTTCGCTCACGCTACGCGGCGAAGGGCCGAGGCGCCGCATGCTCCCGGCCGACTCGTGACAGAAGGCCCTTCGTGCGCCGTGTCGCCGGACGGACGATCTACGTGGAACGCGTCGTCGAGCGCCCCATGAGGAGGCTCCGCCATGACCATGCCACCACCACCCGGGGGATCCCCGTCGCCACCTCCGCCACCCACGGCGCCGCCGGGCGGGTGGCAGGCCGCAGAACCCGCCCCCTCCGCAGGGTCCGCCTCCCGCGGGTCCGCCCGCGGGCGGGTGGGCCGGTGGGCCCCCGCAACCCCCGCAGCCCCCGCCGGGTGGCTGGCAACCGCCGCCCCAGGGGCCGCAACCGCCGCCACGACGATCCTCACCCCTGCTGATCATCGTGGCCGTCCTCGCCGTGATGGCACTGATCACGAGCGGCGTGGTCGCCTTCCTCGTCCTCCGCGACGACGGCAGTGACACCGCCAGCGGCGAGATCTTCCTCGAGGAAGCCGGGAGCTCGGGGCAGGACCCGTTCGGTTCGCTGCCCGGTCAGGCGATCCCCGTCTCGGCGACGTCGACCACCTCGGGGCCGGCAACGACGGCGCCGACCGCGGTGGCGACACGCAGTGTGAACGGCGGCGAGCGCGGCCTCTACGGGGGCTCACTCGACGGCGGTCGTTGTGACCCCGAGGGTCAGATCACCTTCCTCGCCGCCAACCCGTCGTTGGCCTCGGCCTTCGCGTCGGCGCTCAACCGGGACCCCACGCTGCGCTGGAGCGGCGGCAACCAGGTGACGACCGCGCAGCTCCCCCAGTACATCCGGGAGCTGACCTCGGTGACGTTGGCGAACGACACCCGGGTGACGAACTACGGCTACCGCAACGGTCGGGCCACGCCCCGCCAGGCAGTGCTGCAAGCCGGCACCGCGGTCATGGTCGACCGCTACGGCGTTCCCCGGATCAAGTGCAACTGCGGGAACCCGCTCACTGCGCCTCAGGCCGTCTCGACGACCCCGACCTACTCGGGAACCCGTTGGCCGGGCTTCAACCCGGCGAACGTGGTCGTCGTCAACCAGTCGAGCATCGAGATCGACGTGTTCGTGTTGGTCAACCTCACCGGCACCGGCACGATCGAGCGCTCCGCCGGCGCGAACGGGCAGGACGTGGTCGTCGATGCGACACCGCCTGCGACCACGCCCCCCGTCACGGCTCCGCCGGCCACGGCTCCTCCGGTCACCCCGGCCCCGCTCGGAACCGGCGATGTTCGGGTCACCCTCACCTGGACGGGTGACTGCGACCTGGATCTCCACGTGGTCGATCCGACCGGGTTCGAGATCTCCTACGGCGATCCGTCGTCACCGACAGGTGGCCAGCTCGACGTCGACGACATCCCCGACCCCGGCCAGACCGGCACGCACGTCGAGAACGTCTTCTGGCCGACAGGTGGGGCGCCGAGGGGCACCTACAGCGCCTTCGTCCGCGATCTCGGGGGCTACTCCTCCTCGGCCTGCGACTACTCGATGCAGGTCTTCGTCAACGGGGTCGAGGTCGCCGGCAGCTCCGGGAGCCTCGCCGGGACGGAGTCCCCGACGACGGTGTTCACGTTCTGAGACCCCAGAGGTCCGTTCGGCCGCAATCGACTGCGGCCGAACGGGCGTTAGAGTTGACGCGACTCGCCATGCCGACACCGTCGGCTCACCAGGGGGAACCATGCGTACCGTCGTACCCGAGGGAATCGACCTTCTCGACCTCGACCGCTTCCAACGCCTCGAGCACCACGAGATGTTCAAGCAGCTCCGCCAGGAGGCACCGGTCGCCTGGCAGGACCACAACCTTCCCGGCGCCGCCGGGTTCTGGAACGTGGTCGCCCACAAGGACCTCATCACGGTCAACCGTGACACGGGCCTCTACTCCTCCGAGGTCGGGGGCATCTCGATCATCACCCCCGACGAGTACGAGACGAGCTCCGGCACCGACCCCCGCGGCCTGATGATGCTCTACATGGACCCGCCCAAGCACACCCGCTACCGGCTCCTGGTGAACAAGGGCTTCACGCCCCGCATGATCGGGCTCATCGAGCAGTACCTGAAGCACCGCGCCATCCTCATCGTCGACAACATCATCGAGCGCGGCTCGTGCGACTTCGTCACCGATCTGGCCTCCGAGCTGCCCCTCCAGGCCATCGCCGAGATCATGGGCGTGCCCCAGGAGGACCGCAAGCTCCTGTTCGACTGGTCGAACCGCATGATCGGCATCGACGACCCCGAGTACGCCGGTGAGGACGGCGCCGCCGCGTCGGGCGAGCTGTTCATGTACGTCAACGAGCTCGGCAAGCAACGCAAGGCCGACCCCCGCGACGACATCGTCACGAAGCTGCTCAACGCCGAGATCGAGGGCGAGAAGCTCTCCGAGCTCGAGTTCGACATGTTCATGATGCTGCTCACGGTGGCCGGCAACGAGACCACCCGGAACACCACGTCGTGGGGGATGTGGGCGCTCATGCAGAACCCCGACCAGTACGCGCTGCTGCGCGACGACCTCGACGGCAAGCTCGACAACGCCATCGAGGAGATCCTGCGCTGGGCCACGCCCGTGCTACCACTTCCGGCGCACGGCCACCGCCGACGCCGAGATCGGCGGACAGCAGATCGCGGAAGGCGACAAGGTCGTGATGTGGCACATCTCGGCCGATCGTGACGAAGCCGTCTTCGACGACCCGTTCACCTTCGACATCGAGCGGCCCAACGCGTCCGAGCACATCGCCTTCGGTGGCGGCGGACAGCACTTCTGCCTCGGCGCCAACCTGGCCCGCATGGAGCTCAACCTGATCTTCCGCGAGATCATGGAGCGCATCCCCGACATGGCCCTCGCCGGCGACGTCGACATGCTGCGCTCCAACTTCATCGGCGGCGTGAAGCACATGCCGGTGACCTACACCGCCGGCGCCCGGCGCAACCCGGCCCCACTCGCCGCGGTCTAGCCCCCGCGGGGAACTCCGTCGACGACGCCCGTCACCCGCGGTGGCGGGCGTCGTCGCGCCGGGTGCGCACGAAGCCCCGGTACCCGTCGGCGACGACGCCGTCGCAGATCTGGCGGTAGCCGGCCACTCCACCCAGATAGGGCATGAAGACGCGGGGCTTGCCGGGCACGTTGGCCCCGAGGTACCACGAGTTCCCCTCCCCGAAGAGGGTGTAGGACGCGAGCTCGTTCACGTGGTCGACCCACTCGTCCTGGGCGGCGAGCTCGGGCTCGATGGTGGCCCATCCCTCACGGTCCATCGTCTCGATGCAGTCGGTGACCCACTCCACGTGCTGCTCGATCGAGACGAGCATGTTGGTCAGCACCGACGGTGACCCCGGACCGGTGATCATGAACAGGTTCGGGAACCCGGCGCTGGCCAGCCCGAGGTAGGTGCGGGGCCCCGCCGACCACGCGTCGCGGAGGAGCTGACCACCGACGCCACGGATGTCGGGGGCCAACAGCGCCCCGGTCATGGCATCGAACCCGGTGGCGAAGACCAGCACATCGAGCTCGTACTCGCGGTCGGTGGTGCGCACGCCGACCGGGGTGATGGCCTCGATCGGGGTCTCCTGCAGATCGACCAGATCGACGTTCGAGCGGTTGTAGGTGGCGTAGTACCCGGTGTCGAGGCAGACCCGCTTGGCGCCGAACGGATAGGTGCTGGGACTGAGCCGCTCGGCGACGACGGGGTCGTCGACGATCTCGGCGATGCGACGACGGGTGAAGTCGACGGCCTTGGCGTTCGACTCACGATCGAGCATGAGGTCGTCGAACGACCCGAGCAGTCCGAACAGCTGGCCCGACTCCCAGCCGGCCTCGAAGCGGGCTTCGCGGGTCGCGTCGTCGACCTGGCTGGCCGACTCGGTCGGCTCGGCCACCACCACCCCACCACGGGTGAGCGTCCGTAGCGTCTCTCGGTGCGCTCGGTAGTTGGCCTTGCGCTCGGCCACGAACTCCGGATCCAACGGGGCGTTCTTGGCCGGCACGGCGAAGTTGGGGGTGCGCTGGAAGACGGTGAGGTGCTCGGCCTGCTCGGCGAGGAGCGGGATCGACTGGATGCCCGACGAACCCGTGCCGATCACGCCCACCCGCTGACCGGAGACGTCGACGCCCTCGTGGGGCCACCGGCCCGTGTGGTACGTCGGCCCCGAGAAGGATTCGATCCCGTCGATCTCGGGGAGCTTCGCCGCCGACAGGCAGCCGACGGCCATGACGAGGAAGCGGGCGTCGACCCGATCGCCGGCATCGGTCTCCACCGACCAACGAGCCGAGGCCGCGTCCCACGTCGCGGCCGTGACCCTGGTCTCGAAGCGGATGTCGCGGCGCAGGTCGAAGCGGTCGGCCACGTGGTTGGCGTAGGCCAGGATCTCCGGTTGCGTGGCGTAGCGCTCGGTCCAGTCCCACTCCTGCTCGAGCTCGGGCGAGAACGAATAGGAGTAGTCCATCGACTCGATGTCGCACCGCGCTCCGGGGTAGCGGTTCCACCACCAGGTCCCACCGACGTCGGCGGCGGCCTCGATCACCTGCACGGTGAGCCCCAGGCCGCGGAGGCGGTGCAGCAGGTACATGCCGGCGAAGCCGGCCCCGACGACGACCACGTCCGGATCGGCACCCGTGCCGAGCTCCGTCGCCTCCTCCCCGGCGGATCCCGTCGTCCCTGTCGTCGCGTCGCTCACCGAGATCTCCCCCTTCGGTCCGCCCTCCCCCTCATCTTGCCCGGCGACGGCCCCGCCGTCCGGCGCGTACCGTTACACCGGTTCTGCACTTCCTGTAACACCGCTACGCAGCCGAGGACCCGATCCTCTAGGGTGACCGGAGGCACGCTCTCGGGAGGCACCCATGTACGACCTCAAGATCACCGGCGGCACGATCGTCGACGGCACGGGCCAGGACCGCTTCGTCGGTGACGTCGCCGTCAAGGACGGGCGCATCGTGGCGGTGAAGCGAGGCGGAGGGCTCGACGGCGAGGCCACCCAGACCATCGACGCCACCGGCAAGGTCGTGGCGCCCGGGTTCGTCGACATCCACACCCACTACGACGGCCAGGTCACCTGGGACGACCTCCTCGAGCCGTCGAGCGCCCACGGCGTCACCACCCTGGTGAGCGGCAACTGCGGCGTGGGCTTCGCGCCGGTGCACCCCGGCGACGAGACGATGCTCATCGAGCTCATGGAGGGTGTCGAGGACATCCCCGGCACGGCTCTCCACGAGGGCATGACCTGGGGTTGGGAGAGCTTCCCCGGGTACCTCGACAAGCTCGACGGACGCCAGCTCGCCGTCGACTTCGGGGTCCAGCTGGCCCACGGGAGCGTCCGCACCTACGTCATGGGCGATCGCGGGTCGCGCAACGAGCCGGCCACCCCCGAGGACATCGACCTCATGGGCAAGCACGTCACCGAGGCCATCGAGGCCGGCGCGCTGGGCTTCTCCACGTCGCGCACCCTGGGCCATCGGGCCATGAACGGCGAGCCCGTCCCCGGCACCTTCGCCGCCGAGGACGAGCTGTTCGGCCTGGGCAAGGCCATGGCCGCCGGGGGTCGCTCCGTGTTCGAGCTGGCGCCCATGGGCGCGGCCGGCGAGGACATCGTCGCCCCCAAGACCGAGGTCGAGTGGATGCGCCGCCTCGCCGCCGAGATCGACCGTCCGGTGTCGTTCGCGCTCATCCAGGTCGACCCCGCCCCGGAGCTCTGGCGCGAGATCATGAGCGAGTCCATGGCCGCCCACGACGCCGGCTCGCCGATCTACCCGCAGGTCGCCGCTCGCCCCTTCGGCATGCTCCTCGGCTTCCCCGGCCACCACGCCTTCTCCAAGCGGCCCACCTACATGGCCCTCGCCGCGCGCCTGTCCCCCGCAGAGCTGGCCACCGAGCTGCAGAAGCCCTCCGTGAAGGCGGCCATCCTCTCGGAAGCCGACGTCGAGCCCGATCCGACCGTCCTCTTCGACGGCATGAACCAGCTGGCCCAGGGCATGGTCAACCGCACCTACCCGCTCGGTTCGCCGGTCGACTACGAGCCGACGCCGGACAAGACCGTCGCCGCCCTCGCCGAGGCCCAGGGCCGTGACCCGCTCGAGGTCCTCTACGACCTCTACTGCGAGCACGACGCCGGGAACATGCTCATGGTGCCGTTCTTCAACTACAGCCACGGCAACCAGGACGCGGTGCGCGAGATGCTCCTGCACCCCGCCGGCGTGGCCGGGCTCTCCGACGGCGGGGCCCACTGCGGCATGATCTGCGACGCCTCGTACCCCACCTACCTGCTGTCGTTCTGGGCCAAGGGCCGCACCCGCGGCGAGGGGCTCCCCCTCGAGTACGTGGTCAAGAAGCAGTCCCACGACACCGCGCAGCTCTACGGGCTCACCGACCGCGGCGTGCTGGTCGAGGGCAAGAAGGCCGACATCAACGTCATCGACATGGACAGCCTCGAGATCGGCCGTCCCCACATGGCCTACGACCTCCCCGCCCAGGGCAAGCGGCTCCTCCAGGGCGCCACGGGCTACACCCACACCATCGTGAGCGGTGTCGTGACCCGTCGTGACGGCGTCGACACGGGGGCTCGTCCCGGCCGGCTCGTGCGCGGCGCCCGCTGACCCACCACCACGGCGGCGCCACCTAGAGTGCCGTCGCCTGCGTCGTTCGACGCGCACCCACCGCTCCGACACACCCAGGGGGAACCCCAGCCATGCCTTCCGACGCGTCCCGCACCGCCATCGTCACGGGGGGCGGCACCGGCATCGGTGCCGCCTGCGCCCAGCGCCTCGCCGCCGACGGCGTCGCCGTCACCATCTGCGGCCGCACCGAGAGCAGGCTCACCGACGTGGTGGCCCGCATCGCCGCCACCGGTGCCCCGGGCACCGTGCGCCACCAGGTCACCGATGTCACCGTCGAGGACGACGTCGCCGCCCTCGTGGCCGGCCACGTGGAGGCCTTCGGGCGCCTCGACGGCTTCGTGGCCAACGCCGGCGGTGGCGGCGGCATGGGGCCGTACCACCTGCTCGACACCACCGAGTTCCTGCGCGTGCTGCACCTCAACGTGCTCGGCACGATGCTGTCGGTGAAGCATGCCGTTCCCCACATGGTCGCCGCCGGTGGTGGCTCGTTCGTCGGGATGTCGTCGCTGGCCGGCCACCGCACCCACGTGATGTTCGGTGCCTACACGGTGGCCAAGGCCGGCATCGAGGAGATGATGAAGAACGCCGCCGACGAGTACGGCGAGGTCAAGGTCCGCTTCAACTCGGTGCGCCCCGGCTTCATCTCCACGGAGATCATGGAGGGCATCCCCCGCGACGGCGAGGTGTACGACTCCTACATCGAGCAGACCCCGCTCGGCGACGTGGGCGAACCCGAGGACGTGGCGAACCTGGTCCGGTTCCTGCTGTCCGACGAGGCCCGGTGGATCACCGGCACGGCCATCAACTGCGACGGCGGCCATCACCTGCGCCGCGGCCCGATCTTCACCTCGTTCATCGAACCGGCGATCGGCCACGATGCCCTCGTCGCCAAGGCACCGGTCCCGACCGGCGAGTGAGCCGACGATGAAGGTCGGGCTCTACCTCGACCTGCGCAACCCCGAGCCGTGGGCCCGCCCCTGGCCCGCGGTCTACGGCGGAGCGCTCGACCTCGTCGTCGAGGCCGAGCGCCTCGGCGCCGACATGGTGTGGCTGTCCGAGCACCACCTGTTCGGCGACGGCTACCTGCCCCAGCCCCTCACGATGGCCGCGGCCATCGCGGCGCGCACCAGCCGCATCGGCATCGGCACCGCCGTGCTGCTGGCCGCCCTGAGACCCGCCATCCTCGTGGCCGAGGAGGCGGCGATCGTGGATCAGCTCTCGGGCGGCCGCCTGACCCTCGGCATCGGCGCCGGGTACAGCATCCCGGAGTACGAGGCCTACGACACCGACATCACCCGCCGCTACGGGCTCACCGATGCCGCGGTGACCGAGATCCGCCGGCTCCTCGACGACGGCGTGACCACGCCGCCCGCGGCCCAACGGCCGTTCCCGCTCTGGCTGGGGTACCAGGGCCCCCAGGGCGCCCGGCGCGCCGGACGGCTCGGTGTGGGTCTGTTGAGCCTGCACCGCGAGCTGCTCGAGCCCTACCGCGAGGGCCTGGTGGAGGGCGGCCACGACCCGGACCGGGCCCGCACCGGTGGGGTGCTCGACATCGTGCTGGCCGACGACCCGGCGTCCGCCTTCGAACGGATCCTCCCCCACTACGCCCACCAGCTCAACAGCTACCGGCAGGCCGCCGTCGCCGGGAGCGGCCGACCCGCGCCGAAGGTCATCACCGTCGACAAGCTGCGCGGCGGGGCCGAACACCGCCACGGGATCCCTGGTCTGCGCGTCATGACCCCGAGCGACGCGGTCGCCGCGATCCGAGAGGCCACCGACGGCGCGCCGGTCGAGCACGTGTACCTGTGGGCCAGCATCGCCGGCATGCCCGACGAGCTCGTGCAACGTCACATCGAGCTGTTGTGCACCGAGGTGGCGCCCGCCCTGCGTTCGGCCTGACCCGTCCCGGGGACCGATCAGGGAGTCGCCGTGCCGTCCTCGGCGACGTCTCGCGCGTCCTCGACCGTGGCCAGGTCGTGTTCACGGACCCTGCCCGACACGCGCTCGCCGTGCACCTGCCGACCCCGCCGAACGGGTCGGGGACGCGGATCAGTCGCCGGGCGCTTCGCCCGCGGTGAGCACGCCGAGGGCGCGGGCGATGTCCTGTGCCTCGTGGTAGCTGCCGTTGTCCACCTCGTCGACACCGCTGGTGACGAGCCAGGCGATGGACGCGCCGACGACAGACGGGTCGACGCCGCGGCTGGCCACGTCGGACAGGTTCGACAACAGCTGCGTGCGCTCGGTGGCCACGTAGCCCGGGTCGACCGTGTACGCCCTGATCCCGGCCTCGCCGTACTCGTTGGCCAGGCGATCGGCCACGCGGTGGAAGCCCGCCTTCACCGCGGCGTAGGTGAGCGCCGAGCCACCCTTGCCGATGGGCCGGCGCAGCTTGTAGCGACCCGAGCCGGAGCCGATGTTCACCACGATGCCGCCGCCCCGGTCGACCATGTGGGCGACCGTGCGCTGCAACAACAGCAGCTGTGCGGTGAAGTCACCCCACACCAACCTCACGATGTCCTCGGGATCGGTGTCGAGGAAGGCCTTGGGTCCGTCACCGGAGACGTAGATGGCGTTGTTCACGCAGACGTCGAGGTGACCGAGCCCGGCGATGGCGGCGTCGACCGCCGGCCAGAGCGCATCCCGGTCGAGCAGGTCGAGCGGCACCTGCACCGCCCGCCGTCCGCGAGCCTCGATCTCGGCGGCGGTCGACTCGAGGCTCCCGGGCAGCGTGACGCCGGGCTGGCGCGTCTCGGCCGTCGGGTCGCCCTCTCTGACCGTGCGGGCGGTGATGGCCACGTCGAAGCCGGCGTCGGCCAGGGCCAGGGCGGTGGCGCGACCGATACCCCGGCTGGCTCCGGTGACCATCGCCGTGGGTGATGGCATCATCGACGAATCGTTGTGCGCCGAGCGCTCAGGCCAGGCCGCTGAAGTCGACCTGGCCGGTGGCCATGTTGGCGCTGAAGCCGGAGTCGACGAGCAGGTTGACGCCACTGATGAACGCCGCGGCGTCACTGCCCATGAAGGCGAGGGCGGGTGCGATGTCGGCGGCGACGGCCATGCGCTGCTCCCCTTGCTGCGTGACGCTCCACTCGATGACCTTGTCGCCCATGGTCTCGCGGAAGTCCTTCATGAGCGGGGTGTCGACGGGCGCCGGGCAGATGCTGTTGGTGCGCACGCCCTCGGCCATCGTGACCTTGGAGTTCCTCATCGTGAAGACCTGCATGCACATCTTCGAGAAGGCGTACACGTCGCCCACGACGTCGGGGTGGTCGTCGCACCAGGTGAGGAACTCGTCCCAGTCCTCGATGGCGAGCAGCTCGTTGATCTCGTCGACCTGAGCGGGCCAGCCGTTCCCGGCCATCGAGGCCGTGTAGACGATCGCGCCGCCGGACGGGATGCGATCGAGGAGCTTCTCGGCCAGACGGCGCGACGCCAGCACGTTGACGGCCATGCAGGTGCGCACGCCGGCGTTGGCGGCCACCCCGGCGTTGGAGAACAACACGTCGATCGGGCCGTCGAGTCGCTCGCAGGCGGCGTCGATGCTGGCCGGGTCGGCCAGGTTCACCTCGACGAAGGCGTCGACCGGGCCGGCGGGCTCCTTGATGTCGAGCACCGTGATGTGCGCGGCCCCGAGCTCGCGCAGCAGGTCGACCAATGCCGCCCCGATGCCGGTGGCACCACCGGTCACCACCACGCGCTTGCCCTCGTAGCCGAACAGGTTGGACATGGGACTCCCCCGGGGATCGTGTGGAACAGCGTCGGCCAACCTATCGGGCCGGGCAGGTGTGAAGATCAGCCCGGGGCGGTGGCCGACGCGTCCCTCTCGACCAGGAGGAGGAGCAAGGATGGAGATCGCGCGGCGGGCCGGCGCCCTCGGGGCCGAGATCGTGGGAGTCGACTTCGCCGACCCTCTCGACGCCGCCACGCTGGCAGGTGTGCACGAGGCGCTCCTCGATCACAAGGTCCTCCTGCTGCGCGCTCCGACGATGTCACCCGAGCAGCACATGGCCCTCGGGCGCCAGCTCGGCGAGATCGAGGTGCACGCCTTCTTCCCGAACCTCGGGGCGGGCTACGAGCAGGTCAGCGTCCTGGACTCCGACGACGGCACGACGGCGTCGATGTGGCACACCGACGAGACGTTCCTCGAGTACCCGCCGATGGGCACGCTCACCCACGCCGAGAGTGCTCCCCGACGGTCGGTGGCGACACGCTCTTCGCCAGCAGCAGCGCGGCGTACGACGCCCTCTCCGCACCCATGAAGCGGTACCTCGAGGGCCTCACGGCGATGCACGACCTCAGCCGGGTCACCGAGCTGCGCTACCGCTTCGGCTCCGCCACCGCCGACGACTACGCCGCGGCCATCGCCGCCGCTCGCCGCCACGTCCACCCCATCGTGAGGGTCCACCCGGAGACGGGAGCGAAGGGCCTCTTCGTCAACCCGACCTACACCCGTCATGTCGTCGGCCTCCCCCCTGACGAGAGCGACATGCTGTTGGCCTTCCTCTACCGCCACGCCGTGAAGGAGGCGTTCACCTACCGGCACCGCTGGGAGGTGGGCGACCTGTTGATCTGGGACAACCGGGCGACGATGCACATGGTCCTGACCGACTTCGTCGGCCGACGCGTGATGTACCGCGTCTCGGTGGTCGGCTCGCACGAGCGCTGAGGTCGCGGGACGAGGCGGACGGCTACGGTCACGGAGCTGAACGAGGTCAACCACCAGGGGGACGAGATGACCTACCCGCTCGAGGTCGGCGGAGCCGACGACTACGCCGTCAAGGTCGGCAGCATGCTGCTCACGATGGTCGACCCGAACCCGGGGTTCGAGAAGGCCTACAACCGGTGGTACGAGCGCGACCACTTCTACGCCGGTTGCATGACCGGACCGTGGCAGCTGGCCGGGAGCCGCTGGGTGGCACCGCGATCGCTCAAGGACCTCCGCTGGCCGGCGGGCGAGGAGACCATCGCCTCGCCCACCGACGCCGGCTCCTACGTGGCCATCTACTGGGTCGAGGAGGGCCATCACGAGGAATGGGTGAAGTGGGGTCAGGACCAGGTGGCCTGGCTCTACAGCAACGGGCGCGGGTTCGCGGAGCGGCGCCACACCCACACCGTGCTGTACGACTACGTCGACAGCGACTACCGCGACGACGACCCCGTGCCCATGCTCGTGGCGCTCGACCACGGCTACGACGCCATCGTCCTCGTGTGGTTCGACGGTCGCGACGGCACCGATGCCCCGACGCTGCTCGAGGCCCTGCGCCGCGGTCCGCTGCCTGCGCTGCTCGAGGGCTCGGGGATCGAGATCGCCGCGTCGTTCCGGCCCAACGCCGACCCCGCCAAGGACCAGCCCATGGACCTCGGCACGCCCGCCGGAGGGCCCGAGAGGCTCTGCCAGATCCTGTTCCTCCACGGCGACGTGACCGAAGCTCTCGCCGGCGTGAAGGACTACACCGACGCCGTCGAGGCCGCCGGGCTGGCCGACACCCGCCTGGTGGCCCCGTTCCTGCGCACGGTGCTCGGGACCGACACCTACACCGACGAGCTCTGGTAGGCCTTCGCGTGCCCGACCCCACGACCGACCTCGCGACGCCTCCGGACCCCTTCGCGCCGGCGGCCCTCGGACCGCTCACCCTGCGCAATCGGATCATCAAGGCCGCCACCTTCGAGGGCGTCGTCCCCGAAGCACTGGTCACCGAGGAGCTCATCGACTTCCATCGCCGTCCCGCGGCCGGCGGGGTCGGCATGACCACCGTCGCCTACCTGGCGGTCTCCCCCGAGGGCCGCACCCACGCCGAGTGCATCTGGCTGCGACGCGAGGCGGTCCGCGGGCTGGCCCGACTGGCCGACGTCGTGCACGGCGAGGGGGCGATGGTCTCGGCCCAGATCGGCCACGCCGGGCCGGTGGCCAACGCCAAGAGCAACCGCTCCACCGCTCTCGCGCCATCGCGCTCGTTCAACCCGGTGTCGATGAAGGTGACCAAGGCGGTGACCGAGGACGACATCACGCGCATCACGCTCGACTACGAGCGCGGCGCCCGGTTCGTGGCCGAGGCCGGGTTCGACGCCATCGAGATCCACCTGGCCCACAACTACCTCCTCTCGTCGTTCCTCTCGCCCCGGTTGAACAAGCGCAAGGACCACTGGAGCGGGAGCCTCGAGCACCGGGCGCGGTTCGCCCGCCAGGTCGTGCGCGCCGTGCGCCAGGCCGTGGGCGACACCATGGCGGTGACCGCCAAGGTCAGCCTCGACGACGGCGTCCCCGGCGGCTTCAAGGCACCGGAGAGCGCCGAGTTCGCCGCGCTGCTGGAGGCCGACGGGCACCTCGACGCCCTCGAGCTCACCGGCGGCAGCTCGCTGGCCAACCCCATGTACCTGTTCCGAGGCGACGCGCCGCGCGAGGACTTCGCGGCGACGCTCCCCCCGCTGCAGCGCCTCGGCTTCAAGCTGGTCGGCGAGAAGATGATGCCGGCCTACCCCTTCGAGGAGGCCTACTTCCTCGACAAGGCCAAGGCGGTCCGCGAACGCGTCGGCATGCCCCTCATCCTCCTGGGCGGCATCAACAACCGGGCCACGATCGACCTGGCCATGGCCGAGGGCTTCCAGTTCGTCGCCATGGGTCGGGCCCTGCTGCGCGAACCGGACCTGCTCCAGCGGATGCAGGCCGGTGAGACCGACGCCGGCAACTGCATCCACTGCAACCGGTGCATGCCGACGATCTACTCCGGGAGCCGATGCGTCGTCGACCACCCGGAACCCATCGTGGTGCCGGCCGGCCACACCATCCGCTGACGTGGCCGACGACCCGTTCCCCGTCGAGGAGGCCGTTCCGAACGCCGCGCTGACCGCCTGGGTGCACGAGCACGTCGAGGGTGCAGCCGGGCCGCTGATCGTCGAGCACCTGTCCGGGGGCTCGTCGAACCTCACCTTCCGCGTGCGAGACGACGCCAACGACTGGGTGATGCGTCGCCCGCCGATGGGTCGGCTGCTGGCCACCGCCAACGACATGGGACGCGAGTACGCGGTGCAGACCGCCCTGGCCGGTGGTGACGTGCCGGTGGCACCGACCGTGGCGATGTGCCACGACGCAGACGTGATCGGAGCGCCCTTCTACCTGATGCAGCGCCTCGACGGCGTGGTCTACGACGACGCCGACGCCGTGGCCCACCTCGACGAGGCCCAGGCCGCGGCGGCGGCGGACGAGCTGGTCGACGTGCTCGCCCGCCTCCACGCCGTGGACCCCTCGGCGGTGGGCCTCGACGACTTCGGCAGGCCCGAGGGCTTCCTGGCCCGCCAGGTCGCCCGGTGGCAGACGCAGTGGGACGCGTCGAAGCAGGCCGAGATCCCGGCGATCGACGAGGTGCTGGCGAGGCTGGAGCGATCGATCCCGCCGGAGTCGGCCGCATCGATCGTGCACGGCGACTACAGCTTCAACAACACGATGTGGAGCCGCGAGGACCCGTCCCGGATGATCGGGGTCCTCGACTGGGAGATGTCCACCCTCGGCGACCCGTTGACCGACCTCGGGATGCTCGTCATGTACTGGGGCGACATGGGGGCGCTGCTCTGGCGCCAACGCGCCCCCCAGCCCCATCGGGTGAACCCCGGGTTCCCCGCCGCCGATCGTCTGGTCGAGCGCTATGCCGCCACCAGCGGCCGCGACGTCGACCGGATCGACGTCTACTGCGTGCTGGCCGCGGTGAAGATCGCCGTCATCGTGGCCGGCAACCAGGCCCGCATCGCCGAGCGCGACCCCGACCGCGCCGCCGGGATCCAGCCGACCGTCGAGGCCCTGGCCCAACTCGCCCTCGACCGCGCCTCGGCATCCACGGTGCCCGGACTGCGAGCCGGCCGCGGCTGACCTTCACGACGCCTTCCTGCGGTGATCACATCTCGCCAGTGGCGGGCTCCCGGTGCCGGTCGAGGAAGTCCAGCACGGCCGCGGTGAACGCATCGTTGCGGTCGCCGGCCACCATGTGCCCGGCGCCGGCCACGTCGACGTACTCGACCTCGGGGTAGCGGGCGCAGAAGCGCTCGGCGCCCTCGGCGCTGACGAGGTCGCTCACCCGACCCCGCACGAGCATGACGGGCCCCGACGCCACCATCGTGGCGACGGCTCGGTGGAGGCGCTCGGAATCGGCGATCTCCGTCGGGGGCAGGTCGGCCGTGCCTCCGATGAACGCCGGATCCCAGTGCCAGTAGTAGCGGCCGTCGCGCTCGCGCACGTTCTTGGCCAGACCGCCGAGGTCCGTGGGCCGAGGGCGGTGCGGGTTGTACGCCGCGATGGCGTCGGCCACCTCGTCGAGGGAACCGAAGCCGCTGAGGGCGTGACCGGCCATGAACGCCTGTATGCGGTCGGCGCCGGCCTGCTCCATGTCGGGGATGATGTCGACGAGGATCACCCCTCGGGCGATGCCCGGCTCCACCTCACCGGCGAGGAGCATCGACGTGAGCCCCCCGAGGGACGCACCGATCAGGAACGGTCGCTGATCGAGGGTGGCCACGACCGATCGCACGTCATGGGCGAAGCTGGTGAGGCGGTAGTCGGTGTCGACGGACCAGTCGGACTCGCCGTGGCCGCGGGCGTCGAGGGTGATGGCTCGCCAACCGTCGTCGGCGAGGGCCTCCGCCGTCCCGGCCCACGAGTGGCGGGTCTGGCCGCCACCGTGCAGCAGCAGCACCGGCGCGGCGTCGGCCGGGCCCCGGGCCTCCCCCACGAGGTCGATGCCGCCGTGGCCCTTCACCTCGACCCTGGTCGGGGACTCGGCCCTCATCCGGCACCTCGCACGTCGTTCATCGGTCCCCCCGTCGCCGTCCGTCTCTTCGGTGGCTCGGCGAACCTACCCCGGCGTGGGCGCCGCCGGTCACGCCTCGCGCGCAGGGGCACGGTCCGCCGTGAGCTCGGCCCACAGCACAGGAGCGAGCACCCAGCGGCCGAGCCACTCGGCGGCGCGGGGATCGCTCGCCAGCCAGGCCACGACCCCGGCGGTGGCATCGGCCGAATCGAGCCCGAACGCGGCGGTGTACTCGTCGTCGGGGCGCAGTGCCCGGCGACGCTCGGTGAGCACGTTGCCGGGATCGACGTTGAAGGCCTGGACGCCCGACGCGGCGAACTCGGCGTTGACCCCACCTGCGAGACGGCCGAGGGCCGCCTTCGACCCCGAGTAGGCGATGCCCCACCCACCGGTTCCCGGCGGGCCCGGGTGGGTCCTGGCGGGCGGAGCCCGACACGATGTCGATGATCCGCCCGCGCCCGCGCTCGAGCATCGACGGCACCACGAGCTGGACGAGGCGGATCTGATAGCTCACGTTGCCCCGCAGCAGCGTGTCGAGATCGTCCATGCGGAGGTCCAGGAGGCGATCAGAGGTGCCGGGTCCCCGGTAGAGCCCGTTGTTGACGAGCACGTCGATGCGGCCCCATGCGTCGAGCACCGCCCGGGGGACGGCCTCCACGGTCGCGAGGTCGCGGAAGTCCATGGCGACGCCGAGCCCACGACGGCCGCGTCGTTCGATCTCCGCCACCGTCGTGGCGAGGCTCCCCGCGAGCGGGACCGGTGGCGCGCCGTTCACCGTGTCGTCCTCGGCCGACCCGTCTCCCTCGGTGACGGTCCGAGCCGTCACGGCCACGTCGAAGCCGGCCTCGGCCAACGCCAGGGCGATCGCCTTCCCGAGGCCGCGGCTGGCACCCGTCACCAGCGCCACCGGGACCTTCGCTCGCACGGCTCACGACGACGATCTCGAGGCGCTCGTCCTCGGGGCCATCCGAGCGGGGAAGCCGCCCTTGGCGATCGGACCCCAGTCCTCGATGGCGATCCGGATCAGGCACTTCCCCTGGTCGATCATGGCCTGGCGGTACTCGTCCCAGTCGGGGTGCTCGCCGCTGATGCAGCGGAAGTACTCGACGAGGTCGTCGACGGCGTCGGGCAACCGGACCACCCGGGCCCGACCGTCGATCTGCACCCACTCCCCGCCGAAGTCGTCCGACATCACCACCATCGAGACCAGCGGGTTGCGGTCGACGTTGGCCACCTTCGCCCGCTCCGGGTAGGTCGACACCACGAGATCTCCGTCGGCGGCCAGCCCCACGGTCACCAACGACGACTGGGGCCGCCCACTGGGCCGGGTGGCGATCAGCACGCCGTGGTGTCGGGGTCGCACGAACGCCTCCAGCTCGGAACGGTCGACCCTGCGGTTGGTGGCGATGGTCCTGGCCATGCGGGCGAGGGTACGCCCGACCGGCACCCGCTGGGGTCGGCGGGCGCGGCTGCACCGCTCGAGGCCCTCCCTAGGATCGATCGCATGGCCATCGACGACGAGCTGCTCAACCGCGTCACCTGGAAGATCCCGAACGCGCTGGCGCTCGTGGGCTCACGGGCGGGCGACGAACGCAACGCCATGACCACCAGCTGGATCACGCAGCTCTCGATGGAACCCGTGCTGATCGGGGTCGGTGTCGACAACAGCGCGGTCACCCACCGCCTCATCACCGACGGCGGCAGCTTCACCGTGAACCTCTGGGACGCCGAGGACACGCGGGTGTTCGTGAAGTTCTCCAAGCCCGCGACCGCCGAGGGCGACACCCTCAACGGGCGACCGGTGCGCACCGCCACCACCGGTGCGCCCGTGTTCGACGAGGCCATCGCCTGGATGGACTGCGAGGTCCGCCACACCCTCGACCTCGGCAGCCACACCCTCTTCGTCGGCGAGGTGGTCGACGTCGCCATCCGCGACGACGAGGCCCGCTCCGGCGTCGATGAGCGACACCCGCATGAAGTACGGCGGCGTCAAGCGCCACTGACGCTCCGAGCGGCGTGGCCGGCCTCCCGAGGCTGGGCTGCGCCTGCCGTGACGTGCCGGCGGCACCGACCCTCCAACCAATCGGACCAACGCCGACCCCGCCGCCGAGGCGGGCATCAGGCAGGCGATATTCCTCAAGTATTTTCTCGCTTTTCTGTTGTCTATCGTACGTGTGTTTGGTAACGTTCTCGCATGGGTTCCGAGGCAGATCGCCGCCAACTGATCGACACCATCGCTGCGGTCGACCCGCAGCCGATGTCGTCGGTGGTGGGGCGAGCTGCTGGTGGCTCGCGAGCGGCTCGAGGCGCGGGTGTGCGAGGCGTTGTCGGGGTTCCTGGCGCGGGGGTTGCACCAGGTCGAGGGGTGGTCGTCGCCGGTCGGGTTCCTGAAGGCTCAGGGGTTGTCCGAGCCCGACGCCAAGCGTCTGGCCGTGCGGGCGTCGCGGTTGGCGGTGTGGCCGACCTTGGCCCGGTTGTGGTTCGACGGCGAGCTCTCGGGCGCGCAGGTCGAGGTGGTCGTGGCGTCGGTCCCCAAGGGGCTGGTCGATCTGTACGCCGACCACGACGCCGAGGTGTCGCCGTTGCTGGTCCACCTGTCGGTGGCCGACACCGCCCGGGCGGTGCGCCACTGGGTGGCCCGCGCCGAGGCGGTCACCGACGATCCGCCCGATGTCGGAGCCGAGGCCACCGGGTCGGGGTGCACCTGTCGCGCACCCTCGACGGGCGCGCCGTGCTCGATGCCGACCTCGATGCCGACACCGCGGCGCTGGCCGACACGGCGTTGCGGATCGCCGAGCGTCCGGACGTGCCGGGTGAGTTCCGCACCGCCACCGAACGACGCGGTGACGCCTTCGCCAGCGTGGTGCGGTTCTTCTGCGACCACTACGGCGAAGCCGGGTCGCGCCCGGGTCGCCAGCACCCGCATGTCGCGGTGACCATCGACGCCGACGACCTCATCGCCGGGTCGCTGCGCGGCCTCGGGATCACCACCGCCGCCGACCTGGACCGGCTCCTCGCCGCCCGAGCGGTCGGGGATGTTCGAAGAGGGCCTGTTCCGAGACGCCCTCGCCCACGCCGCCGGCGCCCCGGTCGATCACGACGGGCACCCGCTCAGCGCGGCCAGCCTGGCCCGGCTGTTCACCGAGGGCACCCTCATGCACCGGTTGTTGCTGGCCGACGGACAGGTCGTCGACCGCGGCCGCAGCCTGCGCCTGGCGTCGCCGAACCTGCGCGACGCCATGATCACCCGCGACCGGGGCTGTCGGTTCCCGCACTGCGACGCCCCCACCGCATGGGTGCACGCCCACCACCTCCAACACTGGGAGAACGGCGGGCGCCACCGACCTGGCCAACCTCGTCGGGTTGTGCGCCACCCACCACGGCGTCGTCCACCGCCACGGGTGGAGTCTGTCCCGACACGACGACGGCACCCTGGTCTTCCGACGACCCGACGGGCACACCCTCACCAGCCCACCACCACGACGGCACCGACCACCACCCCTGCCGCTGCACCACCCCCGCCTCCGCGGCATCGTCCCCGACCTCCCCGACCCACCGCCGCGGATGCCGATCCCCGCGAGTGCCGTGAGGCCGGTGCGCCCGACGAGCCCAGTGACCACGAGACCGCGCTGCTGGTCCGAGCCCGGGTCGTCGACCTCGTGCGCCGCCACCACCGACAGCGGCCACGACAGCTGCATCGGCCCGTCGACGCCTGGCCCGACGCCGGCTGAGTCTGCCGTCGACGCGCCTCAGGGACCGGTGACGGGGCGGTCCTCGGTGAACTCGACCTGCAGGTGGCGCCGAGCGATGCGCCAGCCCTCGTCGGTGCGCACGAAGCGGTCGAGGTAGCGGATGGCCATCACGTAGTCGAACGGAGCCGTCACGCCGTCGGGACCCTCGACGTCACGCACGTGGTGGGCCAGGCAGTAGGTGATGCCCGAGGCGACATCGCCGTCGAGCTCGACCACGTGGTTGGCCACCACGTGCAGCGTGGTGTCGTAGCGCCCGAGCCCGGTCATGGCCGTGGCGATGGCCTCCCGGCCGATCCGCTCGCGCACCGCGTCGGTCACGCCCCGGTTGAAGATGCGCAGCTCTCCGTCCGGGGTGAACAGCTCGGCCGCGGAGCCGGGGTCGTCGCCGTCGACGCACAGGGCGTAGGCGTCGACCAGACCGCGCAGGGCCAGCCGATCGGCCAGATCCGAGACCACGTCCGAGGAGCGCCCACTCATGCCTCGACGCCCTCCGGCGGCCAGTCCGGGAGCAGGCCCAGGTCGGCGCACAGCTTCGGGGCGTAGATCCACTTGCCGACGAAGCGCAACGCCCCGGGGTCGGTCGACAGCCAGGCCACCACAGCCCCGGTGGCCTCGGCGGGCGCAGAGCCGAAGCCGGCCTCGAAGTCGTCGTCGGGGTTGAGGGCCCTGCGCTTCTCCGTGGCCACGTTGCCCGGATCGACGTTGAAGGCCCGCACGCCACGATCACGGAACTCGGCCTCGATCCCCCCGGCCACCCGCCCGAAGGCCGCCTTCGACGCCGAGTAGGCGACTCCCCAGCCGCCGGCTCCGGCCGGACCGGGCGGATCGTGACGGGCCGACCCCGAGACCATGTTGATCACGCGGCCCTCGCCCCGTTCGAGCATGTGCGGCACGACCAGCTGGATGAGCCGGATCTGATGGGAGAAGTTCCCCCGCATCAGGTTGTCGAGGTCGCCCTGGCGCATGTCGAGGATGCGGTCCATGGTGCCGGCGCCCTGGTAGATGGCGTTGTTGAACAGCACGTCGATGCGGCCCCAGGCGTCGAGGACCGCTCCCGGGACGGCCTCGACCGCGGCGAGGTCGAGCAGGTCCATGGGGATCGACAGCGCCCGGCGGCCCCGTCGTTCGATCTCCGCCGCCGTCGACTCGAGGCTCCCGGGCACGGCCACCACCGGTTCGTCGCCCCGCACCGAGTTGGGCTCGGTGCGCCCGTCGCCCTCGTGGACGGTCCGCGCCGTGATGGCCACGTCGAACCCGGCCTCGGCCAGCGCCAGCGCCGACGCCTTGCCGATCCCCCGACTGGCCCCCGTCACCACTGCAACCGGTGTGTCCCCCATGTCGCCACCCCTCTCGATCTCGGCTCGCCGGACCCTACCGGCAGCACCCCGAGGTCGCCGAGATGGAAGCCCTGCCGGCTGCGCTCGACCGCGCCGCTGAGGCGCTGCCGAGGTCAGCTGCCGTCGACCGACCAGTGCCAGGGCTCGCTCGGGAGGTTCACGAACCCCCAGCGCCCGGCGTTGGACGCCAACCACTGGAAGGCAGGATCGCTCCGGCTCTGGATGATCCGCCCGTTGGAGGCGAAGTCGACGGCCAGGCCCTGCTCGTGCTTCGAGCGCCCCGGGATGGCCGTGGGCGGACGGCACTGGTCGGGTGGCATCTGGTAGATGGCGTAGTCGCTGGTCCCACAGTGCTGTCGCCGCAGGGCGATCTGGGCCGACGAGTCGCGGTAGCCGGTGCCGCTGAGGTTGAACCCGGCCGCGCGGGCCGCGTCGAGGAGGCCGGCCAGGTTGGACGCGATGGAGCCCGCCACGGTGATGCCGCCCACGGTCGTGAGACCACCGGGACGGGGGATCACCGTCACCGGCCCACCCCCGCCGCCACCACCGCCGGTGCTCCCGCCGCCGGAGCCACTCGACGACGACGTGGCGGCCTCGGCTGCTCGGGTCGCGGCGAGCTGCGCGGCGATGGCCGCCTGCTCGGAGGCGATGCGTGACGCGAGCTGCGCGTCGAGGGCGGCCAGCGACTGCGACTCGGCGAGGCGATCGCTCAAGCGGTCGCTGATCTGGGCCGCCACCCGCTGCTGCTCGGCCTGGGCCGACTCGAAGCCGGCGGCCTTCTCGCTCAGCGACCGTCGACGGCCCTCGGCCTCGGCCCTGGCGACCTCGGCCTCGTCACGCTGGTCCTCGAGCAGCCGCTTGGCGGCGCTGAGCTCGTCGGCGGCGTCGAGCTTGTTGCCGTTGGTCACGTCGAGCAGGGCCTGCTTCGTGCTGGCCTCGTTGGCGGTGTCCTCCTGGAAGACCGAGAGGAGCTGATCGCCGCCGGGGCGGACGTAGGCATCGACCGCCGCCGCCACGACCTGGGTGCGCAGCTCGTCGATCCGCCCCTCGGTCGCCCGCGCATCGCGCTCGGCCTGGGCGGCACGGGACTCGGCCTCGTCGACCGATCGCTGCGCGTCCGCCACCTGGGCCCGTGTGGCCCGGACGTTGGCGTCGAGGTCGGCCAGGGCCTGGCTCACCTGGGCATCGCTGGCTCGCAGCGTGTCGATCTGACCCGCCACCTCGGCCCGCTGCTGCTTCACCGCACGCTGGTCGGCGGCGGTGTCGGCCCCCGCCGTGGTCGACGGCACCACACCCGTCGACGCCACCGCCACGGCCGCGACGATCGCACCGACCCACCGGATGCGACGCGAGTGTTGCAATGGCAAGGACATGGAACCGCTCTCCGGGACCGCATGGTGACGGGCATCGCAGCAATGCCGTAACGGAACTGCAATGTAGCCGCACACGGGCCCGACCGTGCGCACCCCCCGTCGCAGCGCCGTCGGGGACACCTCCGGACACCCCTGTCACCCCCACCGCGACCGGGCTCCTGCGGGCGGGCGACCGGCTCAGGCGGCGGAGGAACCGGTCCGGGTGAGCACCGGATCGAGCACCGCCAACCCTCGACCGCCGATCGAGAGGGCCCGTCCGGCCAGGCCCGGGTGCTCGGGTTCCACGAGGTTGGCCATGATGTCGAGGACGAGGCGCATCGTGAAGCCCGTGGAGAGGGCGAAGCCCAGCAGCACCCGCAGGAGCTGCGGTCGCCCGATGACCCAGGCGAAGCGTCGGGCGGTGGCGAAGAACTCGTCGTACTCCGCCTCCAGGCGATGCAGGTAGGCGACGTGGGCATGGCGGGGTGAGGCGGCGAAGCACTCGGCGACCAGCCGACCCGTCTCGAGCCCGTAGTCGATCCCTTCACCGTTGAACGGGTTCACCAGGCCGGCAGCGTCGCCGACGACCACCCAGCCCGGGCCGCCGCGGTGCTCGACGTGCATGGGCAACCGCCAGGCCCGGGGACGGGCGATGAACTCGCCGAGGCCCCAGCTGTCGCGCACCTGCTCGGTGTAGGCCTCGAGCATGGTGTTCAGGTTGAGGTCCGAGAAGTTGCGCATCGTCGACAGCGCACCCACCCCGATGTTCACCATCCCGTCGCCGGCGGGGAACACCCATCCGTACCCGGGCACGATGCCACCGTCGGGGCCCTTCACGGTGAGGCAGGCCTCCATGTACCGATCGTCGGCCCGCGTCGACGGCACGTAGCCCCTGATGGCCAGGCCGAAGGGCGACGTCGGGACACGCACCGCGCCCAGCGCCCGCGCCGCCGGAGAGCCCGCCCCGGAGGCGACGACGACGAGATCGGCCCGCACCTCGCCGGCCGGGGTGCGCACACCGGTGACCCGACCGCCGTTCGACGACGGGCTCGGCCGCGCAGTGCTCGCGCAGATCGGCGCCCGCCTTGACCGCCGTGTCCATGAGCAGCGCGTCGAACTGCGCCCGCGGCGCCACCGCCCCCCTCGCCGGGAACGCCCCGTCGGGCCACGAGCACCTCGCGCTCGGCCCGCCCCGCCTGCACCCGCAGGCCGTCGATGCGGTGGAAGCCCTCCATCTCGACACCGAGGCGCTCCAGCTCCGCGATCGCCCGCGGTGTCAGCCCGTCACCGCAGGACTTGTCGCGGCCTCGCTCGGCCTTCTCGAACAGCACCACGTCGGCCCCGTCGCGCGCCGCCCACGTGGCCGCGGCCGAACCGGCCGGACCGGCCCCGATCACCGCGACATCGCACCGTTCCATGCCCCAGAGTCTCGCCCGACACGCCGCGAAATCCCCCATCGGAGTGGACGCGACACGGGCGCCGACCGGAGCCGGCGCCCGTGACCACGATGCTCGGGGGGGAGGACTCGAACCCCCAACAGCTGGACCAGAACCAGTCGTGTTGCCAATTACACCACCCCCGAAGGGCACGGTGAGGGTACCGGCTGGCCGATGGGGCGACCAACCTCAGGAGAGCCAGGCCGAGAGACGCCGGAACCCCACGATCCGACCGGCGGCCACGGCGGCGGTCTCGCGGGCCAGGCCCCGCAGGGTCGTGGTGGAGTCGGTGGGCGACACGTGGGCGTCGAGGCCGACCTCGTCGGCGATGGCCGCCACTCGCTTGGCGTGGTACGGGTCGGTCACCACGATCACGTCCGAACCCGCCTGCGACTGGCGCAGGATCAGCGCCGACGCCGAGAGCTCCTCGTAGCTGTTGGTGCCGTCCACCTCGACCTTGATGGCGGCGTCGGGGAGCCCCACGTCACGCAGGTACTGGTAGCCGCTCTGCCCCTGGGTGACGGCGTCACCGGCCTGCTTGCCGCCCGTCACCACCACGAGCGGCGCCGCGCCGGCCTCGTAGAGCTCGGCGGCGTGGTCGAGGCGGGCCTTCAGCACCGGCGAGGGTCGCCCGTTCCACTGCGCCGCGCCCATGACGACGATGGCCGAGGCCGGCGTGGTGTCGTCCTGGTTCGAGGCGTGCCACACCTGGACGAAGGTGACCGCCAGGTAGAGCGCCGCCACGGCCACGAGGGCCAGCACCACCCGGAAGCCCCATCGGATCACCGGGCGTCACCCCCTCACAGCCGGGACCGTGCCACGGCGATCCGCCGGAGGGTCTCCTCCCGACCGAGCACCTCGAGCGACTCGAACAACGGAGGCCCGACGCTGCGCCCGGTGACGGCCACCCGCACCGGGGCCTGGACCTTCCCCTTGGCCACGTCGTGCTCGTCGGCGTAGGAGAAGAGGGCGACGTCGAGGCTCTTCACGTCCCAGTCGCACTCGCCGAAGCGCGCCGCGGCGTGATCGAGCACGTCGACGGCGAGGTCGTGGCCCTTCACCATCACCTTGGCCCAGGACGCCTCGTCGATCTCGGGCTCGTGGAGGAACAGGAAGTCGACGTACCCCGGGACCTCGGAGAGGAGCTTCACGCGCTCCTGCACCAGCGGCGCCATCGCTTCGAAGCTGGCCACGTCGAAGCGCTCCGGCGGCCACGGGACGTCCGTGGCGAAGAGCCAGGGCGTGGACCGGGTCACGAACTCCGCCGTCGGCAGCGCCCGGATGTACTCGCCGTTGAAGTGCTGGAGCTTCTTGATGTCGAAGAACGCCCCCGCGCTGTTCACGTCGTCGAGCCGGAAGGCCTCGACGATCTCGGGCAGCGGACGGATCTCGACGCCGTCGGGCGACCCCCAACCCAGGGTGGCGAGGTAGTTGACCATCGCCTCGGACAGGTAGCCCCGATCGATGTAGTCCCCGACCGACACGTCGTCGCGACGCTTCGAGAGCTTCTGGCGCTTGTCGTTCACGATCAGGGGGAGGTGGGCGAACACCAGCTCACCCGGGACGTGCAACGCCTCACGGAGCAGGAGGACCTTGGGGGTGACGTTGATGAGGTCCTCGCCCCTCACCACGTGGGTGATCCCCTGCGCGGCGTCGTCGACGGCGTTGGCCAGGTGGAACATCGGCGTGCCGCTCGACCGTCGGATCACGAAGTCGTCGAGGTTGGCGTTCTCGAACGAGACCGCGCCCCGCATGACGTCGTCGAAGGCGGTGGTGCCGGTGTCGGGCACCCGGAAGCGCACCACGTGCCCCTCGCCGGGGCCGAGGCCCCGCTCGCGGCAGTGCCCGTCGTACCCGGGCGTGCCACCACGGGCCTCGGCGCGCGCCTTGACCGCCTCGGGGGTGCAGTCGCACCAGTAGGCCGCCCCGTCGGCCAGGAGCCGGTCGATGGCGGACCGGTAGGCGTCGGCCCGCTCGGACTGATGGACCGGGACGCCGTCCCAGTCGAGGCCGAGCCATTCCAGGGCCCGGAAGATCACGTCGATCAGCTCGGGACGCGAGCGCTCGGCGTCGGTGTCCTCGATGCGCAGCAGGAACTCGCCGCCCTGCTGGCGGGCGAAGAGCCAGTTGAACAGCGCCGTCCGCGCCCCGCCGATGTGCAGGTAGCCGGTCGGCGAGGGAGCGAAGCGCACCCGCACGAGGCCCTCGGAGGGTGGCTGGGGCGCGCGGAGGGAGCTCACGCGGCGATGGTACCGTCGGCGCCCGTGAACCTTCGTGACAGCAAGCTGCTCCGACTCCTGGCCACGCTCGGTGTGGTCCTGGGCCTCGCTGCCGGAGCCGCCGCGTGCTCGAGCGGCAACGCCGAGGTCGTCGGGGTCGTCGAGACCACGACGACCGCCGCCCCCGACCCCTACGTCACCGTCGTCGCGACGGCGAAGGGCCCCGAGATCGACGGTCTTCGCCGAGCTCCCGGCGGGCACCGACGCACCAGCCTCCTCACCGACCACCACCGCCCCGGCCACGACGGGCGTGCAGCCCATCCCCCGGTTCGGGCTGAACTCCGCCGGCAGCGCCAAGACCGAGGTCGGCTGGACCTTCGAGAACCCCACCTACTTCGACAACCCGCTGGTGATGGTGGTCACCGAGACCTCCGGCGACTGGCTGCGGGTCCAGGTCCACGCTCGGCCCAACGGGATGGAGGGCTGGGTGCGCGCCGACGACGTCGAGCTCAGCTCGCACTCGTACCGCATGGAGCTCGATCTCGCCGGGTTCGACCTGAAGGTCTACGACGGCGAGGAGCTCATCGAGCAGACCCAGGTGGTCATCGGCAAGGACGCCACACCCACCCCCGTGGGCACGTACTTCCTGAACGAGATGATCCCGCAGTCCAACCCGGGCGGCGCCTACGGCCCCTGGATCCTGTCGACCAGCGCCTACAGCGAGACCCTCGAGACCTTCGACGGTGGCCTGCCGGTCATCGCCTTCCACGGCACCAACCAGCCCGATCTCATCGGCACGCAGGCCTCGAACGGATGCATCCGGATGCCCAACGACGTCGTCACCCGGCTGGCCGAGACCCTCCCGGCGGGCACCCCGGTGACCGTCGTCGACGGCTGAGCATCCCGCAGGCGACCGAGGCGCCCCCCGGGCACGGCGTCAGTGCGCGGCCACGCCGGGTGCGGTGGCGCCGTCGCGGATCGACCGGGCCACGGAGAGCACCCGCTGCGGATCCGTACGGGTCAGCTCGGCGACCGCCGCCGGGTCGAGGCGCAAGATGTCGTCGGGCACCCCGTCGACGATGGCGCGACGCTCCTGGTAGTGGTGCGTCGACGCCACACCGGCGAAGACGTCCTTGCGCACCGCCGCCAGGTCGGCCGGCGGCTCGACCAGGAAGCTCCACATCGACAGCGCCACCGTGAGGTCGTGGATCATCGGGGCCCGACCGAAGGTCGCGGCGCGGCGCATGGCGATGGCCAGGCAGCCCGCCAGCGCATCCTCCTCGTGCTCCCCCGGGGTGAGCACGAGGCGCCCCCGGAACTGACCGGCCAGCTTCATGGCGTAGCCCTGATCGGGTCCGGGGCTGCCGAGGCGGGGACCCGACGGCTGGCGACCGTCGAGCTCGGCGGGTCGGTCGGCCATCCACGAATCCGGCCGCCAGGGCGGCGAGACGTAGACACGGGCGTTGTCGTCGGTCGGGGCAGGGACGTACTCGGGGGCAGCCATCGCCGCTCACGATAGTGGTCGGCGACGGCCGCTCAGCCGTCCCCGTGGAGCAGGCCGAACTCGATCGAGTCCATCAGCGCCTGCCACGAAGCCTCGATGACGTTGCTGTCGACCCCGACGGTGGTCCACACCCGCTCGCCGTCGGTCGAGTCGACCAGCACCCGCACCATCGCCCCGGTCGCGGCGCCACCGTCGACCACGCGGACCTTGAAGTCGGTGAGGTGGATGCGATCGAGCACCGGGAAGCGACCGTTGAGCGCCCGCCGCACGGCGGCGTCGAGGGCGTTCACGGGCCCGTTGCCCTCCCCCACGGCGGCGACCCGGCGCCCGTCGATCCAGAGCTTCACCGTCGCCTCCACGGAGACCTCGACCTCGCCGTCGGGCATCACGGGGCCCTCGCGGTGGTAGCTCGAGACGCGATAGGCCTCGACCTGGAAGAACGGTTGCTCCCAGCCGGCGGCGCGGCGCATGAGCAGTTCGAGCGAGGCGTCGGCGGCCTCGAACAGCCACCCCTCGCTCTCGAGGCGCTTGAGGTCGTCGCTCACCGCAGCCGGCGGCCCGGTCGTCGAGCTCGAGGCCGAACTCGGTGGCCTTCATGGCCATGCCGGCGCGCCCGCCGAGATCGGACACGAGGACGCGGGTGCGGTTCCCGACCACGGCCGGGTCGACGTGCTCGTAGGTGGCGCCCCCCGCCCGTCCGAGCGCCGAGGTGTGCAGCCCGCCCTTGTGGGCGAACGCAGACATCCCCACGAAGGGGTCCGAGGGCTGAGGCGGCAGGTTGACCAGTTCGGCCACCCGGTGGCTGACCACCGTGAGGCGGTCCATCCGGCCCTCGGGCAGCGTGGCCACGCCGAGCTTGAGGGTGAGGTCGGGGATGACGGTCATGAGGTTGGCGTTGCCCGTGCGCTCCCCGTACCCGTTGATCGTGCCCTGCACCTGGCGTCGCCCCGCCCAGCACGGCGGCCACCGAGTTGGCCACCGCCGAACCGGAGTCGTTCTGCGTGTGGATGCCGACCGCCACGTCGTCGCCGAAGTGGGTCGTGACCTCCGTGGTCATCTGCTGGACCTCGTGGGCCAACGAGCCACCGTTGGTGTCGCACAGCACCACCACCGCCGCGCCGTTCTCGGCCGCCGCCTCGAGCACGCGGAGGGCGAACTCGGGGTTGGCCTTGTAGCCGTCGAAGAAGTGCTCGGCGTCGAAGAAGACCCGCAGGCCTTCCCCGGCGAGGAAGGCCACGGATTCGCCCACCATGGCCACGCCCTCGTCGAGGGTCGTCCGCAGGGCCTCGGTGACGTGGAAGTCCCAGCTCTTCCCCACGATGCAGACGGTGCCGGTGCCCGCGCCGACGAGGGCGGCCAGGGTCGGGTCCACGTCCACCTTGCCGGCCGGGCGGCGGGTCGAGCCGAAGGCGACGAGCTCTGCGCTCGACAGGCTCAGCTCCGACGGGGCGCGTCGGAAGAACTCCTCGTCCTTGGGATTGGCCTGCGGGTACCCACCCTCGATCCAGTGCACGCCGAGCCAGTCGAGCTGCTCGGCCACCCGGAGCTTGTCCTCGACCGTGAGCGAGATGCCCTCGAACTGCGCGCCGTCGCGCAGCGTGGTGTCGAAGATCTCGACGGCCTCGGGCATCTGGGGGGTCCCGGACGCCGTGGCGCCGTCGCGCCGTGGCGCCTGATCAGTTGACATGCTCCAGCCAGTCCTTGTAGCGATCCACCTCGCCGCGCACGGTGCGGGCGTACTCGGCGGCGATGGCCGTGGTCATCGGCCCGGGGCAGGGGATGGCGCGATCGTCGACGGAGTTGACGGCGGACACCTCGGCGGCGGTGCCGCAGACGAACATCTCGTCGCACACGTAGAGGTCGCTGCGCGTCAACAGGTCGACGCGGGTCGGGAAGCCGAAGTCGGCGGCGATGGCCATGACGGTGTCCTGGGTGATGCCCTCGAGGGCCCCGGCAGCGACGGGCGGGGTGATGAGCACCCCGTCGCGGGCCACGAAGATGTTCTCGCCGGTGCACTCGCTCACGTATCCCTGCGGGCTGAGCATGATGGCCTCGTCGTAGCCCGCCTTCAGCGCCTCGACCTTGGCCAACGAGGAGTTGACGTAGTTCCCGGTGGTCTTGGCCGCCGGGGGCATGGTGTTGTGGTCGTGACGGGTCCACGACGAGATCTTCATGCTCACCCCCTTGGTGACGGCGTCCTCCCCGAGGTAGGCACCCCACGGCCAGCAGGCGATCGAGACGTCGACGCTGCACGGCAGGGTGTTGAGGCCCATCTCCCCGTAGCCGTAGTAGGCGATGGGTCGGATGTAGGCCGAGGGCAGACCGCTCGCCCGCACCACGTCCTTGGTGGCCGTGACCAGCTCCTCGACGGAGTAGGGCATGTCCATCCCCATGATCTTGGCGGAGTTGTGCAGCCGGGCCATGTGGTCGGTGAGGCGGAACACGGCGGGGCCGTCGGCGGTCTCGTAGGCGCGCACGCCCTCGAAGACGCCCATGCCGTAGTGCAGGGTGTGGGTGAGCACGTGGATGCGGGCGTCGTCCCAGTCGACGAGCTCGCCGTTCATCCAGATCTTCTCGGTCGGAGTGATGGGCACGGGGTTCCCCTTGGCTACAGGCGGGCGACGACGGCGTCGCCGACCTCGGTGGTTGAGCCGGTGAGCGTCGAGGTGTCGGCGCAGGCGGCACGGATGCGGGCGGCGGCATCGGCCTCGCCCAGGTGGTCGAGCATCATGGCCGCCGACAGGATGGCGGCGACGGGGTTGGCCCGGTTCTGCCCGGCGATGTCGGGGGCCGACCCGTGGACCGGCTCGAACATCGAGGGGCCGGTGCGCGCCGGGTTGAGGTTCCCGGACGACGCGAAGCCGATGCCCCCCGACACCGCCCCACCGAGGTCGGTGAGGATGTCGCCGAAGAGGTTGTCGGTGACGATGACGTCGTACCGCGAGGGGTCCTCGACGAAGTAGATGCAGGCCGCGTCCACGTGGTTGTAGGCGGTGGTGACATCGCCGTACTCGGATGCCACGGCGTCGAAGGTGCGCTCCCAGAGGTCGCCGGCGAAGGTGAGCACGTTCGTCTTGTGGACCAGGGTCAGGTGGCGCGCCTCACGGGTGCGGGCCAGCTCGAAGGCGTAGCGGACGCAGCGCTCGACCCCGAAGCGGGTGTTGACCGAGCCCTGTGTGGCGATCTCGTGAGGGGTGCCCTTGCGCAGGAAGCCTCCCTCGCCGGCGTAGGTGCCCTCGGTGTTCTCGCGGATCACGATGAAGTCGTGCGAGCCGTCGGGGGCGAGGAAGGGTCGCTGGTTCACGAACAGGTCGAGATCGAAGCGCATCTTGAGCAGCAGGCCCCGCTCGATCACGCCCGGAGGGACGTCGGGGGTGCCCACGGCGCCGAGCAGCAGGGCGTCGAGGCCCCGCCACTCCTCGATGGTGGCGTCGTCGAGCACGACGCCGTCGCGCAGGTAGCGGGCCCCGCCGAGGTCGTAGTCGACCGTGTCGAGGTCGACCCCGGCCGCACGGACGACCTTCAGCGCCTCGGGGATGACCTCGAGGCCGATGCCGTCGCCGGGGATGACTCCGATGGTGTGGCTCAACGTGTGCTCCGGGGAGAGGGACGAACAGATGGACGAGACCGGTACCGCAGGGGTGGACGGGTCCCCACAACGACAAAGCCGCCCACCAAGTGGACGGCCTGAGACGCGCACACCACGAGGTGTGCGCTACCGAATGATCGCTACCAGGGTCGTGAGGGCACGAGGCACGGCGGGGAGTCTACCCCCACCGCCGCCGGGCGTGCGTGAGGTGTTCGGCACCGCGGGGCTGGGTACGATGCCGCCGTGCCCGACGTCCACCACCTGTCCCAGACCGCCCACGACCGCCTGAGCAGCGAGCTCGAGGAGCTCACCACGCACGGCCGGGTCGAGATCGCCCGCAAGATCCAGGCGGCACGCGAGCTGGGCGACCTCTCCGAGAACGGCGACTACCACGCCGCCAAGGAGGAGCAGGGCAAGATGGAGGGCCGGATCCGCCATCTCCAGGCGCTGCTGCTCGACGCCCAGATCGTCGAGGCGGGCGGCACCGACTCCGTGGCACCCGGCGTGGTGGTGTCGATCTGCTACGAGGGCGACGACGACCCCGAGCGCTTCCTGATCGGCTCGATCGAGGAGCGCCACGGCGACGTCGAGGTCATCTCTCCCCGCTCCCCTCTCGGCGAGGCGCTCATGGGCCGTGCCATCGGCGACGTCGTGAGCTACGAGGCGCCCGGCGGCCCGCTGCAGGTCGAGATCGTCGACATCGAGAACTGACGTCGGCCGCCGGTGAGCACCGCCGAGTCCTCTCCGCCACCGCCGCTCGATCCCGAAGCCGCGCCGTTCCCCACGCCTGGCCTGCCCGGCGGCGACTTCGTCGAGCTCCCCGGGCGCGGCACGACCTTCGTCCGCGAGGCACCAGGTCCTCCGGGGGCACCGACGCTGATCCTGCTGCACGGCTGGACCGCCAACTCCGCGCTGAACTGGTTCCCCGTCTACGCGCCCCTCTCACGACACTTCCGGGTCCTGGCCCTCGACCACCGGGGCCACGGTCGTGGCCTGCGCACCTGGCGACGGTTCCGCCTCGAGGACTGCGCCGACGACGTGGCGGCCCTCGCCGACGTGCTACGGGATCGAGTCGTTCGTGCCGGTGGGCTACTCCATGGGTGGGCCGATCGCCCAGCTGGTGTGGCATCGCCACCGGGCGCGGGTGGCTGGCCTCGTGTTGTGCTCCACCGCGCGGAACTTCAAGAGCCACCCCAGCGAGCACGCGGCGTTCGGCGTGATCGCCGGGTTGACCGTCGCGGCCCGGGCCACCCCGCCGACGGTGCGCAAGCGGGTGGCCGATCGGATGGTCGTGGCCCGCTACGACGACACACCGCTGGGCCGGTGGGCCCGGGAGCAGAGCCGGCTCAACGACGTGCGCTCGATCCTGGAGGCAGGACGGGCGTTGTCGGGCTTCTCGTCGAAGAGCTGGATCGGCACGGTCGACGTCCCGACGGCGGTGCTGCTCACCCGCTTCGACACGACCGTGCCGGTTCGCCGCCAACGGGCACTGGCCGAGGCGATCCCCGGCGCGCGGCTCTGGGAGATCGACGGCGCCCACGACGTGTGCGCCACCGATCCCCCGGCCTTCGTCCCCCATCTGGTCGACGGCTGTCGCCACGTCACCGGCCTCTGACCGAAGGGGCGGACGTCAGGGTCGGGCGACCCGTCAACCGAAGCTGCCGGCGAGGTCGACGATGATGTGGCTGGCCGAGCGGGTGTAGATGCAGATCGTCCCGTCGGGAGCCACCGGCACGGTGACGTGGGCGGCACGGGTGTCGCCCGTCGCCACGTTGAGGTTCGAGGTCTGCTCGCCCGGTGACCCGGCGGCCGAGCACGGGAAGACCGAGAGCCAGCCCGGTGCCCGGACGTCGGTGGCGGTGAGGGTGAGGACGACCGAGGTCGTGCCCTCCGGTGCGCCGGCCCCTCCGACCACGGACTGGGTGATGGTCCGACCCGCGGCGACGGGCGGGCCCCCGGCGCGGGTGTCGAGCAGCCGAACCGGGGACCGGGCCCGCATCAGCGCTCCGGTCGGACCGGTGAACCCGAAGACGTCGACGACGACGTCGGTGGGCGACTCGGCGAACACGCACACCGAACCGGTCGCCGACAACGGAACGACGGCGGCATTGGCGACCGTGGTGCCCGCGCCGAAGTTCACGTTCGACACCAGAGGGCGCGACGCGGCGCACGGCCAGGCAGTCAGCCAGCCGTCGCGGGCAGCACCGGTCGCCGTGATGTTCAGTGCCGCTGCGGTGGCCTCCGCGGAGACCCCGGCGCGACCTCGAACCGGGATCTCGACCACGCCACCGGCGCCGAGGCTCGTGGAGGCGCGGCGTGTCGAGCAGCCGGGCCGGGGACGACGCCGGCGAACCCGCTCGCGGCCGACGTGTCGTAGGTCCCCTGCAGATCGGCCACGAGGTGGGTGGCCCCGTAGGTGTAGAGGCACACCTTGCGCGCCGGGCTGACCTGCACCGTCACCAGGTCGGCGACGACCTGCCCGGGCACGTAGTTGACGTTCGAGGCGTTCGGTGGCGTCCCGCACGGGTAGGCCGTGACGAAGCCCCCCGACGCCGGAGCGACCACGGTCACGTTGAGGACGACCGCGCTCGTCGTCGCAGGAACTCGTCCGGACGAGGTCGAGCGCGAGGACCTCTCCCGCCTCGAGGCTCCGAGCCGACGTGGTGCCGAGGCCGTTGCGCGTGTCGAGGACGCGGACCGGCGCGGCCGGGATGTAGGTCGACGGCGGAGCCGGGGCGACCGGCCCGGGGTCGCCGCTGATGACGAGACGTCCGTCGACCTGGCTCACCTGCTCGACGACCAGTCGACGCTGGTTGGCCGGGTAGCCGACGGGCGCGCCCTCGGCCCAGGAATGGGTGGCGAGCAGGAGCTCCCCGTCGCGGCCCACGGTCGCTGACGGCGCCCCGATCCCCACTCGCCCGGCTCGCCGGGCCATCACCGGACCGGGCGAGACGCGGGTGCACTGAGGAGTCCAGGTGAACCCCACGTCGGGGCAGACGGCGAGGCCCGTCGCGTAGCGGTCGGAGTCCCACCGGTTCCCCGAGTAGAAGAGCCCGAGGGAACCGTCGGGCAACCGGGCCACCGTCGGGCTCTCCGCGACGTAGGCCTCCCAGGTGTTCCGCGACTCGAGCAGGAACTGCAGCTCGCTGCCCGGCGCGTACGCCGACCGTCGTGGGGTCGACCAGCGTGATCGCCCTCGCCCAGATGCGCTGTCCGTGGCTGCCGACGAGCCCCTCGTCCTTCCACACCAGCGAGGTCACCCCGGTGACGGGATCGGTGAAGGGCTGCGGGATCGATGCTGCCCAGCGGGTCGGCCGAGCAGCTGAACCGCTTGGCGTCACCGAAGGGACCCGCGGGAGACGCACTGGTCGCGTAGACGATGCAGCGTCGACCTGCCTGGTTCTCGCGCAACGCGTAGAACATCACCCACCGGCTGCCCAGCTTGGTGACGCCCGGCGCCCAGAGGTCGTCGGGGAAGCGGGCGTCGCCGCTCTGCCAGGGCCAACCGGGGGGTGAGGGATCCGGCAGGCCGTCGTGGTACTCGCCGTTGGGGTTGGCGATCGCGTGGCGCGACCGCGCCGTCCAGGTGACGGCATCAGGTGAGGTCATGACGGGGACGTTCACCCCGCCGGTGGTGGTGCCGTAGGCGTAGTAGAGGTCGGTGACCGGATCGAAGAGGATCGACGGATCCGGGAAGTTCTGCGTGTACACGGCGCCGGGAGCGAAGTACGGCGCCCCCACGTACGCCGGTCGGGCCGGCTCCCCCTCGGCCCGTGGCTGGCCGACCGGTACGACGGCGACGCCCACGAGCATCCCGACCGCGAGCGCGGCGACCACCGGGATCCTCCGAAGCGCCGCCATGGTCGAGGACCGGTTCACTGTCTCTCCATCGACATCGAGCCCTGCTCGCTGAAGGAGATCGCCGTGGGCTCGATGCGAACCGTGCGGTCAGCCTGCGACGACATCGAGACGGTGCCCGAGGACCTGCTCGAGGAGGTCCTTGCGTTCGGTGCCGGAGTGCAGCTCGAGGCTGAGGTCGGCTCCGGGACGCGGTGTCACGACCACCCGCAACGGCCCGGAGCCGTTGGCGCTCGTCACCCGCACCGCCGCGACGGGGCCGCGGTGAGAGCGGTCGAGGGCGATGGCCACGCGCAGGATGCCGGCGAGGGCGCGGACCGCCGACTGGTCGTCCGGCCGGAGCTTGGCGAACTCCGGGTGCTTCGCCTTGGGTGCGCTCTTGCGGTGGTAGCGGGCGACCAGGGCGATCAGCTCGACCTCCCTGTCGGTGAACCCGGCCAGGCGATCGGAGTGCCGGATGACGTAGTAGCTGTGCTTGTGGTGCTCGGAGTGCGACACGGCCTGACCCACGTTGGCCAACAGCGCGGCCGCCTCGAGCAGCTCGCGCCACGAGTCGTCGAGACCGTGCCAACGGGCCGTGCCGTCGAACAGCTCCAGCGCCAACGCCGCGGTGCGGGCGGAGTGCTCCGGCTCGTCGTCCATGGCCACGGCCAGGTGCAGCACGCTGCGCCGGCGCAGGTCGCGGAGATGGTGCAACGTGGCCCCTCGACGACGAGCCAACGCGTCGAGCAGGGCGCCCTCGCGCAGCGCGTTGTCGGAGAAGACCAGTTCCTCGATCCCGAGCGCGGCCACCGCCTGCTCCAGGATGAGGGCTCCTCCGAGGATGATGTCGGCCCGGCCGGCGTCCATCCCCGGGAGCTGACGGCGCTCGCTCACGGTGGGCGCGCCGACGAGGCGGGCCACCACCGCCCGCACCTGCACGCGCGCTGATCCGCGAGCCGTTGAACGATCGAGGGGTCGGCTCGTCGTCGTCGAGGGCGTCGGCCAGGGCGAAGATCGCCTCCGCGGTGCCCGAGGACGCGACCGCCACGGCGAACCCGGTGCGTTCGACCTCACGGGCCATCGGGGCCAGCGCGCTGCGGATGTGGCGCCGGCAGCTGTCGACCGCGCCCGGGTGCAAGGACTCGGAGCGGAAGAAGCGACGGGTCAGGCGGATGGCCCCCAGCTTCAGGCTGCCGGCGGCGAGGGTCTCCCCGCGCTCCCCGACGAGGATCTCCGTGCTCCCCCCACCGATGTCGATGAGCACCATCCGCTCGTCGTAGACGGGCACGGCCTGGAGCACCCCGAGATGGATGAGGCGCGCCTCCTCCACCCCGGAGATCACCTCGACGTCCACACCGGCCTCGTGCCGCGCCCGCTCGATGAACTCCTCGGCGTTCTCCGCCTCCCGGACCGCGGAGGTGGCGACGGCGTGCACGTCGGCGTCGTGGATGGCGGCGATCCGGGCCATCCGCCCCAGCGCGGCGACACCGCGCTCGATGGCCTCGGGAGCGAGCCGCTTCATGTCGCCCGAGGAGGATCCGAGGCGCACCATCTCCTTCTCGCGGGCGATGACCTCGAAGGCCCCCACACCGGGGGTCGGGCCCTCGTCGCCGACCCGGGCGACCACCATGTGGAACGAGTTGGTCCCGATGTCGATCGCCGCCAGCGGTCGCTCCTGGTCCTGTTCCACGCCCTCACTCTTGTCGGCGCCGGCCGCGGTCTCCAAGAGGACGAGGTCCCTGCCTAGAGCAGCAGGCCCGCGGCGCGCTCGATCTCGCGAGCGGCCTTCGTGACGGCATCGCCGTAGCGACGTCCGGGCGATCGTGAGGTCCGATCGATCGGTCCGGACACGCTGACCGCCGCGAGCACCGCACCGTCGCGATCGAGCACGGGCGCGCTCACCGAGGCCACGCCGGGCTCGCGCTCACCGACGCTGTCGATCCAGCCGCGGCGAGGGACCACCGCCCCGACGTCGAGCAGTCGACCACCCGAGCCGATGCCCAGGTCCAGGCGGGCCCCCACCGGAACGATGGTGCGCAGACCGTGGGGCGACTCGAGCGCCGCCACGCACACCCGGCTGTCGCCTTCGCGGACGTAGAGCTGCACGCTCTCCCCGGTCGCGTCGCGGAGCTCGGCCAGGGCCGGGCCGGCAGCATCGACCAGCGACTGCCCACGGCCGGCGGCCCGCCCGAGCGCGACCAGCCGGGGCCCCAGCACGAAGCGTCCCTCGGCGTCACGAGCGACGAGGCCGTGGCTCTCCAGGGCGACGGCGAGTCGATGCGCGGTGGCTCGGCTCAACCCGGTGGCGATCACCAGCTCGGCCAACGAGCGGGGCTCCACCTCGACCGCGTCGATCACCGACACCGCCTTGTCGAGAACGCCGACACCACCTACACTCGATCCCACGAGCCGAGACTATCGTCCCAGATACTGAGATACAAGAGCTGAGACACAAGAGCTGAGACACACGAGGGAACGGCTCGGCCGAACGCCACCACGACCCCGCCGAGGATCACGAAGGGACCACCAATGGCCGCCAGAACCCTGAGCGAGAAGATCTGGGACGACCACGTCGTGCACCGCAGCGAGGGCCAACCCGACGTGCTCTACGTCGACCTGCACCTCGTCCACGAGGTCACCTCCCCCCAGGCGTTCGACGGCCTGCGCCTGGCCGGGCGCACGGTGCGCCGACCGGACCTGACCGTCGCCACCGAGGACCACAACGTCCCCACGCTCGACATCGATCAACCCATCGCCGACCCGATCTCACGCAAGCAGGTCGAGGTGTTGCGAGCCAACACCTCCGAGTTCGACATCGTCGAACACCCCATGGGGTCCGCCGGTCAGGGCATCGTGCACGTGATCGGGCCCGAGCAGGGCCTCACCCTGCCGGGCATGACGATCGTGTGCGGCGACAGCCACACCGCCACCCACGGCGCCTTCGGCGCCCTGGCCTTCGGCATCGGCACCAGCGAGGTCGAGCACGTCCTGGCCACCCAGACCCTCCACCAGCACGTCCCCGGCACCATGGCCGTCGAGGTCGAGGGCACGCTGCCCGACGGCGTCACCGCCAAGGACCTCATCCTCGCCATCATCGGCCGCATCGGCACGGGCGGCGGGATCGGCTCGGTCATCGAGTACCGCGGCGAGGCCGTGCGTGCGTTGTCGATGGAGGGCCGCATGACGGTGTGCAACATGTCCATCGAGGCTGGGGCCAAGGCCGGGCTCATCGCGCCCGACGACACCACGTTCGCCTATCTCGAGGGGCGGGCCCACGCGCCGACCGGGAAGGACTGGGAGGACGCCCTCGACCACTGGCGGAGCCTGCCGACCGACGACGGCGCCACCTTCGACAAGGTCGTGACCATCGACGGATCGACGCTCAGCCCGTTCGTGTCCTGGGGCACCAACCCCGGCCAGGTCGTCGAGCTCGGCGGCGCAGTGCCCTCCCCCGACCAGTTCGACGACGCCCCCGGCCGCGATGCCGCGCAGCGGGCCCTCGACTACATGGGCCTCGCCGCCGGCACACCGATCCGCGACATCAGCGTCGACACCGTCTTCATCGGCTCGTGCACGAACTCACGCATCGAAGACCTCCGTGCCGCCGCCGAGGTGGCTGCGGGACGGCGGGTGCAGCGACGGCATGCGGGCCATGGTCGTGCCGGGCTCGTTCCAGGTGAAGCGCCAGGCCGAACGCGAAGGGCTGCACGACGTCTTCACCGCCGCCGGCTTCGAGTGGCGCGAGCCGGGTTGCTCGATGTGCCTGGCCATGAACCCCGACAAGCTCGCCCCCGGCGAACGGGCGGCATCCACCTCGAACCGCAACTTCGAAGGCCGGCAGGGCAAGGGCGGTCGCACCCACCTGGTGTCGCCCGCCGTCGCCGCCGCCACCGCCATCGCCGGCACGTTCGCCGCTCCCGGCGACCTCGACTGAAAGGCTCCGCCATGGATCCCGTCACCACCCTCACCGGCACGGCGCTCCCGCTCGACCGCTCCGACGTCGACACCGACCAGATCATCCCGAGCGACTGGCTCAAGCGCGTCGAGCGCACCGGCTTCGGCGCCGGGCTCTTCTCGGAGTGGCGGGAGGACCCCGAGTTCGTCATGAACCTCCCCCAGTTCGGCGACGCGTCGATCCTCGTCGCCGGCGAGAACTTCGGCGTGGGCTCGTCCCGCGAGCACGCCGTCTGGTCGATCGCCGACTACGGGTTCAAGGCCGTCGTGACCCCTCGGTTCGGCGACATCTTCCGCAACAACGCCACCAAGAACGGTCTCGTGCCCGTGGTGGTGAGCAACGAGGTGGGCGAGCAGCTCCTGCGCGCCGTCGAGGCCGACCCGACGCTCGAGATCACCGTCGACGTGCGCACCAAGCGGCTCTCGGCACCGGCCATCGGCCTCGACGTCGAGTTCCCCCTCGACGACGCCACGCAGCACCGCTTCCTCAACGGGCTCGACGACATCGGCATCACCCTGGCCAACGAGGCGGCGATCACCGCCTACGAGGCCACCCGCCCGAGTTGGATGCCCAGGAGCACGCCCGCCGGGAGCTGAGCGATGGCCGACCGCTACACCCACGGCCACCACGACTCCGTGCTGCGCAGCCATCGCTGGCGCACGGCGGAGAACTCCGCCGCGTACCTGCTCGCCCACCTGGTGACGGGCCAGCGACTGCTCGACGTCGGGTGCGGGCCGGGCACCATCACCCTCGACCTGGCCCGGTCGGTGGATCCCGGTGAGGTGGTCGGCATCGACACGGCGGCCGAGGTCGTCGCCGCGGCCGAGCAGGCCCGGGCCGACGCCGCCGTCACCAACGCGTCGTTCGACGTCGGCGACGTCTACGCCCTCGACCTCGACGACGACTCCTTCGACGTGGTCCACGCCCACCAGGTGCTGCAACACCTCACCGACCCGGTCGCGGCCCTGCGCGAGATGCGGCGCGTCCTGCGCCCCGGCGGACTGCTGGCCGTGCGCGACAGCGACTACGGGGCCTTCACGTGGTTCCCGCTCGACCCCCGTCTCGACCGGTGGCTGGCGCTGTACCACCGGGTCACGGCCCGCAACGGGGCGCAGGCCGACGCCGGGCGACACCTGCGGTCCTGGGTACGCGCCGCGGGCTTCACCGACGACGTCGTGTCGAGCTCGACCTGGACCTTCGCCGACGACGCCGACCGGGCGTGGTGGGGGGACCTCTGGGCCGAACGGGCCGTGGCGTCGGCGTTCGCCGAGCAGGCCGTGGAGTACGGCCTGGCCACGCCGGACGAGCTCAGGTCGATCGCCGACGCCTGGCGCGACTGGGCGGCCGGCGACGCCGGGCTCATGGTGTTGGTGCACGGCGAGGTGCTGGCCCGGGCCTGACCGCCGAGGCGCCTCAGCTCTCGGGCAGGGGATCCACCGCACCCTCGGCCACCAGCGCGTCGATCTCGTCGTCGGTCAACCCGAGCAGGCCGCGACAGACGTCCACCGTGTGCTCACCGGGCAGTGGCGCGGGTCCGCAACGCGGTGATCCCATGCGGGACCCCACGAACGCCGGACCCTCGAACAGCACCGGTCCCGATCCGGGCTGCTCGACCGGGACCGGCCATCCCCGGGCCAGGAAGTGGGGGTGGCTCGCTTGCAGGCGCGGGTGCAACACCTGCCCGGCGGCCACGCCGACGGCCTGGAGCGCTCCTTCCACCACACCGGCGTCCCGAGCCACCAACCAGGCTGCCACCGCCCCCTCCACGGCATCGACGTCGGCGAGGCGGCCGGCTTGGGTGCGCCAGGCCACGTGGTCCTCGACCGCCCCGTCGGCGACCCCCAACAGCGCCGTCCACGCGGCATCGGTCGTGACGCAGAGCGCCAGCCAGCTCTCGGAGCCCTCGTCGTCGCGGCACCGGAACAGGCCCCACGGCGCATGGCGGTCACTGCGGTTCCCTCGGGGCCGGGCGGCCCCCGGTTCCAGGCTCTCCGCCAGGAGCAGATCACCGAGCAGGCCCGCCACCACCTCGAACTGGGCGATGTCGACCCGGGAGCCCACACCGGTGCGCTCCCGGGCCCGCAGGCCGGCCAGTGCTCCGAGCGCGGCGAGCCGACCGGCCAGGTGGTCGGGGTGGATGGTCATGATCCCCTTGGGCGCATCAGGTCCGTGGGCCCACAGCCACGTGAGCCCCCCGACCGCCCGTGCGCTGGGTCCGTAGCCCTTGCGTCGCGCCCACGGGCCCCTGTCGCCGTAGAGCTGGGTGCTGACCATCACCAGGGCCGGGTTGATCGCCGACACCTCGTCCCACCCCAGGCCGAGCCGGTCGATGACGCCCGTGGCGTTGTTCTCGACGAGGACGTCGACGTGAGGCAGCAGGCTGCGCACCAACTCCCGCCCCGCCTCGGTGGAGAGGTCGGCGGCGATGGTGCGAGTCGACCGGTTGGCCGTGGCGAAGGCGGGGTTCATGTCCCCGCCCATCACCATGCGCTGGAAGTCGGGGTGGCGGCGGCTCTCGACGCGGATCACGTCGGCACCCCACTCGGCGAACACGCGGCCGGCCTCGGGCGCGGCCAGCCCGGTGCCCACCTCGAGCATGCGCAGGCCGGCCAGGGGAAGGGCCACGGAGACCTCGGGCTCCAGCCGGCCTCGGCCGCCGCGACCAGGCGGGCGGGTCATCGAGCGGACGCGCCGGGCCTGCGACCCCGGCGCGCTCACCGTCCACGGAGTGCAACCCGGCGAACAACGCACCCACCCGACCGTCGATCGACGCGGGAACGAACGAGGAACGGCCGATGACGTGCGCGTTCGACAGGACCTCGGCCGGGGTCAGCACGGGGGTCACCCGCACGCCCGCGGCCTCCGCCTCCTCGGTGACCTCCTCGCGTGTCCGCCCGGTGAACTGGTCGGGCAGGCGGGCCAGGACGGCCTCACGCTGCTCGTCGCCCAACATGGCCCCGTCCCACCCGGGGCCGTGCCACTCCGGGGGCGACCCCATCCAGCCGATGAGCTTGCGCCAGTCGCCGGGCGTCATGGGGAGGACGATGCGGGCCTGTCCGTCGGTGCAGTCGAACAGGGGGTACAGCCCGGAACCGGCCCGCACCTGATCGGAGCCGAGGAGGCTCCAGAGGGGCAGCGCCATGTCGGTGCACTGCGCCAACGCCAGCACGGCGGACACGTCCACGACCTGGCCGATGCCGTCGACACGCCCCTGGTGCAGGGCCATCACACCGGCCATGGCCGCCACGACCGCACCCACGTCCTCGCAGTAGCTCCCCGGCGCGGCCACCGGCGCGAGCTCGGCGACCCCCGAGCGGTAGACGATCCCGGCCATCGACTGGGCCACCAGCTCCGTGCAGGCCCACTCGGCGGCCGGACCGCTCAGCCCGAACGGGGTCAGGGCCACCACCACCAGATGAGGGTGGCGCTCGGCCAGCACCTCCGGGCGCAGGTCGTCGCGATCGCCACCCCATCCTCGCGACACGACGACCATCTCGGCGCCGGCCAGGAGCCCGTCGACCGTCGCCCGATCCTCGGGCACCGAGGGGTCGAGGGTGGCGATCGCCTTCCCGGCGTTGCGGTGCGCGTGGTGCAGGCTCGTGCCGTCGCCCGTGGCCGGCGCCCGCCGGCGGCCTCCCCCGCCTCCGGGCGCCTCGACGCGCACCACCTCGGCGCCGAGATCGCCCAGCACCCTGGCGCAGAAGCCACCGTAGGCGTCGGTCAGATCGACGACGCGCACGTCGCCCAGCAGGGCCTTCGTCACTTCGGTGCCTTCGTCGTCCACGGTTCCCCCCGGACCGGGCATCGTCACCCGGGTCCGGGAGGACCGTAGCGGAGACCCCTAGAACTGCTTCAGGGAACCGGGACGGTCGACCGCAGTGGGGTCCTCGCCCGAGTCGCGCACCCGGACGATGCGGTTCATGGCGTTGAGGAAGGCCCGCGCCGACGCCTCCACGACGTCGGTGGAAAGGCCACGGCCGGGCATCGACATGCCGTCCACCTCGAAGCGCAGGGCGACGTCGGCGAGGGCGTCGACACCGCCGCTCACGGAGGTGACGGTGTAGTCCGTGAGGACCCCGTCGATGCCGGTGGCGATCTTGATGGCCTTGCACGCCGCGTCGACCATGCCGTCACCCTCGGCGGAGGCCTCGAGCTTCTCGCCATCGGACTCGATGACGACAGAGGCCGACGGCGTGGTGCTCGACCCGCCCCGAGCGTCGATGGCCAGCAGCTGGTAGGCGTAGCGAACGGTGTCACCCATCTCCTCGGCGACCAGTGCCTCGAGATCGGCGTCACTCAGCTCGACCTTGCGGTCGGCGAGCTCCTTGAACCGGGTGAACACCTGGTTGAGGGCGTCGCCGTGCAGGTCGTAGCCCATCTTCTTGAGCGTGTCGGCCAGGGCGTGGCGGCCGGAGTGCTTGCCCATCACGATCTTGGACTCGCCCTGCCCGACCGCGGCCGGATCCATGATCTCGTAGGTGCTGCGCTCGGTGAGCACGCCGTGCTGGTGGATGCCGGCCTCGTGGGCGAAGGCGTTGCGACCGACGACGGCCTTGTTGTACTGCACCGGGTAACCGGTGAGCCGGCTCACCAGCCGGCTCGTTCGGGCCAGCTCCTCGGACCTGATGGCCGTGTCGACCCCGCCGTAGTAGTCGGCCCGCGTGCGCAGGGCCATGACGATCTCCTCGAGGGCGGCGTTGCCGGCGCGCTCACCCAGGCCGTTGATGGCGCACTCGACCTGGCGGGCGCCGGTGTGCACCGCGGCCAGCGAGTTGGCCACGGCCAGGCCGAGGTCGTTGTGGCAGTGGGTGGAGATGACGTAGTCGCCCGGGACGATGGCGCGGATGTCGTGCAGCCGCTTGGCGTACTCCTCGGGGATGCCGTAGCCGACGGTGTCGGGGATGTTGAGGGTGGTGGCGCCCGTTGTCGACGGCGATCCGGAGCACCTCGCACATGAAGGCGAAGTCGGACCGGGAGGCGTCCTCAGGGGAGAACTCCACGTCCTCGGTGTACTGGCGGGCGTGGGCGACCGCCGCGCCGGCCTCGGCCTTCACCTGTTCGGGGGTCATGCGCAGCTTGTGGGTCATGTGCGTCTCGCTGGTGGCGATGAACACGTGGATGCGCCGACGGGCCGCGGGCTCGATGGCCTCCCAGCAGCGGTCGATGTCCTTGCGGGCGGTGCGGGAGAGCCCGCAGATCACGGGGCCGTCGACGGAGGTGGCGATGGCCTGCACCGACTCGAAGTCGCCCTGGCTGGCGATGGGGAAACCGGCCTCGATGACGTCGACGCCGAGGCGGGCCAGCTGCTCGGCGATCTCGACCTTCTCGCCCTGGTCGAGCGAGATGCCGGGCGACTGCTCGCCGTCGCGCAGGGTGGTGTCGAAGATGATCAGCCGGTTCGGGTCGTCGGCGACCTGTCGGGCGGGGGCGGGCGGGGTGCTCATGGGGATCAGCGTGCCTTTCGCGGTGCGCAGCGGGGTGGGTTCGAGGGCGGGCGCTCAGGGAGCGCGGGGGGTCGAGCGAGAGGGGCGGGCGAGTGCGTCGGTGCGAAAACGCAAGAACCTCCCGGCCCGGTCGGGACAGGAGGTTCGGCGAGCACCGATATCGGGGCGCTCGCCCTACATAAGGAGAAGCTCGAAGGTCGTCTGAGCGGTCACGGGTGCCAGTGTGCCGGGATCATCGAAGATCGTCAACCCTTCGGGAAGAGGTTGGCCCGTCGCTCAGGTGAGCGACGCGACCGACACGATGCCGTCGACGGCACGCAGGGCGTCGCAGACCTCGGCCGGCGTGGGCTCGCTGGTGACCAGCACCATGAGCGCCGACGCACCGGAGGCGGACTGCCCGACGTCCATGTCGGCGATGTTGATGCCGGCCTCGCCCATGATGGTGCCGACCCGGCCGATCATCCCGGGGCGGTCGTCGTTGCGCACCACCAGCATGTGGTTGGCCGGGGGCACGTCGACGCGGTGGTCGTCCACCCCGACGAGACGGGCCTCGCCCTCGAGGCCGACCAGGGTGCCGGTGATCGAGTGCTCGCCGGCGCGGATGCCGATCTGGTTGACGTAGTGGTGCGAGGTGGTGGTGGCCGACTCGGTGACCGCGATGCCGTGCTCCTCGGCCAGCTTCGGGGCGTTGACGTAGCTCACGGGATCGTCGCTGATGCGCCCGAAGAACCCCTTGAGCAGCGAGAGGGTGAGGATGCGCGTGTCGTACCCGCCGATCTCGCCCTGGTAGCTGATCTCCAGCGCGTCGACACCCCCGGCCAACCCGGCGAACAGCGCACCCAGCCGCTCGGCCAGCGCCAGGAACGGCCGCACCGTCTCGCTGGCCTCGGCGGCGTTGACGTTCACGGCGAACGGCACGAACTCCCCGGCCAGGGCCAGCTCGACCATGTCGGCGATGGTGTCGCCGGCCTTGTCCTGGGCCTCGTGGGTGCTGGCCCCCAGGTGCGGGGTGACGATCACCGACGGCAGGGAGAACAGCGGCGACTCGGTGGTGGGCTCGCTGGCGAACACGTCGAGGGCGGCACCGCCCACGTGCCCGCTCTCGATGGCGGCGGCCAGGTCGTCCTCGACGACGATGCCGCCGCGGGCCACGTTGATGATGCGGATGCCCTGCTTGGCCTTGGCCAGCCGGTCGGCGTCGATGAGCCCGACGGTCTCGGGGGTCTTGGCGACGTGGATGGTGACGAAGTCGCTGACGTTCATCAGCGTGTCGAGATCGACGAGGTCGATGTTCATCTTGCGGCCCATCTCGGGCGACACGAACGGGTCGTGGGCCACGATGCGCATCCCGAAGGCCATGGCCCGTTGGGCCACGAGCTTGCCGATGCGTCCGAGGCCGATGACGCCGAGGGTCTTGTCGGCCAGCTCGACCCCGGTCCAACGGCTGCGCTCCCAACGGCCCTGCACCAGGGCGGCATGGGCCTGGGGGATGTTGCGGGCCTGGGCCAACAGCAGCGCCATGGTCTGCTCGGCGGCCGACAGGATGTTGGACTGCGGGGCGTTCACGACCATCACCCCGCGCTCGGTGGCGGCGGCGACGTCGACGTTGTCGAGGCCGATGCCGGCCCGGCCGACCACGACCATGTCGGTGGCCGCCGCCAGCACCTCGGCGGTGACCTGTCGTGGCGGAGCGGATGATGAGGGCATGAGCGCCCGGAACGGCCGCCAGCAGCTCCTCGGCGCTGAGGCCCTCCTGGACGTCGACGGTGTGCCCGGCGGCACGGAGGCGGTCGAGCCCGCCGTCGGCGATTGCTTCGGTGACGAGGATGCGGGCCATAGGAGGACGATCCTACGGCTCGTGTGGCCGGGCTCCGACCGTCAGCCGCCCGACGCCTTGAAGCTGATGTAGAAGGCCAGCGCCGGGATCACGACCATCGCCAGGGCGAACACGAGCAGCACCCGCAACAGCCGGTAGCGGGGCCGGTCGACGGCACCGTCGTCGATGTCGACGGCCTGGCGGCGGGCAGCCCGGGCCGTCGTGCCGGCCGGCTGCGACGACCACTCGGGGCCGCGCACCGCGTCGTCCGCCGGATCGGGCGCCACGTCGGCGAACGGCCCCGGCGTCGGATCCGGCGCGTCGAGGACCTCCCGGGCCCGCTCGCCCTGACCGGCGACGACGGTGACCTCGACCGTCCCCTCCGCACCGGGTCGCGTCGAGGGGCCGAGGCCGGCCAGCAGCAGCGCCTCGATCACCGGGCGAGCCGCGTCTTCGTCGGCCACCAGTGCCACGACCTCGTCGTCCCGGAGCCCTCGTCCGCGGTCTGTCCACGCCTCAGCCGTCGGCAGTCGCTGGCGCGGCCTTGAGCGGCACCACGTTCAGAGACCGACGATCTCGATCGGTTCGATGTCGTCGGCCAGCTCGAAACCGAGGACCTGGGCGTAGAACGAGGCCTCGGCTTCCAGCGCCCGCACGATCGTCTCGGCCCGGCGGAAGCCGTGCTGCTCGCCCTCGAAGGCCAGGTAGGCGTGGGGCACGCCCTTGTCGGCCAGCGCGGCGACGATCATCTCGCTCTGCGCCGGGGGCACGATCTCGTCCTCGAGGCCCTGGAGCACCAGCAGCGGGCACTCGAGCTCGTCGGTGTGGTGGATGGGCGAGCGCTCCTCGTAGATGTCACGCCGGGACGGATACGGGCCCACGAGGGAGTCGAGGTACCGGGCCTCGAACTTGTGGGTGTCGCGGGCCAGGGCCTCGAGGTCGGCGACGCCGTACATCGAGCAGCCGGCGGCGAAGACCTCTCGGAACGTCAGCGCGGCCAGGGTGGTGAACCCTCCGGCGCTGCCGCCGCGGATGATCAACTTGTCCCGGTCGGCGTGGCCGTGGTCGACGAGGTAGCGGGTGGCGCCGACGCAGTCGTCGACGTCGACGATCCCCCACTCCCCGATCAGGCGACGTCGGTAGCTGCGGCCGTACCCGGTGGAGCCGCCGTAGTTCACGTCGACCACCCCGAAGCCCCGAGAGGTCCAGAACTGGATGCCCAGGTTCAGCTGGGGCCGTGCCGCCGAGGTGGGCCCGCCGTGGATCATGACCACGAGCGGCGGCGCCTCACCCTCGGGGCCGACGGTGGTGGGGCTGGTCGGCGGGTAGTGCAGCGCGTGGGCGAAGCGGTCGCCGGTGGTGGCGAACAGGATCGGCTCGGGACGCGAGAACCACTCGGGCTCGATCCCCAGGTCCCGCGACGGCCGCAGGACCGCGTGTCCCACCGCTGTGGTGCCGTCGGCGGCCGGATCGGCGGGGACGTCGAGGGCGAACACGGCGGCCTCGCTGAGCGGCGAGGCACCGACGGCGACCGCGCCGTTGCCGAACGCCCGCAACGAGGACCATGCCGTGACGTCGGAGGCGACCGGCACGACGGCGCCGCCGCCGACCGGCACCACCCCGAGGTGGTCGAGGCCGTCACGGAAGAAGGCCACGAGGATGCGACCGTCGGACAACACGGCATAGCGGGACTGGTCGAAGACCCAGTGCGGCGCACCGATCTCGGCCTCGATCGGCGCCACCTCGGTCGGTTCGGGCGGGGCGATCCCGGCCCGGCGGCGACCGCCGCCGCGACCTGGTCGGCGCCGAGACGATGGAGGTTCCACCAGTTGGTGCGGTCGGAGACGAAGAGCAGCGAGCCGTCGGGCGGCCCACTCGGGCTGGGTGATCGACTCGTCGCGGCCACCGGCGACGACGACCGCCGGACCGGCGCGCAGGTCCTCCTGGCGGTCGGGCCCGTCGTCGATGGCCGCCACGCACAGCTCGGTGCCGTCCCAGGGCATGTCGGGGTGATCCCACCGCAGGAACGCCACGAGGCGACCGTCGCGGGCTCAGGCGCGGTGCGGCCACGAAGTCGTGGCCCGTGGCGAGGACGATCGGCTCGCGCGGCGCGCCGGCGGGTCGCAGCTCGACCCCGACGAGCTCGTTGACCGGCTCCGCGCCGTCGTCGGCGTGGCGCTCGCGTACGCACACCCACCAGCGACCGTCGGCGGTGGGTCGGCCGTCGGCGTAGCGATCGCCCATGGGCACCGCCGGCTCCGGAGTGAGCGGCTCCGGGCGCGCGCGCCCGCCGTCGAGGCGGTACAGCCGCTGGTCGGCCCAGTTGGAGAAGACCACGTCAGGCCCGTGCAGGTACCACGCTCCCCCGCCGTACTCGTGGACACGCGTGCGCGCCGAGTACCCCTCGGGCAGCATGTCGACCGGCTGGCCGTCGGCGCCCTGGCGCACGAGCTGGACCCGACCGCCCTCCTCGGGCCGGCCCTCGGCCCACCAGACACCGACGGGGCCGACGGCCACCTCGCCGATCGACACCGACTGCGCCACGATCGCCGCCGGCGTGATGGGCGACGACCACGACCCGTAGGCCCCGACCCGGCGATCGGTCATCGCGAACAGGAGGTCGGCGATGCGCCCGACGCCCTCGATGATGTCGTTGTCGCTGACGGCGAACGACAGGCGGGCGTAGCCCGGGCGCGCCGAACGCCTCGCCCGGGACGATGGCCACCTTGGCCTCGTCGAGGATCACGCCGGCCAACTCGACCGTCGACGTGGGCGTCACCCCGCCGATGGACCGGCCGAGCACCCCCTCGAACGAGGGGAACGCGTAGAAGGCGCCCTGGGGCTCCATGGCGGTGACACCGGGGATCTCGTTCAGCAACGAGTGGATGAGCTTGGCCCGACGGGCGAACGCCTGACGCATCTCGTCGACGTAGTCCAGGCCACCCTCGAGGGCGGCCAGGGCGGCGCGCTGGGAGACGTTGGCCACGTTGGACGTGGAGTGCGACTGCAGGTTGGTGGCCGCCTTCACCACGTCGGCCGGGCCGATCATCCACCCGACCCGCCAACCGGTCATGGCGTAGGTCTTGGCCACCCCGTTGAGGATCACGCACGTGTCGGCCAGCTCCGGGACCAGCCCGGGCATCGAGGAGAAGACGTGGTCGCCGAAGGTGAGGTACTCGTAGATCTCGTCGGTGAGCACCCAGATGCCGTGCTCGACGGCCCACTCGCCGATGGCCCGCACCTCGTCGGCGCGGGTACACCGCACCGGTGGGGTTCGACGGCGACACGAACACCAGCGCCTTCGTGTCGGGCGTGCGGGCGGCCTCGAGCTGCTCGACGCTCACCCGGAAGCCGCTCTCGACCCCCGTGGGCAGCACCACGGTGGTGCCGCCGGCCAGGGCGATCGGCTCGGGGTAGGTCGTCCAGAACGGTGCGGGCAACAGCACCTCGTCACCGGGGTTGAGCAGGGCCTCGAAGGCGTTGTAGACGGCGTGCTTGCCGCCGTTGGTGACGAGCACCTGCGCCGGTGTGACCTCGGTGCCCGAGTGGCGGTTGGTGGCCTCGGCCACCGCCGCCTTCAGCTCGGGGAGGCCCCCGGCGGGGCTGTAGCGGTGGTTCCTGGGGTCGGCGCAGGCGGCCTTGGGCGGCCTCGACGACGTAGGGCGGCGACGGGAAGTCGGGCTCACCGGCGCCGAAGCCGATGACGGGCTCACCGGCGGCCTTGAGGGCCTTGGCCTTGGCATCGACGGCGAGGGTGGCCGACTCGGTGATGGCGGCGACGCGGCGGGAGAGGCGATCAGGCATGGCGCTGAGCTTTCGGCGGGGGAACCGGACGGGGCCGACGCTACCGGAGCGGTGGGCTCACCCCCGTGCGAGTACGCCCCGGCGAACGGGTTTCGGGCCCGACCGGCGACGGTGGGAGACTTCGCCGGTGAGCCCTGCGATCCCCTCCATCACCATCCCCGCCGAGCTGCGACCGGCGGACGGCCGCTTCGGGTGCGGCCCCTCGAAGATCCGACCCGAGGCGATGGCGGCGCTCGCCGCCGAACCGCTCTACATGGGCACCAGCCATCGCCAGCTGCCCGTGCAGATCATGGTCAGCCGTCTGCGCAACGCCCTCGCCGAGCTGTTCGCCCTCCCGGACGGCTACGAGATCCTGCTCGGCAACGGGGGCTCCACCGTGTTCTGGGACATCGCCACCTTCGGGCTGATCGACCGCCGCAGCCAGCACCTGAGCTTCGGCGAGTTCTCGTCGAAGTTCGCCGCAGCGGCGAAGGCGGCGCCGTTCCTCGACGATCCCGAGGTCCTCTCCGTGGATCCGGGCAGCCACCCCGACCCGGTGCCGAACGCCGACGTCGACGCCTACTGCTTCACCCACAACGAGACCTCGACCGGGGTCGCCATGCCGCTGGTGCGTCCCGAGGGCACGAGCGCCGACGAGCCCTGGTCCTGGTCGACGCCACCTCGGCCGCCGGCGGACTGCGCTTCGACGCCGGCCAGACCGACGTCTACTACTTCGCCCCCCAGAAGTGCCTGGCGTCCGACGGGGGCCTCTGGCTGGCCGCGGTCTCGCCCGCAGCCATCGAGCGGATCGAGCGCATCGGCGGGTCGGACCGCTGGATCCCCGAGTCGCTCAGCCTCACCGTGGCGCTGGCCAACTCCCGCAAGGACCAGACCTACAACACGCCGGCCCTGGCCACCGTGTTCCTGGCCACCCACCAGGCCGAGTGGATCAACGAGAACGGCGGACTCCACTTCGCCGCCTCGCGCTGCGACCGCTCGGCCCAGACCATCTACGACTGGGCCGAGAGCCGCCCCTGGGCCACCCCGTTCGTGAAGGACCCCGCCGACCGCAGCCACGTCGTGGCCACGATCGACCTCGACGACTCGATCGATGCCACCACGGTGAGCAAGGTGCTGCGGGCCAACGACATCGTCGACACCGAGGCCTACCGCAAGCTGGGCCGCAACCAGATCCGTGTGGCGCTGTTCCCGGCCATCGACCCCGAGGACGTCGCCGCCCTCACCGCCTGCGTCGACCACGTGGTCGACGCGCTGAGCTGACAGTCGACGGCCGCGGCCCGGCCGTCGGGGACGCTCCAGGACCCTGACCGCTCGCCGTCAACGGGGGTGGCGATCCCAGTGCAAGGACCCGCCCGGGGCCAGCTCGTCGGGGAGGGCACCGCCGAGGGTGTGGGCCTGCCAGGTGACCTCGTCGTTCATCGAGCGGGGGAAGACGACGTGGTCGGTGGCCATGAGCTCGTCGACCCGATCCGCCCAGGACGCGGGCTCGAGGGGGTCGTCGACGACCACCCCTGCGTTCTCGGCCAGGACCACCCGGGCCGCCCGACCGCCTCCGACGGAGAACGACTCGCCCGACACCTCGCAACGACGGGTGGCAGAGCCAGGCCACGAACGACGCGACGACCTCCGGCGGGTAGCGGGCCTCGAACATCTCGGCCATGGGACCCTCGGGATTGGTGCGCAGCAGCCGCGTCAATGCCGCCGGCATGATGGCGTTCACGCCGATGCCCTGGCGCCGTCCCTGTCCGGCCAGCGAACGGGTCAGCCCGTACAGCGCCGACTTGGCCGCCGAGTAGGGCGGGGTCATGGCGGTGCCGAACATCGCCGCCGACGCCGTCATCACGACCCGCCCGGCAGGGGCCTCGACCAGGTGCCCCCATGCCGCTCCGGTGACGGCGATCGACCCCTGCAGGGTGACGTCGATCGTGCGCCGCCAGGTCTCGGCCGACTCCGGGCCGATCGGCGCGCCGGCGCCGATGCCGGCGTTGTTCACCACGATGTCGACACCCCCGAAGGCGGCCACTGCGGTCTCGATCACGCCTGCGCCCTCGCTCGACGACGTCGTGGGCATCGGCGACGGCCTCCCCACCGGCAGCGACGATCTCGGCGACGACCGCGTCGGCTTCAGGTACGTCGTCCCCGTGAGGAAGGCCCACGTCGTTGACCACGACCCGACAGCCCCGCTCGGCCAGCACGAGCGCGTGGGCCCGACCGAGACCGCCGCCGGCCCCGGTGACCACGGCGACCTGACCGTCGAAGCCGAGCGGCTCCGGGCCGGCGCCGTCAGCCACGCGCCATGCCACCCGAGACCGAGTGGAACTCGCCGGTCACGTAGGAGGACGCATCGCTGGCCAGGTACAGCACCGGGCCGATGATCTCCTCGGTCTCGGCGACGCGCTTGAGCATCGTGGCCCCGCCCGCCCGCTCGTAGAAGCCCGGGAAGGCTGCGTTCGCGCCCTCGGTCATCTCGCTCTTGATCGGGCCGGGGCAGATGGCGTTCACCCGGATACCCCAGTCGGCCCACTCCTGGGCCATGACCTTGGTGAGGTTGAGCAGCCCCGCCTTGGAGGCCCCGTACGAGCCGTTGCCGGGCCCACCGATGAAGGCACCGACGGTGGAGATGTTCACGATCGCGCCACCGCCGCCGTCACGCATGATCGGTGCGGCGAGCGTCGACAGGCGCAGCGGGCCGTCGAGGTTCACCGCGAACACCTTGCGCCAGAGCTCGAAGCTGATGTCGACGAGCGGATCGGAGGTGGGGTTGATCCCGGCGTTGTTGACCACGACGTCGATGCGGCCGAACCGTCCCATGACGTCGTCCACCAGCCCCGGGATGGCGTCCCAGTCGCCCATGTGGCAGGCGCGGCCCATCACCTCGGTGTCGTAGCGGCCGGCGAGCTCCGCGGCGACCTCGTCGCAGAGCTGCTGTTTGCGGCTGCTGACCACCACCGACGCCCCACCGGCGGCGAAGCCCTCGACCATGGCCCGACCGAGGCCCTTGGTCGAGCCGGTCACGATCACGACCTTGCCCGAGAAATCGAACGACACCGGCAACGTAGTCCCCCTTGGTCAGAGCCCGGGCGCGAACCGGCCCGCGGCACACGCCGGAGCGTACGTGCCGCGGGCCGTCGGACCGGACGCCTGAGCTCAGCTCTTGGCTGCGGCGAAGCCCAGGTCGAGGTCGGCGATGATGTCCTCGACGTTCTCGAGGCCGACCGACAGGCGCACCAGACCTGGCTCGACGCCGGTGGACACCTGCTCGACCTCGCTGAGCTGGGAGTGGGTGGTGCTGGCAGGGTGGATGGCCAGGCTGCGCACGTCGCCGATGTTGGCCACGTGGCTGTGCAGCGACAGCGCCTCGACGAACTTCTGCCCCGCCTCCTTGCCGCCGGCGATGACGAACGCGGGCACCGAGCCGTAGCCCTTGCCGGCGGTGTAGCGGGTGCCCCGCTCGTGCCAGGGCGACGACGAGAGCCCGGCGTACTGCACCGACTCGACCTGGTCGTGCCCGGCGAGGTACTCGGCCACGGTGCGGGCGTTGGCGTTGTGGCGCTCCATGCGCAGGCTGAGCGTCTCGAGGCCCTGGAGGAACAGGAAGGAGTTGAACGGCGTGATGGCGGCGCCCATGTCGCGCAGGATCTGCACGCGGGCCTTGATGATGTAGGCGCCGGGACCGAGGGCGGGCCAGTAGGTGAGGCCGTGGTAGCTCGGGTCGGGCTCGGTGAACATCGGGAACTTGTCGTTGGCCGAGAAGTCGAACGATCCGCCGTCGACGATGAGCCCGCCGATCGACGTGCCGTGCCCCCCGATGAACTTGGTGGCGGAGTGCACGACGATGTCGGCGCCCCACTCGAGGGGACGGATCAGCCACGGGGAGGCCACGGTGTTGTCGACGATGAGGGGCACGCCGGCCTCGTGGGCGACACCGGCGACGCCCTCGATGTCGAGCACGTCGTTGCGGGGGTTGCCGATCGTCTCGCCGTAGAACGCCTTGGTGTTGGGCTGGACGGCCTTGCGCCACGCATCGAGGTCGTCGGGGTCGTCGAGGAAGGTCACGTCGATGCCGAACTTGGGCAGGGTGTAGTGCAGGAGGTTGTAGGTGCCGCCGTACAGGGCGGCCGAGGCCACGACGTGGCTCCCGGCCTCGGCCAGGTTCATGATGGCCATCGTCTCGGCGGCCTGGCCCGACGCCACGGCGAGGGCACCGGGGATCCCCACTGCGGTCTCGGTGGCGCCCTCGAGGCTGGCGATGCGGGCCTCGAACACCCCCTGGGTGGGGTTCATGATGCGGGTGTAGATGTTGCCCATCTCGGCGAGGGCGAACAGGTTGGCGGCGTGGGTGGTGTCGCGGAACTGGTACGACGTGGTCTGGTAGATCGGCACGGCCCGGGCACCGGTGGTGGGATCGGGCTCCTGGCCGGCGTGGATCTGGCGGGTGTCGAAGCCCCACTGCTCGCTCATCGGTTCTCCTCGAATGCCTCGGTCACGACGACGCTCGTGTGACAGCGGTCTCCGAGCCTACGACCCCGAATCCCGACCTGCCAAGTCGGCTTTACGGCCGGGGCGGACGGCGACGGACCGACGCCTCGGCCACCATCGGCGGCGTGTACCCGGCGTCGGCCCAGGTGAAGTTGGTCGCCGGGGGGACGATCTCGTCGATCCGGTCGAGCACGTCGGCGCTCAGCTGCGCCTCGGCGGCGCCCAACTGGCTGGTGAGCTGCTCCATGGTGCGCGGGCCGATGATGGCCGAGGTGACCGCCGGGTTGTTGATGACCCAGGCGACGGCCATGTGCACGAGGCTCATCCCTGCCTCCGCGGCCACCTCGAACAGGGCGTCGGCGGCTTCGAGCTTGGCCTGGTTGCCGGGGACCGAGAGGTCGTAGCGGTCGGGCACCCGGCTGGCTCGGCGGCTGTCCGGATCGGCGCCGCCCAGACGCCACTTGCCCGAGAGCCAACCGCCGGCGAGCGGGCTCCACGGGATGACCCCCATGCCGTGGCGCTGGCAGGTCGGCAGCACGTCGGCCTCGATGCCCCGCACCAGGATGGAGTACGGCGGCTGCTCCGACACGAAGCGCTCACGGTGACGGCGCTCGGCGGTCCACTGCGCCTCGACGATCTCCGACGCCGGGAAGGTGGAGCTGCCGAGGTAGCGCACCTTGCCCGCGTGCACGAGGTCGGTCAGCGCCCCGAGGGTCTCGTCGATGTCCATCGTCGGGTCCGGTCGGTGGACCTGGTAGAGGTCGATGTGGTCGGTGCCCAGCCGGCGCAGGCTGTTCTCGCACTCCCGCATGATCCAGTGCCGCGAGCCGCCACCGTCGTTCGGGCCCTCGCCCATCGGTGCGTAGAACTTGGTGGCCAGCACCACCTCGTCGCGCCGCCCGGCGATGGCCTTGCCCACGATCTCCTCGGACTCGCCGGCGGAGTACACGTCGGCGGTGTCGATGAAGTTGATGCCGGCATCGAGGGCGGCGTGGATGACGGCGACGGAGTCGTCGTGGTCGGGGTTGCCCCACGCCCCGAACATCATCGCCCCGAGGCACAGCGGGCTCACCTTCAGGCCGGTGCGGCCCAGTCGGCGGTAGTGCACGTTCGTTCCCCCTGGTCGGCCCGGTGCCGCGGTCGGCGCTCCCCGTCAGCCAGTGAAGCTGGGCGTGGCGGCCACCGGTGTGGCAGCGGTCCCGCCGCCACCGTTCGAGCCCGGCGCCGGTGTCGGCGTGCCCGAGCCGGCTGTATGGGGTGACCTGGTTGGAGAGGGCGGACGGGGCGGAGACCCCTCCGGCGCCGATGGCGTTGACCACGAAGGCGTAGGTCGTGCCGTTGGTGAGGCCCGTGACCACGCAGCTGGTGGCAGGAGCAGCGACCGTGCAGCCGGCTCCGCCGGGTTCGGCGGTGACCTGGTAGGAGGTGGCGCCGGGCACGGCGTCCCAGCTCACGGTGGCCTGACCGTCGCCGGCAACGGCGGTGACGCCGGTCGGCGCCGCCGGGGGCAGGATCTCCTCCTCGAGCTCCTCGGGGGTGAGAGCCGTACCTGACCAGATGCGCAGGTCGTAGACCTTGCCCGACGGCGTGGCCTCCTCGTCGACCACGTTGTCGTCGAAGAAGAAGCCGAGCAGGGTGCCCCCGGAGCCGTTCCCGATGGCCAAGGACTCACCGGTCGGGTCGTTGGTGGTGAAGACCTGCGTGAGGTTCCCGTCGGTCCCCACGGCGTAGACGGTGAAGGTGCCGCTGACGCCCCGGTGCTCTGGCGCACGGCCACCAGATCGAGCACGGTGCCGGCCGGGTAGGTGGAGGGGCTCTGCTCGGAGAACGGGTAGAACTCGAGGAAGCCGTCGTAGAAGTAGAAACCGTTGTCGGAGGTCTGGTTCTCGTAGTCGACGATCTTGCGGTAGCCGCTCACCTCGTCGAAGGAGAACTTGAGGGCGAGGGTGTAGGTGTCGCCGATGGGAGCGGCCGTGCTCACGCGGAACCCACCACCGTTGAGGCCGCTGGACGTCCACTCCCAGTACCCCCCGGCGCCGTCGGAACCGAAACCGGTGGAGGTGTTGCAGGGGTTGCCGGGGCACGCTGGGGCGGGGGTGAGGGCGCTACCGCCCGCCTGGTCCGTGGCGTTTCCGTCGAAGGTGTAGCGCACCGTCGGGGCCGGGGCGGCGGCGAGTGCGGGCTGGGCCACCAACCAGGTGGACATCACGAGGGCGGACACGACGATCATGGCCGTCAGCGTGCGTGGTCGGGCGATCGCTCGGGAAGGATGAGGTCGGCTCATGCCCGAGACGATAGACCTACGGGAGAGTCGGCACCGGGTGATCGTCATCCGTGCCGCCCTGCGCCCGAACGGCCGGGGCGGGTGCCGGCCGCTCGGACGGAGCGTCGAGCAGCGGCACGGTGCCGGTGGCCGGGTCGAAGTGACGCAACCAGGTGACCAGCCACTCCGGGTCGACGAGGTCGTCGGGATGGTGGCCCGGCAGCATCGACACGGCGATGTCGGGGAGGGTCACGAAGGCGATGCTGAACGCCGCCGCCACGAGACGGAACCAGGCCACCGGGGACCGCCACCGGCCGGAGCCGACCATGAGGGTGAGCACGGACAGCACGGTGAACCACGCCAGGATGGCGAAGGTGAGGGTAGGTGGCTGCGGCGTAGCGCACGCGGGAGCCGTCGACGGCGCGGTAGACGTCGTGGGCCACCGACTTGTGCTCGACCTCCTCGGCCAGATGCCACAGGAACACCGCGCTCGACCTGGGGGTCGGCGCCGTCGAAGAGCTCCTGGCGATGGGCCTCGGCCCACCGGGCGATGCTGAAGGCGATCGTCTCGGAGCCTGCGGCGAAGGCCAGCCCGAAGCGCTGGCTGCGGGTGCGCCCCAGCCAGCCGTAGGTGCGGGCCATCCACCCCTCGAGGCGGCGCACACCGGGCGCCTGCTCGGCCATGCGGTCGTTGAAGCGCCGGTGTTGGGCGTGGTGACGGGCCTCCTGGGTGCAGAAGGCACGCGTGGTGGCCGCCAGCTCGGGCTCGAGCTGCGGGATGGCCGAGCGGACCGTGGCCACGAAGTACGGCTCGGCGTAGGGCATGAGCAGCGACACCGCGTCCATGGCGTAGGACAGCTCGGGCCGCTGCCGGGTTCCATCCCGGGGTGATGTCGTCCGGCAGGGCGAAGTGCACGCGCCGGTCGACGAGCTCTGGAGGCGTGCGCACCCTTCTCTGTCGGCCGCCGGCCGCCAGGTCTGAACCGATGTCGGCGAGTTCGACCGCCCGAGCGCTCTAGCGTCGGCGACGTGACCGCCTGGTCCGACGAGGTGATCGAGCGATCCGAGGCCGCACTGCGGGCCGTCGCCGACCCCGCCCGCGCCCCGCAGATGGCGGCCTACATGAAGGACGTCGCTCCGTTCCTCGGCGTGCCGGCCGGGCCGCGGCGGATCGCCCTGCGCGGCGCCTGGGACGGCCTCGCCGATCCCCGCAGCGACGAGCTCGGGGCGGCGGCGATCGGCCTCATGGCCCAACAGGAACGCGAGCTGCACTACGCCGCCTACGACCTGATCGGGCACTTCCGCCGCTGTGCCGACGAGTCGTTCTGCGGCCGCCATGTCGAGGAGCTGCTGCTCACGAAGCCGTGGTGGGACACCGTCGACGGCCTGGTGAGCGCCGCGGTGAGCCCGCTGTGCCGGCGGTACCCGCTCGAGCGCGCTGATCGACCGCTGGTCGGGCTCGGGCGACCGATGGCTGATCCGGGCCGCGCATCGGCCACCAGCGGGGCTGGAAGCTCGACACCGACGTCGCACGGGTCCTCGACCTCTGCGGGCGCCACTGGTCGGACCCGGAGTTCTTCGTGGCCAAGGCCGTCGGCTGGGCCTTGCGCGACCTGTGCCGGATCGACCCGACCGCCGTCCGCGGGTTCCTCGTGGCCCACCCGACCCGCAACGCCGTCGCCGAGCGCGAGGCCTGGCGGGGCCTGCGACGAGCCGGCGGCTGAGCACCCGACGTCGCCGGGTCAGGCGGCGAGGGTGAGGGCGGCGGCTCGGCTGCGGGCCAGGGCTGTCGGTGGCGTGTTCGTCGGCGGGGGTGTCGGGGGAGATGGTGAGGTGCCATCGGCGCCCGGCGTGGACGCCGGTGCGGTGCAGGGGACTGAGCTCGGGCTCCCCTGGGAGCGCGTCCGGTCGACCGGATCGGGCAGGAGCTGGTCGATGGCGGGGAGTCGTAGCGGGAGGGGTGGTGGTCGTCGCCGTCGGGGTGGGGGGCTGGTGAGGGTGACGTGGTCGGGTCGGGTGAAGGTGAGGGTGCCGTCGGGTGCGGAGGTGAGTGACCAGCCGTCGCGGTGCACGACGCCGTGGTGGTTGGTGCACAACCCGGCCAGGTTGGCCAGCGCGGTGGTGCCGCCGTGGTTCCAGTGCTCGAGGTGGTGGGCGTCGATCCATTCGGCGCGGGCGTCGCAGTCGGGGAACCGACAGCCCTGGTCGCGCACCGCGAGGGCGTCTCGTAGGGCGGCGTCGGCGAGGCGGACCTTGCGGCCGTGGTCGAGGACCTGACCTTCGGCGGTGAGGACCCGTTCGATGGTGGTGCCGGCCCCGAAGACCTCGCGGACCGCGGCGGGGGCGAGGCGGTGGCCGTCGAGAGTTGTGGCCGCCCCGGTACCGACGGCGAGGGCGTGGCGCAGCAGCCCTTCTTCGACCACGGAGGTGGGCCGTAGGGCCAGGAACACCTCGAGATCGGCGGCGCTGTGCACACCGAGCCCGGCGAGCATGGTCGCGTAGAGGTCGGGCAGGTCGATCACCGCGAGCAGGTGGGGGTGCCGGCGCCCGGGGCGGTCGCCGTTCGAGGCGAAGTGATCGAGGACGAAGCGGGCCATCCGGCGCAGGTTCTCGCCGCGCCGTTCGGCGGCGGTGCGGAACTCCCCGGGGTGTCGGGCCGCTCGACGACACGCAGCGCGGTCTCGACCAGTTCCGCGGTGAGCGGGTCGAGGTCGGCGTCGAGCACCCCACGCCCACCGAGGGTGCGCGACAGGCGCACCCGGGCGTCGACCTCGACGGCGGCGGCGACCTCGGCGGGTCCGGGGACGTCACCGCCTCGGCGCGCAGCACCCACTCGCGCACCGCCACCCGGGTGTCGACCGGACTCGAGCCCGACCAGGCAGGGCGACACCTCGGCGTCGTGGTCGGCGTAGAGATCGACCAACGGGCCGGGGACCAGGGCCACGACCACCTCGACCTGCGCGCCGGAGATCTCCCCGTCGAACCACGACCGCGCCAGCACCGGCCAACGGCGCAGACGGTCGGCACGCACTGCGAGGCGCCTGGCGTCACGATCGGTCAGCGCCCCGTTCGCCTTCAACCACCCCACCGGCGAACGCCACCCCTCCACGTCGTGACGCCCCGCCGAGAAGAACCCGACCAGCGCCTCGCACAACCGGGCCTCGAGGCGATCCCGGGCCGACCGACAACGACCGCACCAGCCCACCGTCGCCCCCACCCGCATCGATGCCCTCGATGCTCGAGATCAGCTCCGAATCCATGCCCTACATCATAGCGAACACACGTACGATTATCAAGGGAAACCTCAAAGAATCCCTGAAGAATCGACCGAGGCCACCCTGCCCCGCGGAGTCATGCCAGCGGCGATGCCGCTCGGCTCCCCGGCGCCACCCGGAAGGACCCGGTGCACCGCCACACAGGGTCGGCACCGGTCGCCCACGACGCACGAGGGATCCCGGTACCGGTGCCGCGATGCACACTGGAGCGGTGACCCGAACGCTGCGCCACCCCGCGTGATCGCCTGGCGGCGACGACTCGGCTTCGGTCACTGGCTGGCGATCATCGTCGTCGGAGGGCTCGCCGCACGCATCGCCTACGTGGCGGCGATCGGTACCGGCCTCACCCTGGGCTTCGACGCGCAGTGGTACGGGCTCGAGGGGGGGCTGCTCGAGTCCGGTCTCGGCTACATCGACCCTGCTGCCTTCTACGAGCGCTTCCTCGGCGAGCCCACGGCCACGTTCCCGCCGCTCTGGCCGATCCTGGTGGCCGGAGCGAACCGGCTCGGCTTGACCACCACCACGCAGCTCCAGGTCGTCGGCGCGCTCCTCGGGAGCATCACCGTCCTCCTGGCAGGTCTGCTCGGGCGTCGCATCGCCGGTCCCCGCACCGGGCTCGTCACGGCCGTGCTCGTGGCCGGCTCCCCCATGCTGATCGCCGCCGACGGCTCGGTGATGTCGGAGTCCCTCTACGTGGCCCTGGTGACGGCGGCGATGCTGCTGTCGTACCGGGCCCTCGCCGAGCCGAGCGTGGCCCGGTTCGCGCTGGTCGGGCTGGTGGTGGGCCTCGCCGCGCTCACCCGCGCCGACGCGCTCTTCCTCGCGCCGATCCTGGCCGGGGCCTTGGGGTGGAAGGTGACGTCGGGCTCCCCCGCCCGAAGGGTCGCCCTGGCCGCCACGACGCTGGCGGTCACGGCGGGCGTCCTGATCCCGTGGGTGACGTACAGCAGCATCCGCATGGAGAGCACCGTCCTCGTGTCCACCAACTCGGGAGGGATGCTCCAAGGGGCCAACTGCCGTTCGACCTTCTACGGTCCCCTCCTCGGTGCGTGGGACCCGACGTGCGGGACCCCGAGGGCGCAGTCGGAGTCGGAGCTCGTCTGGGCGTCCGAGGCGAGAGAACGCGCCCTCGACTACGCGCTCTCGCAACCGGCGCGGCTACCCCTCGTCGCCTCGGCGCGGGTGCTGCGGAGCTGGGGGCTCTGGGCACCTGTCGACCAGGCTCGTCTGGAAGCCGTGGAGACCCGAGACGAGGGCTGGCAGATCTTCGGATGGGGTTACCACATGATCGTCCTCGCGCTGGCCGTTCCGGGCACGGTGATCCTGGTACGGCGACGCGCCGAGCTCACCCCGGTCGCCGCGCTCGCCGTGGCGGTCGTGGTGACCGCCGCGCTCTCCAACGGCAACCAGCGCTTCCGTCTCGCCCTCGACCCGGCCCTGGCGGTCCTGGCCGCGACGGCGATCCTGGCCGCGTACCGCAGGCTCCGTCCACGGACGGAGGCGGTCGACGACGACAGCGATGCCGGGGGTCCCACCCAGCTCACCGACGTCGACGCCGGACGCTGACCCGACGACCCTCGCCGCGCCGCCTCGCGACGCTCAGCCCTGGGCGCCACCGGAGGTCTCGGCCACGCTCTTCCGGCCGGCGGAGATCCACGGCATCATCGCTCGCAGCTCCTTGCCGGTCGTTTCGATGGGGTGCTTCGCGCCGGCTTCGCGCAGCGCGTTGAAGTTGGCGCGACCCGACTCGGACTCGGCCACCCACTCGTCGGCGAACCTCCCCGAGGTGATCTCCTCGAGGATCTTCTTCATCTCCGCCTTGGTCTCGGAGGTGATGACCCGGGGCCCGCGCGTGACGTCGCCGTACTCGGCGGTGTCGCTGATGGAGTACCGCATCCCGGCGATGCCCTCCTCGTACATGAGGTCGACGATCAGCTTCACCTCGTGCAGGCACTCGAAGTAGGCCATCTCGGGCTGGTAGCCGGCCTCGGTGAGCGTTTCGAACCCGGCCTGCACGAGGGCGGTGAGACCGCCGCAGAGCACGGCCTGCTCGCCGAAGAGGTCGGTCTCGGTCTCCTCGGTGAAGGTGGTCTCGATGACCCCGGCGCGGGTGCCCCCGATGGCGTCGGCGTAGGCGAGGGCGAGATCACGGGCGTGGCCGGTGGCATCCTGCTCGACGGCGATGAGGCACGGCACGCCGCCGCCTTCGGTGTAGGTGCGCCGCACGAGGTGGCCCGGCCCCTTGGGCGCGACCATGGCGACATCGACGCCGGCCGGCGGCACGATGCGCCCGAAGCGGATGTTGAAGCCGTGGGCGAAGAACAGGGCGTCGCCCTCGCGCAGGTTGGGGGCGATCTCGGCGTCGTAGACCGACTTCTGCTCGGTGTCCGGCAGCAGGATCATGATCACGTCGGCCCAGGCCGTGGCGTCGGCGATCGACATCACGGTGAGGCCCTCGGCCTCGGCCTTGGCCTTCGACGACGAGCCGTCGCGGAGGCCGACGACGACGTCGACGCCCGACTCCTTGAGGTTCAGCGCGTGGGCGTGGCCCTGCGAGCCGTACCCGATCACCGCCACCTTGCGGTCGGCGATGAAGGAACGATCGGCGTCGGCTTCGTAGTACACGGTGGCCACGGGGACTCCAGTCTCAGGGTGTTCGTCGTTGGGTGCCGTCGAGGTCTCGACGGGTGGGGCGGGGGGATCGAGCGGGGACTCGAACCGGGAGAGGTTAGGACGCGTCGTCGACGGCGGAAAGCTCCGCCGATCGTCGCTCGATGCGGGGCAGGGCCACGCGGCCGGTGCGCTGCATGGCGACGACGCCGTAGTTGGCGATGAGCTCGGCGAAGTCGTCGAGCTTCTGGGGGGCTCCCTCGAGCACCAGCGTGAGCTCGTCGAAGCCCACGCCGACGACCCGGCCCTCGAACACGCCGGCCAGCTCGATGACCTGCCCGCGTGTCTCGGCCGGAGCCGACACGGTGACCAACAGGAGCTCGCGCTCGATGGCGTCGCCGGGCGCCAGGTCGTCGATCTGCACGACGTTGATCAACTTGTCGAGCTGCTTGACGATCTGCTCGAGCGGGGCGCGCTCGACGTCGACCACCACGGTGATCCGGCTGAACCGCTCGTCGTCGGTGGGGGCGACGGCCAGCGAGTGGATGTTGTAGCCCCGGCGGGCGAACAGGCTGGAGACGCGGGCGAGGACGCCGGGCTTGTCCTCGACGAGGACCGACAAGATGTGCTGACGACGGGTGCTGTTGGGCATCAGGACTCCCCTGGGCCGATCTGGATGTCGGAGTTCGACGAGCCCGACGCGACCATCGGGAAGACCTTCTCGCGGGCGTCGGTGCGGAAGTCGATGACCACGGGCCGGTCGTCGACGGAGTTGGCCTTCTCGATGGCCGGCAGCACCTCTTCGGGCGACTCGACGCGGATGCCCACGCAGCCCATCGCCTCGGCCCACATCTTGTAGTCCGGGAGGTCGGGCGAGAGGTAGACCTCGCTGTAGCGCTCCTCGTAGAACATCTCCTGCCACTGGCGCACCATGCCCAGGTAGGCGTTGTTCAAGATGGCGATCTTCACGGGGATGCGCTCGGCGGCCGCGGTGACGAGCTCCTGCGCGGTCATCTGGAAGCAGCCGTCGCCGTCGACGGCCCAGACCATCTTGTCGGGACGGCCGACCTTGGCGCCGATGGCGGCGGGGACGGCGAAGCCCATCGTGCCGAGCCCACCGGAGTTCACCCAGGTGTAGGGGTGGTTGAACTTCCAGTACTGCGAGGTCCACATCTGGTGCTGACCGACACCGGAGGCGACGATGGCGTCGTCGGGGGTGTTGTCGCGGAGCTGCTCGAGCACGTACTGCGGCTTGAGCAGCTCACCGGGCTCGGACTGCTCGTAGGTGAGCGGGTAGCGCTCCTGCCACCCGCTGATCGTCGAGCGCCACTCGGACCGGTCGGGCTGGTTGCCCGGCGCCCCGAGGTCGCGCAGCGCGGTGATCAGCTCTTCGATGACGAGGCGGGCGTCGCCGGTGATCCCCACGTCGGGACGTCGCACCTTGCCCAGCTCGGCGGGGTCGATGTCGACGTGGATGATCTTGGCGTGCGGGGCGAACGCGTCGAGCTTGCCGGTGACCCGGTCGTCGAAGCGCGACCCGAGGGCCACCAACAGGTCGGACTCCTGCATGGCCGTGACCGCGGTGTAGTTGCCGTGCATGCCGGGCATGCCGAGGCACAGGGGGTGGTCGTCGGGGATGGCGCCGCGACCCATGAGCGTGGTGACGACGGGCAGGTCGAGCAGCTCGGCCAGCGCGGTGAGCGCCTCGGCGCCCCGCGCCTTCAAGATGCCGCCCCCGGCGTAGAGCACCGGGCGCCGGGCCTGGCCGATCAGCTCGGCCGCGGCCTTGATGAGCGCCGGGTCGCCCTCGAGGCGAGGGTTGTAGCCGGGCAGGTCGACCGACTCGGGCCAGTACCAGTCGAGCGCCGAGTTCGGGTTGGTGGGGTCGACGATGTCCTTGGGGATGTCGATGAGCACCGGACCGGGGCGGCCGGTGGTGGCGATGTGGAAGGCCTCACGGACGGCGCGGGGGATGTCCTCGGCTCGGGTGACCAGCTCGTTGTGCTTGGTGATCGACCGGGTCATGCCGACGGTGTCGACCTCCTGGAAGGCGTCGGTGCCGATGGCCTTCGTGCCCACCTGGCCGGTGATGACGACGAGCGGCACGGAGTCCATGTAGGCGTCGGCCAGCGGCGTGACGATGTTGGTGGCCGCCGGGCCGGAGGTCACCATGGCCACACCGGGGCGGCCGGTGACCTGGGCGTAGCCCTCGGCCATGTGCCCGGCGCCCTGCTCGTGGCGCACGAGGATGTGGCGGATCGGCGAGTCGATGATCGGGTCGTACACCGGGAGGATGGCGCCGCCCGGGAGGCCGAAGATGACGTCGACGCCCTCCATCTCGAGGGACTTGATCAGGGCGGCACCGCCGTTGGTGTTCATGGTGTGGTCCTCGGGTCGTTCGGGGGGCGTGGGAGCTGCGATGTGTGGTGGACGGTGGTCGGGTCCGGCCGAGCCACCGCTGCGGGCGAAAACGCAATCGACCTCCCGCAGGAGGGAGGTCGAGGACGCGCACGCGGCGGGAGAGGCCGGCGTGCGCTAGCGGAGTACGACGAGCGAGGTGACGGTGGTGTCCGTGGGCCTCATAGGCAATGAGTCTGCCAGGCGTGCCGGGCCGACGCCAACCTGGATGTGGCGATCCACTCTCCGGCGCGACGGCGGCGGCCCCGAGGGGCCGCCGCCGTCGAAGGTCTGCCGCGGGATGAGAGGTGGCCCTACTTGGGCAGGGTGATGGCGCCCTTCTCGGCGCCCTGGGCGAGCGAGGCGTACTTGGCCAGCACGCCGCTGGTGTAGCGGGGCTCGGGGAGCTTCCAGTCGGCCCGGCGACGCTCGAGCTCGGCCTCGTCGACCATGAGGTCGATGGTGTGGGCCACGGTGTCGATCACGATGCGGTCGCCGTCGGCGACGAAGGCGATGGGGCCGCCGTCGACCGCCTCGGGGGCCACGTGGCCGATGCAGAACCCGTGGGTGCCGCCGGAGAAGCGACCGTCGGTGATCAGGGCGGCGTCGCCGCCCCGGCCGGCGCCCTTCAGGGCGCCGGTGACGGCCAGCATCTCGCGCATGCCCGGGCCGCCCTTGGGGCCCTCGTAGCGGATGACGACGACGTCGCCGGCCTCGATCTTGCCGGCCAGGATCTCGTCCATGGCCGCCTGCTCGCCGTCGAAGACGCGGGCGGTGCCCTCGAAGCGGTCGAAGTCGATGCCCGCCACCTTCACCACCGAGCCCTTGGGGGCCAGCGACCCCGGTGAGCACGGCGATGCCGCCCGACGGCGTGGATGGGGTCGGACAGGCGGTGCACGACGGCGCCGTCGGGGCCGGGCGGATCGATCTCGGCCAGGTTCTCGGCCATGGTCTTGCCGGTCACGGTGAGGCAGTCACCGTGGAGGAGCCCGGCGTCGAGCAGCTCCTTCATGACCATGGGCACGCCGCCGACGCGGTCGAGGTCGATCATGTGGTACGTTGCCGTGCGGCTTGGTGTCGGCGATGTGGGGCACCCGGGCGGCCACCTTGTTGAAGTCGTCGAGGTGCAGGTCGACGCGGGCCTCGGCGGCGATGGCCAGCAGGTGCAGCACGGCGTTGGTGGAGCCGCCGAGGGCCATGACGCACGGCGATGGCGTTCTCGAAGGCCTGCTTGGTCAGGATCTGACGCGGGCGGATGCTCTGAGGCGCAGCAGCTCCATGACGGCGACACCGGAGGCGCGGGCGTAGTCGTCGCGGCGACGGTCGACCGCCGCCGGCGAGCGCCGAGCCGGGCAACGACATGCCGAGGGCCTCGCCCGATGGCCGCCATGGTGTTGGCGGTGAACATGCCGGCGCAGCTGCCGATGGTCGGGCAGGCGTTGCGCTCGATGGCGTCGAGCTCGGCCTCGGTGATGTTGCCGGTGGCCTCGGCGCCGACCGCCTCGAACACCGACACGATGTCGAGGACCTGGCCGTTGTGGTTGCCCGGCAGGATCGACCCGCCGTAGACGAACACCGCCGGCAGGTTGAGTCGGGCCGAGGCCATGAGCATGCCGGGCAGGCTCTTGTCGCAGCCGGCGAAGCTGACGAGCGCGTCGAGACGCTCGGCGTGCATCACCGTCTCGACCGAGTCGGCGATGACCTCGCGGCTGACCAGCGACGCCCGCATGCCCTCGTGGCCCATCGAGATGCCGTCGGAGACGGCGATGGTCACGAACTCGATCGGGAAGCCACCGGCGTCGCGGACGCCCTGCTTGGCCTGCTTGGCCAGCCGGTCGAGCGGCATGTTGCACGGGGTGACCTCGTTCCAGGACGAGCACGACGCCGACCTGGGACTTGTCCCAGTCGTCGTCGGTCATGCCGATGGCACGCAACATGGCCCGGGCGGGGGCGCGGCCCTTGCCGTCGGTGACCTCGTGCGAACGCGGCTTCATGGGGTCGCTCATGGCAGCAAGGTTAGGCCCGCCCTGATCGTCGCCGGGACAGGGTTACGCTCGCCGTCGATGACTCGCGACCCGTCGGGAGACCAACCCGAGAGCGACGCGACCACGGGATCGGATCCCTCGACCCACTCTGGGCCCACCCCCTCTGGCCCCGCCGCTTCCGAGACCGTGGTCGAAGGGACCGGCGTGACCCGGCGCTTCGGGAGCGTGACCGCCCTCGACGGCGCGACGTTCCGGATCGGACCGGGCATCACGGGCCTGCTCGGCGCCAACGGGGCCGGGAAGACCACCCTGCTCGGCCTCCTCCTCGGGCTGCACCGACCCGACGAGGGCCGCCTCCGGGTCCTCGACCTCGACCCGTTCACGGCCGGCCCCGAGGTGCGCAGCAGGGTGGGCTACTCCCCCGAGCACCACCTCCTCCCCCCCGACATCAGGGCCCACGACCTGGTGCGCCACCTCGCCGAGATCCACGGGCTCCCGCGACGGGAGGCCACCGCCCGGGCCAGCGACGTGCTGTGGCAGGTCGGCCTGGGCGAGGAGCGCTACCGACCGATCGGCACCATGTCGACCGGCCAGCGCCAGCGGGTGAAGCTGGCCCAGGCCATCGCCCACGATCCGGCCCTGGTCCTGCTCGACGAGCCCACCGACGGCCTCGACCCGGTGCAGCGCGACGAGATGCTGGCCCTGATCCGGCGGGTCGGCACCGAGTTCGGCATCCACGTGGTGATCTCGTCGCACCTGCTCGACGAGGTCGAGCGCACCTGCGACGCGGCGGTGATCCTGCGCGACGGCGCCGTGGTCGCCTCGGGCCCGCTCCACGAGCTCACCGGGCAGGGCACCGGCCTGATGCTGGAGGTCGACGCACGACCCGACGCGGTGGCGGCGCTGCTGCGCGATCGGGGCCTCGACGTCACCCACGACGGCCTGCGCCTGTCGATCACGGTGCCGGATGCGGACGGCGACCGGAGCCCGCGGTCCGACCCCCACGATGCCGCCCGGGACGCCGTGGTCGAGGCCGGTGTCGGCGTGCGCCGCATGAGCGACCGGACCGTGCGCCTGGAAGACGTCTTCCTGGAGGTCGGGGCATGACCGCGGCCCAGGCGCCGGAACCCGGGCCGACGACCGGCACCCAGGCCCGGATCCTCGATCGGGGCTACCGCGCCTACACCGGACCCCGCCTCGGCGTCCGCGGGGCGATGCGATCGCTCGTCCTGCACTCGATGCAGCGCGCCCTCGGGCTGAAGCGACCGTTCTGGCAGAAGATCCTCCCCGCGCTGGCCGTGTTCATCGCCTACGTCCCGGCCATCGTGTTCGTGGGCCTGGCGGTGTTCCTGAGCGAGACGCTGCTCGAGAACACCGATCTGCTCCCGACCTACGCCGACTACTACGGCTTCATCTCGGCGGCCATCGTCGTCTTCACCGTGTTCGTCGCCCCCGAGCTGTTGTGCACCGACCGACGCACCGGGATGCTCGGCCTCTACCTCGCGTCCCCGCTGACCCGCGACACCTACCTGCTGGCCAAGGCCATCGCGACCGTCGCCCTGCTGGCGCTGGTCACCCTCGGCCCACCGCTGTTCCTGCTGATCGGCCTGACCATCGTCGGGCAGGGCCCGGACGGCCCGCTCGACCTGCTGACCCTGCTCGGACGAATGGTGCTGGGCGGCCTGGCCGTGGCCGTGCTCCCGGCATCGCTGTCGATGGCCGTGTCCAGCCACCACCTCCCGCAAGGCCGCCGGCGTCGGCTGCGATCATCCTGATCCTCCTGGCCAGCAGTGCCGTCAGCGGGGCGTTCGTCGAGGGCGCCGAGGCATCGCCGCTGTTCTTCTGCCTCGACCTGCTCGGCCTCCCCTTCGAGGTCGTCCAACGGATCTACGACTCACCGACCACCGGGGTCGACGCCGCCTTCACCCTGACCACCGGCACGATCGTCGGCCGCCTACGTGGCGTGGACGGCGGCGTTCTCGCTGTTCACCTGGCTGCGCTACCGACGCCTGACGGTGACCCGGTGACGGCCCTCCCGCCCCCACCGGCCCCGCTCCCACCGCCGCCCATGGCGGTGCCGGCCGACGCTCGGATCGTGGTGCGACGGGTGTCGAAGTGGTTCGGCGACCTCGTGGCGGTGTCCGACGTGTCGTTCACGGTCGGGCCCGGCGTCACCGCCCTCCTCGGCCCGAACGGTGCCGGGAAGTCGACGATGCTGCGCCTCATGTGCGGTCTCACCCCGCCGTCGCAGGGATCCGTCGACGTCCTGGGCGGCAACCCGCGCGACGACATCTCCCTCACCCGCCACATCGGGCTGGTGCCCCAACAGGAGACCCTCTTCGAGGACCTGTCGGCGCTGGGCTTCGTCCGCCTCGCCGCGGTGCTCCAAGGCCTCGACGAGCCCGAGGCGGCGGCCCGCCGGGCCCTGGGCGTCGTCGAGCTCGACCCCGACGAACCCCGGCCCATCGCCGGGTTCTCGAAGGGGATGCGCCAACGGGCCAAGGTGGCCCAGGCCATCGTGCACGACCCCACGGTGGTCGTCCTCGACGAGCCGCTCACCGGACTCGACCCCCGCCAGCGCCGCCACCTCATCGACCTCTTCCAACGCCTCGGCGACGAGGGCAAGACGGTGATCGTGTCGAGCCACGTCCTCGACGAGGTCGAGCGGTTCGGGAGCCGGGTCCTCGTCATGGCCCAGGGCCGCCTCGCCGCCGAAGGCGACTTCCACGCCATCCGCGACCTCATGGACGACCGCCCCCACCGCGTGCGCCTCCGCGCCGACAAGGCGCGGGAGCTGGCCACCGCCCTCTTCGAACGGGGATCGGTCCTCGCCGTGCGCATGGACGACGACGACACCGCCCTCGTCGATGCCGTCGACGCCGCGCGCCTGCGCCGCGACGTCGTCGTGGTGGCCGCCGAGCTCGGCATCAGCCTGCGCGAGGTGGCGCCGCTCGACGACGACCTCGAGAGCGTCTTTCGCTACCTGGTCGGTGGTTGAGCGTGCCGCTGCTCGCCCCCGAACGACTCCCGCTCTACCGGCTGCTCCTGCGCGGCCAGGTCACCCGGGCCCGGGTCCTGGCCATGCTCGCCATCGGGCTCGTGGGGATCGTCGTGGCCTTCGCCATCGGTGCCTCCGGCAACCTCGACGAGCTGCGCGCCGGGGCCCGCTTCGTCAACGGGTTCGGCCTGTCGCTGCTGGTGCCGGTGGCGGCGCTCGTCTTCGGCGCCGCCGCGCTCGGGGACCCCGTCGAGGACGGCACCCTGGTCTACCTGTGGCTGCGCCCCGTCCGGCGCTCGCGGATCGTGGTCGCCGCGGCGGCCTCGTCGTTCACGGTGTGCTGGCCGCTCGTGGTCATCCCCCTCACCGTGGCCGCGGCCGCCACGGGAGGTGGAGGCGCCCTGGTGCTCGGCACCGCGTCTGTCGGCCACGCTCGCCCTCGTCGCCTACACCGGGCTGTTCTGCGCCCTCGGCCTACGCGTCCGACGCGCCCTCGTCTGGGGGCTGCTCTACATCTTCATCTGGGAAGGCTTCATCGCCACCGCCAACGACACCGCCGGGCGCCTCGCGGTGCGCACCTACAGCCGATCGGTGCTCACCGAGACCGCCGACGTGACGCTGCGCTTCTCGGCCATCTCCTCGCCCTACCGGTGGATCGTCCCACCCCTCGTCGCCGTCGTGGCCCTCACCTACGCCACGCGGCGACTCCGACGTCAGGACGTGGCGTGAGCCGTCGAGGGCGCCCGGGCCCAGGGTGAGACCGCTCGACCGCCAGATCCTGCGCCTGGCCGTCCCGGCCCTCGGCGCCCTGGTGGCCGAGCCGCTCTACGTCCTGGCCGACACCGCCATCGTGGGTCGGGTCCTGGGCACCGATGCCCTGGCCGGGCTGGCCGTGGCCAGCAGCATCCTGCTGCTCGGCTACTCGGTGTTCATCTTCCTCGCCTACGGCACCACCGCGGCGGTGTCGAGGCTGATCGGCGCGGGCGACGAACGCCAGGCCGCCCACCAGGCGGTCCAGGGCCTGTGGTTGGCGCTCGGCCTGGGCCTCGTCGTCGCCACCGCCACCGCCGCACTCTCGGACCCCCTGCTGCGGCTCATGGGAGCCGACGGCGAGGTCCTCGCCCAAGCCACGATCTACCTGCGGATCAGCCTGCTCGGCGTGCCCGCGATGATGATCGTGCTCGCGGGCACCGGATACCTGAGAGGACTGCAGGACACCCGCACACCCCTCCTCGTGGCGGCAGGATCGGCCGCGCTGAACCTGCTCCTGGGGCTGTGGTGGATCGTCGTGCTCGATCTCGGCATCGGCGCATCGGCGCTGTCCACCGTGGTCGCCCAGTGGGCCTCGGCCGGGGTCTACGTGACCTGGGTGGCCGTCGCCGTACGGCGCCACACCGTGCCCCTCGGCCCCCGGCCCCGAACGCTCTCTCGAAGCTCGCCGTCGTCGGCCGCGACCTCTTCCTGCGCACCGCGGCGCTGCGGGGGGCGTTCCTGCTCGCCACCGCCGTCGCCACCAGGCTCGGCACGACCGACGTGGCCGCCCACCAGGTGGCCTTCGAGATCTGGAGCCTGCTCGCCCTCACGCTCGACGCCCTGGCCATCGCCGGTCAGGCGATGATCGGCCACCACCTCGGAGCAGGTTCGCCCGAGGATGCACGCATGGTCGGTCGCCGGCTCCTCGAGCTGGGCGTGGCCGCGGGCATCGTGCTCGGCCTCGTCGTCCTGATCGCGCGGCCCTGGCTCCCCGAGCTGTTCTCCACGGACCCGGCGGTGGTGGCCCTGGCCGGGTTCCTCCTGCTCTTCGTCGCGGTGATGCAGCCGATCAACGGCACCGTGTTCGTGCTCGACGGCCTGCTCATCGGCGCCGGCGACATGGCCTTCCTCGGTCGGGCGATGTGGATCGCCCTGCTCGTCTTCGCTCCGCTGGCCCTCGGCGTGGCGGTGCTCGACCTCGGGATCGGATGGCTGTGGGGCGCGCTGACGGTGTTCATGGTGGCCCGCATGGCCGTGCTGGCCCGCCGCTGGCGAACCGATTCGTGGGCCGTGCCGGGCGCGATCCGTTGAGGTGTCCGGGAGCCGGGCCCGCGCCGGGCCACACGGATCAGTTGCCGGCGGTGAAGGCGGACTCGGGGCAGTTCTGCTCGAGATAGGCCTCGATGTTGGCCTGCGCCTCTTTGACCTCCGGGGTCTCCAAGGCCTGACCGGCATCCTCGAGGGCCTGTTGGGTGGCGGGGTCGAAGAGGTTTCCACCGGCATCGGTCATGACGCTGCCGAACTCACTCATCGCCTGGCTGAAGACCTCGAAGTCGTCCTCGATCTCGGCCGGGACCTCGGCGCGCAGGTCGGCCAGTTGCTGTGTCATCTCGTCGACGTCGGCCTGATCGGCGCCGAACGCAGTGCCCAGCATGCTCAGGCTCAGGCTGGCGTAGGCCAGCCCGATCTCGAGGCAGGCCTGCGCCTCGTCGCCGACGATGTCGGGGATGGCGTCGCGGATGTCGTCGGCCGGGGATCCGCTCGACGATCCACCGGAGGACGAACCGCTCGACGACGAGCCCGCGGGTTCCTGGGACACCACCTCGGGCGCCGAGCCGCCCCCGCCGCAGGCCGAGAGCGAGACCACCAGGAGCCCCACCGCCATCACCGCTGCAAACCTCGACCCCGCCGTGCCTGATCGCATGAGTGCCCCTCTGACTCGTCTGGTTCGGTCGAACGACCTGCTCTGGCGATCGTAGGCCCACGACGATCGCCGGAACAGGGACGATCGGACCACTTCGGCCCACGTCGTCGCCTCACCCGAATCCGCAACGCACCGCCAGGAGGTCGTTGAGCGCCAGTGCCTCCGTCTCGACCTGCAGCTGGTCGAAGACGGTCTGCTGGGCGACGACGTCGGGCACGCGACCGGCGACGCGGTCGCGTCGGGCCTGTTCGTGGAGCACCTCGGCCGACTCCCCGATCGCCATCTCGGCCTCCCCCACCGCTCGGCGCAGGATCTCCGGCATGGACGGCCGGAAGGCATCGGCCTGCGCGGCGACGTCGGCCATCAGGGCCGGATCGGCGCCCCGAACGGCGAGCGCCAGGTTCTGGAAGGCCAGGTCGAGCACCGCACCGGCGGCCACGCAGCCCTCGTCGGTGGTCACCAGCCGTGCGCCGATGGGACCGTCCGGGAGGACCGGCCGCGGTGGGACCGACGACACCGATGCCGGCTCGGCAGGTGTCGCGGCCGGTGTCGCACCACCACCACCGCACCCGGCGACGATCGCCACGGCCATTCCCGTCATGGCCACGGCGAGCGCCCTCGGCCGGCGTCGACCGATCTGCCCACCTCGATGCCCGCCCCGCTCACACCGCTCACATCGCTCACGGCTCTGCCCTGCGTTGCGCATCTCGCACCCTCGTGTCCTGGATGGTCCGAGGACCCCAGAGGGCCGAGGAGGCGAACGTACCGCCCGAGGGCGGCGATGTCACCCCCCCGAGATGCCCGATCAGTCGGCGCCGACGCGGCGTTGCTCGAGCAGCGCCGTGACCACCTTGCCGTCGGCCTGACCCCTCGTGGCCTTCATCACCTTGCCCACGAAGAAGCCCTGGAGCTTGGCCCGCCGCTTGTCGTCCCCTTCGCAGTAGCCGACCCACTCGTCGGGGCTGGCCTCGACGATCTCCGCCAGAACCGCCTCGAGGTCGGCGGTGTCCATGGCCTCGAACCCCTTGGCCTTGGCGATGACCTCGGGGTGTTCCCCGGTGACGACCATCTCCGCGAGGACGGTCTTGGCCTGCGTGGCCGTCAGCTTCCCGTCGATCTCGAGGGCGACCAGGGCGGCGAGGTGCACGGGGTCGAGGTCCTCGGCACCATCGACGGCCAGGTTGTGCTCGACGTGGGTCAGCACACGTCCGGCGTCGCCGCCGGCGGCGATCGCGGCCGACGCCAGCGTGTCGAGGTCACGGCTGACGGCGATGGCCGCCTCGGCCGCCGTGACGCCCGCCGCGGCCGCGAGGAGGGCTCGTCGCTCGGCTGGCAGCAGCGGCATCGCTGCGTCCACCGCGGCCACCCACTCGGCCCCCGGGGCGAGCGGGACCAGATCCGGCTCCTGGAAGTACCGGTAGTCCTCGGCCTCCTCCTTGGAGCGCCCGGGCCGCGTGCGCCCGGCACCTTCGTCCCAGTGACGGGTCTCCTGGCGCACCCGGTCCCCGGTCTCGAGGAGGTCGACCTGACGACGGGCCTCGTACTCGATGGCCCGACCGAGGGATCGCAGGGAGTTGAGGTTCTTGATCTCGCAACGCGTCCCGAGGGCGGTGTCCCCGACCCGCCGCACCGACACGTTGGCGTCGACCCGCAGGGACCCCTCCTCCATCTTGGCGTCGGAGGCCCCGGTGGTCAGCAGGATGGCCCGCAGCTCGTCGATGTAGGCCTTGGCCTGCTCGGGGTGGCGGATGTGGGGGCGACCGACGATCTCGACGAGGGGGACTCCGGCGCGGTTGTAGTCGACCAGGGAGTAGTCGGCTCCGTGGATGCGACCACTCCCACCGGCGTGGGTGTTCTTGCCCGTGTCCTCCTCGATGTGGGCCCGCTCGATCCCGACCCTGGTGCCGTCGGGGAGGTCGAGCCACCCGTCGACGTTGATCGGACGGTCGAACTGGCTGACCTGGTAGTCCTTGGGCATGTCCGGGTAGAAGTAGTTCTTGCGGGCGAAGACCGACGGCTCGACCGAACAGCGCAGCGCCCGACCGAGGCGCATGGCCAGCTCCACCACCTCGTGGTTGAGCACCGGGAGCGATCCGGGCAGTCCGAGGCACACCGGGCAGACGTTGGTGTTGGGCTCGGATCCGAAGTGGTTGGGGCAGCCGCAGAACAACTTCGTCGCCGTGGCCAGCTCGCAGTGGACCTCTAGGCCCACCACGATCTCCCACGCGTCGCCGGTGGTCGGGCTGGTCACGAGGAAGTGCTCGCCCTCGATCGGTCGGTGGGTGAGGTTCTCGGTGCTCACGATCCGGTCTCCATCGACGCCGGTGCGGCGGCTTCGAGCACCGCCGCGGCACGGAACATGGTCGCCTCGCCCAGCGCCGGGGCCAGCACCTGGACCCCGACCGGCAGGCCGTCGTCCCCGGTGCCGAACGGAACGCTGATGGCAGGGTGACCGGCCAGGTTGCTGGGGATGGTGCAGATGTCGTTGAGGTACATCGACAGGGGGTCGTCGGTCTTCTCGCCGAAGCGGAACGCGGTGGTCGGCGACGTGGGCGACAGCAGCAGGTCGACGTGTTCGTAGGCGGATGCGAAATCGCGGAGGATGAGCGTCCGCACCTTGAGGGCCTGCCCGTAGTAGGCGTCGTAGTACCCCGCAGACAGGGCGTAGGTGCCGAGCATGATGCGGCGCTTGACCTCGTCGCCGAACCCGGCGGTGCGGGTGGCCTCGTTCATCTCGGCGGTGGTCGGGGCATCGATGCGCAGGCCGAAGCGCACACCGTCGTAGCGGGCCAGGTTGCTGGAGGCCTCGGCCGGGGCGATGAGGTAGTACGCCGACAGGCCGTAGCCCGTGGCGGGCACGGAGACCTCGCTGACCTCGGCGCCGGCCGATGCGAGGGCGGCGGCCGCTTGTTGCACGCGCGCCGACACGTCGGGGGCGATGCCCGCACCCATGAGCTCGGTGACCAGTCCGACCCGCAGTCCCTCGACCCCCCGATCGAGCACGTGCGTGAGGTCGGCCAGGGGCTGGTCGATCGAGGTCGAGTCGCGTGGGTCGTGGCCACCGATGGCCTCGAGCACCAGCGCCGAGTCGGCCACCGTCGTGGAGAACGGCCCGATCTGATCCAGCGACGAGGCGAAGGCCATCAGCCCGTAGCGGCTCACCAACCCGTAGGTGGGCTTCACCCCGACCACCCCGCACAGGGCGGCGGGCTGGCGGATCGAGCCGCCGGTGTCGCTGCCCAGCGACACCGGGGCGAACCCGGCCGCGACGGCGGCAGCCGATCCGCCCGACGAGCCGCCGGGCACGCGTGTGAGGTCGCGCGGGTTGCGGGTCGGGCCGAAGGCCGAGTTCTCGGTGGACGAGCCCATGGCGAACTCGTCGAGGTTGGTCTTGCCGACCGCCACGGCGCCGGCGTCGGCGAGGCGGGTGACGACCGTGGCGTCGTAAGGCGGGCGCCACCCGTCGAGGATGCGGCTCGAGCAGGTGGTGGCGACGCCCCTGGTGCAGAGGTTGTCCTTCAGGGCGACCGGCACGCCGGCCAGGAGACCCGGATCCTCCCCGGCCGCCACGCGTCGATCGACGCTCTCTGCGGCGCGGCGGGCGTCGTCGCGCATCACCAGGTTGAAGGCGTGGACGTCGCCCTCACGGTCGTCGATGGCGGTGAGGTGGACGTCGAGGACCTCCCGAGCCGACAGGTCACCGGCGCGCACTGCCGAGGAGATCTCACGGGCGGTGGTCGGGACGGTGCTCACGGCTCCTCCCCGAGGATGGCCGGCACCCGGAACCGGTGGTCCTCGACGGCCGGTGCCTCGGCCAGGACCTCGTCGCGATCGAGGCACGGCGTCACGACGTCGGGACGCAGGACGTTGGCCAGCTCGAGGGGATGCGCCGTCGGGGGCACGTCGGTGAGATCGAGGGCGGCCACGTCGTCGGCGTGGTCGAGCACCTTGGCCAGCTGGTCGGTGTAGAGGTCGAGCTCGCCCTCGGTGAGCGACAGCCGAGCGAGGCGAGCGACGTGGGCGACGTCGTCACGGGTCAGACGGGCAGACATGACGGCCCATGCTACGTGGGCCGTCGAGCCGTCCCGATAGGGTCGTCGTCGTTCGTCACGGTGAGCGCCCAGGAGGTCCGGTGGCCGAGCAGCACGAGTTCCTCAGTCCCGAGTGGCTGAGCGCGGTACGTCGCATCCGAGAGGAGATGCCCGAGCCGGCCGGGGAGCCGCCGCTCACGATGAAGATGAACGTCGTCGTGATCCAGACCCCGTTCGAGGCCGGTGACATGAAGGGCCACGTCGACACCTCCGACGGCCAGCTCCTCGTGGAGGAGGGCCATCTGGACTCGCCGGACCTCACCGTGACGGTCGAGTACGACACGGCCAAGGCCATCTTCGTCGACCAGGACCTCACCGTTGCCATGCAGGCCTTCATGGCCGGGCGCATCAAGGTGCAGGGCGACATCACCAAGCTGATGGCCCTGCAAGTGCAGTCGATCGACCCCGACCCCGACGCCATCGCCATCGCCATCGCGGTGAAGGACCTCACCGCCCCGTAGTCGAGCCTGCGAACCTCAGCCCTCAGCCCTCGGCCGTCGCCGATCGGGCCACTGCGGCGGGCCCGTCGTTCGCAGGATGGCGGGTGCGTCGCACGAACGACGCCGCGAGGGCTGCGCCCAACGCCGCGACCGTACCCACGTGGTAGGCCACCCCGTAGCTGGCATCGCCCCTCGTGGCCACGAACGCCACCTGCACGGTGAGCAGGATCTGCATGCCCGCCACCACGCCGATCTGGCTCATGGTCTGGGCGGCGGCGCTCACCACACCGAGGTCCTCGGCGTCCACGGCGTTGGCGATCGAGGCGATCATCGAGGGCGCGGCTGCGCCCATCCCGATGCCCGAGAGGATCAGCGACAGCTCGATCCACAGGAGGCTGGAGTCGGCGGTGATGGCTGCCAGCCCGAGGGTCGACGCGGCCAGGCACAGCGAGCCGGCGACACCGATGGTGCGTTCACCGAACCGCACCGCCAGATAGCCGGCAAATGGTCCAGCGATCGAGAAGGCCAGCGGACGGGCGATCGACACCAGCCCGGTCTTGGTGGTGCTGTAGTCGAGGACCTCCGTGAGCAGGAGCGGGGTGAGGATGAACCCGCCCATGTAGGCGAAGTTGGCCAGGAACTGGTTGATCATCGGGAAGGCGAAGTTGCGCTTGCGGAAGTACCGCATCGGGAGCAACGGGTGCGCCGTGCGGTTCTCGACCCGCACGAACCACGCCAGGAGGAGCGGACCCGCGACGAACCCGCTGACGACCAACGGGCTCGACCAACCCATCTCCGGGCCACGGTTCAACGCCACCAGCATCGAACCGACCCCGACGGCCAACAGCACCGAGCCGGCGATGTCGAAGGGAACCCGCAGCCCGCGCGCCGAACGCGGGAGCACGAAGAAGCCCACCACCAGCGCCAGCGCGGCGATGGGCGTCTGCAACACGAAGATCCACCGCCAACCGAAGGCGTCGACCAGCGGGCCACCGATGACGACACCGAGCACCGGGGCCCCCGCACCGACCAGCGACCAGTAGCCCATGGCCTGCGCCCGACGGGCGGGTGCGAAGCTGCGGTTGATCATCGAGAGCGCCGACGGACCGGCGGCGGCACCGAACACCGCCCCCAGGAACCGGAAGCCGATCAACGCCGCGGCGTTCCACGCCACGATGGTGGCGGCGGAGAACACCACCACACCGACCAGGCTCCAGAGGTACACCCGCCGGGCGCCCAGGCGGTCGGACAGCTTCCCGGCCACCGGGCCGAGGACCGCCATGGCCAGGCTGGGCGCCGTGATGGCCCAGGTGAGAACGCTGGTGGTGGTGTCCAGGCTGCGGGCGATGTCGCCCAACGACACGGTGAGCACCGTGATCGTGAAGCTGGCCGTGAACACCCCGAGCAGCGAGGCGGCGAGGATGACCCAGGGGCCTCGGGGGCTGTCAGAGAGGCGGCCGGCGATCCGACGACGCAGCAGGAGGCTCCACGGCACGGTGACGACCTCGTCGATGCCGGGAGGCTCCAGGCCGACGTCGAGGACGTCGTCGCGGTCGTACGGCGTGGCTGCCCCGGTCGCCGAGCGCGACGAAGAAGGGTCGTTCGGGGGCACGCCGGGCAGGGTATCGGGCGACCCGGAACCCCTCCCGACGGCGTGCGCCGGACCACCGGCGCCCAGCCGGCGCTCAGCTGGTGATGAGGGCCACCGACGTGTTCTTGCGGACCGACTGGCCCACGGCGGGGTTGGTGCCGGTCACCGGGTTGAGCGGAGAGCCCTGGATGCCGCTCACCGCCAGCCCGAGGCCCTGGAGCGTGGTGGTCGCCTCCGTCACGGATTGGCCGACGATCGAGCTCGGGATGACGACGGTCTCGGGCCCGATCGAGACGATCAGCGTCACCGTGCTGTCACGGGGCACGGTGGCGCCCTCACCGGGCTCGGTGTCGATGATGATCCCGGGAGGCACGGAATCGGAGAACGCGTCCTGTCGGCCGGCTCTGAGACCGACCGCCCGCAAGGCGATGGTGGCCGCCTCGACATCGGTGCCGACGAGCCCGGCGGGGATCTGGCGGGGCGTCGGACCGTCGCTCACCACGAGGCCCACCGCCGAGCCCTTGGGGAGCTCGGGCGGCGTCTCCGGGGCCAGGCTGAGGACCGCGTCCTTGGGCCAGTTCTCGTCGAACACCGCCTTGACCTCACCGACCGACAACCCCACGGCGGCCAGCTCCTCGGTGACCTGGTCGAGCGGCTTGCCGCCCAGATCGGTGGGAACGGCCACCGGTGGCGGACCGGCCGAGACGGTCAGCCGAAGGGTCGACCCCTCGTCGAGGGTCACTCCTGCGCCCGGGTCCTGGGCGATGACCACCCCGGCCTCGACCGTCTCGTCGAACACGTCGGTGCGGTCGATCTCGAAGTTGTCGCTGGTCGCCGCGGCCTCGGCGGCGGCGACCGGGCCTCCCACGAAGTCGGCCACGACGAACGTGGGCGTGCGGGTCAGGTACCAGATCCCCGTTCCGCCGGCACCGAGCAGGAGCACGGCCAACGCCACCCAGAGGGCGATGCGCCATCCCCGACGCTGTCGTCGACGGAGGCTCGCCACCGCCGACGACCTGATCCGGGTCGGCGCCCAGGGCTTCGGGCGAGGCACCGGCGGCGAGGAGCTTCGCGTTCTGCTTGTCCTCCTTGCGCCGCTTCCGACGCTCGGAGCGCGTGAGCGGCTCGTCGCCGTCGGCGGCGAGCGCGGCCCGATCGATCTTCACCGTCTCGGGCTGAGCCAGGACCTCGTCGCCGTCTCCACCCCCGACGATGATGAGGCCGTTGGTGGTCGTCCCCGGAGGGGCCGCCATGATCTCGGGATCGAGGTCGGCGCGGAGCTGGCGTTCGGCCACGAACAGCGTCGTGGGCTCGCGGGGCTCGAACTCGTCGGGATCGATCAACGCCGTGCCGGCGAGCGGCAGGCTCTCCGCCTTGCCCAGGTCACCGGCGGCCATGAGCATCGTGGCGAACGTGGCCGCATCGGGCCGGTCGTCGGGGTTCGGGCGCCCGGCCGCCTCGAGCGCGGGCACGAGGGGTCCGAGGGCCTCGGGGACCGGCAACGGTCGATCGACGCGCGCCATGAGCGTGCCGATGGTGGTGTCGGCGGTGAACGGGACCTCACCCGTGACGGCCTCGACCAGCACGAGGGCCAACGAGTACACGTCGCTGCGACCGTCGAGGGGTCGACCCTGGGCCTGCTCGGGGGAGGCGTACCGCGCCGTGCCCAGGATGGCTCCCATCGGCTCGGTCCACGCGGCCTCGGCGAGGGCACGGGCCAGACCGAAATCGGCGATGCGCAGCCGTCCGTCCTCGTCGAAGAGCAGGTTCGCCGGCTTGATGTCGCGATGGACGAAACCACGGCGGTGGGCGTAGTCGAGGCCACGCGCCGCCTCGAGGCCCACCAGGTGGGTCTGCGCCGGATCGAGGCGAGCACCGGTGTCGAGCATGGCCCGCAGCGACCCCCCGCCGAGCAACTCGGTGACCAGGTAGGGAACGTCGCCCTGCCCCCAGTCGTGCACCGCCATGACGTGTGGGTGGTTGAGCGCCGCCGCAGCCTGCGCCTCGGCCTGGAACCGCTTCAGGAAGGCGGCATCGTCGGCGAGGGCGGCGTGCAGGACCTTGACCGCCACGCGTCGACGCAGCACGACGTCGTCGGCGAGGTAGACGGTGGCCGAAGCACCGGTGCCGATGGGGCCGAGCAGCCGGTAGCGGCCACCGAGCACCTGGCCCACACGGTCACTCACCCGGGAAATCGCCACCAGGAGAGGCTACTGGTTACACGGGTGTGATTCGGCGACCCCTCGCAGGCGACCCGGGGCCCGCGACTGGACCGACCTCGGCGCCTCGGGGGCACACTGGTGCCATGACCGACGCCGGATCGCCGCCACCACCCTCCGCCGCACCTCCACCCCGGCCGGCACGGCGCTTCCAGCCCCGCCATGCCGCCTACGCCGTGCTCATCAGCATCGTGCTCATCGCCGGATACGCCCTCGTGCAGCTGGCCAGCGACCCGTCCACGAACGTCGCCGGCGGATCGATCGAGCGCCTCATCCCCGCCCCGGACTCGAAGATCCTGCAGCAGGACCAGATCGGGATCGACCTCGAGCCGGGCTACGAGGCCGAGCTGGCCGTGAACGGCACGCCGCTGCCCCTCGACGAGCTGCTGGTCGTGGCGCCGCTCAGCCAGGTGTTCTTCCAGCCGGGCCCCGGCAAGGCGATCGAGTTCTGGCCGGCCGGGCGCAACTGCATCGTGGCCACGTTCTGGCGCACCGAGACGGGCCCGGCGCAGTCGTCGAGCACCTCGTGGTGCTTCTCGGTGGTCTGACGCAGTCAGGAGCCGATGGTCGACAGACGTCCCTGGCGCACGACCATCCATCCGGTGCTGTTGCAGGCGGCGCAGCGGGCGTCGGCGCTGGTGTCGCAGACCGGGCAGGGCTCGACGGAACGCTCGGTGGCGGAGGCGGGCAGAGCGGGAGCAGCAGGCATGGTCACCTCGGTGTCGGCGGTTGCGGCCTGCTCATCATACGGAACTCAGTATCAGGAAGTCAAGTTCCTATTTAGTGGGCTCGCCCTCGACCTCGAGGAGGCGCTGCAGCTCGGCGAACGCGGGGGCGTGGTCGTCCTCGACCAGGATCGCCCGCATCCCCAGCGCCTCGGCCGCAGCGACGTTGCCGGGCGCATCGTCGAGGAAGACCGCCTCGGCGGCACCGAGTCCGAGCTCGTCGAGCGCGACCTGGAAGATGGCCGGATCGGGCTTGCGCATCCCGACGGCGCTCGAATCGACCACAAGCTCGAAGAGGTCGTCGACCGGGATCATGGCTCTCCAACCGTCGGCGAACTCCGCCACGTTGTTGGTGATGAGCGCTGTTCGATAGCCGTCGGCGCGCAACCGCAACGTGAGATCGACGACGTCCTGGCGCGCCCCCGCCTCGCCACCCATGGCCGAGAACATCTCGAAGAGGTCGAGATCGAGGCCCTCCTCCGCGGCGATGGCCTTGATCTGCTCCGCCGCGGCGGCGATGGCCAGCTCACCCCGCTCGACCTGGTGCCACGGATGGTCGGTGTCCTGGTCGTAGGGCCCGAAGACGGCCCGGAGGCCGACGGCGGCGTCGAGGCCCCGTTCGTCGTGCCAGGCCCGCAGCCCGGTGAAGGGCGACGAGGTGTACACGCCTCCGAAGTCGAACACCACGGCCTTGATCGTCACCTTGCACTCCCCTGGGTCGGCCACCCTCGTCGCCGCGCTGTGTCGTTTCTACTCGCTCGCCGAGGCGTCGGATCCGCCGTCGGCCCGGGCCGGCACCTCGCCGCTGCCCAGGAGGGCCACGAAGCCGGCCTCGTCGAGGACCGGAACACCCAGCTCGACGGCCTTGGTGAGCTTCGACGCGCCGGGGTCGTCACCCACGACGAGGGCGGTCGTCTTCTTCGACACCGAACCGGGTGACTTGCCCCCACGACTCGTGATGGCGGCGGCGGCCTCGTCACGGGTGAAGCCGTCGAGGGTGCCCGTCACCACCACCGACATCCCGGCGAGCGTCTGACGCCACCGGCGCCACGGCGGGCCCCACGAGGTTCACGCCGGCGGCGCGCAGCTTCTCGACGACCAGGCGGTTCGGCTCGTCGTCGAACCACTCGCGGACCGCCGCGGCGATGGTGGGCCCCACGCCCTCGACCGCCGCCAGCTCCTCGAGCGACGCTGCGGCGATGCGGTCGAGGTGACCGAAGTGCCGTGAGAGCGCCTGGGCCCCCGCCGGGCCGAGGTGGCGGACGTTCAGCCCGACCAGGAGGTTGGCCAGCGGCCTCGACCTCGACACGTCGATGGCGCCGAGAAGGTTCTCGATGGAGAGGTCGCCGAAACCCTCGATGCCGGAGAGGCGCTCGCGGTCGAGCGTGTACAGGTCGGCGATGTCGTGCACCAGGGCGAGGTCGAGGAACAGCCGGACCCGCTGCTCACCCAATCCCTCGATGTCCATGGCGCCGCGGGAGGCGAAGTGCTCGATGGTGCCGGCCACGCGGGCCGGGCAGGAGATGTTCACGCACCGCGTGTCGGCCTCGTCGTCGGCCCGCACCAACGGCTGGGCGCACACCGGGCACTCGGTGGGGAACACCCATGGCTCGAGCCCGGCGGGACGCTGAGCCAGCACCGGTCCGACCACCTCCGGGATCACGTCACCGGCCTTGCGGACGATCACCGTGTCGCCCGGCCGGACGTCCTTGGCCGCCACCTGGTCCTGGTTGTGCAGGGTGGCCATGGCGACCGTCGACCCGCCGACGACGACCGGCTCGAGCTCGGCGAAGGGCGTGGCCCGACCGGTCCGGCCGATGGAGACCATGATGCGGCGAAGGACCGTGGTGCGCTCCTCGGGCGGGTACTTGAAGGCGATGGCCCAGCGCGGCGCCTTGGACGTGGAGCCCAGCTCCCGTTGCAGCGCGAGCTCGTCGACCTTCACCACGAGTCCGTCGATCTCGTAGTCGAGGTCGTGGCGATGCTCCTGCCAGTGACGGGCCTGGGCGTAGACCTCGTCGAGCGTGGCCAGCACCCGCACCTCGGGATTGACGGGGAAGCCGAGGTGGCGCAACCACTCGAGCGACTCGTGATGGCTCGACAGCTGAGGACCGCCGACCACCTCGCCGAGCTGGTAGCTCCAGAAGGCCAGGGACCGCGACGCCGTGACGCTCGGGTCCTTCTGGCGCAACGACCCGGCGGCGGTGTTGCGGGGGTTGGCGTAGGTGCGTTCACCCGCCTCGAGCTGGGCACGGTTGAGCGCCTCGAACACCGGGATCGGCATGTAGATCTCACCCCGGACCTCGAGCACATCAGGCGCGCCCTCGGGCAGTGCACGGGGGATCACGTCGATCGTGCGCACGTTGGCGGTCACGTCCTCGCCCGTGCGCCCGTCGCCCCGGGTGGCGGCCTGCACGAACCGACCGCGCTCGTAGCGCAGCGAGATGGCCAGCCCGTCGATCTTCAGCTCGGTCACCAGGTCCGCGGCGACGGGTGGTCTCGCCGAGCCCCTCGAGGCGCCGCTCCAGGCGGGAGCCCCAGGCCCGGAGCTCGTCGGCGGAGAACGCGTTGTCGAGGCTCATCATCGGCACCCGGTGCTCGACGGGCGCGAACGTGGCGCTCGGCGTGGCACCCACCGTGCGGGTGGGCGAGTCGGGGGTGATGAGGTCGGGGAAGCGCTCCTCGAGGCCGCGCAGCTCGCGCACCAGGTCGTCGTAGTCGGCGTCGGGGATCTCGGGCGCGTCGTGGCCGTGGTAGCGCTCGTCGTGATGACGGATCGATGCACGCAGCGCCTCGACCCGGGCAGCGGGATCCACGTCGGTCACGCGGCGAACACTACCGACGCGCTGCGACGGTCCGACCTGCCCGACCGGCGGGCGACCGGGCCGTGGTCAGGTGCCGACCGACGCCCGGAGACCGTGGGCCTGGTCACGGAGGCGACGGGCCACACCCGACGGCCAGCGTCATCACGTTCTCGGCCTGGGTGATGCCGTGGTGGGGAAGGCCGCACACGGGCGTGACCATCGCGTTCGTCCGCAGCAGCGTGGGGTCACACCCGCCGTCGGCCAGCGAGGCGAACTCGTCGGTGAGCCGGCGCCACAGTCGATCGACGGTCGGGCCGACCGGGCCGTCGACGGGCACCGCCCCCCATGCCAACCACCCCCCCGAGTCGAGGAAGTCGCCGACGAGCCCGGCATGGCGCTCGACGCCGGCGCCCACCGGGAGCGACAGGATCCGGGGACCCGACGCCAGCGCCAGGCGCCAGTCGGCCGCGCCGCAGCAGTGCAACCCGGTGACGGCCAGCGGCTCGAGCGACGGCCAGCGCACCGGACACCAGGTCGACCCCGTCGTTCGGCCCCACCGGGAACCCGTTCTCGGTGAGGCCCACCAGCGCCGGCTCGTCGACGAAGGCCACGACCTGGGCCTGGGGCACCCGTTGCAGCACGAGGTCGACGAGCGCCCGTCCTCGGGCCCTCACCGCACGACCCGCGATCCGAAAGGCCAGCTCACGGTCGATGCCGGCCGCCTGCAGCGCCACACCGAGGGTGACCGGACCGGTGAGCGACACCTTGATCGGACCGGTCCGATCGGCGATGGCGTTGAGGAACGCCCGCAGACCGACGAAGGCGTCGGTGTCGAACGCGGGATCGACGGGGGCGTCGGGGTCGAGGCCGGCGTGGTCGATGTCGAGGCTGCCGTCGTCACCCACCGAGATCCCGGCGAGGCCGGTGACCGCCCGCGCCACCATGCCCTCGCGCAGGGGAGCGACCGGGCAACGACGGTGCGGCGGGCAGTCCCGGCGAGTGCCGCAGCACGAACTCGACCGCTTCCCCGGGATCGGTGTGGGGCAGGCAACCGATCCCCGTGACCAGCCCGACGGGCAGGCGTACGGTCGGATCGGGCGACACCCTCATCGCCGACTCCGACACGGCCTCGACGGCGCGAGGGCCGGACGCGGGAACGGGCCCGACACCGGTCGTGTCGCCCATGGCCACGTGTCCCCCTCCCGTCGAACGGCCCCCCGGCACGCTCCACATCCGGCCCGGGATGCTCCCGATCCGACACCATGGAATAGCCACCGGGGCCCTCGATCGGCAAATCTCGGCGCCGATGACCCGCCTCGCACCTCTCGCCCGCCGCTGGGGCTTCGCCCTCGTGTGGGTGAGCCTGCCCTTCACCGCCGGCCCCGCCTTCGCCGACGCCCTCGATCCGCGGAGCCGCCCGGTGCAGGTCGTGGCGACCGTCGGCCTGTGGTTCCTGTGGGCCGTCACGCTGGCGGCGGCGCTGGTGCCTCGACCCGTGTCGCTCACGACCCTGCGCATCGTGGCTCCTGCGTCGGTGCTCGGCGCCGGCTGGGCGGCCGTGGTCGGACCCGATGGCGCCGCCGCCCCGTCATCGATCGCCTTGGCCGTGACCAGCCTCGCCGCCGTGGTGGCGATGTTCGCGCCGGTCGGCGACGAGTTCGTGAACGGCTCCTCGTACGGCGACGAGCGACGGATGCTGCTGCGTCCGCCGGGGGTGGTGATCCTCGGGCCGATGGAGTCGGTGTGGCTCCTCGTCGTCGCCGGTGCCGTGACCGGGCCCATGCTCCTGGCGGCGCAGCAGTGGGTCGCCGGGGGCGTCCTGCTCGTCGTCGGTTGGGCGGTGGTCGTCGTCGGATCGCGGAACCTGCACCAGCTCGCGCTCCGCTGGGTGGTGTTCGTGCCGGCGGGGATGGTCCTCGTGGACCGGACCGTGCTGCAGGACGCCCTCCTCGTGCAGCGATCGAGCCTGCGCCGGCTGGCGCCGGCGGCGATCGACACCACGGCTCGCGACCTGACGGCCGGAGCACTGGGGTTGGCCCTCGAAGCGACCTTCGACGCGCCCGAGACCATCGTGCCCGCGGCGCCCCGACGCCTGAGGGGCCCGACCGAACCGATCTCGCTGGAGGACGTCGACGCCGTGCTCTTCACCCCGAGCCGACCGGGCGCGGTGCTGACCGAGGCGACCCGTCGCCGCTTCCCCGTCGGCTGAGACGGAACCCGTGCTCAGCGGCTGACGATCCCACCACCGAGCACCACGTCGCCGTCGTAGACGACGACGCTCTGCCCCGGGGCCACCCGTCGCATCGGTTCGGCCCACGCGATCACCGCCGACCCGGCCATCGTCGTCGAGGGCCACCGACACGAGGGCCACGGGGTGCCCGTGGGCGCTCACCTGGCCCGTGAGGCCCACCGGGTCCGGTGCCAGGGCTCGGCGTCGGGCCGCCTCGTCGACCCAGACCAGGTCGCGCACGCGGGAGTGACGGCTCAGCATCTCCTCCGCCGAACCGACCACCACCGTCGCGGCGTCGACGTCGACGTCGAGGGCGTACCGGGGCGAACCGTCACCGGCCGATCCGAGACCCCGCCGCTGGCCCACGGTGACGAGCTCGACGGCGTCCACCTCCCCCACCGGCGAACCGGCCCGGTCGACCAGACGACCCGGGCGCAGCTCGATGCGCGAGCCGAGGAACGCTTCGCGACCTCCTCCGGCTCGGGTGATGAAGCACACGTCCTGGCTCTCCGGCTTCGCCGCCGTGCGCAGGCCGAGCGCACGCGCCCGCTCCCGCACCTCGCTCTTGGTCAGCGCACCGATCGGGAAGACGATGCGACCCAGGACGTCCCCGTCGAGCATGTGCAGCACGTAGCTCTGGTCCTTGGCCGGGTCCGTCGCCCGAGCCAGGCGAGGTCCGCCGTTCGCGCCGGCGACGATCCGGCAGTGGTGGCCCGTGGCGACGGCGTCGAAGCCCAATGCGGCGGCCCGGTTCACCAGGCGGTCGAACTTGAGGTGGCGATTGCACTCGATGCAGGGGTTCGGGGTCAGACCGGATCCGTGGTCGCGGACGTAGGGCTCCACGACGTGACGGGTGAAGTCGTCACCGAAGTTGAACACCAGGTGCTCGATGTCGAGCTGCTGCGCGACGCGCCGGGCATCGTCGACGTCGCTGACCGAGCAACAGCCGGAATCGCTCTCGCCACCCCACAGCTTGAGCGTCACGCCGACGACGTCGTGACCGTCGTCGCGGAACAGGGCGGCCGCCACCGACGAATCGACGCCTCCGGACATGGCGACCAGGACCTGCACGACAGACCTCCCGGCGCCTACAGCGAGAAGCGGCGGAGCTGCTCCACCGCCGGCGGGATGACGGCGAGGGCGTGGTCGACGTCGGCCTCGGTGCTCGACCAACCGAGCGACAGGCGCAGCGCACCGGCGGCGAGGTCGCTCGCCCACACCCATGGCGCGCGAGCACGTGCGAGGCCTCGGCCGCCCCGCTCGAGCACGACGAGGCCGCCGAGGCGTAGACCCCCGAACGCTCGAGGAGGAAGAGCAAGGCCTCGCTCTCGACGCCATCGATGCAGACGTGGGCGATCCCCGGGACCCGTCCCGACCGATCGGGCATCCCGTCGACGAGCGGTGCTCCCGTCTCGACGAGGCCGGGAACGGAGGCTGCGAGCCCGCCGACGAGCCTGTCGCGCAGCTTGGCCAGCCGCTCCACCTTCCGAGTCACGCTCCGCGGCCGTGCGACGAGCCGCGACCGTGGCGGCCACGATGCCGGCCACGTCGGGGGTGCCGGGCCGACGGCCCCGCTCCTGGCCTCCGCCGAGCTGGCGTGGCGCGAGCGCCACCCCCGACCGGGCCACGAGCACGCCGGTGCCCTTCGGGCCTCCGAACTTGTGAGCCGACACGGTGAGCAGGTCGGCGGCCGAGGCGACCTCGCCGAGGTCGAGGGCGCAGAGGCCCTGGACGGCGTCGGTGTGCAACACCGCCCCAGGGGCGTGGCGGCGCACGATCGTCGGCGACCGCGGCGACCGGCTGGACGGTGCCGACCTCGTTGTTCACCGTCATGACGGAGACGAGCCGGACACCGGGCCCGTCGCCGGCGGCACGATCCGCGCCCGCCGCGTCGAGCACCGCCGCCAGCTCGTCGAGGTCGACACGGCCCGCGCCGTCGACGCCGACCGTTGCGCCCCCGAGGGCGAGGGTCGGGTCGAGGACGGCGTGGTGCTCGATCGCCGAGCACACCACGAGCCCGTCCGGGCCCACCGCCGTCTCCCCCGACGACCGGCGGGCGCCGAACACGGCGAGGTTGTCGGACTCGGTCCCCCCGCTGGTGAAGATGACCTCGCCGGGCGAGCAGCCCAGGAGCTCGGCCATCTCCTCACGCGCCTCGTCGACGGCACGGTTGGCGTCGCGAGCCATGCGGTGGGCCCCGGAGGGGTTGGCGAAGCGCTCGGTGAGGAAGGGGAGCATCGCCTCGACCGCCTCGGGGCGCATCGGAGTGGTGGCGGCGTGGTCGAGGTAGGCCGCCGGCGAGTGTGCGGGGGGGCAGGAGCGTCGGACACCATGGCGCCCTCCAGGCTAATGGGGCTCGATCGGTCTTCTCCGGGGAGGGCAGAACCCGAGACGCGTCGGCGGGGCGGTCAGACTGGGTGACGTGCACGATCCCGCCCGCTACGGCGACGCCTTCGCCGACGTCTACGACGACTGGTACGGCGAGCTGTTCGACACCGACGCCGCCGTCGACGCGCTCGCTGCGCTCGCCGGGCCGGGCCCCGTGCTCGAGCTCGGGCGTGGGGACGGGACGGCTGGCCATCCCGCTCGCCGCCGCGCGGCCTCACGGTGATCGGTGTCGACGGGTCGCCGGCGATGCTCGACCGGATGGCCGACAAGCCCGGCGGGGACCGGGTGCACCCACTGTGCGCCGACATGGCCGACCTGTTCGACGACGAGGGCTCGCCGCCGACGGGCGTGCGCCTCGCCCCGACGCCGAAGGGAGCTTCCGGCTCGTCTTCGCGGCGTACAACACGTTCTTCAACCTCGACAGCGAACGCCGCCCAGCGCCGGTGCCTGGCCCAGTGCGCCCGCCTGCTCGCTCCGGGCGGCGGCCTGGCCGTCGAGGCCTTCGTGCCGACCGACGGACGACGTCGCACGGACCTCGCTCGACGTTCGCTCGGTGAGCATCGACGGTGTGGTGCTGACCGCCACCGAGCACGAGCGCCGACCGCACAGCTCATCACCGGCCAGCACGTCCAGATCAGCGAAGCCGGCATCCGCCTGCGGCCGTGGAGCGTGCGGTACCTCGACCCCGGAGCAGCTCGACCTCGCTGGCCGCCGACGCCGGGCTCGCACGCACCGAGCGCTGGGGCGGCTGGGACGGTCGCCCGTTCGACGACGGTTGCGACACGCACGTGAGCGTCTACCGCAGCCGGCGATGAGCCAGCTCCGCCTCAACCCGCTGACCGACCGATGGGTGACCATCGCCGTCGAACGGGCATCACGCCCCGGCGACTTCGCCCCCCGCTCGTTGCCCTTCGGCGACGCAGCAGCGGCCCTGCCCGTTCTGCCCCGGGCACGAGGAGGAGACACCACCGGCGCTCGAGACCTACGCCCGCGACGGGCGCTGGCTCGTGCGGGTGGTCCCCAACCTCTACCCCGCCTTCGAGGGACGTGAGCCCTTCACCGTCACCGACCTCGGACCGCTGTTCGCCCAGGCCCCCGCCACCGGCATCCACGAGGTCCTCGTGTTCTCCCCCGATCACGGCGCCAGCTGGGCCGACATCGACGACAAGCAGGTCGGGCTCACCATGGCCGCCATCCGCGACCGCATGGAGGAGCACGCCCACAGGGCCGGGGTGCGCTACACCCAGGCCATCGTGAACCACGGGCGCGAGGCGGGTGCCTCCCTCGAGCACCCGCACGGCCAGCTGCTCGGGGATCCCCTTCGTGCCCGAGGAGCTGACGGCCGAGGGCCGGGGCTTCGCCGACCACGATCACCGCCACGGCGAGTGCGTGCTGTGCGCCACCGTGCACGCCGAATGCGACGCCGCCGTGCGCATCGTGCGCCGCGACGAGCGGGTCGTCGTGCTGTGCCCGTTCTGGAGTGCGTCCCCCTACGAGCTGCTCGTCATCCCCCGGACCCACGAGGCCCACCTGGCCGACGCCGCACCGGGCGACCTCGTCGCCGTCGGGCGGGCGTTCCGCGACGCGTCTCGCCGACCTCACCGCGCTGGTGGGAGACGTGGCCTACAACCTCGTCTTCCACTCGGCGCCGCACCATGCCGACGGACCCTTCCACTGGCACGTCCACGCCCTGCCCCGCCTGACCAGCGTGGCCGGCTTCGAGGCCGGGACCGGGGTGCGGATCAACATCGTGGCCCCCGAGCAGGCCGCCACCCAGCTGCGAGGCGGCTGACGTCTCGAGCACATCGTCCGGCACCGGTTCCGTCGTCCTCGCTCCGTAGCATGGCCACCATGCCCGGCATACGTGTGAGCACCGTGATCGACGCCAGCCCCGCCGAGGTGTGGGACACGGTGCGCGACGTCGGCCACCACGTCGCCTGGATGGAGGACGCCGTGGCGATCCGCTTCACCTCGCCGAGCACCTCCGGCGTCGGCACCACCTTCGACTGCGACACGAAGGTCGGGCCGTTCCGCCTCACCGACCGGATGGAGATCACCCGCTGGGAGCCCAGGAAGGCCATGGGCGTCCGCCACGTCGGCATGGTCACCGGTACGGGGGTGTTCACGCTGAAGCGGGCGAGGGGCGGGCGAACGAAGTTCACCTGGTCCGAGAAGCTCCACTTCCCGTGGTGGATGGGCGGGCCCTTCGGTGCCGTCGTCGGCGGTGAGGTGCTGCGCCTCATCTGGAAGGGCAACCTGCGCAACCTCAAGGACATCGTCGAGGGCCGCTGACCCCCACTGCGCTCAGAGGTCGAGGACGGGGCTCATCCACTGGCCGGCGGCCCAGAGGCAGCCCGCGTAGAGCACGACGGTGATGGCCACCGAGACGACGGCACCGACCCACGGCACCGGTACGGCACGGTCGAGGGCGAACACGACGGCGCCGACGACGATCCCGCCGACGAGCCCGCCGACGTGACCGCCGACGCTGATGCCGGGGACGAGGAACGTGAGCATCAGGTTCACGAGCACCAGGCCCCCGATGCCGTTGCGCCACACGTTGATGCCGTCGCGACGTTGGGCGATGACCGCCGCGCCCATGAGACCGAACACCGCACCCGATGCGCCGATGGTCGGGGAGTTCGGCGAGATCAACAAGACGCCGAAGCTGCCGGCGACGAGGCAGGCCATGTAGAGCGTGACGAAGCGGAGGCGTCCGAGCATGGGCTCGAGCATCTGGCCGAGGAGCCAGAGCAACAGCATGTTCATGGCGAGGTGGAAGACCCCGGCGTGGAGGAACCCGCCGGTGACCACACGCCACCAGTCGCCCTGGTCGATCAGGGGTCCGAAGAGGACGCCCTCGCGGTAGACCGGGCCCGAGGCGGTCATGAACGAACGACCGGCGACGGACATGACCACGAAGGCGGCCACGTTGATCCCGATGAGGACCATCGTCGCCAGAGGGCGCGTGGGCCCGAGATCTCGGAAGCGGACGGATCGGGACCGCTTCGCCCCCTCGTGCGTGCACGACGGGCAGTGGAAGCCCACCGACGCCTGGTTCATGCAGCTGGGGCAGATCGGACGGCCGCAACGCTGGCACGACACACCTGCTCGACGATCGTCGTGGCGATAGCAGGTCGTGATCGGGGTGGGTGCGGTCACGTCCCCGACGCTACCGAGCCTCGACGCCGTCGCGACCGCGCCGTGTGCGCGCTCAGCGACCAGTGAACTCGGCGCGCCCTGGGCCGTGCTCGAGGAACGAGGCGACCCCGATCCTGGCGTCGTCGGTGGCGAAGACCTCGACGAAGAGCTCCTGCTCGAGGCGCAGTCCGGCCGCCGAGCGCGACGTCGAGGCCCTCGTCGATGGCCCGCTTGGCGAGGGCCTGCGCGGCCAGAGGTCCCCGGGCGAAGGTCGCGGCCAGCTCGAGGGCTCGTTCGAGGGTGGCGCCCGGAGCGACGACCTCGTCCACCAGACCGATCGTCCTCGCCTCCTCGGCACGCACCTGACGCCCCGAGAGCACGAGGTCCTTGGCCCGCGCCGGTCCGACGAGGCGGGCCAGTCGCTGTGTGCCGCCCCCGCCCGGGATGATGCCGAGGAGGATCTCGGGCTGGCCCAGCTTGGCCGTCTCCGACACCACCCGGAAGTCGCAGGCCAACGCCAGCTCACAGCCGCCTCCGAGGGCCGGGCCGGCGATGGCGGCGATGGTGACCCGCGGGATGGCCGCGACGGCCGCCAGCGCATCGTGGAACAGGGCGCCCACCTCGCTCGCCCGCTCGGGCCCGCCGAACTCGGAGATGTCGGCACCCGCCGCGAAGATCCGGTCGCTGCCGGTGACGACCACCGCGCCCGGGGGGTCGGCGGTGAGCGCGGCGGCGATGTCGAGCAACCGGCGCAGCACCGTCGTCGACAGCGCGTTGACCTTCCCGTTGCGCAGCGTCACCAGGGCCACACCGTCGTCGCGGCGGTCGACCGTCACCACATCGTCGGACATCTCGGCGACAGTACCGGCTCGACGGCCGGCGCTCGGTGGGCGCCTGATCCGCGTGGCGCCGACCCGATCCCGCCGCATACATCACACTGGTGGCGTGCGCCGGAACCGGTCCGGGCGACACGACGAGGGAGACGGTCATGCTGAAGGAGTTCAAGGAGTTCGTCCTGCGGGGCAACGTGATGGATCTGGCGGTGGCCGTCATCATCGGTGCGGCGTTCGGGGCCGTCGTGAGCACGTTCGCCAACGGCATCCTCATGAACCTGATCGCCGCGGTGTTCGGCCAACCGAACTTCGACGCGCTCACGTTCACCCTGGGCAAGGGCGTCATCCAGTACGGGCTGTTCCTGACCGCGGTCGTGAACTTCCTGATCATCGCGGCGGCCATGTTCGCCGTCATCAAGGTGGCCAATGCGGCGATGAACGTGCGCAAGAACCGTGAGGAGGAGGCCGAGGAGGCGGTGATCACCGAGCTCGAGCTGCTCACGGAGATCCGCGACGCGCTGGTGGCCCGGGGCAACGACTGACCTGCCCGCCGGGCCCGGTCGGCGGGGAGCCGACCGGGCCCGGGTGTCTGGCAGGTGTGACGAGGGGATCGCTCAGCGGATCACGGCCTGGGCCTGTCGGACGACGACGGGGAGGTCGACCTGCGTCGAGAGGGCGTCGAGCACGCCGCCGGCCCCGGTGGTCGCCGTCCACCCGACGTCGTAGTCGATGCGGACGCTCACCGAATAGGCATCCCCGGGCAGGCCCGAGGAGTCCCGGACGTACACGTGGGTGCAGTCGCTCGACTGCTCCGACGGGAGTCGTCCGAGGTCGTACGACAGGCCGGGGCCGCACGTGACCGACGTGCCGTCGCCCATCGACCACGTCGCCTTCACCGGTGTGGCCGTGACGGTCGAGGCGACCGCACCGATCGCTGCGGATGCCGATGCGGGCAGCCAGGGGTCGGTGAGCCAGAGCCAGGTCGGCACACCCACCAGTTGGTCCCGCGGGGGGTTGAGCGCCGGTCGCGGGGGCGGCAGCTCGAGACGGCGGCGGGCCTCGTCGAGGGCCCGTTCGACGGCGGCGACGCCGGAGAAGGGATCACCGGGATCGAACACGACCAGCCGACCCACCGCCAGCGCGCCGCTCGCGGTGACGCAGGTGAGCAGGTAGAGGCGACCGGCACGGGGTGTGGTGGGCTCGTCGGCGAACTTCACCGGCGCCGCAGCGTCGTCCTCCCACTCGAAGTAGCGACAGGTCCAGGCGGGACCGCTGCGGGCGCCCGTGGCCGACCAGGACGCCACCGGTCCATCCCTCCCGACCACGACCACCGCCACCGGCCGCCCGTCGACCACCTCTGCGCCGCCGCCGACGGCCGAGCCCGCCTCGGCGGGAAGCGCCTGCGACACCACGGCCACGAACATCACCACCGTCAGGGCCAGGTTCAACCGCATGCCGCACCGCCCTCCAGTGCCGGCGAGAAACGCAGTTCGGCCGGCCTCGGCGAGCTGGCACCGCCGTCCTCGAAGGTCACCACCACCCGGCTGACCACCAGCTCGTCGTTCATGACCCGGTCCGTACCCATCTGCATCAGACGACCTCTGTCGACGATGCAGAACTCGGCCGTGAGACGACCGTCCTCGTCGCCGACCCACATCAGTTCGCCACGCAGGAGCGCGGGATCGGGCAGGTCCGTGTACAGCCCGATCTCGATGAAGCCCCGGGCCCGCTCCACCTGCTCGTCGTGGGCACGGCCGACGAGTACCTCACCCAGGAGCGCCACCCCTGGTCGATCTCGCCCCATCACGCGAACCCAGGCGTCGAGATAGCGCTGGAAGCCCCGCTGGGCGCGGGCGGCGTCGGAGCCGTCGATCGTCGTGGTGGACGCCGCCGTGGTGGTGGGAACGGACGACGACCACACGAGGACCCGATCCTCGATCGTCGTGTCACCGCCGACCGACGCGTCGCCGGAGCCGCCACAGGCACCCGAGACGAGGCCCACGGCCACGACCATCGCGACGAGGACGGACCGGCGCGTCCGGGACCGTGAGATGCCCCGAGCCACGCCGGCTGCGGGTTCCCCCGATGACCGGTCGCGCACGGGGACGGGCGCGTCGGCGCCGACGTCGATCGACATGTTCCTCACCTCTCCGCTCGTCTCGTCCGGGGTGCCGTGGCACCCGAACCGCCGAAGCCGACCGTAGACACACCGGTCCCGCCGGACAAGGGGTCCACCGCCGCTTCGCGACGAAACGGTCCGTTCGGCCCACGTCCGCCTCAGATCATGAGCCGACGCAGAAAATGGTCAGAGGCCGTCGAGGAGGCGGTCGGCGGCCGACCACGGATCGAGGCGATGAGCCAGCACTTCGCTGCGCAACTCGACGAACTGCGAACCCGATCCGATCTCCGTGGCGCCGCGCCATGAGCCTCGCCGCGAGGATGCGGTGCAGCTCGGAGGTGAGTCGTTCGGCCCTGCGCCGAGCGAGCGCGCCGGAGTCCGCCGCCCAGTCCCGGTGATCGCGGACCGCCGCCCAGAGGTCGGAAGCACCATCGCCGCTGGTGGCCACCGTCTCGATGATCGGTGGTCGCCAGCCCTCGTCGTCACGGCCGGCGAACGACAACGAGAGCATCGCATCGAGGTCGTGCCGGGTCTCGGCGGTGCCGGGGCGATCGGCCTTGTTGATCACGAAGACGTCGGCGATCTCCATGAGGCCCGCCTTGTTGGCCTGCACGGCGTCGCCCCAGCCGGGGTTCACGACGACGACGGTCGTGTCGGCCTCGCCGGCCACCTCGACCTCCACCTGTCCGACGCCGACGGTCTCGAGCACGATCCACGGCCAGCCGGCCGCGTCGAGGACCCGCACGGCCTCCGGAGCGGCCAGGGAGAGGCCGCCCAGATGCCCACGCGTGGCCATCGAGCGGATGTAGACGCCGGGGTCGAGGGCGTGAGCGTCCATCCGCACCCGATCCCCGAGGATGGCGCCGCCGGTGAACGGCGACGACGGGTCGATCGCCAGGACGGCCACGCGCTCGGACGCCCTGCGGGCCTCGGCGAGCAGAGCCGCGGTGAGGGTCGACTTGCCCGGCACCGGGCGATCCGGTGAGGCCGATGGTGGTGGCCCGGCCCCCCTCGGCATGCACGAGTCGGCCCACGGAGTGCGCCGCCTCCCCGCCCTGCTCGACGAGCGACAGCAGGCGGGCCAACGCCCCACGATCACCGGCACGGGCGCTGGCCAGCAGCACGGCGGGCTCGGCGGTGCGCAGCGAGGTCACGGCGGCGAGCCTACGAGTGCCCCGGGCCGCGTCGGCGCACCCCGCAGCGACGCACGAGGCGGGGTCAGAGGGTGACGGCGGTCTCGCCGATCTCGTGGGCCGTCTCGCCCGAGTTGATGACCTCGGTGACCCCCGGGACACGGTCCTTGAGGATGCGTTCCAGCCCCGCCTTCAACGTGACCGTCGACGCCGGGCAGGTGACGCAGGCACCGATCAGCTCGACGGTGACGATGCCCGTGTCCTCGTCGACCTCGTGGAGGATGACGTCGCCGTTGTCGGCCTGGATGGCGGGACGGATGACGGTGATGACCTTCTCGACCTGCTCGCGCACCACCCCAGTCTAGGGAGGGCCCGGTCCCGGACCCACCCGACCGACACGACCACCGGAGGGGAGGTCACGCCCTCTCGACGGGAGCACCCACGCCCCGGAGCTTGTCCACGAAGCTCTCGTAGCCACGATCGATGTGCTCCGCACCTGCGACGACGGTCTCACCCTCGGCCCGCAGCCCGGCGACGACGAGGGCGGCGCCGGCGCGGATGTCGGGGGCCCGCACGGGCGCGCCCGACAGCTCCGACACCCCGCGGATCACCGCATGGTGCCCCTCGGTGCGGATGTCGGCGCCCATGCGGGCCAGCTCGTCGACGTAGCGGAACCGACCGGAGAAGAGGTTCTCGGTGACGATCCCCACGCCGTCGGCGGTGACCAACATGGCCACGAAGAGCGGCTTGTAGTCGGTGGCCACGCCCGGATAGGGCAACGTGGCCACGTCGACCGCCCGCAGGCGGTCGAGGGCGACCGCCCGCAGCCCCCCGTCGACGGCCTCGATGCCCATGCCCATCTCCTCGAGCTTGGCCACGAGCATGTCCATGTGGTCGATCCGAGCGCCCGTCAGCGTCACATCGCCTCCGGCGACGCCGACCGCGGCGAGGAACGTAGCCGCCTCGATGCGATCCGAGATCACGGTGTGCTCGACGGCGCAGAGGTCCTCGACGCCCTGGATCTCGATGGTCGAGCCCCCGGCACCGTCGATGCGGGCCCCCATCGCGGTGAGGAAGGCGGCGAGATCGGCGATCTCGGGCTCTCGGGCGGCGTTCTCGATGACCGTGGTCCCCTCGGCGAGCACCGCCGCCATCAAGGCGTTCTCGGTTGCCCCCACGCTCGGGAACTCGAGCAGCAGCCGGGTCCCCACGAGGCGATCGGCCCGCGCCTCGATGTAGCCGTGCGCCGACTCGAAGGTGGCGCCGAGCTGCTCGAGGGCCCGGACGTGCATGTCGATCGGGCGCGGACCGAAGTCGTCACCGCCGGGCATCGCCACCCTCGCCCGCCCGAAGCGCGCCACCAACGGCCCCATCACCACGATCGACGCCCGCATGGCCTCGACCAGCTCGTAGGGGGCCTCGGGCACGAGATCGGGTCCGTGCTCGATCACGAGGGAGTGGTCGGCGGCGCCCTCGACCTGCATGCCCATCGAGCGCAGCAGCTCGGCCATGCACTCCACGTCGCTGATCCGGGGGACGTTGTGCAGCACGAAGCGCCCCTGGGCCAGCGTGGTGGCCGCCATCAGCTTCAGCACGGAGTTCTTGGCCCCACCGATGGGGACACGACCGGACAGCGGTCCGCTGCGATGCACGATGATGCGGTCCACGACGGGACAGTATGGCCGCCACCCGTCCCCTCCCCGCACGGCGTCGGCCCGTCACGACCGACACCGAGGGAGCGCAGCCATGGCCCTCCGGGGCAGGAGGCAACCCGACCACCGTGCCCGTCGTGGAGAACCGACACACGGTCGACGCCGACCAGGTCGAGCAGTGGCGTGGTCCTCGGGCCGACGTCCTCCTCGAGGGGCGGCCCGAGGTCGACGACGACGGGACCCTCGTCTTCGGCCTCGAGGTCGGGCCCTTCCACGAGTGGGAGCGCCGGGTCACCATCGCCGAGGCGGCCACGGGGCGGGCGACGGTCGTCGAGGCGGTGCGCTACCGCCTCGCCGTCCCCGTGTGGGGCGTCGCCTTCTCGTGGGCCCTGCGTCGCCGCCTCCGCCGCGGCGCGGTGCCCCCCGGGCGCGCCCCCTGGTGGGCTCCCCCCGAGGTCCTCGACGCACGAGCCGCCACCGTGCTGTCGCTGCTGTGCATCCTGGGATTGGTCGCCGGCTACCTCGGCACGCTGCTCACCCAGACGATCACCTACGCCGCCGAGCAGTTCGACGCGTCGACCGCCGCGCAGGGGACCTTGCTGGCCGGGGTCCGGATCGGGGTCCTCCTGTCGTTGGTGATCGTGTCGATGGCCGACCGACGAGGCCGACGGGTGGTGCTGCTGGCGTCCCTGCTCGGATCGTGCTCCGTCACCGCGGCGGGCGCCCTCGCCCCGGGCATGGTCTGGCTGGGCACCACCCAGACCCTCGCCCGGGCCCTGTCGACCGTCGCCGCCATCCTCATCGCCGTCATCGCCGTCGAGGAGATGCCATCGGGAGCGAGGGCCTTCGCCGTGTCGGTGCTGGCCATGACGGCCGCGCTCGGCGCCGGCATCTGCGTCATGAACCTGCTCTACGTGGACGTGAGCCCGGGAGCCTGGCGCGGCGCCTACCTCGTACCCCTGCTGGCGCTCGTCCCCGTCGTCCGGGCGGGTCGACTCCTCCCGGAGACCAGACGCTTCGAGCTCCACCACCTCGAGGCCCGGCCCGCCGGGCTCCCCCACGCCATCGCCCCCGACGACGGCGCCCCCGACGACGGCGAACCGGTCGCCCCGGCGGGCTTCGCGTGGGGACGCTTCGCGCTCTTGGCCACGTCGGGCTTCTGCTGGAGCCTCTTCGTCGCCCCGGCGGCGCAGTTCCTGAACGAGTACCTCCGCACGGAACGGGGGTTCTCGGGGGTCGAGATCACCTTCTTCGTCCTGTTGACGAACACGCCGGGCGGCATCGGCATCATCGCCGGCGGACGACTCGCCGAACGGAGGGGCCGACGGCTGATCGGGATCCTCGGCGTCGCCGGCGGGGTGACCTTCACGGTCGCCACCTACCTCGTCTGGGGCGTCCCGCTGTGGGCGGCGTCGGTCCTCGGCTCGGTCGTGGGCGCCATGGCCGTCCCGGCCCTGGGCGTCTACGGACCCGAGCTCTTCCCCACCGCCCAGCGCGGCCGGGCCAACGGGGGCCTGCAGGTGGTCGCCGTGGCCGGGAGCGGGATCGGGTTGCTGATCGCCGGCTGGCTCGCGGACCGGCTGGGTTCGCTGGGGCCCGCCATCGCCGTGCTGGCCATCGGTCCGATCGTGCTGCTCGTGCTCATCGCCACGCTCTACCCCGAGACGGCCCACCGCGAGCTCGAGGACATCAATCCCGCCGATCGACGCTGACCGGCACGTGCGACGCCGGCGTCCGACCCGAACGCCGTGGCCGCCCCCTGAGCAGCCATCGCGGCCGGTAGCGTGATCGCCCATGCGTACCCGGATCATCGCCCTCGTCCTCGCGTCGGGCCTGCTCCTCGCGGCCTGCGGAGGATCCACCACCGCGGCGACGGACACCGTCCCCGTCGTCTCCACCCCCACGACCGCACCCCCGACCACCCTTCCTGCGGGCTGCGGCGTCGCCACCACCGAGGCCCAGAGCTTCACCGCCACGGCGAAGAACCCCGGCGAGCTCGCCATCTACGAGACGCCCGACGCCCCCGAGCCGGTACGCACCATGACCAACCCGAGGCTGATCAACGGCGACCCGAACGCCGCCGTCGACCTGCTCTTCCTCGTGAAGGACGCCCCTGTCGCCGACGACTGCGCATGGGTCGAGGTGTACCTGCCGATGCGGCCGAACGGGTCATCCGGGTGGGTGAAGCGCACCGACGTGGAGCTGCTCTCGAACCCGTACCGCATCAAGGCCGACCTGGGGAACTTCACCCTCACCGTGCTCAACGCCGGTGCGGTGATGAAGGAGATCCCCATCGCCGTCGCCGCCGACAACACCCCGACCCCCGGCGGCCTCTACTACATCACCGAGCTGGTCCAGACACCCGACCCCGGCGGGGTCTACGGGCCCTACGCCTACGGTCTGTCCGGGTTCTCCGAGGTCCACCAGACGTTCAACGGTGGGCCCGGCCAGCTCGGCATCCACGGCACGAACCAACCGCAGTACATCGGCCAGCAGGTCAGCAACGGCTGCATCCGCATGAGCAACGCCGACATCACCGAGCTCTCCAAGATCCTGCCCTTGGGCGTTCCGGTCGAGGTGATCGCCTGAACCGGTGGGCGGCCTGCGCCGCCGTCGCCCTCCTCGCCGGGCTCGTGTCGGTCGGCTGCACCAGCGACGACGACACCGTCGCCGCGCCGGCGACGACGCTCACCGGTCCGGCCGCCACGATCGCCACCGCAGCCGCGCTCCTGCCGGCGATCTCGCCCGACCAGACCCTGCCCCCCCAAGACCTCTCGTCCATCCGCAAGGTCTACGACGAAGCGCTCGCCACCATGGGCCTCACCCTCACCCGGGGGGCGCTGATCGACCTCACCGGCGGACGCTACGAACCGTCCCCCGACGGACGTCACCTGGCCCTCTACGTCGAACCGATCGACGGGCGCACCGACGAGGAGTACGCGGAAGCGGCGTGGACGCTGTCGGCGCTCATCACGCCCGACGTGTTCGCCCGGTGGTCGGGGCTCGACTCCTACGACATCTGCCAGGAGCCCCTCGCCGAGGTCGACCCGTCGCCCGAGCCCAACCCCGTCACCCAGCTCAACCTCACGCGGGCGGCGGCCGACACCGTCGACTGGACCAACGGGAGCCTCACCGACCTCCTCGTCGCCGCCCGACAGAGCACCGACCTGCGGATGTACGTCAACCGCGAGATCCGCGAGACACCGACCTACCGAGCCGCCAACGACGAGGCCCGGGCGATCGTGGGTTCCGGCCCGGTGCTCACCGCACCCCCGGCGGGCGGCGGGTTCTCGACGACCCCCACCACCCCCTGAGCATCACGTCAGGTCCGGCGAGCCACTCCCCGACGGCCGCGACGATGGCGTCGTCGGCGTTGCGTGGGTCGTGGCCACCCGGCAGCCACACGAACGACGCCTCGCCCGGGATGGCCTCGGCCGCGGCCCGGAGCTCGTCGGGGGAGCCGAACGGGTCCTTCTCGCCGCTGACGAAGAGGCAGGGCACGTCGAGCGACCCGAAGTGCTCGACTCGGAGCTTCTCGGGCTTCCCCGGAGGGTGCAGCGGGTAGCTGAGCAGCACCAGACCGGCGGCGGGAAGTCCTTCCGCCACCGCCATGGAGCACATCCTTCCCCCGAAGGAGCGACCGCCGAGCACCAGACGCGAAGGGTCGATGGCGGCGTCGGCGACAGCCTTCGCGGCCTCCTCGACCACCGCGGCGACGGCGACCGGAGCCCGGTCGGGGGCCTTGCGCCCGGCCTTGCGGTACGGGAAGTCCATGCGCCCGACCGGTACAGGAGCCAGCCCCCGCTCGAGGGCGACGAGGGTGTGGTGGTCCCGATCGGCGCCCGCGCCGGGGGCCAGCAGCACCGCGTGCGACGCCGATCGCCGGGCCCGAGCGCTCACGCCGACGACCCCGTGGACGGACCCGAGCCGCGGGCTCGTTCGGCGTCGGACCGTCGCGCCGCGTCGGCGCGCAGGTCCCCTTTGGCGACCTTGCCGCCCGAGGAGCGGGGGAGCTCGTCGACGACGACGAGTCGCTCGGGCGACCACTCCCGCGAGACGCCGCGTGCATCCAGGTGCCGGCCGAGCTGCTCGACGGTGAGGTCCTCCCCGGCGCGCAGCTCGACGTAGGCGCACAGGCGTTCGCCGAACACGGGATCCGGCCAGGCCACGACGGCGACCATGGCCACCGCCGGATGGGTGCCGACCTCGGCCTCCACCGCCGGTGCGCTGATGTTCTTGCCACCACGGATCACGAAGTCCGAGGTGCGTCCGACGACCCGCAGGTAGCCCTCGTCGTCGATCTCGACGATGTCCCCCATGAGCATCCAACCGTCGTCGGTGAGCAGCGCCGCATCCGCCGCAGGATCGGACCAGTACCCGAGGCAGGTCACCGGTCCCCGACAGGCGGGCTGGCCCGGCCGCCCCGAGCCGGTGATGTCGGAGCCGTCGTCGGGATCGAAGAGCCGCACGCGCATCTCGTCGATGACGCGACCGGCGCTGCGCAGGCGATGCTCGCGGTCGTCGTCGACCGTGGTGCAGCTCAGTGCACCGGTCTCGTTCGACCCGTAGAACTGCAGGACGACCGCGCCGGTCGCCGCCTCGAACTCGGCGGCGCGCTCGTAGGGCACCGCCTCCCCGCCCGTGAACATGCAGCGCAGCGACGTGAGGTCACGGGGGCGTTCGGCCTGTGCGTTGAGCAACATGATGAACTGCGTGCTCACGCAGCACAGGACGGTCACCCGATGGGCCTCGATCAGGTCGAGGGCCGCGTCCGCGTCGAATCGCTCCATCACCACCGTCGGGCACCCCAGCAGCGTCGGGGTGAAGTGCGAGGTCCACAAGCCGAACCCGAACGGGGCCGGGAGCAGGCTCATGAAGATCTCGTCCGCGGTGAAGGCGCCGGCTCGCATCGCCATGCGGTGGTAGGCGATCCAGCGGTTCTGGGTGTGCATCACGCACTTGGGCAGGCCCGTCGTCCCGGAGGTGGAGTTGAGGAGGAAGAGCTCGTCGGGCCCCAGTTCGAGATCCGGCGCCAGCACGCCCGCTGATCCGGGATGACCGTCCACCAGGACCTGGGATCCGACCACGCAGAGCTCGTCGGGGACGACGACGTGGTGCTCGACCGGAGCCCCGGCGGCACGGGCGGCACCGAGGAGCGCTTCCGTGGGCCGATCGCGGTGCGTCGCGACGGTCACCAGCGCCCGGGCACCGGACCGTTCGCAGAGGTGAGCCACCTCGGCGTCGCCGGCGCGGACGCCGATGCCCATGGCCACCAGCCCGGCGCGTGGCAGGGCGTGCAACGCCACGTGCACCACCTCGGTGTCGGGCAGCACGACGGCCACGCGATCGCCCCGATCGAGCCCCAGCCCGACCAGCACCTCGGCCAGCACCGTCACCGCCCTGTCGAGCTCGCCCCAGGAGACGGATCGCTCGGAGGTCACGAAGGCCGCCTCGTCGCCCCGCTCGCGTGGCGTTCAGGGCCAGCACGTCACCGAGGGTCTCGTCGCCCCACCACCCCGAGGCCCGATGTTCCGCAGCGACGGCCGCGGGAGCGCACGGCACACCGGCCGCCGCGGGGGACGTCACGATCGCCGGGGAGAGGGGAGGTCGGGCATCGGCGGGCACCGTACAGGACGAGGCCCGTCACCCGGGATGGCTCCCGCCAGGTGCGCCGCCCGGCCCGACGGCGTCAGCGACCGGTGAGGATCCTGCGAGCCTCGGCGAGGTCGGCGATGCGCTGCGCGGCCCCGTCGTTCTGGGCACCGTGATCGGGATGGGCTTCGCGCAGCAGCTCGCGGTAGCGCCGAACGACGTCGCGGGCCGGCGGTGCGGCGACGGCGGTGGCGACGCCCCCGCCCTCGAAACCCATCACACCCATGGCCCACGCGGTCGGGTTCTCGACCGCGGTGTGGTTGAACGACGTGCCCCGCCGCCCGCCGGCGGCGAGGGCGATGAAGTCGTCGCCCACCGGTCCGGCCCAACCCGTGGCCCGCCGCAGGGCGGCCATCACCGGAGGGAGCAGGGAGGCGTCGAGGGTGCCGGCGGCGTAGATCGCACCGAGGACCTGCTGCTCCGGCGCGCCCGAGTCGTCGAAGTCGAACCAGAGACGCTCGCCGTCGCCGCACAACCGGTGACGAACCGCCGAGAGCCCCACCGTGTCGACCTGGAGGCGGTGACGCAGTCGGGGTTGGGGAATCGGACGACCCTGCTCGAGCTCCCGGGTGAGGCGCTTGATGTCGGGGATGTGGTCGGGGTCGATCGCCGGCACGTGCTCGGCGACGATGCCGGCCAGCAGGACGCCTCCGAAACCGGGAGCGGGCTCGCACGGGAGGTGCGAGTCGCCGAGGGCGACCCGACGGGTCGGCGCGTGGGGTCGCGAGCAGAAGATCTCGAGTTCGGCCAGGACCACCACGGTGCCCGAGGCTACCGGCGCTCAGACGAGCGGCCTCAGCCGAGCCCGGAGATCGGAGGCCATCTCCTCGACGCGTTCGTCGCCGACGGCGCCGGGGCTGCCCTCTTCTGCCGTGAGCGCCGACGCCAGGGCCGTGGTCACGGCCACCAGGTCGTCCCAGACCGCCGGATCGAAGCCGAACGGCAGGCGCATCGACGCCATCACGGACGCCTGGTCCACGAGGGCGAGGACGCCCTCCGGGTCGGAACCGCGTCGCTGGAGGCGGTCGGCGGCGAGGAACACCGCACCGAGGACCTCCTGGGCATCCACGTCGTCGTCGACGACGTCGTCGTCCCAGGCGTCCTGCGCCTCACCGACGTCGACGGGCGCGGCGCCGGCGAGCAGGCCGGCATCGACGGCGGTGCCCTCCTCGACGGCGTCGATCAGCGCGTCGACGGCGAACTGCGAGCCGACGGCCACGACGACGCTGGCCCCCTGCCAGGTGTGGGCGATTCCCTCCCCCGTCAGCAACCGGTCGAGCAGGGCGCGGTCCTGCTCCGACCACTCGTCGAGTGCGAACTCGGTGTGGTCGTTGCCGCCGTGGGGTCGCCCCTCGGGGTCGTCGGTCACGTCGCCACGGTGATCTGTCACGCCCGCAGTCTCGCGTCCGGCCGCGTCACGAGCGGACTCAGAGCTCGCACGGAGAGAGCGCCGTGTGCCGCAAGTAGTCTCAGGGGATGACAGATGTGCGTGCAACGCCGGACCGAAACGTCGCCCTCGACCTGGTGAGGGTCACCGAGGCCGCAGCGCTCGCTGCCGCCCGTTGGATGGGCCGGGGCGACAAGGAAGGCGCCGACGGGGCCGCAGTCGATGCCATGCGCCTGGTGCTCGGCACGGTGCCCATGGACGGCGTGGTGGTGATCGGCGAGGGCGAGAAGGACGAAGCGCCCATGCTGTACAACGGCGAACGCATCGGCGACGGGACACCTCCCGCGGTCGACATCGCCGTCGACCCCATCGACGGCACGACGCTGACGGCCAAGGGACGCGGCAACGCCTTGGCGGTCATCGCGTTGTCCGAGCAGGGAACGATGTTCGACCCCGGCCCGTGCGTCTACATGGAGAAGATCGCCGTCGGCCCGGATCTGGTCGGGGTGGTCGACATCTCGCTGACCCCCAGCGAGAACCTCCGTGCAGTGGCCCGGACCAAGCGCGTCGACGTGTCCGAGATCACGGTGGTGATCCTCGAACGCGACCGCCACGACGACCTGATCGGCGAGGTCCGCGACGCCGGGGCGCGCATCCGGCTCATCCCCGATGGCGACGTCGCCGGCGCGATCTCCACGGCGTGGCCCGACTCCGGTGCCGACATCCTCTTCGGGATCGGCGGCACGCCCGAGGGTGTCATCGCCGCCGCCGCACTGAAGTGCATGGGCGGCGAGCTCCAGGGCCGGCTGTGGCCACGGGACGACGACGAGCGCGCTGCGGCCATCGCCGCCGGGTACGACCTCGACCGGGCGCTCGGCACCGACGACCTGGTGGCCGGCGACAACTGCTTCTTCGCCGCAACAGGGATCACCGACGGCGAGCTGCTCAAGGGCGTCCACGTCGACTCGCGCGGAGCGACCACCCAGTCGCTCGTCATGCGGTCCAAGTCGGGCACGGTCCGCCTCGTCAACGCGGTGCACCACCTCGACAAGCTCCGGGCGCACGGCGCACTGCTCTGGCGCCCTCAGCGCAGGAGGGACTGCACGATCCCGGTGGCCCGCCGGCGGGCGGTGCGCGGCAGCGGAGAGATCGCCACGGTGGCCACCCGGTAGCCCAGACCCGGCACGATCAGTGCCTGGCCCTTGCTCGCTCCGTCGAGCATCTCGCCGCGCCACGTCGGCCGGGTCCATCCAGGCGAAGGCAGGGACCCCCTCGGCGCCCGTGCCGGCGGGAAGGTGGTCCGCGAACTCCGTGCGGGTGAAGCCGACGAGAGCCGCCGACACCGTGACCCCGGTGCCACGGGTCTCCTCGTGGAGCGCCTCGCTGAAGCTGGCGACGAAGGCCTTCGTGGCCGCATAGGTGGCCATGTCGGGCATCGGGACCAGGCTGGCGATCGATGCCACGTTCACCACGGCCCCGCGGCCCCGCTCGAGCATGGCCGGCAGCACGGCCCGTGTCAGCTGTTGGAGGGCGACGACGTTGACGGCGACCATCCGCTCCTCGGCCGCGGGATCGAGCTCGGCGAAGGTGCCGGATGTGCCGAAGCCGGCGTTGTTGACCAACAGCTCGACCGGAGCGCCGGCATCGGCCAGACGATCCCCGACGAGTGAGCGGCCCGAGGGTTCGGCGAGGTCCGCGAGGAGCACCTCGACCGTGGTGCCGTGCTCCCTGCGGAGCTCGTCGGCCACACGTTCGAGTGCGTCACGACGTCGAGCCACCAGGACCAGCCGACCGACGCCGCGAGCGGCGGCATCTCGGGCGACGGCCTCACCGATCCCGCTCGAGGCTCCGGTGATCAGCGCGGATTCCCACTGCGTGTCCATCACCGTGACCGTAGGCCAGCCGACGAGACGCTGCGGCGGTACCGGCCGCGCGCCGCCTCAGATGCCCTGCGTGAACTCTCGTTGGCTGCGCCGCGTCACCGTGCCAGCACGTCGGCGTCGGCGACGGCGTCATGGAGATCTCGATCGGTGGCCACCTTCTCCGTCTCGAGGGCGAGCTCGAGGGCGTCTGCGCCGGCCGACCACGGCGGGATCGAGGGAACCAGACGCCGTGACCTCGATGCGATCGTCCACCCGGGAGCGGGCCACCTCGGCCTGGGCGCGGGCCCAGTGGTACTTGAACATCCCGACGTCGAAGTTGCCGTTGGCGATCCGGTCGGCCTCCAGGATCTCCTCGCTCGGCACCTTGAGGTCCTTCACGACCCCGATCCAGCTCAACCCCTTGAGGATGTACCAGGTGACGTCGAGCTCCCACCAGAAGAAGCCGTTGCGCGCCGCCGCCTGGTAGTGGTGGTGGTTGTTGTGCCAGCCCTCCCCGAGGGTGAGCACCGAGATGAACCAGTTGTTGCGACTCGTGTCGTCGGTGACGAAACGGCGGCGGCCCATGACGTGGGCGAGGCTGTTGACCAGGAACGTGGAGTGCCACAGCACGACCGTGCCGAGCATGAAGCTGAAGAACAGGCCCGACCATCCGGCGACGAGCGTGCAGGCGATGCCGAGCAGCCACGGGAAGAGCCCGTTCCACTTCTCCACGAAGCGGATCTCGGGGTACTTGGCGAAGTCACGGATGCGCTCGTGGGGGATCTCGTCGTAGCGATCGCAGAGGATCCACCCGACGTGGCTCCACCAGAAGCCCCGCAGCGGCGAGTGGATGTCGAGCTCGGTGTCGCTGTAGCGGTGGTGGTTGCGATGGTGCCCCGCCCACCACAGCGGGCCCTTCTGCGCCGAGCTGGCCCCGCCCACGGCGAGCACGAGCTGGAAGGCCCGACTCGTGCGGTAGGTGCGGTGGGCGAAGTACCGGTGGTAGCCGCCGGTGATGAAGAACATGCGTCCCCACACGACGACGACGAACAGCACCAGGGCCTTGGGCGTGACGCCGAACCAGAGGGTCCCGGCCACGGCGAGGACGTGGACCAAGCAGGAAGGGGATCGAGGCCTTCCAGTTGACCCGCTCCTCGGGGGTGCGCTCGAACGGGCGCCTTCACCTTGGGGAGCACGGTGCGTGCGCTCGAACGGTTCGTCGACCAGCGAGACGGAGGGAGAGTCCACGCGAGGCCTTTCTCGGGATCGGCGGGGAGGGGGACGCCTGCAACGACAGCCTACCTACTGGTCGGTAGGGAGCGTGCATCGGGACCGCCGGAAACGAAAATCTCCCGAACATCTCCCCCGCCGTCGATCCCCGGACGGCCGCCGCTCCGTACCATCACCGTGTTCACCCGTCCACTGGAGCACCCGTGACATCACCTCTCACCGCGCCTCGCTCGCTGGCCCGCCTCGCCGGGGCGGTGGCCGTCGGGGTGTCCCTCGCCGTCGCCGAGCTCGTCACCGGCCTCGGTCGACGGCACGCAGTCGCTCGTCGCCTCCATCGGGTCAGAGGTGATCGACCGAGCCTCGGGCGGGATCGTGAAGAGCGCCATCGAGGCGTTCGGCACCAACGACAAGGCCGTGCTCCTCACCAGCATCGTGGTGGTGAGCCTCGGACTGGGTGCTCTGGTCGGCGGGGCGTCGCTGCGACGACCCTGGGTGGCGCCGGCGTCCTTCGCCGCCGCCGGCCTCGTGGGCGCCGCTGGCCGGCGCCGCCGATCCCACCTCGTCGGCGGGTGCCGCGCTCGCTCGCCGCGACCCTCGCCGCCGTGGCCGGATGGGCCACGCTGCGGCTGCTGCTGGGCGTGCTGGTGTCGGGTGGGCCCCTTCCCATGGCCACCGCCGGTGCGCGCCGGAGCCGCCACCGAGGCTCCGCTCGGTCCTGCATCGGCGGCAGTCGATGACCGCGACGTCCGAGCGGGTCCCGATGTCCCCGGGCGGGCGTCCGCAGATCGCCGTGCGTTCTTCGCCTGGACCGGCGCCGCCGCCGCGTTCGCCGGTCTCGTCGCCGTGGGCACCCGATCGTGGTCGGTGACCTCCACCGCCGAGGTCGCCCGGTCCACCGTGACCCTCCCGCCGGTCACCCTCCCGCCGGCCGCGGTCGGCTCCGCCGCGACGACCCCGCCGGAGTCGCTCGCCATCGACGGGATCACCCCGATCATCACGCCGAACGACTCCTTCTACCGGATCGACACCGCGCTCATCGTCCCCCAGGTCGACGTGACCGACTGGGCGCTGCAGATCCAGGGCGACGACGTGCAGCCCTACACCCTCACCTTCGACGAGCTGTTGGCTCTCCCCATGATCGAGGCGCCCGTCACGATCGCCTGCGTCTCGAACGAGGTCGGAGGCGACCTCGTCGGCACAGCCGTGTGGCAGGGCGTCCCGCTCACCACGATCCTCGAGCGGGCCGGGCTCCGAGCCGGCGCCGTCCCGGAGGGCGCGGCCCAGCTCGTCGGGCGCTCGGTCGACGGCTTCACCGTCGGGTTCCCGACCGAGGTGGCCCTCGACGGCCGCAACGCCATGGTGGCGGTCGGCATGAACGGCGAGCCCCTCCCGGTGCGCCACGGCTTTCCCGCTCGCCTCATCGTGCCGGGCCTCTACGGGTACGTCTCGGCCACGAAGTGGCTCCGGTCGATCGAGCTCCGCGGGTGGGACGACTTCGATGCCTACTGGATCCCCCGAGGCTGGGCGAAGGAGGCGCCGGTCAAGACCCAGTCGCGCATCGACGTCCCCCGTTCCGGTGCCTCGATCTCACCGGGACCGGTGACGGTCGCCGGCGTCGCCTGGGCCACCACCCGGGGAATCCGCAAGGTCGAGGTGCAGATCGACGACGCGCCGTGGGTCGACGCCCGCCTGGGACCGGGAGAGGACGACGACGTGTGGCGGCAGTGGGCCCACGACTGGTCGGCCACGGCCGGGTCCCACACCATCCGGGTCCGCGCCACCGACGGCACCGGCCAGACCCAGACCGGCGAACGCAGCCGGGTCGACCCCGACGGGGCCACCGGCTGGCACACCCGCACCGTGAACGTCTCCTCGTGACCGAGCCGCGATCAGGCCGACCCGGCCGCAGCCCGACGCAGGCGGTCGGCGACTGCGACGCCGATCCCCACATCCGCCGGCGGGATGCACACGAGCACCTCGACCCCGAGCCGGTCCGCCTGACGCAACCGGCCGTAGAGGAGCCGGGCGTACTCCTCGGGCCCGCCCGCCGGTTCGAGCACGACGACCCCGTCGGGGACGTCGGCCAGGCTGTGCGGGGCGAGCAGGCCGACGACCGGGGAACGACCGGGCGGGTCCGCTGCCCGCAGGGCCCGGGCGAGATGGTCGGGCGCCGAGCCTTCGTCCACGACCTCGACGCGGGCCCGGGGCGCATAGTGAGCCGGGAGCATGCCGGGCGCCCGCGCCTCCTTCGTCCCGGCACGGGCCGCGCCAGCCCTCACGGGCTCGCGCCCCAGCACCTCACCGAGGCGCTCGCCGCTCACCCCGCCCGGCCGGAGCACGACGGGTTCGCCACCGGTGAGGTCGACGATCGTGGACTCGACGCCGACGGTGCACGCTCCCCCGTCGAGGACGAGGTCCACGCCCTCACCGAGCTCGGCGACGACATCGGCCGCCGTCGTGGGGCTCACCCGCCCGAAGCGGTTGGCCGAAGGCGCGGCCACACCTCCGCCGAACGCCTCGAGCAGAGCTCGTGCGACGGGGTGGTCGGGGACCCGGAGCCCGACGGTGGGCCGCCCGCCGGTCACGACGTCGACCACCTTCGGACCCCGCCAGAGCAACAAGGTGAGCGGGCCCGGCCAGAACGCGTCGGCGAGCAGGCGAGCCTCGGGAGGCACCACGTCGGCCCAGGCGTCGAGGAGGGCGGCGTCGCCGATGTGGACGATGAGCGGATGGTCGACCGGGCGGCCCTTCGCCGAGAAGACACGGGCGACCGCTTCGGGCTGCTCGGCATCCGCGCCGAGCCCGTAGACCGTCTCCGTCGGGAAGGCGACGAGGCCGCCACGGCGCAGCACCTCGACCGCGCGCCCCACGCCGTCGAACCCGGGCACGACCTCGGGCCCGTCACGATCTCCAGGCGTCATCGCCGGAGCCTACCGACGCCCCGCCACCGGGGTCGTCGGCCCCGGCCGGACACCTGCCCGCGCCGTCAACCCACGAAGCGACCCACCGAGATCCGACCGATGAAGGCGTAGGCAGTGAGCGTCCCGGCCGTGACGATGGCGATCCACGCCAGAACCCGTGCCCACCGCGGCAGCCGGCCCAACATGGCGGCATAGGCGGGGTAGATCACCCAGTCGGCCAACGCGAAGCGATTGAAGCTGGCGAGCACGCTCGAGGCGAACGGCAGTGCGATCATCGCCACGCCGAGCATCCACGCCTCCATGGGGAAGCGATGCGCCGACGTGCGACCGTCCGGCGCGAGCCGTCCCGCCACGATCAGGTAGCCGACACCGACGAGGACGATCGCCACCGCCCACAGGTCGAACGAGCGGGCGACCAACGCCGGGATCATGACGGTGCCACGTTCGGGGGTGAGGTTCTGAAACCCCTGGACGACCGAGTTCCAGGGCCAGCGAGATCGAGCGACCCCAGTCGTCCTGGACGCCGAGGAAGGCGAAGGCATCACCGAGCTGGACCTGCATCACGACCAGCACGCTGCCCAGCCCGGCGAGCCCGGCGGCGGCGTACCCGAGGGCCCAGCGGTCGATGCGGTGAGCACGGACGACGCGGGCGAACACGAGCACGGCCGGCACGAGGATCCCCACCGAGCGGGTGGTGGCGACACCGAGCAGGAGGGCGGCGGCCAGCCCGCGGCGTCCTCGCCGGTCGGCCCACACCGCTCCGGCACCGAGGGCGATGAAGAGGGCTTCGGAGTAGAACATCCAGAGGAAGAGCGACGAAGGGAAGACCGCCATCAACACCACGGCGCGGCGGGCCGCCACCTCGTGGACCCACTCGCGCGTGACGCCCCAGACGGCGACGAAGGCCCCGAGGCCGGTGACGGTGGCGACGGCGTGGGCGGTGATCGCATCCGAGCCGGTCAACCACCACAGGGGCGTCGCCAACCACGCCAGCCCCGGGAAGAAGGCGTGCGCCGGCATCGTCGGCCGCGGGTCCCAGTACCCGTGGTGGAGGATGCGCAGGTAGTGCGCCCCGTCGTAGGAGTAGGCCGATTCGATGCCCTTCCCCCCGAGCCAGAGGGTGACGCGCCAGCGACGCCACCCGCCACACCGCCCACACCGCGACGGGGAACCAGAGCCCGGGCAGCAGAGGGGTGGCTCGCAGCCGCACCCACGCCGCCCACTCTCGACGATCTCGCGCATCGGCGTGCCGCCGTGGGCGCTCCGGCGACGGTGCCACCGCCGCGTCGTCAGGGAGTGTCGTCGTCACGAGCCCTGGATGCTAGGCCCCGGACGCCACCGTCTCGTCGCACGCCGGACCTCCCGCGGTCCCGCGAGGTCCCGCCCGTGCGCGAGGGTGAGGTCGTGCCCCTCACCGCGACATCGGTCCTGGCCGCGTCCTTCGAGTGGCCGCTCGCGGTGGGCGGCGTGGCCGTCGTGACCGCCGTCGCCCTCTGGGGCCTCTTCCGGAAGGGTTCGATCGCCGATCGGGCTCGATCCGACTATGCCGACGAGCTCGACGACGCGTCCGACTGAACGCCCGGCGGGGGGAGCTGTCCGGTGACCGTCGTGTAGAGCACGCGGGCCATGGATCGGCGCAGGTCGGCCGCAGGTGCACCCCACTGCTCCAGCCCCTCGTGGTGGGCTGCGACGTGAGCCAGCATCGAGATGACCACGCCCGCCTCGGCGAGGGGGTCGGGACGACCACCGTCCGAAGGGCGTTCGGCGAGCACGTCGACCAGCGCCTCCGAGGGCTCACGGAGGAACCGGGTCCGCAGCTCACGGAAGCGCCGGTCGCCCTCGTCGGTGGCCAGGTCGACCACCCGCAGCACGGCGCGATGACGGTCCCACACCGAGAGGAAGCCGTCCGCCACACCGAGCGCCGTGGACCAGGCGCCGGGGCCGCTCCACGGCCGGTCGCGCACCAGCGCCGCCAGCTCGGGACCGCACACCGAGGCCATCTCCTCGGCCAGCTCCAGCACCGCGGCCTCGACGTCGCGGAAGTACTGGTAGAAGGCCGCCGGCGACATCTCCGCCTGTCGGGCGATGTCGACCACTCTGACCTCGCGGTAGGTCGCAGCATCGAGGAGGGCCGCGGTGCTGTCGAGCAGGCGGCGGCGGGTGCGTCGACCCCGCCGACCCATCGTGCGGGCGGCGACCTCGGGGCGCGACGCTCCGTCCCGGGGTTCGGTGGGCAGGGCGTCGGGCACGACGGCGAGGGTACCGAAGGACCACCGCCGGCCGATGCCGAGCCTCACCGGGAGCCGCCGGGCGGCTCCCCCTCAGCGCCGGTTCACGCCCACGCCGCCAGGACGGCGTCGGTGGTGACCACGGTGCTCACGAGCGAGTAGGAGTTGTCGAGCAACGCGTCGCCGTAGGCCTTCGGCACCCCGGCGACGGCGTCGCGCGGCACCACCACCTGGTAGCCGTTGTTGACCAGGCCGATCGACAGGCCCAGCAGGGCGACGTTGAGCGAGACACCGACCACGACGACGGTGCGTACGCCCAGGTTGCGCAGCAGGGGATCGAGGTCGGTGCCGCCGATCGGATCGAGCCCGTGGTAACGCCCCACGACGAGGTCGTCGGGCGAGAGGCCGAACTCGGGGATCGGCAGCGCCTCCTCGCTACCGGGCAACATCGGCGGCGACACCTTGTTCATCGCCACGAACATCCGACCGTTCGTGTTGGCGCCCCGATTGTCGGCCCGCCGCCAGAAGACCGCGTGGACGACCTGGACGCCGGCGGTCCGAGCCCCGTGGACGAGACGCCCTCCGTTGGGCACCACGGTGTCGCGGGCCGCCGCCGCGAGCTCGGGGAGCGCCGCGGCCGGGCCGAGCACGCCGTTCTGGCACTCCGACGTGACGACAGCCGTCGTCATGGGATCGAGCAGGGCGCTCAGATCGACGGCCATCAGCTCGCAGCTCGGATCCGAGGCAGGACCTTGTCGACGTAGAGCTCCAGGCTGGCCCATCCGTGCTCCGGGGAGGCACCCCCGACCATCGGCATCAGCACGAGACCGCCGAAGGGCCCCTGCTCCTCGGCGAAGGCGACTGCCTCGTCCGGAGTCAGCACCTTGTAGATGTACCCCTTGCGGAGGTCCTCGACGGTGTCGGCATCGGTGCTGACCGCCGAGCGGATGTCGGGCGTCTGCCACGACTTGTAGGTCACCGCGTCGTGCAGCATCGACGGGCCGACCTCGGCCCACGTGCGCTCGGGGTCCTCGCTGATGAACAGGCAACCCGTCGTCTCCGCCGCGGGCATGAGGCACATCCCCGGCGTCGTGCCCAGTCGCTCGCACTCGGCCTCGTAGTGCTCCGCCAGCGACGGATCGTTGGCCGCCAGCTGGGCACTCAGCCCGAAGCGGGCCGCACGTTCGACCGCGGCCTTGCCCGAGCCACCGACGAAGAACATCGGATGTGGCTCGGTGAACGGGGGCGGGGTGACCTCGACGGTCTCGCCCCGCAGCTCGAAGGGCTCACCCGACCAGGCCTTCAACATCGTGTCGAGGGCCTCGTCGAGCAACTTCCCCCGACGCTTCCACTCCTTGCCCAGGAGGTGGTACTCGATGGGCCGGTAGCCCAGCCCGGTCGTGAAGGTGATGCGACCCTTCGAGAGGTGATCCAGCGTGGCGATGTCCTCGGCCAGGCGCACCGGATCGTGCTCGGGCACCAGGAGGGCCTGGATGCTCATCATGATGTTCTTCGTCCGCCCGGCGATCGCGGCCGCCATGATCAACGGCGACGACATGTAGTTGTCAGGGCTGGCGTGGTGTTCGGAGAGCACGCAGATCTCGAAGCCGTTCGTGTCCGCGTACTCGGCCATGTCGAGCGCGGCCGCGTACATGCCCTGGATCTCGGCGCGGGACTTGCCGGGTGCGCGCATGTCGAAGCGCAGGATGGACATGGCCATGGGTGATCTCCCCCTCGTGTCGGAGCGCCCGTTCTATCCCACCGGCACCTGAGGAGGGACACCGGACCGCCTCGCCACCGAAGTTACCGATCGGTTACCGGTTCCTGATCGATCGCGATAGACAGAAAGGGCCCAGTCGGCGCCGCGCACCGGCGCGCCGTCGCATCGTCGCCTTCCGAGGAGCCCCCATGACCGAAGCCGTGATCGTCTCGACCGCCCGCAGCGCCATCGGCCGGGCCAACAAGGGCTCGCTCACCAAGGTGCGCCCCGACGACCTCGCGGCGACCATCATGCGGGCGGCGCTCGACAAGGTCCCGGGGCTCGACCCCACCACCGTCGAGGACGTCATCCTCGGGTGCGCCCAGCCCGCGGGCATGCAGGGCTACAACATGGCCCGGGTCGTGTCCGATCTCGCCGGCATGGGTCACATCCCGGGCGTGACGGTGAACCGGTACTGCTCGTCCTCGCTCCAGTCGATCCGCATGGCGGCCCATGCCATCAAGGCCGGCGAGGGCGACGTGTTCATGGCCGCCGGGGTCGAGACGGTCAGCCAGTTCGGCTCCGGCATGTCCGACGGCCTGCCCGGCACCCACAACCCGCGGATGGCCGCCGCCGAGGCCCGCACGGCCGAGCGAGCCGCGGGCGGCGCCCCGACCTGGGCCCCGTTCGCCGACGGCATCGCCGACTACTACCTGGGCATGGGCCAGACGGCCGAGAACGTCGCCCAGTACGAGAACGTGTCCCGTGAGGACCAGGACGAGTTCGCCGCGCTCTCCCAGCAGCGGGCCACCGCCGCGCTCGAGCGCGGCTTCTTCGAGCGCGAGATCACCCCGGTCGAGACCGTCGACGCCGACGGCAACCCCGTCACCGTGACCCGCGATGACGGCATCCGTGCCGGCACCACCAAGGAGAAGCTGGCCGAGCTCAAGCCGGTCTTCCGTCCCGACGGCACGGTGACGGCCGGCAACGCCTGCCCGCTCAACGACGGCGCCGCAGCGGTCATCGTGATGAGCGACACCCGGGCGCGAGAGCTCGGCCTCACCCCGATCGCCCGGGTCATCTCCTCGGGCGTGTCGGCGCTCGACCCCGAGATCATGGGACTCGGCCCCGTCGAGGCCTGCCGTCAGGCCATGGCCCGCGCCGGCATGACGATCGACGACATCGACCTCGTCGAGATCAACGAGGCCTTCGCCGCCCAGGTCGTCCCGTCGGCCCGCCACCTCGGCATCAGCTACGACAAGCTCAACGTCAACGGCGGCGCCATCGCCCTCGGCCACCCCTTCGGCATGACCGGCGCCCGGATCATGGCCACCCTGCTCAACGGCCTCGAGGACACCGGCGGCACCATCGGCATGGAGTCGATGTGCGTCGGCGGCGGCCAGGGCATGGCCATGATCGTCGAGCGCCTGAGCTGAGTCGGGCGCCAGCCGGCTCAGGTGAAGATGATCTCGCCGCCGGCGGCCATCTCGTAGAACTCGCCGACGGTGATGATGTCGTCGAGGTCGTCGAAGAAGTCCTCCTTGGCCATGCCGAACAGGTCGACCGAGGCCAGGCAGGCGTACATGCCGGCGCCGGTGTCGGAGATGAGCTCGACGAACTCGGGGACCGACGGGATGTCGAACTCGTCCATCTTCTTGTTCAGCATGTGGGTGGCGATGCCCGACATGCCCGGGAGGCTCCCGAGCAGGCTGTTCATGTGCATCCCGGGATTGCCGACGGTGGCGATCTTGATGTGCTCCATGCGCTTCTTGTGGATGGCGTCGAGGCCGAAGAACGTGAAGAACAGGTTGGCCTCGATGCCCTCGGCACGAGCGCCGTTGGCCATGATCAGGCCGGGGTAGATCCCGTCGAGGGATCCCTTGGAGATGATGATCGAGACCTTCTCGATGGTGTCGGACACGGTGGCTCCTTGGTCGTGCCGCAGGGCGCGGCGTTCGGACGTCGTGGGGAAGGGCGCTCAGATGCAGCCGCGGGGCTTGGGGATGCCGGCGATCTTGGCGGCCATCTTGGCCGGGCCCTTCGGGAAGAGCTGGTAGAGCTCCTTGACGCTCACCCCGGACGTCTTGCCGAGCATGCGCACGGTCGGGCCGGTGCCCTTCTCGAAGTACTCCTTGCGCATGAAGTCGATCACCTGCCAGTGCCGGTCGGTCAGGGGGTCGATCCCCTCGTCGCGGGCGCATCTCGACGGCGATGTCGCGGTCCCACTGGTCGGGTTGTTCGAAGAAACCTTCGTCGTTCAGTTCGACGTCGCGGCCGGCGAGGGTGCGGGTCGTCATGGTGGTGCTCCTTGGGTGTGCGGCGGTCCGGGGGGACCCTGGTCAACGGTCGCTGAGCGCCTTGCCGGCGGTCGGCATGTCGGGGCCGATGCCGGGGATGTCACGGCCCGGCAGCAGCGCGTGCCAGTAGAACCACTGGAACATCAGCTTGCCGAGGTGGTTGAGCCGGGAGTCCTTGAGCAGCGGGGCGCCGACCGGACCGGGGAAGTGCCCGCCCACGGGCTCGGTGTCGTAGTTGAAGTCGATGAGCATCGCCTTGTGGAAGCCGGTCTCGATGAAGCAGTTGGCGTGACCGTCGTAGGACGCGTCGAGCGGCTCACCGGCGAGGAAGCGGATGATGTTCTCGACCAGCACCTCGCCCTCGAAGTGGGTCACCGAACCGGCCTTCGAGGCCGGGACGTCGGTGGCGTCGCCGATGGCGAAGATGTTGGGCTTCACCTTCGACTGCAGCGTGCGCGGGTCGGTGGGCACGAAGCCGAGCTCGTCGCCGAGGCCCGGTGAGCGGTCGACGTACTCGGCGCCACCGTGGACGGGGATGACGACGGCGAGGTCGAACGGCACCTCCCGCTCGTCCCATCCCACCAGGCGACCCCCGGGGCCGTCGACCTCGCCGGTGTTGAACTCGGTGACCAGGTGGACGCCCTTCTCCTCGAGCATCCCCGACAGGGCCGCCGAGGCGGTCGGCTTGGTGAACGCCCCGTCGAGCGGGGTGACGTAGGTGAGCTCGACGTCGTCACGGATGCCGCGCTCACGCAGGTACCAGTCGGCGAGGAAGCAGAACTCGAGCGGCGCCACCGGGCACTTGATCGGCATGTCGACCACGTTGACCACGAGACGCCCGCCGTCGAAGTCCTCCAGCGCCTCGTGCGAGGCGCGACTGGCCCCCGGGAGGTCGTAGAAGGTGAAGACCTGCTCGTTCCACCCGGGACCGGTCATGCCCTCGGTCTCCTCGGGGATGAGGCGGGCGCCGGTGGCGACGAACAACACGTCGTAGTCGAGCACGGTCCCGTCCTGGAGATGGACCTGCTCGGCGTCGATGTCGACGCGGTCGATGGCCGTCTGGTGGAACCGGACCTGCTTGTGCAGCTGACGCTGGCGCGGTCGGACGATGTGGTCGGGATCCGCCAACCCGAAGGGCACGAACAGCAGGCCCGGTTGGTACACGTGGCGGTCGTCCTGGTCGACGACCGTGATGTCGACGTCCGACCCGTAGTGCCGGCGGAGCCGGTTCGCGGTCAACGTGCCGCCGGTCCCGCCGCCGAGGATCACCACCCGTGGGGCCATCCGCTCCTCCTCTGTCCGTTCCGGATGAAGCATGGCGCATCACGCGGTCCGACACCAGGGCCGGAGGTCATACCCCGGGGAGGTACGCGGGCGGGGGTCGGCCCCCGGCGCGTCGAAGGCCCGGCGAACCGGGCCTTCGACCATGGCCTCGAGGGCCGGCGGTGGAGGTGAGGAGAATCGAACTCCCGACCTCTACGTTGCGAACGTAGCGCTCTAGCCAACTGAGCTACACCCCCGCAGGGCACGTCACGATACCCGACGGCGACACCCACACCGATCCGTGGACCGAGCGGGGGACGGGGCCGCGAACCACCCTCCCTGAAGACGACGGGCCGTAGGACCTAAATCACTCAAGGTGAGTTCGGGGCCCGCCGAAAACCGGATCATGTCGCTCACCGAATCGACCCTCACCACGGCTCCGTCCCCGAGGACGCGCCGCACTCCTCGCACCGCTCGCAGGGCGGGGGCGGTGGCCATCGTGGCCCTCCTCGTCGCCCTGCTGGGCAGCGCCTGCACGCCCGAGGCGGGCAAGGCCTCCGGCCTGCTCCAGGAGTCACGCGCCCAGTACGGCCTCCCGGAGCTCGAGTTCAACACCATGCTGCACTTCAAGGCCCAGGCCTGGGCCGAGCAGCTGGCACGCCAGGGCTACCTGTCGCACTCGCGCCTCACCGACGGCAACCACTCGACCACCTGGACCAAGCTCGGCGAGAACGTCGGCTACGCCTGGTCGCTCGAGCAGGCCCAGAACGCGTTCATGAACTCCCCGCCTCACCGGGCCAACATCCTCGACCGCACCTACAACAAGGTCGGCACCGGCGTGGCCACCAGCGGGGACGGCCGGATCTGGGTGGTCCAGGAGTTCATGCACGAGATGGTACGCCGGCTGAGCCACCCCTTCGGGTCGCCGACGACCCGCACCCCTCTCCCCCCTGAGCGATCGATGGCGCCCTCGACGGGCGCCATCGTCGTTCCCGGCCGCGAGGCGCATCGACCCGCACGGGCGCCACGGTGCAGCCCGACCGTCCATCGACACGGGTTGCCGTCGCGGCGCCTGACGCTCGATGTCGATCGAGGACGTCGATCGATCGCATCGCACGACGTATGGACCCGAGGGACCCTCCCGACGACCGGTCGCACCCGTTCGGGCCGCCAGCCACCGCACCCGGGAAGGCACGTCCGACCGCTCCGGCTCCTCCCGTCGGGCACCTCGGCGACCGCCCACTCCTCGGGCGGCGTGACGGGCGCTTCCCGACAGGCTCTCGGTGACGGGGGGGCCTCAGCGGGCGACGGGGCCGTAGCGCAGCGTGCCGTCGCCGGCTGCGTACGCCGCGTAGGTGCCGTCGCTCTCGACCTCGTGCCAGCGAGGATCGTCCCATCCGTCGCCGGCCACGTCGGGAGACGGCGCCAGGTAGCGGACCTTGGTGCGCTGCTCCTGGAGGCGCCGCTGGGTCTGGGCCAACAGCGCGACGTAGGACACCAGCAACACGAAGGAGACGACGAAGGCCACCCGCAACACCCCACCCATGACGACCGCGGCGAGCGCCGTGGTCCCGGTGGCCACCATCAGCCCGGTGAGGATGTCCTTGCGACGCTTCTTGGCCGGCGAGAGGGCCCGTCGCGGGCGAACGACCACGTTGTGCGACGACGGACCGAGGCCCACCTGGGCCCGGGCCGAGCCGAAGTCTCCCCTGGACCCACCCGGGCCCGTGCGCTCGAGCACGGAGAGATGACGGTTGAACGACGAGATGGAGTTCACGTTGCGGGTCTCGGTGCGCGAACGCAACCACGAGACCAGGTACACCGCCCACACCACGGCGAGAATCACCAGCACCACGAATGTCACGCTCCGGGCCTGCGCTTTCGGTGTCGCGGACCGTATCGGGGCGGGGCATCCAACCGGTGGATGGTCCGGCACCTCCGACGGCGGTCGGGGTCGAACAAGAACATTACGGTTCTACTACGAAGGTACCCGCCGGTGCCACCGACGCCACCCTCGGTCGCGGTCCGCGTGACCACCGCCACACGGCGTCCGTGGGCGTCAGGCGGTCCCGTCGTCATCGAGGTCGAGGCCCAGACCCAGGTCGTCGTCGTTGCCCGAGAGCCCGCCGAGCCCTTCGAGGCCTTCCCCGTCGATGTCGGCCAACGGGTCACGCCGATAGACGCCGGAACGGCCGCCCGTCTTCTCCCACAGCGTGATGTCACCGATCACCATCGAGCGGTCGGCCGACTTGCACATGTCGTAGATGGTGAGGGCCGACACCGTGCAGGCGGTGAGCGCCTCCATCTCCACCCCCGTGCGATCGACGGTCTCGACCTGCGCCTCGACCTCGATGTAGCGATCCTCGATCCGGAAGTTGATGAAGACCGAGCCCACGAGCAACGGATGGCACAGCGGGATCAGCTCCGGGGCCCGCTTGGCCGCCTGGATGCCCGCGACCCGGGCCACCGCCAGCACGTCGCCCTTGGAGATCGATCCCCGGGCGATCAGGGAGGTGGTGTCGGGCTGCATGAACACCTTGCCCCGGGCGATCGCCCGACGGTGGCTGACCTCTTTCGGGGTGACATCGACCATGCGAGCCCGACCCAACGGGTCGAGATGGGTGAGGCCTCGATCGGACATGAGCGCCGAGTGTAGGCGGGTCGGTCGATCGGTCCGACCGCCGACTGCGGGTGATGGCGGCCTTCAGCCGCCGATCTGGCTCATCGACCGGGCGGGCCGGATGAAGTGGACCTGGTTGATCTGGTGGCCGGCCCACTTCGCCGCCACCTCGCCGCGGATGGCCTCGACGAGGTCGTCGTCGGTCGCTCCCGAGCGCATCAGCTCCCGCAGGTCGAGCTCGCGTGTGGCGAAGAGGCAGTGGCGCAGCATCCCTTCGGCGGTGAGGCGCACGCGGTCGCAGGACTCGCAGAACGCCTGGGTGACACTCGGGATGACACCGATCTCGCCTCGCCCGTCGAGGTAGCGCCAACGATCCGCGGGCGCTGATCCCCGCTCGAGGGCGCCGACGGGCTCGAGCGGGAAGACATCGGCCACGGCGGCGACGATCTCGGCCTGGCTGACCACCTGGTCGTTGCTCCACTGCCCCTGGGCATCGAGCGGCATGAACTCGATGAACCGGACCGTGACGCCGTTGTCACGACCGTAGGTGGCGAAGTCGACGATCTCGTCGTCGTTCACCCCCCGCATGACCACCACGTTGAGCTTGACCGGCGCGAGGCCGGCCTCCAGCGCCGCCTGCACGCCGTCGAGCACCCGAGCCAGCTCGTCGCGCTTGGTGATCCGAGCGAAGCGATCGGCCCGCAGCGAGTCGCACGACACGTTGATCCGACGCAGTCCCGCAGCGACGAGATCGTCGGCGACCAGGCGCAGCGTGGCCCCGTTCGTGGTGATGGCGAGGTCCACGTCGAGCGCGGCGAGCTTCTCGACCAACACCGGGAGGTGCGCCCGCACCGTGGGCTCGCCCCCCGTGAGGCGGATCCCGTCGAAGCCGAACTGCTCGACGCAGATCCGAGCGACGCGGGCCAGCTCCTCGTAGGTCAACAGGTCGTGGCGCGGGAGCCACGGCATCCCCTCGGCCGGCATGCAGTAGGTGCATCGGAAGTTGCACCGATCGGTGACCGAGATGCGCAGGTCGCGGTGCACCCGACCGAAGCCGTCGGTCAGCGAACCTGCGGCCGGCGTGGTCATGGTCCGAGAGTACCGGGCCGCGGTCGACGCCGGAACGACGTGTCGTCAGAAGCCGAGCGCGGCGTCGAGCAGGTGCACGGTCACCGGCTCTCCGGCGGCCACCCCGGCTCCGTCGGGGAGCTCGGCGAGCCCATCGGCCCCGGCCATGGCGGTGAGCTGGTGCGAGCCCTGCGCCCCTGCGGAGCGCACGTGCATCCGCCCGTCGACCACATCACGACGACACCGGACCCGGGCGAAGTGCACCTTGCCGTCGGGGTGACGGGTCAGGTCCTCCCCCGCGAGGGCCACGACGGCGGGGCGGAACCGGTCGGCGCCGGTCCTGCCGGCCATCTGCCGCAGCGCAGGGCGACAGAAGAGCTCGAAGCTCACCATCGACGACACCGGGTTCCCGGGCAGCCCGAAGACCGGAACGTGCACCCCGTCGGCTCGACTGATCGTCCCGAAGGCGAGCGGCTTGGCCGGCCGGATGGCGATCTGCATCCAGCGCATCGCCCCCAGACGGTCGAGCACGACCTTGACGTAGTCGAAGTCACCCATGCTCACACCGCCGCTCGTGACGAGCGCATCGCATCGCTCGACCCCATGGCGCAAGGCCACGTCGATCGCGGCCTCGTCGTCGGACACCAGCCCGAGATCGACGACCTCGAAGCCACTGGCGCCGAGCAGGGCCCGCAGCGCGAGACGGTTCGAGTCGCGGATCTGACCAGGTCCGAGGGGACGGCCGTCGCCGACCAACTCGTCGCCGGTGGACAGGACCCCGACCACCGGTCGGCGCACCACCTCCACCTCCGTGCGTCCCACCGTGGCCAGGAGACCGAGGTGGCCGGCCGTCAGCACGGTCCCGGCGGGAACGACCTGGTCACCGGGTCGCACGTCGTCACCCGCCGGGCGCACGTGACGTCCGGACTCGACCTCGAGGCTGATCGCCACCGTGCCCCGTTCGTCGTCGGCGCGGCTGCGCTCGACCATGACCACGGCATCGGCACCGGGAGGCATCGGCGCACCGGTCATGATGCGCACCGCCTCGCCCGCACCGACGGGGGTGTCCGCCCCGGACATCCCGGCCCGAACGGTCCCGACGAGGCGGAGCTCGACGGACGACTCCTCGCTCGCACCGGCCGTGTCGGCCGAGCGGACCGCGAAGCCGTCCATGGCGGTGTTGGCGAACGGCGGAACCGCCTCGTCGGCGACGACGGGCGCCGACGTGACCGCACCGAGAGCCTGCTCGACGGGCACCACCACCGGCGGACCGACGGCGCACCGCGAGAGCACGTGCTCACGCGCCTCGTCGAGCTCGATCACCGAAGGTCGCGCTTGTCGACCAGGTCCACGAGGAAGCGCCGGAACTCGGGGCCGAGATCCTCGCGGTCGAGGGCCAGCTCCACGGTGGCGCGGAGGTAGTCGAGCTTCTTGCCGATGTCGTAGCGACCGTCACGAAAGACCCACCCGTAGACGGTCTGGCTGTCGAGGAGCAGCGCGATGGCGTCGGTGAGCTGGATCTCGCCGCCCACGCCGGGTCGAACCAGGTCGAGCGCGTCGAAGATCTCCGGTGTGAAGACGTAGCGACCCATGACGGCCAGGTTGGAGGGGGCATCGGCAGCGGCGGGCTTCTCGACGATGCCCCGCAATCGCACGAGGTCGTCGCTCAGGATCTCGGGATCGACGCAGCCGTAGGAGGAGATCTCGTCGTTCGGGAACTCCGACAGGGCGACGACCGATCGTCCGTACTTCTCGTAGGTGTCGATCATGTCGGAGAGCACGACGGCGTCGTCGACCATGATGTCGTCGCCGAGCATCACCACGAAGGGGTTGTCCCCGACGTGCTTGCGCGCCACCGAGACGGCGTGGCCCAGGCCGAGCGGCTCGCCCTGGCGGACGTAGTGGATGTCGGCGATCTCGGCGAGGGCCTGGATCTCCGCGAGGTCGTCGGCCTTGCCCTTCTGCTCGAGGTAGTACTCGAGCTCGAAGTTGCGGTCGAAGTGATCCTCCAGGGTGCGCTTGCCCCGGCCGGTGATGATCAAGATGTCGTCGATGCCCGCTCGCACGGCCTCCTCGACCACGTACTGGATGGCCGGCTTGTCGACGACCGGGAGCATCTCCTTCGGTTGCGCCTTGGTCGCCGGCAGGAAGCGGGTGCCGAGCCCGGCGGCGGGGATGACGGCCTTCGTGACTTGCGACGTGGGCACAGGGCTCCTCAGGGGCTCGGGGGACGCCCTTCATCGTAGGGTCCGACCCGGCCGGCGCCGGTGACGGAGGATGCAGTGACCCCGACGGGACCGGTAGGCTGGCACTCGCGCTTGGAGAGTGCCAGCACTGCGACAGCGGTGCGGAACGACCGGTAGGACCCGGAGGACGACGGATGCCCACGTACGAGTACCGCTGCAAGGACTGCGGACACGAGATGGAGGCTCAGCAGGCGTTCACCGACGATCCGCTGACCGAGTGCCCCAACTGCGCCGGGACGCTGAAGAAGCGCTTCGGATCGGTCGGCATCTCCTTCAAGGGAAGCGGCTTCTACAAGAACGACGCCCGTGGCTCGACCTCGCCGGGCGCGTCGAGCAGCGGGGACGCCTCCCCCACGAAGGACCCCGCCACCTCGACGTCGACCGACTCGGCCAGCTCGACCACGGCCGACACCACGAAGAAGGCCGACGCCGCCACGACGCCCTCCACCCCGAGCGGTGGCGGCTCGTCGAGCTCGAGCGCCGCCTGACAGACCCTCACGGGACGGGCCCGACGAGCGCCAGCGCCACCGCGCCGTCGAGCACCGCCCGAGCCACCCCCGGAGCCTCGGTGACCGCCACCCCCAGCGTCACGGAGGACTCGGCGACGGCGAGCACCGAGGCCGCCCGCGCCAGGCGACGGGTCGCCCCGAGACCACCGGCATCAGGGGCGAGGACGTCGACGCGGTCGCCGACCGCCAGCTCGAGGCCCGATTGATCGACCGGCACCGCCATGGCGCGCTCGCCCCGCCCGAGGAGCGCCCCCGGTCCGCGGCCCGACCCGGCCAACCGCCCCTCCACCACCACCTCCCCCACGACCACCGACGAGCGCACGACACGTCCGACGGGATCCACGGCCGCGTCGTCAGGGACGACGATCGCGGGCCGATCGGCCATCTCGATGTCACCGGGTCCGATGACCGAGCCCGCGGGGAGCTCCCGTACGGCGACGGGTACGACCCGAAACTCGCCGAAGGCGGTGCGGGCGCTCTCGGCACGATCGACCACGCCCGCCGAGACGACCCCGGCCCCCACCGCCAACACCACGGCGAGCACCATCCGCGACGGCACGCGACGACGTCGCCGGCGGACCCTCGGTGCGAATCCAACAGCTCCCACGCTCGACATCCCTTGTGAGACGCGACGGTGGGGGAAGACGACCCACCCTAGAGGTCGTCGGCCCGACGGGAAAAGGGGCGACCCGGCGGCGCGCCCCCGGCGGCGTGCCGGCCGGCAGTAGCGTGCCCGACCGTGCCCCGAACGCCCTCACGCCCTTCGGTGACGCCCACCGGATGGCGACGCCAGGCGCTGGGGACGATCGGCCTGCTGGTGCTGCTGTTCACGGTGATCGGCCTCACCACGACCCACACCACCACGACAGCCGCCCAACCGGTGACGACCGCCGCGTCAGAGCCCCCGGCCGTCGGCACCGAGGTGGTGGACGCCGCCACCGTCGACGCGCAGACGGTCGACGTGCAGGCCGCGGATTCGGAGATGAACGCCTGGAAGGCGGCAGTGCTCGGAATCGTCGAGGGCGTCACCGAGTACCTGCCGATCAGCTCCACCGGCCACCTCCTCGTGACGCAGCGGATCCTGGGCATCGGGGAGGACCCCGCCACGGTCGACGCGGCGAAGAGCTACGCCATCGCCATCCAGTTCGGGGCCATCCTCGCCGTCCTCGTCCTGTACCGACGGCGCATCGCGACGATCGTCGCCGGGCTCCTCGGACGCGACGCCGACGGTCGACGACTGCTGGTGGCGCTGGCCTGCGCGACGATCCCGGCGGTCGTCATCGGGCTGGTCTTCGAGAAGCCGATCAAGGACAACCTCCTCGGCGTCGGCCCCGTCGTGGCGGCATGGATCGTGGGCGGCATCGTGATCCTGGCCGTCGCCGACAAGGTGCGCGCCGACCGCCCGGGCATCACCCTCACGCACCTCGGCGCCAAGCAGGCCTTCATCATCGGAGGCGCTCAGGTCCTCGCGATGTGGCCGGGCACGAGCCGGAGCCTGGTCACGATCCTGGCCGCCCTCGCCGTCGGCACCACTCTGGCCGCCGCCGTGGAGTTCAGCTTCCTGCTCGGCCTCGTCACCCTCACCGGCGCCACCCTCTACGAGAGCGCCACCAACGGCTCCACCATGGTCGACGCCTACGGCGTGATCGACCCGCTCATCGGGCTGGTGTTCGCCTTCGTGTCGGCCGCGCTGGCCATCCGCTGGATGGTGAACTGGCTGCAGACCCGCAGCCTGGCCATCTTCGGGTGGGAGCGCCTCGCGGTCGCCGCCATCACCGTCGCACTGCTGGCGACCGGCGCCATCTGAGGGACCGACGGCGCGGCGGGGCTCAGGTGCCGCCGAGGCTCACGTCACCGATCACCACGGTGGGGCAGCCGGTGCCACCGGGCAGCCACTCCACGTCGTCGCCGATGGCGGTGATGCCCAACAGGAGCCGCTGCAACGTCGACGCGATGGTGACCTCCCGCACCGGCTCGGCCAGCTGGCCCCCGCGGATCATCAGCCCCTCGACGCCCACCGACACGTCGCCGCTGACGGCGTTCACCCCGGAGTGCCAACCGGTCATCGACTGCACGAGCAGGCCGACGTCCACGCCGGCCACGAGATCGTCGAGCGCTCCCGACCCGGGCGCGAGGGCGAGGGCCTGACAGCCGACCGACGGGGTCGAGGTGACCCCGCGAACCGCCGAGCCCGTGCTCGGCCGCCCGGCGCGCCGCCCGGTGACGGTGTCGTAGAGGAAGCCCTGGAGCACCCCGTCGGCGACCAGCACGTTGCGCCGGCAGGCCAGGCCCTCGCCGTCGAGCGTGTCGGCGGCGAAGGAACGGTGATCGGTCGGGTCGTCGACCAGTGTGAGCCCCGGCACGGCGATCGGCTCCCCCAGTCGGTCGGCGAAGGGCGAACGGCCCCGGAGGACGCGATCGCCGCCGAGCGTCCCGCCCAGGAGGCCCACGATGGCTGCGGCGAGCCGAGGTTCGAGCACGACAGCGAGCCGTTGGGAGGCCACCGGCCGGGCCCCGAACAAGCGCACCGATCGGACCACGGCGTCGGTGGCCGCCTCGTCGAGATCGAGGTCGTCGGGCCGGAACCCGACCGTCGATCCCGAGCCGGTGTAGGTCTCGTCGCCCGCCGAGGCCAGGGCCGTGACCCCCATCGAGCACCAGGCGGAGCGACTCGTCCCGGCGATGCCGGTGCTGGTGGCGACGGCGACGCGGCTGGTCGCGTCGGAGAACGCGGCGACCCGCACCCCTGCGATCCGCGGGTCTCCCGCCAGCACCCGGGCCTCGAGGTCGAGGGCCAGCGCGATCTTGCGCTCGGCGGGGAGGGCGGCGACCGCAGGGTCGAACGGATCGAACGGCACGGGTTCGACGCCGTCGGGCTCGGCCAGCCCGACCCACTCGTCGGGTTCGGCGAAGGCCGCGTTGTCGCGGGCATCCGCCAGGGCCTCGGCGACCACGTCGGGCTCGAGGCTCCCCGCCCACGCGAAGCCCTGACGATGATCGCGGACGACACGGATCCCGATGCCGGCGGTGGTCGCCGAGGCGAACGACTCGATCTCGCCGGCGTGGGCCTTCACGGTGGTGTGGGTCGACCGGCCGACGAAGGCCTCGACCTGCTCCCCCGCCCCGGCCCGCGCGGCCACCCGCTCGGCGACGCGGAACAGCTCCGCGCACCCGTCGTCGAGCGCCGAAGCGGGCGCCGGGACGGTCGTCACGCGCCGGAGACGGTGACGTCGGCGATGACGAGGCTCACCCCGGCGGCGTTCATCGGGAGCCACTCGAGGTCGCCGCCCACGGCCACCACGTCGAGCAGCATCCGCTGCAGGGTCGAGGCGATGGTGAACTCACGGATCGGCTCGGCCAACTCCCCGTTGCGGATCCGCAGGCCATCCGCCCCCGTGGAGAAGTCACCGCTCACGGGATTCACCCCCGAGTGCAACCCCGCGACGTCCTGCACGAGCACCCCGTCGCCCACCGACGCCACCAGCTCGGCCTGGGTGGCGGTTCCCGGCCGCAGCGAGACGGCCATGCAGCCGACGCCGGGGGTGGACGAGAACCCACGCACCGCGTTGCCGGTGCTGGTGGTGCCGGCGCGTCGGGCCGTGTAGGCGTTGTGGACGAACCGGCCGAGCACACCGTCGTCGATCAGGACGTTGCGCCGTGCCGCCAGGCCCTCGCCGTCGGTGTCGGTGGCGGTGAAGGCTCGCGGGTCGGTCGGATCGTCGACGAGGGTGACGAGCGGCGATGCGACCTGCTCGCCGAGGCGGTCGGCGAACAGCGAACGTCCCTTCATGACGGCCTCGCCGTTGAGCGTGTAGCCGAGGAGGCCGAGGAACTGCGCCGTCACCCACGGATCGAGCACCACGGTGACCCGCTCGGTGGGCGGCTGCCCCGCGCCGAGGAGTCGGGTGGCGCGAGCGGCGGCGTCGGCGGCGGCACGGGCGACGTCGAGCTCGTCGAGGTCCCGGCCCACCGAGAACCCGAACCCCGTCTGGGTGTCGGGACCGTCGGTCGCCATCGCGTAGGTGGCGACGTAGCAGCTGGTGTCCCGGCTCAGGCTGCGCAGCCCGGTGGTGGTGACGATGGCCGCTTCGGAGAGCGAGTCGACGTACTCGGCGGACTCGATGCCCGAGATGCGGGGGTCCGCGGCGCGCACGGCGCGCTCGAGCTCGACGGCCAGCGAGACCTTCGCGTCGGTGGACCGCTCGGCCAGCGCCGCCCGGTAGAGGTCGAGGTCGGAGACGGCGACGCCGTCGTCGACGGCGAGACCGGCGAACTCGTCGACCGTGGCGAAACGGGCGTTGTCGCGGGCCTCGGCGAGGGACTCGTCGAGTGCAGCGTCGTCGAGGCTGCCGGCGTAGGCGAAGCCCTGCCGGCCGTCGACGACGACCCGCACCCCGATGCCCTGGGACTGTGCGGAGGCCAGCGACTCGACCTCACCCTCGTAGACCCTGATCTCGGTGTCGAGACCCCTGACCACCACGGCCTCGATCTGCTCGTCGGATCCCGCACGGGCCACGACCCGGTCGGCGATGTCGAGGAGATCGGTCACGCGGCGGTGCCACCGATGGTGAGGCTCGACACCCGCAGCGTCGGGACGCCGTCGCCGACGGGCACGCCCTGCCCGTCCTTGCCGCACGTCCCCGGCGGGCCCATCGCGAAGTCGTCGCCGAGCGCATCGATGCGTTGCAGCACCTCGGGGCCGTTGCCGATGAGGTTGCCCTCACGGAGGGGCTCGGTGACCCTGCCCCCCTCGATGAGGTACGCCTCGGTCATGCCGAAGACGAAGTCCCCGGTGGCGGTGTTGACCTGCCCACCCCCGAGGTGCTTCACGAAGACGCCCTTCTCGGTGGAGGCGACGATCTCGTCCGGGTCTTCCTCGCCGGCGAGCAGGTAGGTGTTGGTCATGCGGACCATCGGCAGGTGCTGGTAGCTCTGGCGGCGGCCGTTGCCCGAGCTCGGTCGACCCTCCTTGCGGGCTCGCAGGAGATCCCACATGTAGTCGGTGAGGTAGCCGTCGTCGATGAGCACGTTGCGCTGGGCGAGGTTGCCCTCGTCGTCGATGGCGATGTTCCCCCACTCGCGCTGCATGGTGCCGTCGTCGACCACGGTGACCCCCGGGCTGGCCACCCGCTCACCGACACGATCCTTGAAGACCGACGCCCCCTTGCCGACCAGATCGGCCTCGAGGCCGTGGCCACAGGCCTCGTGGAACAGCACGCCACCGCCACCGCTGCCGATGACGACGGGCATCTGCCCGCTCGGTGCCGGACGGGCGCGGAGCTTGGTCACGGCGCGTCGAGCGGCTCGCTCGGCGAGCTCGTCGATGTCGTACATGTCGAAGAGCTCGAAGCCCACGGTGTGCCCGATGGTCTCGCGGCCGGTCTGCATGCCGGCGTCGCCGGTGGCGACGCAGCTCACGGCGAAGAAGCTGCGCACGGTGTCGTCCTCGGCGAGCACGCCGTCGGAGTTCGCCACGAGGATGCGACGGCGGCTGTCGCCGTAGCTCACCGACACCTGGCTGATGGCGGCGTCGGCGGAGCGGGCGACGTCGTCGGCCCGGTTCAACAGATCGACCTTCTGGGCCTTCGGAACGTCGGCGGGGTAGGTCTCGACGGCGTAGCCCCGATCGGCGGCCCGCCGGGTGAGTGCCACCGTCGTGGTGCCGCCGCCCCCTCCGCGTGCCGCCGCAGCCGCCGCTTCTGCGGCTGCCACCAGGCCCGGCTCGGTGAGGTCGGCGGTGTGGGCGAATCCGGTGGTGTCGCCCACCACGACGCGGATCCCGGCGCCACGGTCGCGGCCGGATGTGAGCTCCTCGACCCTGCCGTCGTCGAACAGCGCCGACGACGAACGCTTGTCCTCGGCGAACACCTCGGCGAAGTCGCCACCGGTTCGCACCGCGGTGGCGAGCACCCGGTCGATCACGCCTTGCTCGATCACGCGAAGTTCCCTTCTGGTCGATCGGTCCGGTCGTCGCTCCGGGCGGCACCAGCGGGGTCGCTCGGGCGAGCTGGCCCACAGGTGATGAGCGGCGTAGCGTACCGGCGATGCCCGTCGAAGTCGGCCAGTCAGCCAGCGTCGCTCTGCGCGTGACGGACGCCGACACCGCGATCGCCCTGCGATCGGGCGAGGTGGCCGTGCTGGCCACGCCTCGCCTCATCGCCCTCTGCGAGGAAGCAGCGATGACGGCGGTGGCCGGCGAGCTCGGCGACGGGGAGACGACGGTGAGCATGAAGGTGCAGATCGACCACCTCGCCCCGTCCGGCGTGGGCCACGAGGTCACCGCCGACGCCACGGTCGACAAGGTGGTCGGTCGACGAGTGGCCTTCACCGTCACGGTGAGCGACGACCGAGGCCTCGTCGCCGCCGGCCGGGTGACGCGCGTCGTCGTCGATGCCGCCCGATTCGTCGAGAAGCTCGGCTGACGCCAGGTCAGTCGCCGAGGCCCGGCAGCAGCGGGCTCCCGGAGAAGGAGGGCGCGTCGAGGGCATCGACCGGCGTCACCTCGCCCGGCGCCGGCACCTCGATGGCCACGGGCTGATCGGGGGCCACCAACTCGGCGGTGACCACCACCGTGCCCGTACCGAGGCCGTCGCCCGGACCACCGAGCGAGATCCCGTCGAGGCGCAACTCGACCTTGCGCACGAGGCCGGCGGCATCGATCCAGACGACGAACGGCACCTCACGGGCCCCGAGCTCGTCCAACCCGTCAGCGGCCCGGCCGCGCTCCTCCGCCGGCAGCTCGGCCACGAGGCGGTCGAGTTCGACGACGCCCTCGTACCGGGTCACCTCGACACCGTCGAACTCCTCGACACCGGTCTCGTCCACCTGCTCGGCGACGCCCTCGAGGTAGGCCACGAAACCGCGGGCCTGATCGAGGCGATCGAGCTCGAGCGGGTCGGCGAACCCACCCGCGGGGTTGCCGACCCCCTCGGGGCCGATGGGCGAGGACACCCACGGTGTGGGGCTGTCGGCGATGGCGAGGAGGGGCGAGCTGACGTAGAGCGTGGTCGAGTCCACGATCGCGGTCGACGGCTCGTCGAACAGCCCGGGCAGCAGCGCGGCCCCCAGCCGGCCGACGCCCCCGCCGAGCGCGTCGGCCACCTCGGCGAGGTCGACCGAGACGCGGGCCCGCTCGGTGACCACGTCGAAGGCCCCGTCGACGGTGATCTGCGCTCCGTCGCCGGGAGCGAGCGCCCCCTCGAACCCCTCGAACCTCGTGCGCACGACCGTCTGCCCCGACGTGACCTGCCCGGTGCGCTCGGCGGCATCTCGCACCACCGCACCCGAGACCTGACGGGCCGCGGCGTCGGAGGTGGTCGTGCCACAGGCTCCGGCACCCATCACCATCGCGGCGGCGACCGCCGCCAGGCTCCACCCACGTCGTCGAGTCGTCACCGCTGACCTCCACACCGGGCACGAGACCACCTCGCGCGTCCGGGGAGGGTACCGGGCAGATTCCCGCCGACGGCGGCAGGCGCGTTCTCGGTCGACTTCCTAGACTGCCGTCCATGTCCGCTGCGTCGCGCCCTGCGGGGTTCGGACCTCTCGAGGAGCCGGACCGGCATGGCACCGGCGCGAGGACGCAGCTGTCGGACCTGTCCGAGCGGACGGTCACCGAGATCCTCGACGCCGAGGCCGACGCCACGATGCCCGATCCGGCGCTGCCGTCGCGCTCCGTCGGTCGCCGACGCGCCATCCTCGCCGCACGGCTCACCGCCAGCATGGCGATGCTCGGGGTCCTGTACTGGCGGATGCCCGACTTCGAACCTGGGGCGCTGATCCCGGAGTGGTCGTCGCGGAGCGGGCTGATGATGGTCGGGGCCTTCGCACTGACCGCTGGCGCCATCGTGCTGTCCGCCCTGCGCTGGCAGAAGGTGCTCCAGGCCCTCGACATGCCGACCGGCCTGCGCCGGCTCGTCCCGCTCTACTTCGCCGGGCAGTTCGTCTCGAACGTCCTGCCGACCACGGTGGGCGGCGACGTGCTGCGGGTGGCCCGGCTCAGCCGTGACAACGGCGATGCACCCGACACCTTCGCCTCGGTGGTCCTGGAGCGGCTCAGCGGATGGCTGGTCCTCCCGCTCATCACCTTCCTCGGGCTCACCATCAACCCGGGGCTGTGGGAGTTCAGCCAACCGGCGCTGTTGGCCCTGCTCATCGCCTTCACCACCCTCTTCGCCCTCGTGGCGGTGCTCGTCCTCGCCGACAACCGGCGGGTGGGCGGTCGCTACACCACCGCAGAGGGCTGGCGGCGCTTCGTCGGGGCCGTGCACCTCGGCATCGACGGCCTGCGCCACCACCCGCTCGTCACCACATGGGTGATCCTGGTCGGCCTCGCCTACCAGCTCGTGCTCTGCCTCGCCGCCCTCATGGTCGCCGAGGCCCTCGGCATCAACGACATGGGCCTCACCCCGCTGCTGGCCTTCTTCCCGGCCGTGCTCGTCGCCCAGGTCCTGCCCATCGGGATCGCCGGCCTCGGGATCCGGGAGGCGGCGTTCGTGGTGTTCCTCACACCGCTCGGCATCCCCGCCGAGCAGGCCGTGGCCCTGGGGCTGGTCCTGTACCTCGTGAACGTGGCCGTCAGCCTGCTCGGCGTTCCGTCCTTCGCCATCGGAGGACGCAGAGGCGCCACTGCCTGATGGCGCCACCCACACCACCTCGCCCCCCCGACGCACCGTCACCGGAGACGTCGAGATCGTCCGGCCCGGCCGACGGCGGCGAGCCACCTGCTCGATCGCCGGTCCGCCCGGTGCGCGAGGTGCTCTACATCGCGGGCTTCTACGCCCTGTACTCGCTCGTGCGCAACCAGTTCGGTTCCGCATCGGCCAGCCCCGCGGAGGCCTACGCCAACACCCTGCGGGTGATCGACCTCCAGAAGGCCCTCGGCATCTTCAACGAAGCCACGGTCCAGTCGTGGTTCGACGGCCTGGGGGCCTCGTTGTGGGCGGTGAACGTGTACTACGGGACGCTCCACTTCCTCGTGCCGATCGCGGTGCTGATCTTCCTCGCGCGGCGCCACCCCGACGCCTACCCGCTGTGGCGCACGACGATCCTGGCCACGACCGGCCTGGCCCTCATCTTCTTCGCCCTCTTCCCGCTGATGCCGCCACGCCTGCTGTGCGACTGCCCCTACGGGGCGGGGCCCCAGGCCGCGGCCGACGGTTTGCCGGTGTTCGTCGACACCCTGGCCGTGCACGGCGGGCTCTGGTCGTTCGACTCCGAGACGATGCAGGCCGTCTCCAACCAGTACGCAGCCATGCCGAGCCTCCACGTCGCCTGGGCGCTGTGGTGCGCGTTCGCGCTCCTGGGGTTCCTGCGGAACCCGTGGTGGCGTGCCCTGGCGGCGCTCTACCCGGTGGTGACGATCTGGGCCGTCGTCGTGACCGGCAACCACTTCTGGCTCGACGCGGTGGGCGGGGCGCTCGTGCTCGCCGCCGGCTACGGGGTGGCCCGGATCCTCCAGGCCGTGATGGTGAAGCGGCGAGGCGATGCCGATACCGTGGCATCGGAACTCGCAGTCGCCGCCGACGCCACCCGGCTCACACCTCGGGGAGTCGCATCCGACGGCCGCTCGACCGACCAGGACACCTTCGCTTCATGATCCTCGAGAACATCTCGTCGCCCGCAGACCTCCGAGCGCTCTCCTACGAGCAGCTCGACGTGCTCGCCACCGAGATGCGCACCCTGATCGTCGAGGCCGTCACGGCCAACGGCGGCCACCTCGGCTCGAACCTGGGCGTGGTGGAGCTGACCCTCGCTCTGCACCGGGTCTTCGACTCCCCCCGCGACATCATCCTCTGGGACACCGGCCACCAGACCTACCCCCACAAGATCGTCACCGGCCGGGCCAAGGGGTTCGAGAACCTGCGGCGCGCCGGGGGCATGTCGGGCTACCCCAGCCGCGACGAGAGCGAGCACGACTGGATCGAGAACAGCCACGCCTCGACCGTCCTGTCCTACGCCTACGGGCTGGCCACGGCCGAGGCCTCGAGCCAGGGAAGCGGGCGGCGGGTCGTGGCGGTCATCGGCGACGGCTCGATGACCGGAGGGATGGCCTTCGAAGGCCTCAACAACCTCGGCCACTCCGGACGCGACTGCATCATCATCCTGAACGACAACGGTCGGTCCTACGCGCCCACGATCTCGAAGCTCGGCGAGAGCCTCGTGAAGATCCGCAACAACCCGGTGTACATGCGACGCCAGGCCAAGCTGGAGAAGGCGCTGGCGGAGATGCCCGTCGTCGGCAACCTCGCCGAGCGAGGCATGGAGGCCACCAAGGCCGCCATCCGGGAGCTGTGGGAACCGCACGCCTTCTTCGAGACGCTCGGCGTGCGCTACGCCGGTCCGTTCGACGGCCACGACGTCCCGGCGCTCGAGGAAGCCCTGCGCAACGCCTGCGAGATGAGCGGGCCCCAGGTGCTCCACGTGCTCACCCAGAAGGGGCGGGGCTACGGGCCGGCGGAGAACGACCCCATCAAGCGGATGCACGACATCGGCCAACCGAAGGCGGGCAGCTACACCGCGGCGTTCACCGAGGCCCTCATCGCCGAGGCCGAGCTGCACCCGGAGATCGTGGCGATCACCGCGGCGATGCCCGACTCCACCGGCCTGCTGCCCTTCGGCGAGCGCTTCCCGGACCGCGTGTTCGACGTCGGGATCGCCGAGCAGCACGCCGTCACGTCCGCCGCCGGCATGGCCATGGGTGGGCTGCGCCCGGTGGTCGCGCTGTACTCGACGTTCCTCACCAGGGCGATCGACCAGGTGAACCTGGACGTCGGCCTGCACCGCCAGCCGGTCATCTTCTGCCTCGATCGGGCGGGGATCACCGGCGACGACGGGCCCTCTCACCACGGCATCCTCGACATGGTCCTGCTGACCAAGGTGCCCGGCATGACGGTGTTCGCCCCGTCGTCGTACCAGGAGCTCGGGCAGATGCTCCACGACGCCATCGACATCACCGACGGCCCGGTCGCCATCCGCTGGGCCAAGACCGCCGCCCGCCAGGCCGCACCCGGGGACGTCGGTGCCGGGCTGAAGGCCCGCCGGCTCCGCCAGGGTGACGACCTGTGCATCATCGCGGTGGGCAAGATGCTCGACGCCGCCGAGGCTGCAGCCGACCTCCTCGAAGCGGACGGCGTCTCGGTGACGCTGTGGGACGCCCGGGTCGTGAAGCCCCTGGACCCGGCCATGCTCGACGACGCGGGCCGACACCCCTACGTCGTGACCTGCGAGGACGGCCTGCGCCAGGGCGGCATCGGCATGACGATCACCGACCGCCTCGCCGAGCTGACCGTGGGCCGACACGAACCCCGGGTGCGGGTGCTCGGCGTTCCGTCGCAGTACCTGCCCCACGCCAAGCCCGACGCCATCCTGGCCGACCTGGGCCTCGACACGCCCGGCATCGTCGCCTCGGCGGTGTCGCTCATGGCCGCCGACCACCCCGAAGGCGCCTCCGCCGGGGTCTGAACCCACACCGGCGACCAGGCGGAGGATCCCCTCGGCACGGGCGGTCCCCACCGAGGGTCGCCTCCGCATCCTCACAGGGCCTGGGCCGATCGTGGAGACTGGCCGTCGGGTGCCGTCGTCCGGCACGGGCCACGGCGGGAGGAGGTCGACGATGACCACACCGGAGCACGACGACGTCATCCTCTCGCGGGCGACGCGCTCGTGGATGGGCACGGTCTTCGGGACCGTCCCCGTCGAGCCGACGCGCCGCTCCGTCGGGCGACATCGCCCGGATGGCCCTGGCGGCGATCGGCATCTCGCTCCTGCTGCGCTCGGCGCCGGGGCTGTCGAGCCTCGACGACGTCCTGCTCACGGCGAACGACGATCTCCCCGGATGGGTCGACGGCCTCGTCACCGCGGTCTACTGGCTCGGGATCGTGGTGCCGGCGGCCACGATCGTGCTGGCCAGTCTCGCCACACGGCGCTGGCGCCTCCTCGGGGCGGTGGGGACTTCGGTCGTCGCGACCGTGTTCTTCGGCGTGCTGCTCGCCACGAACGTCGACCTGGCCTCCGGCAGCCAGATCGCCGGCGCCGGGCACTCGTGGAACAGCGGCGATCCCTCACTGCCCGTCGCGGCCGCTGAGCGTGGCGGCGGCGATCGTCCTCGGGGCCCTCCCCTTCCTGATGCGCCCGACACGGCTCGTCGCCCTCGGCGCGCTGCTCGTCGCGTTGCGTGCGCGGCGCTGGTCGCGGTGTCGCTCCCCTCCGCGGTGATCGCCAGCGTGCTGCTCGCCTGGGGGGCGGCCGCCCTCGACCCACCTCGCGCTCGGCGCCCCCGAAGGTGGCCCGGCGCCGAGAGACGTCACCGACGCGCTCGACCGACGATCGGGGTCCCCGTCACCGACCTCGAACGAGTGCTCGACGACGAGCAGTCGCAACGGCTCTTCCGCGCCACGGCGACGTCGGGCGAGCACGTCTCCGTGGTCGTGATCGGCAGGGACAGCGACGCGGTACCGAACGTCCCGCGAGCTCGTGCGTCGTGTCTGGTACAAGCAGAGCGGACCCAGGCTCGCCGCCTCCAGGCTCGCTCAGGTGGAGCACCGGACCCTGCTGCTGCTGTTGGCACAACGTGCCGACGTCGCCGTGCCACAGCTCGTCGCGGTGGGCACCGCCGGACCCAACGACGACGCCGTGCAGGTCACCGTCGCCCCGCCCGGGACCCCGCTCGACGAGCTCGACGCCGGCCAGGTCACCGACGGCGTCCTCGACGACCTGTGGCGCAACGTGGCGCGCCTGCACGACGCCGGTCTGGTCCACGGAGGCCTGCGGGCCCGCAACGTCGTCGTCGACGGGGACGGCTCCACGGTGCTCGTCGACTTCTCGTCGGCCTCCCCGGCCGGACCCGGGGCGCGGATCGACGTCGACGAGGCGACCCTGCTCGTGACGACAGCGGCGATCGTCGGGGCCGACCGTGCCCTCGCGGCGTACCAGCTGGTTCGCGGGACCGAGGCCCTCGCGACCCTTCTGCCCGTGCTCGAATCGGCGGCGCTGCCGAGAGACGTCCGACGATCGACCAAGGGCACCCGCCAGCTGGTGAAGCGCCTCCGCGAGGAAGCCGCCGACATGGCGGGCGTCGAAGCCCCCCAGGCTCGAGGAGCTCCGCCGGATCTCACCGGCCAACATCGCCATGGCCGTCGGCGGGCTGCTCGGCGTGTACCTCGTGGCGGGCGAGCTCGCCAGCGCCGGTGGGATGCGCTCCATCCTCTCCGGCGCCGACCTCTGGTGGGTCCTGGTCGTGCTGCTGCTGTCGCAGATTGCCCCAGCTGGCTCAGGCCATCGCCATGCTGGGCTCCGTGGTGCAGCGCATCCCGCTCGGCTCGGCCACGGCGGTGCAGTTCGCCAACCAGTTCATGGGGCTCGTCGGGGGCACGGTGGCCACGACGGCGCTGGTGATCCGCTACTTCCAGCGCCTCGGCCTCGGGGCCGCCATCGCCATCAGCTCCGCGGTGCTCAACACCGTGGCCACGATGGTCACCCAGGCCATCCTCGTGATCGCCGGCCTCTGGCTGTCGCGGGGCGACTGGCAGCGCACCGGTTCGATCACCGGCGGCGACGGCTCCACGTCCGGCAGCAACCTCTCCACGATCGTCATCGCCATCGGCCTCGTCCTCGCCGTCGTCCTGGTGCTCCCCCGCCTCCGCCACCAGGTCGTGAGGAAGCTGCGACCCCACGTGAAGGTCGCCACCGAGAACCTGCGCGAGGTCCGTCACCAACCCGGCAAGGCCCTTCAGCTCTTCGGCGGCAACGCCGCCTCGCAGGTCCTGTTCGCCATGACCCTCGGCGCGGCCCTTCTCGCCTACGGCGAGTCCCTCCCTCTCATGCAGCTCATCGTCATCAACTCCTTCGCCTCGCTCCTGGGCGGGATCCTGCCGGTGCCCGGTGGGCTCGGCGTCATCGAGGCCGGCCTCATCGCCGGGTTCATGGCCGCCGGCATCCCCCAGGAGCAGGCCACCGCGGCGACCTTCACCGCCCGCCTCTTCACCGCCTACCTCCCGCCGCTGTGGGGCTGGATCTCGCTGCGCTGGCTCCAGCAGCGGGACTACGTCTGAAGGTCCCGATCCGGCACACAGGTGCGCCCGTCGGCGGCCCTGGCGGTGCAGGAGGCGACCGGGGTCAACCGTCGGTGCCGGTGCGCCGGGCCCGAGCCGATCCGCCCGTCGGCACCGCCCGGAGGTCCGTCACGAGACGATCGAGCTGAGCGACCAGCCCCTCGAGCTCCTCCGGCGACCAGTCCGCCAACTGCTCCCCCATCAGTGCGTCGTTGGCCAGGTCGACTCGACGGTGGGCCGCTCGGCCGGCCGCGGTCACCGCGATGACGCTGGCTCGTCCGTCGGCCGGGTCGGCGCGCCGCACGACGTACCCCTCGGCTTCGAGGGCCTGCACCTGACGGGTCAACGCCGCCGGCTGCATCCGTCCGGCGTCGGCCAGATCGCTCATGCGCATCGGCCCGGCCTCGATGACCCGCCCGAGCACCCCGATCGCCGCGAAGCCGATGGACACGCCGGACCGGGCGGCGTTGAGCCGATCGAGCCGGGCGCTCCCGGTGATGCGGTGCAGGGCCTGCAGGGCGGCACGAAGACGGCGCCGGGCCTCGGCCGCGTCACGCGGATCGGATGCCCCGTCCCGCGCCACCGGCGTCATCCCCACACCTCGGCCACGGCGTCGGCCACGGACGGGCCCTGGGCCCGTCCGGCGCGCGCCGACGGCTCACGGGTCGCCGGGTGCAACGGGTTGGCGCCGAACGCCGCCACGCTGGCCTCGTCGGCCACCACGACCGCGACGTCTGCGCCCTCGGCCTCGAGCGCCTCGATCTCGTGGTGGATGCTCCCGTTCAGCCCCATGGCGATCGGGGCCACGACCACGACCCGATCGGCGCCCTCGGCCAGGTCGGCGTTGACCGTCGAGCGCACACCGCCGTCGATGTAGCGCCGGTCCCCGATGGTGACGGGCGGCCACACCCCGGGCACGGCACAGCTGGCGGCGACGGCATCCACCAGCCCGACCCCCGAGCCCTTGTCGAAGGGGACGAACGCACCGGTCACGGCGTCGACGGCGGCGATGACCAGAGGACGCTCCGGCCACTCGTGGACCGGGAGCCGGGCCTCGATGATGCCCTCGGCGCTCCGCCTCGGGCACGGTCTCGGCGGCCAGGGCGAGGGCACCGAGGCGACGGCGCAGCTCGACGGGCTCGGGACGATCGGCGAAGAGCTCCATCATCGTCACGACGAAGGCCTCGGTGTCGAACTCGACGACCTTCTCGGCCGACTCCTCGACCGGCAGCAGCTGGCGCTCGTGCAGCTCGGCCAACGGGACGCCCGTCGTGACCTGTGCGGCCACGACCGACCCCGCCGACGTCCCGATCACCACGTCGGCATCGGTGAGGTCGACCCCTGCGTCGAGCAGTCCCAGCAGCAGTCCGGTCTCCCAGGCCACACCCGCGACGCCGCCACCGCCCAGCACCAACGCCTTGCCCACACCAACCTCCTGGTCCAGCGAGGGCCGGCCGCGAACGACGCGGCCGGCCCTCGGCGTGACGAATCGCCGGGCGAACTACCCCAGCGGATCGAGCGAGCTGCCCACGGCCCACATCGCGTAGAACTGCGCGTTGGCGCCGTAGGCCTGGGCCAGGGCGAGCTTGGCGTCGGGGACCTGGTGCTCGCCCGCCATGCCGCGGACCTGCAGCGCCGCTTCGGCGAACCGGAGCAGGCCCGATGCGCCGATGGGGTTGGACGAGAGGACGCCACCGGACATGTTGACCGGGAAGGAGCCCGTCAGCTCGGTGTCGCCGTCGGCGGTCATCTTCCACCCCTCGCCGGGAGCGGCGATGTCGTGCGCCTCGAGCCACATCGGCTCGTACCAGCTGAAGGGCACGTACAGCTCGGCGCAGTCGATCTGCTCGCGGGGGTTGGTGATGCCCACCTGCTTGTAGATCTCGGCGGAGCACATGTGCGCGCCCTTGGGGCTCACCGGATCGCGCCCGGCGAAGGTCGACGGCTCGGACTTCATGGCCGTGGCCAGGATCCACGCCGGCGGCTTCGACGCCGCCTTGGCCCCGTCCTCGTCGGTGAACACGACCGCGCACGCCCCGTCGGAGGACGGGCAGGACTCGAGGAAGTGCAACGGGTCCCACATCATGGGGGACTCCTTCACCTTGTCCACGGTGATGTCGGCCAACTTGAGGTGTGCGTAGGGGTTCTTGGCGCCGTTGAGGCGGTCCTTGACGGCCACCTTCCAGCCGACGTCCTCGGGGGCACCCGAGCGGCGGATGTAGGCACGGATGAACGGGGCGAACGCCCCACCGGCACCGATCGAACCGCCCTTGCCGCCACCGAGGGCGAACTGGGCGTTGCCCTCGGACTGCTTCTCGAACGCCACCGAGAGCACCCGCTTGTGGCGACCGCTGGCCACCAGGTGAGCGCCGACGATGCCGGTCGAGCCGCCCACCGATCCGGCGGTGTGCACGCGGAACATGGGCTTGCCGTTGGCACCGAGGGCGTCGGCCAGGAACATCTCGGGCTTCATGACGCCCTCGAACAGGTCGGGGGCCTTGCCGAGGACCACGGCGTCGATGTCGCCCCAGTCCATGTTGGCGTCCTCGAGCGCCCGACCGGCGGCCTCGCGGACGAGCCCGGCGATGGAGACGTCACCCCTGCGGCGCTTGTGGTGGGTCTGACCGATGCCGACGGCGGCTACGGGTTGATGGCTCATTCGTCACCCTCCAGGATCGCTACGAGGTTCTGCTGCAGGCACGGGCCGGACGTGGTGTGCGCCAGGGTGCGGTGCTTGCCGTTCTCCATGATCTGGCGGGCGGCCTCGATCATGCGGATGAGGCCGGTCACCATGACCGGGTTGGCGGCGAGGGCGCCGCCGGACGGGTTGACCTCGGTCTCGTCGCCGAGCCCGAGGGCATCGCTGCAGGATGAGCTCCTGATAGCTGAACGGTGCGTGGAGCTCGGCGACCTCGATCGGACCGCCGGCCAGGCCGGCTCCCTGTGCCGCCTGCTCGGTCGACACCGAACGGGTGATGTCACGCAGGGTCGGCAGGTGGGGCTCGATGCGATGGTCGATGCCGGTGATCCAGGCGGGACGCTCGCACAGGTCGTAGGCCCGTGCGCCGCGTGCCAGGACCACAGCGGCACAGCCGTCGGTGACCGGTGGGAGGTCGTGACGGCGCAACGGATCACGGATGTAGTCCGCGGCGAGGAGCTCGTCGACGTCGTAGTCACCCGAGACCTGGGCGTGGATGTTGCCCTTGGCCGAAGCCCGGTTGCGCACCACGACCTCGGCCACGTCGCGTTCGGTGGCCTTGCCCGAGTCGAGCAGCGCCCGGTACTGCAGCGCGTGCAGCGACCAGGGGTCGGCACCGAGGGGCGTGAGGTAGTAGGGATCCATCTCGATCGTGTAGAGCGTCGACGGATCCGAGTTGGAGTTCTTGCCCACGCCCGCGGCGAGCGCGGTGTCGATGTCGCCCTGCAGGAGGCGGACGAACGCCTCGTAGAGGGCGAAGGACCCGTCCATCTCGACGTGGGACTCGTTGATCGGCGGCCAGGCACCGTAGGCATCCACGTTGGAGACGAAGGAGAAGGCCTGACCCGACAGGTAGTCGCACGACCCCGACACGGTGAACCCGATGTCGTCCTTGGTCAGCCCGGCGTTCTTGATGGCCCCCTGCACGGTGGGCAGCATCATGCTGGTCTCGGTCTCGTCGGTTCGCCGCAGCATCGGTGACACGGCGTAGCCGACGATGGCGATGTCGTTCTCGGTTCTGGGCATCACATCATCCGTTCCACGTAGTTCTCGGCTGGTTCGTCGGGCTCGCCCGTGGGTCGGAAGCCGCGGATGCAGTCACCGCCGACCCCCCACCCCCGGTTGCCGACGTCGTCGACGTTGCGTTCCTCGGGCGGAGCCCACACGCACTCGACGTGCATGCCGACGCGGACCTCGGAGGCCGGGATCTCCAGGATGCTCTGCTGGTTGAGCACCGCATCGGTGCCGTCGAGCAGGATCGAGCACCGCACGAACGGCTCGGTCTCGGTCTGGCCCGGGTACGGCGTGGGCGTGATGATCGTGAAGTTGGTCACCACGCCTCGATCGGGCACGTCGACCAGGTGGCTCTCGTCGAGCTCGATGGCGTCGACGCAGCACAGGCCGCGGGGGCCGACGTAGGTGCGGTTGCAGACCGGGCAGGTCTGGCCGATGAGCCTGCCGTCGAGCAGCGCCCGCATCCAGATCAGCGTGGCCGGCGACGTGTTGTCGACGTAGGTCAGGTCGCAGTCCATCTCCATGGCGTCGACCGGGAGCTCGGCGGGTGCGGTCCACGGCTCCCCGGCCCCGTCGCTGGCGCCGTCGTCCGAGGCCGGAACGAAGGCCTCGAGGTCGTCGATGCGCCCCTGGCGCTCGGCACGCCACCGTGGCTCGACGCGCAACCCGGTGCGGATGGCATCGGGCGATCCGGCGTCGACGGCGTGGAACATGGGCGTGTCGGCACCGTCGAGCTGGATGAAGGCGAAGGCGAAGGGCCGGTCCAGCGGGTGCAGGTGGGTGGGCTCGGGGACCCAGGTCCAGTTGACGACGGTGCCCTTGGGGCCGACCCGCACGAAGTCGGTGCCGGCGTCGGCACCGTTCTCGGGGTCGTACTCGAGGGGTGGGGCGATGACGCGGTCACCGACCTTCACCCCGATCAGGGTCTGGTCCGCCAGCGCCGACGCGAAGGCCCCGATGGTCGGGCCCAGCGTGCGCTGGAACGGGAACTGGAGTCGGAAGACCGACTCGTGGACGACGTCTGGCATGTGGATGCCCTTTCGTTTCGCGGTGGTTCGGGTGATCGATGGACGGGTGCCAGCCGGCCTCAGCGGCGCTGGAAGACGGCCGGGCGCTTCTCCTTGAAGGCCCTCGGGCCCTCCCGTGCGTCCTCGGTGGCGAAGACGGCCTGGCCGTAGGTGAACTCGTGGTCGAGCGCCTCACGCTCGGTCATGCCCTCGGTCTCGCGCAGCGTCCGCAGCACGGCTTCGACGGCGAGGGGGCCGTTCGCAGCGATCTGTCGGCCGATCTCCTTGGCCCGGGTGAGCGCCTGGCCGTCGTCGACGACGTGGCCGACGAGCCCGTAGTGGAGAGCCTCGTCGGCGCTCAGCTCGCGACCGGCGAGGAGGACCTCTGCGGCGATGGTGTAGGGGATCTGGCGACGCAGGCGCACCGCCGACCCCGCCATCGGGTAGAGCGAGCGCTTCACCTCGCTGACGGCGAAGCGGGCGCTGCGTCCGGCGACGCGGATGTCGGTGCCCTGGAGCAGCTCGGTCCCCCCGGCGAAGGCGATGCCCTCGACCGCGGCGATCAGCGGCTTCTTCGGCTGGTAGTCGCGCAGGAGGCACTTCCACATGAGGCCGGGATCGGCCTGCATCCGCGCGGGCACGTCGATCTCGGTGTCGGCGTCGGGCCCGTCGTCGCCGGCCATCGCTCGGAGATCGGCTCCCGAGGAGAAGTTCCCGCCGGCGCCGGTGAGGATCGAGGCGTGGATCTCGTCGTCGCCGTCGGCGGCGACCAGCGCGTCGTGCATCCGGATGAGCATCGCGCCGGACAAGGCGTTGAGGCGCTTGGGCCGGTTCATGGTGATGACCAGCACGTGACCGTCCTGCTCGATCACTGCATCCGGCATGCGCGACCTCCCCAGCGTCCTCGCTGCTCCCCCGATCGACGCCACCGAGCGACGGCGATCACCTGTGCAACGTATCGATAGTTCACAACGTAGAGCAAATTGTCGGGATCCCTCCCGGACGGGTGTCGGCAATGATGCGCCTCACGAACGTCGCCGACCGCCTCGACGATCCCACGACCCCGACCGAGCCCGTCCCCGACCATCCGTTCGACATGCCGACCTCCGAGGGCGTGGACGCGACCGACTACCTGAGGTGGGTGTGGCTCTCGAGTTGGTTGGCCGGGTTGGACCACGCGCTGGCGCGCAGCGAAGGCTCGACCGTCGCGGCGATCCGAGGCCTTCCCCGCCACTGGTGGCGCTCACCCCGCACGAGGCCCGGGCCTCAGGTGTAGAAGGGGTTGTCGCCGGCGTTGTGGTCGGTGACGTCGACCACCTCGGTGATGGCCGGGATGGCCTCGAGGATGGCGACCTGGATGCCCTCACGGAGGGTGGCGGCGCTCATGGCACACCCCTGGCAGCCCCCGCCCATGGTCAGGAAGGCCGTCTCGCCCTCGACGCCGACGAGCTCGGCGAAGCCGCCGTGGGCGGCGAGGCTGGGGTTGATGGACTCGTCGAGCAGCTGTCGGACCTGGTCGGCGGTGTCGCCGGTGAGCACGATGTCCTTGCCGGCCAGCGGGTTCGGGCGATTCGGGTTGCGGATGACCAGGCCGGCCTGTCCCTGGTTGCGGGGCACGTCGAGGGTGGATCCGGCCATCCGCTCGATGCTGTCGGCGGCCACGACGACGCTCAGCCCGCCCTGGACCGAGACGTCGTCCTCGGCGTCGGCGTCGGCCACGGCCTCGAAGGCCAGGTCGTAGGTGTAGTCGGGGCCCGACACGCCGGTGATGGTGACCCGGAGGCAGAGGCTGCCGGGATCGTCCTCGCCGTCGCGGATCTCCAGCACCCGTTCGAGCGCCTCGGGCGTGACCGCCAGGACGTGCGTCGGGCCGGCATCGGCGTCGGGGGTGGTGTCGGCATCGGGGGTGGTGTCGGCATCGATCGTCATCGCGGTGGCCCCTCTGGAGAAAACTCGGACGTGTCCGTGCAAATGAGCGTACCGCCGGGCCACCGACGCGCCACCGGCCGAACCCGACTCGGGCGCGCCAGCGGCTCGTCGCGCGTGACGAGCGGTCAGGACAGGTACTGACCCCGACCGAAGAGACCGGCCATGACCACCAGCGCGATCCCCGACGTCGCCAAGACCCCGAGCCTCAGGCGAGGACGCTCGGCCAGCAGCGCAGCCGGCCACCACGAACACCGGGAAGGCGGGCAGGAGGTACCGGCCCAGACCCATGAAGTCCTTCGAGCCGATGAGCGGGAGGGCCAGGACGGCGAGGCAGTACCCCGCATAGGCCCAACCCGAGGCGCCGACGGACCACCACCACCAGCACCAGGGCGATGACGACCAGGACGGCCTGAGCGACGATCGCACGCGTGTAGCCGTCGTCGGGGTGGGCGAAGATGCTGCGGAAGAACCCGAACTTCAGCCACGTCGACGGGGCGTCGGGCTGATCCCAGCCCGGGGCGCCCTGCACGGTCGAGAAGGCGATCGGGTCACCGAAGCGCACGCCCAGGTAGGTCATCCAGCCGGCGATGCCGGCGAACGGCACGAGGACCAGCGCGTCGCGCGATCGCAGCGAGCGCAGGTCGAAGCGGGACCGCCAGCGCAGCGCGTCGGGATTGCGCAGCTCCAGGAGCCGCATCACCAGGCCGATGGCGACCGCCGTACCCGTGGGCCGACTGACCGTGGCGATCGTGCCGAGCAGCGCCACCAACCAGAGCCGGTCGCGCTCCAGGGCCAGGAAGGCACCGACGGCGATCGCCAGGAAGAACGCGTCGGCGTAGACGGCGCCGAACAGGTACCAACCGAAGGGGTAGAGCACGAGCAGGGCGACGGCCGTCGTCGCGCCGGGTCGGGCCAGGAACGTCCCCGCCCACCGGCGGAAGAGCACGACGGCCGTCGCGCCCGAGGCGAGCGTGACGACGCTCCCGGCCACGAGGACGCTCGGGAAGGCACCGTGGACGAGCCAGACCAGGGCCGGATAGCCCGGGAAGAACGCCACGGAGGACTGCACGCCCGGGGTGTAGCTGTAGCCGTCCTCGACGATCGAGCGGTACCACACCGCGTCCCAACGGGCCCATCCCTCGAACCACGGGCCACCGGGGACGGCGGTGTCCCGCGGGACGATCCCGATCCGGTGCAGGTGCGCGGCGGTCCACCACACGACGACCCAGAGCACGACGGCGACGGCCCCGAACACCAGCGAGCGTCAGCCACCACCGCCCTGGACCGGCCAGCACCTCCTCGGGGGGCGCCGGATCGGCGACCCGCCGATCGATCACGCCGACATCGATCGTGGCGGCGTCCACCACGCGGACCGACGGTGCTGGCGCCGAGACGCCCGACGACGGACGATCGCTCACGAACCCCTCGGGGGACACACGGGCTGCGCACGATCGCGTCCCCGGCGACGGTGCGACGTCAAGGTAGCCGGGCGAGCGCGACGGCGCCGGTCACACGGCTCTCGAGTGGTGGGCCCACGAGGCAGGCGGTCGTTAGCCTCCGACGGTGATCCTCGTCGACCTCGACCGCGTCGCCATGAGTCGACCCGGGCGGCCGCTGTTCGCAGATCTCTCGATCACGCTCTCGACCGGTGACCGCCTCGGCGTCGTCGGGCTGAACGGCTGCGGCAAGTCCACGCTGCTGTCGGTGATGACCGGGGAGACCGCACCCGAATCCGGGATCGTCCGCACCGGTCGGGGAGTCCGCATCGCCGCGCTCGCCCAACGACCGGTGCTCCCGGCCGGCACCGTGCTCGCTGCCGTCGAGGGCGGGGCCGAGCACGCCTGGGAAGCCGCTGCGGTCCTCGACCACCTGGGCATGGCCCCGCTGGCCCACGCCGACACCGCCGCGCTGTCGGGCGGGCAGGCCAAGCGCGTCGCGCTCGCTCGCACCCTCGTGGCCGACAGCGACCTCCTGGTCCTCGACGAGCCCACCAACCACCTCGACATCGACGCCGTCGCCTGGCTGGAGGAGCGCCTCGCCGCCTACCGGGGCGGACTGGTCCTCGTCACCCACGATCGCCACGTCCTCGACCGCGTCACGACCGAGGTGCTCGAGCTGGACCGGGGGCGGGGCTACCTCCACGACGGCGGCTACGGCGAGTACCTGGAAGGCCGCGCCGCACGGGAGGAGAAGGCGGCGACGGACGAGTCGACACGGAGGGTGCTGGCGCGCAAGGAGCTCGCCTGGCTGCGACGTGGAGCCCCCGCCCGCACGCGCAAGCCGAAGGCCCGCATCGACGCGGCCACGGCCGTCGTCGAGGGTCGGGCCGAGCCGGCCGCCCGATCGGGCATCCCCGACCTCCACCTGGGGACGCCCCGGCTGGGTGACAAGGTCGTCGAGCTCCACGACGTGGGCTTCTCCCACGAGGGCCACGCCCCGCTCTTCGAGCACGTGGACCTGCTGCTCGACCCTCGCGAGCGACTCGGCATCGTCGGACCGAACGGCGTCGGGAAGTCGACCCTGCTGGACCTCGTCGGCGACGCGTCACCCGCCCACGACAGGGCGGGTCGTCCACGGGCCGACCGTCCGCCTCGGCTACTACGACCAGGTCGGCGTCGAGCTCGACCCGTCGCAGCGCGTCCGCGACGCACTGGTCGGCGACCACCGCACACCCGACTGGCGAGACGCTGCGCTGCTCGAGTCGTTCTGGTTCGACACCGATGCGCAGTGGGCGCCGGTCGGCCTGCTCTCGGGTGGGGAACGACGACGCCTCCAACTGCTCCTGGTGCTCGCCGCGCAGCCCAACGTCTTGCTCCTCGACGAGCCGACGAACGACCTCGACCTCGACACGCTGCGCGTGCTCGAGGAGTTCCTCGACGACTGGCCCGGGGCGCTGGTCGTGGTGTCAGCACGACCGGGCCTTCCTCGAGCGAACGGTGACCGACGTCCTGGTGATGGACGGCGGGACCTCCCCCACCCGACGACCGGGGGGGTACGCCGCGTGGGAGCAGGACCGACGGGCCCGACGGGCCAGGGGGCGGGCGACGGCGACCCCCGACCCGGGGCGTTCCCGGCCGGGCCCCACGGCGAGTCCTGCGCGGGAGCCGTCTCGATCGCGGACCACGTCGGCGCGAACGGCGAGCACCCTGCGCCGGCTCATGAGGGACGCCGACAAGGAGGTCGCCCGCCTGACCAGGCGTCGCGATCGGATCTCCGCCGAGCTGGCCGAGGCCGCCGCTTCGAGGGGACACGCCGAGCTGAGCGAGCGCGGCGCAGAGCTGGGCGAGGTGCAGGCGGACCTCGACGCCGCCGAGGAGCGATGGCTTGCTCTCGCCGAGGAAGCCGAGCAGGTGCAGCGGTGACGGCTCGTGCCGTCGCTGACCGTGCAGGCCCATCCGTGCCGCGTGCGATCCCGCCCGCCCATCGCGCAGGTAGCGTGTCCCGACGTGATCGCCGTCGAAGCCCCTGAGGTCGCGCTCGGCGACCTCCGAAAGACGCGGCGGTCGAACCGGCTCGCCCACGTCCACTGGATCGACGCGTTGTACCGCGTCTACATCGTCGGCTTCCTCGGGGTCATCGCCGTCGCCCTCGGCGCGGACCAGCTCCCGGGAGACCCGGTCACCGAGAGCCAGGCCGTCACGTTCGCTCTCGAAGCACCCGCCTGGTTGGGCCTCGCCTTCGCCGTCACCGTGGCCATCGGCCTGCGTTCGGGCGCGCGCGGCGGGCCGCTGGTGCTCGAGGCCCCCGTCGTGATGCACGAGCTCAACGCACCGGTCGACCGGGCCGCGGTGCTGCGCGGACCGGCCATCAAGCAACTGCGCTTCCTCGCCTTCGCCGGCGCGGTCGTCGGGGCCATCTCCGGCGAGTTGGCCTCACAGCGCCTCCCGGTCAACGCCTTCGTCGCCGCCTTGGCCGGTGCTGCGACCTTCGCCCTCGCCGGCGTCCTGGCGTCGGGCACCGCCATGCTCGTCTCCAGCCGACGTCTGCGGTGGTGGCCGGCCAACGCCATCGCCGCGGCGGTGATCGGGTGGTCGGCGCTCGATGTGGTCCTCGGAGTGCGCACGTCACCGCTCACATGGCTGGCCAGCCTCGCGTTCTGGCCGATCACCGTCACCGTCCTGGCCCTCATCGGCGTGGCCGTCGCCGTCGCGGTCCCGATCCTGGGCGTCGCCCGGATCCGCAACCTGTCGACCGAGGCGGCCCTGCGGCGAGCCGGGCTCGTCGCCCAGCTGCGCTTCGCCGTCACGTTGCAGGACGTTCGCACCGTCGTGCTCCTGCGCCGCCAGCTCTCCCAGGAGAAGCCGCGGATGAAGCCGTGGATCTCGATCCGGCGGGCGGCCACCAAGAGCCGGGTGCCGCCGATCTGGAAGCGCGACTGGCAGAGCTACTTCCGGTTCCCGCTCGTGCGGGTCGTGCGGATGGTCCTCGTGGCCGGCGCGGCCGGGATCGCCCTCGGCGCGGCGTGGCGCGGGACCCCTGCGGCGCTGCTCGTCGCCGCGCTGGCGCTGTTCGTCGCCGCCTACGACGCCGCCGAGCCCGTGGCCCAGGAGGTCGACCATCCCACCCGGTGGGAGAGCTACCCGGAGGATCCGGGCCGCTTCCTGCTGCACCACCTCCCGGCGTCGTTCGTCGTCATGGTGCTCCTCTGCCTCGTGGCGGCGGCGACGGCGATGGTCCTCACGCCCCCCGAGGTCGTGCTGCGCCTCACCGGTGTGCTGATCGTGCCCGTGGCCCTGGCCGCGGCGATCGCGGCGACGATCTCGACCGCCCAGGGCGCCCCGGACAGCGCCACCTTGTCGAACCTCGGGCCCGACGTCATGGGGTGGGTCATGCTCGCCCGCGTCATCATCCCTCCCGCGATCGTCGCCATCGCCCTGCTCCCCCTGCTCGGCGCCGGCTCCGACCCGGACACCCTCGATTCCGCCCGCGTCGCCAACAGCACCACCTGGGTCCTGTTCGTGATCGCCGCCGCGTTCCTGTACCTACGCACCCGGAAGCCGAAGCACCTGTGAGCTTTCTCGACATCAAGCCCCCGCGGAACGACGACGTCGACGCGTCGCCTCGCGCTGCACACCTTCGAGCTCGGGAAGGACTACGGCGACGGCATGGGCCTCACCGAGCTCGACCTGCGGGTCGGGCCGGGCGAGCTGGTCATGCTCGTCGGGCCGAACGGCGCCGGGAAGTCGACCTTCCTCGGCCTGGCGTCGGGGATGCTCGAACCGACGACCGGTGCCGCCTACATCCAGGGCGCCGCGGCAGGCACGATCGAGGCCCGGGCGGCGCTGTCCTACCTGCCGGACAACCCGGTGCTCTACGACGACCTCAGCCTGATGGAGCACATCGAGTTCGTCGCCCGGTTGCACCGCACCGTGGAGTGGGAGGACTACGCCGACGACCTCCTCGACATGTTCGGCCTCACCGATCGCGCCGACGACCTGCCGTCACGGTTCAGCCGTGGCCTGAAGCAGAAGACCGGGCTCATCCTCGGCCTGATCCGACCGTTCCGACTGATGCTGATCGACGAACCGTTCGTCGGTCTCGACACCCCGGGCCAGGAGACGCTGGTCGAGGTGCTGAGCGACGTGGTCGAGCAGGGAGCCACGGTCGTGTGCTCGACCCACCAGCTCGACCTGGTCGCCGGCTGCGACGCGTTGCGTCGGCCTCCGCGACGGGGAGCTGGCCTACGACGGGCCGGCCACCGCGGAGAAGATCCGCGAGCTCGTCGGCGGCTGAGCCCGACGTGGAACCGAACCAGACGCCGTACCGGCACGGCATCCTGTCCGATCCGCTCGACCTCGACGGCGCCGAGCCCCGCGTTCGCCGGGCCCCACCGAACGCGTCGAGGCCCGGCCCGGGCTCCGGGTGACGGTGCGCGCCGACCGCCGCTCGGGGGTCGTCGTGGCCTGCACCAAGCAGGTGGTGACCCTGCGCGACGACGAGGGCCGCGATCGAGCCCGTCCGCCTCGTCGACGGCGCCTTCGTCCTCGACGGTGAGCGGATCACCCTGGTCCCCCCTCGCGCCGTTCCCTCGGGCGGAGGAACCGGGCGGACGGCGTCGGGCTCCGTCGCCGTGCCCGGTGCGCCCGCCCGCATCGCCCGGGCCAGCCGCATCCTGGTCGAGGGCCGTCACGACGCCGAGCTCGTCGAGAAGGTGTGGGGCGACGACCTGCGCATCGAAGGCGTCGTCGTCGAGCTGCTCGACGGAGCCGACCACCTCGACGAGATCGTCCGCGGCTTCGGGCCGCGGACCCGGGACGCCGTCTGGGCATCCTGCTCGACCACCTGGTCACGGACTCCAAGGAGAGCCGGATCGCCGACGGCATCGATCATCCCGACGTGTTGATCACCGGACATCCCTTCGTCGACATCTGGGCGGCGGTGAAGCCGTCGGTGGTGGGGATCGGAGCCTGGCCCGACCGTGCCCAAGGGGAGACCGTGGAAGGAAGGCGTGTGCGCGGAGCTCGGCGTGGACGACCCACGCGGGTTCTGGGCCCGCATCCTGGCGTCGGTGACGAGCTATGCCGACCTCGAAGCCGCCGCTCGTGGGAGCCGTCGAACAGCTGATCGACTTCGTCACCGAGCCCTGACGCCACCGGCCGAGCCGGTGTCGGGGACCGGGCGACCAGCCGGCCGACGCCGACCCGCAGCGCCCGCAGCACGAGCTGCGGGTCACCCAGCCGGTGGCGCAGCTCCCGCTCGAGCCCCCCGATCGGCACCAGGTTCTGCGGCGCCCGGGGGTCCTTCTGCGGGACGGAGGCGAAGGCGCGGGAGCGTGCGACTGACACGATCGGCGATCGCGGTGGCCTCGGCCACCGAGGTGTCGGCCGCGGTCTCCAGCCGGACGATCCCGGCCCAACCGTGGGCGATGTCTCCCGGGAGGCGCAGGTACCAGGACCACCGGGCCATCGGTGCGCCGAACAACAGCAGCGGCGTGCGCTCACCGACGGCGAGCGCCGTGACCACCTCGCGCACGAGCGCCGGGCCGTAGACCGCGTGGTGGGTCTTGACGTACCCGACGATCCCGCTGCGGTGCAGGCCTCCACGGAGGGGGCCGTCGACCACCACGAGGTCGACGTCCGAGGAGCGGCCGAGCCACCTCGCCCTCGAGCTCTCCCATGGCCCGCTGGAGGCGCAGCGACGTGACCTCGGGCTCGTCGGACGTGGTGGCGTAGAGATCGAAGTGACCGTGGCGCGTGACAAGGGCCTCGGCCCCCTGGCTCGGGACGAACAGGCCGCGACGCACCTCGACGGCGACGACCTCGGCCGAGTCGGCGCAACGCACCACACCGGCGGCGAACGACGCACAGATGCCCCGATGGACGGCGCCGGCCTCGCCATCCACGAACACGTTCGCCTCGACCCTGCGCACACCGTCGACGAAGGCCACGGCGCCGAAGGGCGCCGCTGACGTCCCGGGGCGGACGGGTCGCCAGGCGTCGGCACCGACCTCCGCCCACGGGTCGACCGCCGCCGTCCCCTCGACGAGGCCCATGGCCTCGGTGGGGCTTCCGTACTCGGGTGCCCACGACTCGACGGCGAAGCGCACGCGGATCCCCTACCGGTCGATCCGCTCGACGCCGGCCCCGCTCGGGGTCTTGGTGACCTCGAAGCGCACGGGTAGCCGTTCGGCCAGCTCGGTGACGTGGGTGACCAGGCCCACGGTGCGACCCTGGGCGCCGAGATCCTCGAGCGCACCGGCGACCGTGTCGAGGGTGTCGGCGTCGAGGGTGCCGAACCCTTCGTCGAGGAACATGGACTCGAGACGGGTCGGCCCCACCGGCGCCGAGGTGGGCCACCTCGTCGGCCAGGGCCAGGGCGAGAGCCAGCGACGCCAGGAAGGTCTCCCCTCCCGACAGCGTCCGGGCCGAACGGACCGCATCGGCGTTGGCGTGGTCGATGACGCAGAAGTTGGACGTCTTCGGCTCGAGGGTCAACGAGTAGGTGCCGTTCGAGAGCGCGTGCAGGACGCCGGTGGCCCCGGCGACGAGATGGCGCAGGGCGGCGTCGAGCACCCACTTCTCGAACCCGGTGGCCGACAGGTGGCGGGCCAGCTCACGGGCCACCTGCTGGTCGCGCGACCGCCGCGGTGTGGGCGGTCTCGAGCTCGACCAGCGTCGACGGCCGCTCGCAGTCGGCGGTCACGGTCGGCCACGAGGCCGGCCCGTCGGTCGACGAGGGCATCGCGGGCCACACGGTCACCGATGTCGACCCCGGCCTGGCGACACGCCTCGATGACCGAGTCGTGGAGGATCTGGGCCTCCCCGGCGGCCGCGGCCGCGGCCGCGTCGGCGACCGCCGCTCGCTCGAGGCGCGCCGGGCGCTGCTGGCCCGCCCACGCGACGAGTGCGTCCCAGTCCGCCGCCAGGTCGCTGCGCTCCGGGGCCGGCGGCCCCAGCGCCGCGACGCGGTCGCGGACCGACTCGAACGCTCGGCGGGCCTGCTGCTCGCGCTCGGCGAGAGCCCGCTCCGGCGTCCTCGGCGGCGCGGCGACGGGCCCGCCCGTCCTTGGCCGCCTGCTTGGCCCGGTCGACGGCCTCGGTCGCCCGGGCGAGCTGCGTGCGGGCGGCGTCCATCTCGTCGGCGGGGGGCGCCACCTCGAGCTCGGCCTCGAGGCGAGCCCTCGCCGCGACCACCTCGGCCAAGCGTGTCCTGGAGCCGGACCAGCTCGCCCTCGGACCGGTTGAGCGCCTCTCGGTGCTCCTGTTGGGCCTGGCGGGCGTCGTCGAGGCGACGGCGTGCCTCGACGAGCGTCCTCGTCGTCGAGATCATCGGGCAGGTGGCCCACCTCGGTGCCGCACACCGGGCAGGGGTCGCCGACGGAGAGCCCGGTGCAGATCTCGGCGACGAGAGCCGCCCGTTGGGCCCGATCCCGGGCCGCCTCCGCCTCGACGACCTCGGCGTCGGCCGCCTCGGCCACGAGGCGAGCGGTCTCGACGGCCCCGACCCGTTCGACGATCATCGACTCACCCTTCGCCTGCCGCTGGCGTTGCTGTGCGAGGTCGGAGTGAGCCTTGGCGACCGCGTCCAGCGTCGCCGACGACGGCAGCGACGAGAGCACACCTTCGGCCTCGTCGAGGGCCATGATCGCCGCGTCGTCGGCCGTGCGGGCGGCGTCGAGCTCGACGCGGGCCGCGGCGACACCGGCGCTCAGGTCGACGACGTCGGCGGGACGCCGAACGTCGTCGAGGCGCTCGACGTCGGAGCGGACGGACCGGGCCACGGCGGCCTCGACGTCGATCACGAGCTGGAGCTCGTCGAGTCGCGCCTGATCGCGGTCGATGCGCTCGACGAGCTCGTCGAGCACGGCGATGGTGGCGTCGAGCGAGGCGACGGCCTCGGGGTCGGCCAGCTCGCGTGTCGCCTCCAACCGGTGCTCGAGCTCGGCCCGCGACCCGTCGGCGGCGGCCTCTCGGCCCCGGGCGAGGCCCCGCATCCGCTCGTAGAGCCCCAGGTCGAGCAGCTCCACGAGGAGCTTCTGGCGATCCTTCGCCTTGGCGTGGAGGAACTGCGCGAACTCGCCCTGTGGAAGGACGACGCACGTGGTGAAGTGCTCGAAGGTCAACCCCAGCAGGGCGGTGACCGCAGCAGTGAGCTCGTCGGCCGTGCCGGCGAGCACGTCGTCGCCGGCGCGCTCGTCGGCGCACCAGCCGCGCTTCCTTGGTGGTGGCGCCGGTGGCCGTGGCCCGCACCACCCGGACGGCGCTGTAGTGCGCGTCGGCCACGGCGAAGTCGAGGCGCACCCGCGCCTCGAGCCGGCCCTGGCTGATCACGGGCGCGACGAGGCGGCGATCGTCGTAGCGGGGCACCACGCCGTACAGCGCGAAGCAGATGGCGTCGATGACGCTCGACTTCCCGGACCCGGTCGGGCCGCAGAGCGCGAAGAGGTCGGCGCCCACGAAGTCGATCTCGACGGGCTCTCGGAACGCCGTGAACCCGTGCAGCTCGAGGCGTTCAGGGCGCATCGACAGCCTCGACCTCGAGCTGGCCGGCCTCGTCGAGGAGCTCGTCGAAGAGGGCGAGGAGGCGCTCGTCGTCGATGCTCCTCGCGTGTAGATAGCCGGCGAACTGCTCGTGCGGGGTGACCCGCTCGTCGGAGAGGTCGTCGGAGGCGGTCCGGTCCGCCCGGCCGGGGGCGTCGACGCGGATGTCGACGACGTCGGGGAAGAGGCCACGAACCTCGTCGGCCAGGCCGACCCGGGCCATCTCGTGGACCACGACCCGCGTGTACGCGTCGTCGCCCTGTCGGACCTGCTCGGCCAGCTGGGCCAGGGTGCCCGAGACCGTGCGGAAGGCGCGGCCACCGGTGAGCTCGACCGGCTCGACCCGGGCGGGCGTGCGGGGCAGCGCCTCGACGAGAAGGGCCCCCTTGACGTCGTGCTGCTCACCGAAGTCGAGCGCCAACGGCGACCCCGGGTACCAGATCGGGCACGCGCCGGCGATGCGCTGGGCCCGGTGGAGATGACCGAGGGCCACGTAGTGCGCCGAAGCGGGGAACGCCGTCGCCGGAACGGCGTACTCGAACACGGTGTGCGCGCTGCGCTCGCCGCCACCCATCACACCACCGAAGACCATGGCGTGGGCCACCACGATGTTGACCGTGTGGTCCTCGAAGCCGGCCGCGAGCGCGTCGACGATGCGGGCGATGCGGTCGGCGTACTGCAGGGCGTGATGGTCGGCGGCCGTGGCCATCAGCTCGTGAGCGCCGACGACGTGACGTTGCGAGACGAACGGCAGCAGCGCCAGGCGGACCGGCACGCCACCGGCCTCCATGGCGATGACCCCTCCCTCGTCGGGCGGCACGACGGCGGTGCAGAGGTGCACCGAGGCCTGCTCGAACAGCGGGGCCACCGCGGCGAGCCGACGAGGGTTGTCGTGGTTGCCGGACACCACGACGACCGGCCGGCCGCCGCGACCGAGATCGAGGAGGGTGCGGTAGACGATCCGCTCGGCCTCCGGCGACGGGGCGGCCGAGTCGAACAGGTCGCCCACGACGAGCACCATGTCGACCTCCTCGTCGTCGGCGAGGCGGACCAGATCGGCGAGGACCGCCTCGTGCTCGGCCGTGCCGCGACCGGCCCCGGATGGTCTTGCCGACGTGCCAGTCGGCGGTGTGCAGCAGCCTCACCGCGGCCTCACGCTCACGGCGACGTCACCGCAGACCCGCCCGGTGCCCGATCGGGGACCGGGGCCACCGCCGAGCCCGTGCGGACGCCTCACGACGGCATGCCGGCGAACGGATCGTCGGGCTGGTCGATCGCGGCCGGGTTGGCTCCGGCTTCACTGGCTCGGGTGGCCCACGCCGGGAACGGGAACTGGACCATGAGAGGGACCGGGAGCTCCGGCTGGGCCACGATCATGGTGCCCGGCTTGATGATCGTGGCGCGCTGGCGCTGGGCCACCGGCAGGAAGCCGTACTCGCCGCGTGCCGCCTCGGCCGGATCGAGCCGGCCGACGACACGGATGGCCGAGTTGGCCACGATGCGGCGCTCGACCTCGCTGGCCGTCTGTTGGGCGCCGATCAGCACGATGCCGAGCGAGCGCCCCCGCTCGGCCACGTCGAGCAGGATCTCCTTGATGGGGCTCCACCCGTCGCGGGGCGCGTACTTGTTGAGCTCGTCGAGGACGACGAACTGCAGCGGCCGGGCCACGCCACTGCGCTCCTTGGCCAGGAACTGCTTGCGCAGGGTGACGCCCACGACGAAGCGCTTGGCCCGGTCGTTGAGGTTGTGGAGGTCGACGACGGTGACCTGGGCGTCGTCCACGATGCGATGGCGCGCCGCCTCGGGCACGTCGCCGCGCACGAGGTGCTCGACATGGCGCACCGACCCGGACAGCCGGCGGATGAACGCGTTGACCGTGCCCTGCCCGACGGCACGCCCCGCCCACCGTTCTCGCTCGTGATCGTCGTCGCCGTCGATCTTGTCGTGGATGACCTCGACCAGCTCTCGGAAGGTGCGCACGCGGCGCCCGTCGATGGTCACGGCCCCCTCGCCGGTGGGTCGGGCGTCGGCGGCCAGGCGGGCCGTCACGTTGTGGACCACGAGCGTGTACTGCGCCCGATCGTCCTCGGTGTCGGCGAAGAGGAAGGTCAGCAGCTCCTCGGCGCAGAACTCTTCGATGGTCCAGAAGAAGGACGTGACGCCGAAGGTGCGGCTGGCCACGTCGGGGGCGGCGTTCGGGTCGCCGCGACGCGGCGGCGCGAACACCGCGACGCTCGGGAAGGCACCCGGCGACAGGCCCACGGCGCGGTAGCGGTCGGCCTGCTCCCCGGAGAGGCGGGTGTTGGCGTGGTCGAGGAAGAGGAGGTCCTCGCCCTTGACGTTGAAGACCAGGGCCTTGGTGTTCACGGCCTCCGCCCCGAGCACCCCGGAGGTGAACAACCCGTAGAGCAGGAACGTGGCGTAGGTGGTCTTGGTGGCCACACCGGACACGCCGCTGATGTTGACGTGGGCGCCCCGGGTGCCGTCGAGGAACTCGAGGTTGAGGTACATCGGCTCGTCGTCGCGGGACAGCCCGGCAGGCAGGAGGTGCTCCATGCCGTCGAAGAAGAGGGCGTGATCTCGCGCGTCGCCGGTGGCCTTGTGCACGGCGCTGCCGGGCAGGGGCGGCACGAACACCTCGGGCTCGAACCGGGTGGCCTGGACCATGGCGGCCTCGCTGACCTCGGCCGGGAGGACACCGTCGGCCACGAGGAAGACGTCGGAATCGAACCGGGCGCCCTCGTGTCGGGCCCGAACCTGCCCGACGATGCCCGAGATGCGCACCGGCCGGCCGTCGGGCAACGTGCGCTCGCAGGTGACGACGTCGTCGAGCTGGAGATACGACCCGTCGGACACCGCCACCCAGAACTCGAGCGGGGTGGCGTCCTCGGTCCCGATGACCCGCCCCTCGGGCGACCGTTCCGTGCGCTCGTCGTCCACGACGCCCACCCTACGCAGCGACCGGGACAGCACTCCGGACCACTCGCGCCGCCGTCGCCCGGCCGGGTCGCCCTCACCCTCGGCGATAACGTCCGCGCCCATGAGCCGGATCTCGAACAGCATCACCCTCGCCAAGCAGAGCTGGAACGTGCTGCGCACCGACAAGCAACTCGCCCTCATACCCGTGGTCTCGGCCGCCGTCTCGACCGTCGTGGCGGTCCTCTTCGGCGGCGCGGCGTACCTGACGCTCGACACCGTGACCGATCCGCAGCCCGGCCAGGACGCGGGCGGCGCCACCCCGGTGACCTACGGCGTGGGGATCATCGGCCTCGTGGTGCTCGGACTCGTGGCGCAGTACTTCGTCGCGGTGCTGATCGCCGCCGCCAACGAACGCCTCGAGGGCGGCACCCCGACGTTCGCACGAGCCATGGCGACGGCGAACGCCCATCTCGGCGCCATCTTCGGATGGGCGGCCATCAACGTCACCGTCGGGCTGATCCTGCAGGCCATCGCCGACCGTGCCGGCCCCCTCGGCGCCTTCGCGGTTCGCCTCGTCGGTGCGGCATGGAACGTCGTCACCTGGCTGGCTCTCCCGGCCATCGTCATCGGCGGCACGGGACCGATCGAAGGCATCAAGAGCTCCGTCCACCTCCTCAAGTCGACCTGGGGTGAGAACCTCATCGCCCAGGTCGGACTGGGCCTCGTCGGCTTCCTGGTGATGCTCCCGGGACTGGTCGTGTTCGGAGGCCTGTCGCTGGTGCTCCCGGTCGTCGGGCTCCCCCTGCTGCTCGTCTACGTCGCCATCGTCGGGGTCATCATCTCGGCGCTCACGGCCATCTACCGGGCGGCGCTCTACCGCTACGCCGTCGGACTGCCCAACACCGGCGCCTTCACCGAGGCCGAGCTGGCCGGGGCGTTCCGCTCGCGCTGAGGCGTCGAACAGCCGATCCGATTCCTGCGAAGCTGAGTCCATGACCGACACCGTGACCACGACGACCGACGGCGACGTGGCCGTCATCACCATCGACGACGGCAAGGCCAACGCCCTGAGCCACGCCGTCATCGCCGCGATCCACGACGCGCTCGTCGAGGCCCGCGGGACCGCCGGCGCCGTGGCCCTCGTCGGCCGACCGGGGAGGTTCTCGGCCGGGTTCGACCTCACCGTGATGCAAGGACCCGTCGACGGGGCGCGCGACCTGCTCAAGGCGGGGGCCGAGCTGGCCATCGAGATCTTCGAGTACCCGCGTCCGGTCGTGATCGGCGCGACCGGGCACGCCCTGGCGATGGGAGCGATCCTCCTGCTCGCCGCCGACACCAGGATCGGCGCAGAGGGCCCCTTCAAGATCGGCATGCCGGAAGTGGCGATCGGCATGCCCCTGCCCCGCTTCGCCGTCGAACTGGCGCGGGATCGCCTCTCGCGCCGCTGGTTCACGTCGGCGTCGGCCCACGCCGAGGTCTTCGACCCCGGCGGGCGCGATGGACGCCGGCTACCTGGATCGGGTCGTCGCCCCCGACGACGTGGTGGCCGAGGCCACGGCCCACGCCGCCCACCTGGCCTCGACGTTGCGGCACGGAGCGTTCGTGGCCACACGCGCCAACGCCCGCGGCGAGCTGGCCGCCCGACTCCGCCACGACCTCGCCACCGACGTCGCCGAGTTCGTCGTCGAGCTGCCGTCCACCTGACGCCGGCCGATCCGCACACCGCCCGCCCCACTGGGCCGTTCGGCCCAATTTCTGCCGGCGCGCCCTCTTTGGCCTCTGGAGCAGCGCTCCACACGCCGATGACTGAGAGGTAGCGGCGTGCCGCCCGGCACGTCCGCAGCCTGCGGGCGCGCGGAGTGACCAATGTCGGTCGGGGACGAAGACGAGGACGAGCGAGGTGGTGCGGACACCGTCGTCGACCCACCTGCGCCGTCACGCCTCTCGGCGCTCGTGGACAACTCGGCAGCCATCATCAGCCTCAAGGACCCGTTCGGCCGCTACCAGTTCGTGAACCGCGCCTTCGCCGACCTGCTGGGCGTGGACGCCGAATCCGTGATCGGGACGAGCGACTTCGACCACTGGCCCGAGGCCGCGCCCACCCTCCGGGGGAACGACCAGCGGGTGCTGACAGGCCGCAACGCCGCCCAGTTCGAAGAGGTCGTGACCCTGGCAGACGGGCCCCGGACCTGGCTGGCCCAGAAGTTCCCGATCCTCGACCCCGACGGTGTCCCGACCGCGGTGGGCAGCGTCGCCACCGACATCACCGAGCTCACCCGGGCCACGGCCACCCTCGCCGCACGAGAACGCGTCCTGTCCACGGTCATCGGCGCCTCTCCCGACGTGATCACCATCGCGGAGCTCGACGGCACCATCCGCAGCACGAGCGTGGCGTTCGAACGGGTCTTCGGGCACCCGACCCGAGCCATCGTGGACAAGTGCCTCTTCGACATCGTGCACCCCCGCGACGTCGGCGGCCTCCGCCAGGGGTTCGTCACGTTGACCGCCGCCGAGGACCGGCGCTCGACGCTGCGCTTCCGGGTACGGCGATCCGACGAGCAGTGGGTGACGATCGAAGCCCACGCCCAGCTCATGCTGGACGAGCACGGCGCCCACGACGCCGTCGTCATGGTCAGCCGGGACGTGACGGAGCGCATCGCCCTCGAGGCCGAGCTGCGAGCAGCCAAAGAAGAGGCCGAGCGAGCCAGCCAGGCCAAGACGGAGTTCCTCTCCCGTATGAGCCACGAGCTGCGCACGCCGCTCAACGCCATCCTCGGCTTCGCGCAGCTCCTCGAGGTGGAGGCGCTCGAGGCGCCGATGGCCGGTCACGTCGACCAGATCCTGCGGGCCGGTGACCACCTCCTCCGGCTGATCAACGAGGTGCTCGACGTCGGCAGGGTGGAGTCACCCCACCTGACGCTGCACCCCGTGTCGATCGACGCGGTGCAGATCCTCGCTGACGTCGCAGGTCTCGTGGGACCGTTGGCGGACCGGGCGGGCGTCCGACTCGACGGCCCGGAACCAGGTGACGGGCCCGTCATGATCCTCGCCGACAGCCAGCGGGTCACCCAGGTGCTGTTGAACCTCGTGTCCAACGCCATCAAGTACAACCACCCCGGGGGCCGCGTCGAGATGGGGGTGGCGTGCGCCCCGACCGCCGACGACCACCGCGGCGAGCTCGTGCGCCTGTGGGTCACCGACACCGGGCCGGGGCTGAGCCGAGAGCAGATCCAGCGGCTCTTCGTCCCGTTCGACCGCCTCGGCCTCGAACACGCCGGCATCGAGGGCACCGGGGTCGGGTTGTCGTTGTCGCGCGGGCTGGCCGAGCGGATGGGCGGCTCGCTCGGCGTGCGGTCACGGCCGAACGAGGGGTCGACGTTCTGGGTGGACCTCCCGGTCGACGGCTCCCTCGGCGACGACGCCTCTGCCCCCCGGATGAGCGAGGGGATCCCGGCATGACCATCTCGGCACCGGCCGCCTCGGGCGCACTGCCCGGCACGCAGGTCAGGATCCTGATCGTCGACGACGAGGACACCAACCTGGCGGTCCTGCGCCACATGCTCGAGAAGGCCGGCTATCCGAACCTCTTGACGATCAACGACCCCATGGTGGCGGTGGAACGCTTCCTCAGCTTCGAGCCGGACCTGGTGCTGCTCGACCTGCACATGCCCGGCCTCGACGGCTTCGAGCTGATGGCGAGGCTCGAGCCCCTGATCCCCGAGGACAGCTACGTCCCGGTGGTGGTGCTGACCGCCGACATCACCGACTCCACCCGAGAGCGAGCTCTCGCGCTCGGAGCCCACGACTTCTTGACCAAGCCCTTCCGCTACACCGAGCTCCTCCTGCGGCTGGCGAACCTCCTGGAGACACGCGCGCTGACGCTGCAACTACGGCGGGAGAACGCCCTGCTGGAGGCCCGCGTCGCGGAGCACGCCTCCGTCGATCGAGCGGGCGATGAGCACCGGCGGGCGTTGAGCCGGAGGGTGCAGGCGATCATCGACGCCGATCAATCGGGTGAGACCACCGAGGCCGGGCACCGGCTCACGATGGTGTACCAGCCGATCGTCGACCTCCACGACGGCTCGATCCTGGGGGCCGAGGCGCTCGCCCGCTTCGGCACCGAGCCCCAGAGGAGCCCGTCGGCCTGGTTCGCCGACGCCGCCCTCGTCGGCCTCGGGACCCATCTCGAGCTCGCGGCCATCCGCCGGGCCATCGACGGCCTCCGCCACCTGCCGAGCGGCGCCTTCTTGTCGGTGAACGCCTCGGCGGCGACGCTCATGTCCCCGGCGCTCGAGAGCGCACTGCGCGCGGCCCCGGTCGAGCGAGTCGTCGTCGAGCTCACCGAGCACGACTTCGGGATCGATGCCCGCACCCTCCAGGAGCCGGTGGGACGACTCCGTGCGCTGGGAGGTCGGCTGGCCATCGACGATGCCGGGGCGGGCGCCACCAACCTCCAGCAACTGCTCGACCTGGCGCCCGATGTGATCAAGCTGGACCAGCGCTTCCTGGAGGGACTGGCCCACGACCCGGTCCGCCGGGCGCTCGCCACCGCCCTCGTGACCTTCGCCGCCGAGACCGGTGCCACCCTCGTGGCGGAGGGCCTGGCCACCGTCGAGGACCTCCACGCCGTGCGAGAGATCGGCGTGCACTACGGCCAGGGCCACCTCCTGTGCGAACCGACCACCCTGCCGTTCGACCTCGACCTCGTGGGGGCCGGGGACCCACCGACGAGGCCCTAGGTCGGCGCCAGGTGCCCGTGCGGGCCCCCGCCGCCGCTCAGGTCACCCGGGCGGGGAAGAGGAGAGCCTGCGGAGCGGTCCGGAGCAGGGCGGCACCGAACGACCCCGGCGTCGCCGTGGCAGAGCCGTCCTTGTCGGGACCGACGACGAAGATCGATTCGCGGTGCTCGGTCAGGAAGGCCACCATCGTCTCGACGGGATCCCGCGACTCGACGATCTCGAGTGACGCCACGGGCACCCTGCCCGTCACGTCGGCGAGCGCAGCCTCGAGCCGCGGCACGAGCCAGTCGCGCTCGTCGGTGCTCGCCGTCGGGGCCAGCAGGCCGACGATCACGAGCTCGAGCTTCAGGCGAACCGCCCAGTCGGCGGCGATGGCCAGCGTGGTCTCGCACCGGTCCGAGCCGTCGTGGATCATCACGACCTCGCCCATGGGCAGGCCCCGGCTCACGTCCGCGTCGGGACCGATCGCCAGGATCGGGGTCGGGGTCTCGGTGAACACCGAACGGGGGATCTCGACGACCGTCCTCCGACGCATCAGCCCACCCTGCTTGTACCGCGCCGCGGTGCAGATGATCGAGTTGGGTCGGAACGATGCGGCGAGGACCAGCGCCTTGCCGATCTCGTGGTCGAGGTCCACCCAGAAGTCGATGTCGGAGCCGCTCTGGGCGATGGCCTCGGACTTGAGCATGAGCCGGGATGCCTCGTCGGTCGCCGGGGTGGTGGAGATCACCACCAGCTTGGCCCCGCACCGCCAGGCGAGGTCGCTCGCCGGCGTGAGGGCGGCGCGCAGCTCCGGGCCTCCATCGGACGGCACGAGTACGTAGTCGAACATGAGCCACCATCTTGATCCGCCACGCCGGGCGACGTGAGCGTTTCTCCGGGCGCCGGGCCGACCTCGGTGGGGGACGTCCCCGACCGATCCCGATCTGACACGTCAACCCATCGGCAGATGCGACGCGCCGGTTGAGGGGGTCCGCGGTGACGAGGCCCGCTCCGACGGCGGGCGTCGGACGCTCGCCGCACGACCCGGGCCCACCACCCGGTAGACGGTGAAGAACGCGACCACGGCGACGGAGAGCGCCGCCGCCCCCCACAGCAACGGGTTCGTCCGGTCCGTGCCCGCCAGGAGCAGGTGGACGGTGGCCATCGCGTAGAGGGCGTAGCTCGTCAGGTGGACCGCCCGCCACGCCCGCTTCGGGATCCGGGTCCGTGCGAGCGATGTCACCTCGACCGCGATGAGCAGGTAGAAGGCGACGACCCCCCACGCCACGGCGACCGGCTTCCACCCGGAGGCCATCGGCACGAACAGGTCGTCGAGCCCGAACGAGACGAACGGGTCGAACGCCAACGATGCGAGGTGCACGGCCACGAACACGACGGTGAGACCACCGATGAAGCGGTGCAGGTCCAGCAGCCACGGCGCCCGGGGCTTGGACCCGAGGGCCCGGGTCGACAACGCCAGACCCCAGAGGACCGCCATCACCGCCAGGAACCAGGCCACCACGCCCGACGCGCGGGACACGTACCACCAGACCTTCGTGGCGGCGACGACCGTGGGCACCGCCACCGCGGCGAGCGACGACGCGATCACCACGACAACCGCTCGGGCGACACGAGAGGGCGAAGATGTCGATCGATCGCACCGGCGGTGAGCACCTCGCCGTCGGCGGTCACGAGCAGCCCCGACAGGCCGGCCCCGGCGATCATGGCGACGCCCTCGGCGGATCCGGCCAGCAGCGAGGCCTTGGCGTAGACGTCGGCCCACGCCGTCGTCGCGGCGAGCACGGTGACCGCGACGAGATCGGATCGCGCCGGTCGACCGGTGGCCGGGTCGATGAGGTGATGGGCGTCACGATCCGTCGGCTCCGGTCCACCGACGTCGCAGCCGGCTGCTCGTGGCCACGCCCCCGTCGAGGAGCTCGAGAACGGCCAGGTCGCGATCGGTGCACCTCGGGTCGGCCACGCTCACCGGCCAGGACAGGCCCTCCGGGGGGCTGCCGGCGACCCTGACGTCGCCCCCGAGGTCGACGCACGCCCCGAGGGCGCCGAGAGCGAGGAGCCGGTCGCACACGAGGTCGGCGGCCCGTCCCTTCCCGATGCCTCCGAGATCGATCCGGACCCCTTCGGCGAGGGTGACGGTCCGTGACGTGGCGTCGAGCCCGATCCGAGGCCGCACGCCCCGAGAGCCCGCCACCTCCGTTCTCTGCGCCCCTCGGGCCGGCCTCGGCGCCGCTTCGAGCAGATCGAAGGACCGGTCGTACCCCGCGGCCTCCAGGGCGTCGAGCAGCGTGACGTCGAAGCGGCCTTCGGTGAGCTCGCCCGCCTGCACGGCCATGGCGAGGACGGAGAAGGTCTCCTCGGTCACCACGACCGGTGCCCCTCCCGCCCGGTTCAGGACGCTGAGCTCGCTGTCCGGACGAAAGCGGGACCACGCCTGCTCGAGGTGCTCGAGGTGGCTCGCCGCCCGGGCGAGCACCGAGTCCGGGTCGTCATGGTCGGCGACGACGACCGTGAGCCGGCACTCGGAGCCGAGAGCGCGGCAGAGCAAGGGTCGCGACCACCATCGCCGTCAGCTGGCCCTGGTCTGAGCCACCGGGGGCGCAGTCGCAGGCGGAGCCGACCTGGGTGCCGGCGTCGCGGGTGCGACCGTGGGAGCAGGTGACGGGGCCGCCGGAGCGGATCCACCGGCGCCGGCGGAGCGTCCGGCCGACCCTGCAGATGCGGGCGGGGCGCTGCGACTCGTGCTCCGCCCGCCGGACGAAGCCGACTCAGCCGTCACGTAGTGGGTGACGATCACGATGGTCGTCGGCGGCGGGGGCGGCGGAGGCGGGGTGGTCGGGACCACCTCGACGGGCTCCACGGTCGTCGACCGCGGGCGACGCCGCGTCGATGGTGGCGACCGCAGTTGCGTCGCGCTGGTCCGACAACGCCAGCACGGTCACCATCGCCAGCGCGGCCGTGAGGCTCATGCCGGCGAGGACCACCCGGGAGGCGACCGCCACGGATGGCTTCCGACGGGCCCGTGCCGGCGCAGGGGGCGGGCCCCCCGCGGCGTCAGTCATCGTCGTCGTCGTGCTCGACCTCGACGCCGTGATCGTCGTCGTGGTCGTCGTCGTGGTCATCCTCGACCTCGCCGCTGCGAACGGTCGTCGGGGAGCTCTTCACCGCCGGCGCCGGGGCCGGAGCCGGAGCCGTGGACGGCGGCGTCCCGCCCGGTCTCGGGCTCAGGGGCGCGATCGGCCGACCCGGGAGCGGCGGAGGACGGGCCGGGGACGACCGGTGCCTCACCCGGCACCGTGACGTACTCGTCCACGTAGACGACCACCGGCTCGCTGGGAGCCGACGTCGTCGAGGTCGTCGGGACCAGCTCCGACACGTTCGACGCGTCGAGCACCCCGACGGTGTCGCCCGACGAGGGGGCCGATGCGAGAAGGCCGAGGTTGGCGGCTCCGGCGATGCCGGCGGCGGCGACCACCACGGCTGCGGTTCCGCTGAGGGTGAGGGCGAGGCGTCGTTGCATGGGCGCAAGGTACGACGGGCATCCTCATGCACCGGACAGGGGAAGGTAAAGGTTCGGCAAAGTCGGCCATCGCTCCGCCACCTCGGGCCACGCACCTGTCAGCCTGAAGCCGTGCTGGTGCTCGTGGTGGAAGACGATGACGCGATCGCCGAGCCCCTCGTACGGGGATTGGAGCGCGAAGGTTTCCAGGTGGAGCGGACCGCGACGGGCGAACAGGGCCTGGCCGCGGCCACCTCGGACCCTGCGCCGGACCTGGTGCTCCTCGACCTCGGCCTGCCGGACATCGACGGCTACGAGGTCTGCCGACGTCTCAGGGCGTCGTCCGAGGTGCCCATCATCGTGGTCACCGCGCGAGGCGACGAGATCGACCGGGTGATCGGCCTCGAGCTCGGTGCCGACGACTACCTGGTGAAGCCCTTCGGCTTCCGCGAGCTGCTGGCCCGGATACGTGCCGTGACCCGACGTACGACCGGGCGCGGGACCGACGCCGACGACACGGTCCGTGACATCGGCGGCGGCATCACGCTCGACGTGCGGAGCCGACGGGTCACCCGGGGCAGCGAAGAGCTGTCCCTGACCCGCAAGGAGTTCGACCTGCTGGCCCTCCTCGCCGGCGAGCCCGGTGCCACCCTGACCAGGGACGAGATCCTCGAACGGGTCTGGGACGCCCACTGGTACGGCCCCACCAAGACCCTCGACGTGCACGTGGCCAGCCTTCGCCGCAAGCTCGGCGACCCCACCCTCATCGAGACGGTCCGCGGGGTGGGCTTCAGGCTCCGGGACGACAGATGACGCGTCGACTGGTCATCTCCTATCTCGCTCTCACCCTGATGGTCCTGGTCGCGCTCGAGGTCCCGTTGGCCATCACCTACGGCCAGCGCCAACGCGAGCAACTCCAAGCCGACCTCGAACGAGACGCCTTCGTGCTCGCCGCCTATGCCGAGGACAGCCTCGAGGGCACCAGCACCCTCGACCTGCAGGGCCTGGCCGACGGGTACATGGATCGCACGGGCGGGCGTGTCGTCCTCACCGACAAGGACGGGCAGGTCCGTGCCGACTCCGACCCGGCGGTCGAGGGCCAGCGGTCGTTCCTCTCCCGCCCGGAGATCCAGGCGGCGCTCGACAGCCGGGTGACCGCAGGGGTGCGCCCTTCGGCGACGCTCGGCACCGACCTCCTCTACGTCGCCGTGCCGGTGAGCTCCGGGGGAACGATCCACGGAGCGGTGCGGATCAGCTACCCGACGAGCGAGCTCGACGGACGGATCAGGTCCTACTGGCTCCTGTTGGGCGGGGTGGCCGCCATCTCGCTCACGGTGGCCGCAGCCCTGGCGGTCCTGATGGCCCGTTGGGTCACCGGGCCCGTCGCCGCCCTCCAGGTGGCCGCGCGGGCCATCGGCGACGGCGCCCTCGACACGCGGGCACCGACCTCCACCGGACCGCCCGAGGTCCGCCAGCTGGCCCAGGCCCTCAACACGACGGCGGCGCGCCTCGAAGACCTCGTGACCGCGCAGGAGCAGTTCGTCGCCGACGCCTCCCACGAGCTGCGGACCCCCCTGACCGCCCTCCGGCTCCGGCTCGAGATGCTCGACGACGAGGTCGACGCCTCCGGGGCGGAGGACCTCCACGCCGCCGAGCGCGAGGTCCGCCGGTTGTCGCGGCTCGTCGACGGGCTGCTGAGCCTCGCCCGCGCCGATCGCGCCCCGTCCGGGGATGTGAAGGTCCTCGCCGCCGACGCCGTCTTCGCCGCTCGGGTCGACGCCTGGAGCGCCGTGGCGACAGAACGCGGCCTGCGCCTGACCGTCGAGGCGTCCGGCCTCCAGCTGCGCGCTGATCCCGATCGGGTGGACCAGATCCTCGACAACGTGTTGGCCAACGCCCTCGACGCCGCCCCGACCGGCAGCGAGATCCGCCTCGTGGCGCGGCGAGGTCCCGCCGACGACCCACAGCCCATGACGGAGCTGCACGTCATCGACCGTGGGCCGGGCCTCACCGCCGAGCAGCGCCAACGGGCCTTCGATCGGTTCTGGCGGGCCGGCTCGACCCGTACGGAGCTCGGTGGGAGCGGCCTGGGCCTGGCCATCGTGCGCAAGCTGGCTCGTGCCGACGGTGGCGACGTCGAGCTCCGAGCGGCGCAGACCCGAGGGCTCGACGTGGTCGTGAGCCTTCCGATGGCCTGACGCCACGAAGCTCGTGATCCGAAGCTCGTGACCTTCGGCCGTGGGAGGCGCGGCGCGCCCCCCGTATCCTCCGGGTAGCTGACCAGGAGGAACCGATGACCGATCACGACGTCGACGCCCGACTCACCGCGTTGGAGGAACAACTCGCTTCGCTGCGCTCCGAGCTGCTCGAAGGACAGCTCGACGAGTGGAAGACCCGCATCGATCAACTCGAGGTGCAGGCGCACCTCGGGCAGATGGAGGCCCGCGACGAGGTCGAGCCGTTCCTCGAGCTGCTGCGCAACCGCCTCCTGGAGGCCCGCACCCAGATCGACCGGATGGGCGGGGCCGCCGGCGACGCCATGTCGTCGGTCACCGACGGCGTGAAGGGAGCGTTCGACGACCTGCGTCAGGCGCTCTCGGACGCCGCCGACCGCCTGACCTCGGGCCGCTAGCCCGAGCCCTCAGGTCAGCGAGCCCAGCCAGGCCAGGAGCTCGGCGGTCACCTCGTCCCGGTTGGTCTCGTTGAAGACCTCGTGGCGAGCACCCTCGTAGAGCACCACGCTGACGTCGGCCCCCGCGCTGCGGTAGCGGTCGGCGACCATCTCGACGAAGGCGCCACCGAGGGCGAGGGGATCCTCCTGGCCCGACACGAGGTGGATGGGCAGACCGTCGCGCACGCCGTCGATGGCGGACTGGTCCCCCAGACGCGGCGCCGCCTCGGCGAGCGACCCGGTGGAGCGGGCGTCGAGCCCGAACCCGCAGTACGGGTCGGCCACGTAGAGGTCGACCTCGGCCTCGTCGCGGCTGAGCCAGTCGGCGTCGGTCCGGGCGGGCTCGAACGCGGCGTTGAAGACGCTGAGGTCGGCGGGTTGGGTCGGATCGAGGGCGCCGGCGATCTGATCGACGGCCGTGGTCCCGGTGAGGACCAGACCGGCGAGGCGGTCGCTGTGGTCGAGCACGTACTGCTGGGCGGCGAAGCTGCCCATCGAGTGGCCGAGCAGCACCAGCGGGAGGCCCGGATGGCGCCGGGCCACGTCCTCGACGAGGCGACCGAGGTCGTCGACCAGCCCGTCCCACCCCGCCGGCCCCAGATCGCCCAGCGGCGTCGGTCCCCTCGGCAGTCCTGCCGTGACCCCGGTGATCAGGGGCGTACACCGCCCAGTCCGGCGGCGGTCAGGGCCTCGGCCAGACGGCGGTACCGACGCGCGTGCTCGCCCATGCCGTGCGCCACGACGATGGCGCCCACGACCTCCGCATCCGGGAGCCAGCACTCGACGGCGAGGTCCGTGCCGTCGGACGGGAACGTGAAGGGTTCGTCGATCATGGCTGCAGTCTGCCCGGCGGCGCCGCCGGGCGCCGGTAGTGTCCGGCGAAAGGACCGATCGCCCCTGGTGGCGAGCGTCCCGGAGAGACACGATCGAGGTCCGCCGGAGGTGGAGATCCAGATGCAGATGCCGCAGACCATCGTCGTGCCCCTCGACGGATCGGCGCTCTCGGAGTCGGCGCTGCCGCTCGCCGCCGATCTGGCCAACCACCTCGATGCGACCGTCGACCTCCTGAGCTCGGGTTGGGGAAGCACCGCCGCCGAGCTCACCGGCTACCTCGAGTCGAAGGGCGCGGAGCTGGGCGTCTCGGCCTGGTCGACCACCGTCGCGGCCGACACCTTCCCCGCCACGGCGATCGCCACGGCCGTGGCCGAGGCCGGGGCGGTGGTGGTGATGGCCACACACGGCCGCAGCGGCCTCGGCAAGGCACTGCTCGGATCGGTGGCGGAGGACGTCCTCAAGGCCACCGACCGACCCGTGCTGCTCGTCGGACGGTCGGCTCGCCCGATCGCCTCGCTCGATCACCGGATCCTCGTCGTCTCGACGGACGGCAGCGAGACATCGGTCTCGATCATCGACGATGCCATCGCCTGGGCGACGGCGTTGCACATGTCGGTTCGCATCGTCTCCGTCACCCGGGCCGACGGATCGGCCGTGGGAAGCACGGACGACCGCCCGGTCGTCGACCGGCTCGAATCCCTCGCCGAGCGCTTCCGCTCCGCCGGGCTGGAGGCGCAGGTGGAGCGCGTCGAGGCGAAGGATGCCGCCACGGGGCTGGTCGACCTGGCCAACCAGCTCCCCGCGGCGATGATCGCCATGGCCACCCACGGTCGAACCGGCATGGCCCGCACCGCCCTCGGGAGCACGGCCATGAAGGTCGTTCGGGACGCGCCCTGCCCGGTCCTGGTCCACCGACCGGAGCACTGAGCCCCGCTCGGATCGAGACGTCGTCTGCCGTTCACGTCGACGTCACCTCACGGCCCCCGGACGGTGACCTGCGCCTGCCACGCTCGCACCGGGGACAGCCCACCGGCGCGGTGCGGCGCCCCGATCGCTCACGATGAGGACGGACGATGGACCGTGCCCGGACCCGTAACCTCGACCGGGTGAACGACGCCCACATCGCCCATCCCGAACGTCACCTCCCCCTCGGAGGTGCCTTCAACTTCCGGGACCTGGGTGGCTACCCGACCGTCGACGGGCGCCGGATCCGCTGGCGCACGCTGTTCCGGGCCGACGCCCTCAGCCGGCTCGAGCCGGCCGACGTCGAGTTCTTCGACGAGCTGGGCATGCGATCGGTGCTCGACCTGCGCACGACCAACGAGGTGCTCGAAGGCCGCATCGAGGCCGGCCACCTCCGCTTCGAGTACCACCATCTCCCGGTGCTCGGTGAGACGTGGAAGCCCCTCGAGCTCCCCGACGACGCCGACGCCACCGAGGTGCTGGGCTCGCTCTACGTGGAGATGCTCGACCAGGGAGCGGCCGCACTCGCGTCGGCGCTGGATGTCCTGGCCGACGCCGGGAACGTGCCCGCGGTGTTCCACTGCGCCGCGGGCAAGGACCGCACGGGCGTGCTCGCTGCGCTCGTGCTGGGCCTGCTCGGCGTCGAGGACGAGCTCATCGTCGCCGACTACGGCCTCAGCGGGCGCTCGATGGACCAGCTCGTCGAACGGTTGAGAGCCACCTCACCCGAGGCTCTGTCGGCCATGAACGACCAGCCCTCCGCCTACCTCGCCGCCCCCGCCGGGGCCATGGAGCACCTGCTCGCCCACCTGCGCGCCGAGCACGGTTCGATCACCGGGTACACCGCGTCCATCGGTGTGGGGCCCGACGTGGTCGAGGAGCTACGAGCGACGCTTCTGGACTGACCGGCGCAGGCCGACGACGACCAGCGCGGCCACGAGCGCCGCGACGAACGCGGAAGCGGCGAGCCGGAGGCGGCGTGAGCGGCGAGCTCCCTCGATCTCCTCGGCCAACCCGGCCTGGAGCTCGGCGTCCTCCCACGGGGTGGTGTCGACGAACACGTCCTCTCCGCCCGCGCTCACCAGGACCTCGTCGGCCTCCGGCCGCACCTCGACCACGGCGTCGTCGGTGCGCACGATCACGTCGTCGCCGGCCGGTGTGATCTCGACGTCGGCGTCCGGCGTGTGCACGACCACCTCGCCGCCCTCGGTGACCCCGACCTCGACCCCATCAGGGAGATCGATCTCCGTCGCGACCTCCGCATCGAGCAGCGCGTCGACCGGCGCGGGCGCGTCGTCGGCCGGCTCGGGGCGATGGCGGGATCGTTGGGGGTCGTAGGGCATCGGGGCTCCGCTCAGGCGAGGGGGGACGAGGACGCCGGACGCTCGGACGCCGAGGCGACGGCGGTCGACTCCGCCGGCGGGAGCCCGGCGTCGACGGGAGCGAGCTCGGGGACGACGGCGAGGAGCAGCGCGTCGAACTCCTCGGCGGCCTCCGGGGCTCCCGCCCGGTGGCCGAGCGCGTGGATGGGCAGCGACTGCGCCGAGGCCTCGGCGACCGCGGCGCGGAGCCTGACCGGGGCCAGCACGTCGTCGCCGTAGTGCTCGACCAACTGCGCGTGCCAGTACTTGGCGTCACGCGTGCGGCCCAACCGGTTGACGGCGACCCCGGCGATGCGGGGCACGCCACCCCGGCGAGCGGCGATGCGTTCGATCGTGCGGCGGATCTGGGCCACGCCGTCGGATGCCCAGGCCGCCGGCTCGGTGACCACCAGCGCCCGATCGGCGGCGAACAGACCGTTGATGGTCAGCAGTCCGAGCGAGGGCGGGCAGTCGATCACGACGAGGTCGTAGCCGTGGTCCTCGAGCGCCAGCTGCAGGCGATCCTGCGCCCCGACGGGGTCGTTGGCCAACTGCGGCTCACGAGCGGCCAGCGCCGGCGTCGAGGCGACCACGTCGGGGACCGTGGCGCCGCCCTCGGCGGGCCATCCCGCAGCCACCGCCACCGCACGGGCGCCGCCGGGACGGTCGGTCTCGAGGACACCGTCGACGGTGGCGGTGGGGTCCCAGACACCCAGGCCGGTGGTGGCGTTGGCCTGCGGGTCCAGATCGACGACCAGCGTGCGCAGCCCACGATGAGACGCCGCTGAGGCGAGGCCGAGGGCGATGGTGGTCTTGCCCACCCCACCCTTCTGGTTGACGACGGCGACGACCGGCATCCCGCCACGGTAGTGCCCCTGTGACGTCGCGATCGGCGTCGATGCGATCCGCGTCGACGCGATCCGTGCCGACGACGGCTCGGGAATGCACGGGCCCCACGCGGTGCTGACGCCACCATGACCGCCACCGTGGGCCAACCCGCGCCCGACTTCACCCTGCCCGACCAGGACGGCACCGACCTGAGCCTCGACGACCTACGAGGAGGGTGGTGCGTCGTGTACTTCTACCCGGCCGACGACACGCCGGGTTGCACCGCCGAGGCGTGCTCGTTCCGCGACAGCCACGAGGCGTTCACGGACGCCGGAGCGAGGGTCATCGGGATCAGCGGCGACTCGATCGAGAAGCACAAGGCGTTCGCGGCCAAGCACTCCCTGCCGTTCACCCTGCTGGCCGACACGGACGGGCACCGTTCGCGCCGACTGGGGCGTCGGCAAGACGCTCGGCCTGCTCCCGGGCCGCGTCACCTACGTGATCGACCCCGACGGCGTCGTGCGCCACAAGTTCTCGTCGCAGTTCAAGCCGAAGAAGCACATCGACGAGGCCCTCGCCGTCATCGGCTCCGGCGCCTCCGCCTGACGTCCCGTCCTCAGCGCGTCGACGAACGGCGTGGCCCGACGGTGAAGACTTCGTTTCGAGCGGCGCCGGGGCCCTGATCCCGGGCGGAAGGCCTCCTGCGCTGGGTTACCTTCACCGCCATGAAGGCCGTCCAGACGTTCACCGTCGTGTCCCACCTCCCCCCCGAGCTCGAGCCGCTGCGCGCCGTCGCCATGAACCTCGGGTGGGCCGACGACCAGCGCTCCCGGGAGCTGTTCCGGCGCCTCGACCGGGAGGCCTTCGAGTTCGAGGGACGTGACCCCGCGCTCATCCTGGCCACCGAGGGCCAGGACCAGCTCGAGAGGCTCGCCGCCGACAGCGCCTTCACCAGCGTCGCCGCGGCGATCCACCAGGAGCTCGAGAGCAGCCTGGCCGAGCCGAGGTGGTTCCAGCACCGGGGCCACTCCCCGCTGCGGGAGGTGGCCTACTTCTCGCCCGAGTTCGGCATCGCCGCCGCCCTTCCCCAGTACTCGGGCGGGCTCGGGGTGCTGGCGGGCGACCACCTCAAGGCGGCCAACGACCTCGGTCTTCCGCTGGTGGCCATCGGCCTCTTCTACCGCCACGGCTACTTCCGCCAGCAGCTCGACGCCCACGGCTGGCAGATCGAGCGCTTCCCTCGGCTCGACCCGCGGGCGATGGCCCTGGAGGCGGTCGACGACGTGACCGTCGTGGTGGACCTGGCGGGCGTCCCGGTCCACGCCCGCCTCTGGCGGGCGCAGATCGGGCGCATCCAGCTCTACCTGCTCGACACCGACATCGACGACAACGACGAGGTGACCCGTCTCACCTGCGATCGCCTCTACGGCGGCGGCGTCGAGGAGCGCATCCGCCAGGAGATCGTCCTGGGCATCGGGGGCACCCGGGCCCTGCGGGCACTGGGCCGCGATCCCCAGGTGTTCCACATGAACGAGGGCCACGCCGGGTTCCTGGCCCTCGAACGGGTGCGGTCGCTGATGATCGACCACGGGCTGTCCTTCGCCGAGGCGAGGGCGGCGTCGCGTCCGGGCACGCTGTTCACGACCCACACGCCGGTGCCGGCCGGCATCGACCGCTTCCCCCGCGAGCTGATGGAGAAGTACTTCACCGGCTGGTGCCGGGAGCTGGGCGTGAGCCTCGACGAGCTGATGGGCATCGGCCATGAACCCGGGACGACCGAGGGCGAGGTCTTCAACATGGCGGCCATGGGTCTGCGCATGGCCGGCCAGGCCAACGGCGTGGCGCAGCTGCACGGTGACGTGTCGCGACGGATGTTCGGCGGGATGTGGCCCGAGATCCCGGTCGACGACGTGCCCATCACGGCGGTCACCAACGGCGTGCACGCGCCGACCTGGACGTCGCCCGACATCGCCGAGATCTACCGCCGGGTGATCGGCCCCGAGTGGCCCGAGGCGACGGCCGACGACTGGCTGGCGATCGACACGGTCCCCGATCGCGATCTGTGGCGGGCCCGCACGGCCGCCAAGGAGCGCCTCGTCGGCTACGCCCGACACAAGCTGCGCAACACGGCGCTGCGCCACGGCAAGACCGCCGCCCAGGCCACCTGGACCGACACCGCGCTCGACCCCGACATCCTCACCATCGGGTTCGCCCGCCGCTTCGCCACCTACAAGCGGGCCACGCTGCTGTTCCGCGACGTCGACCGCCTGCGCCGACTCCTCCTCGACGCCGAGAAGCCGGTGCAGCTGATCTTCGCCGGCAAGGCCCATCCGGCCGACGAGCCCGGCCACCACCTCCTCCAGCACGTCGCCAACCTGGCCGCGGAGATCGATCTGCGCCATCGCCTGGTGCTGCTCGAGGACTACGACATCTCCGTGGCCCGGATGCTCGTGCAGGGCTGCGACGTGTGGCTCAACACCCCGCTGCGACCCAACGAGGCCTGCGGCACCTCCGGGATGAAGGTCGTCTTCAACGGGGGTCTCAACCTGTCGATCCTCGACGGCTGGTGGGACGAGATGTACACCCCCGAGGTCGGGTGGGCCATCCCCTCGGCGGAGAACGCCAGTGACCCGGAGCTGCGCAACGACCTCGAGTCGGCCAGCGTGTTCGACATCCTGGAGCGCCAGGTCGTGCCCGCTCTACTACCGCCGCAACGGCGGGGAGCTGCCCTCGGACTGGCTGGCCAAGGTGAAGCGGTCGATGGCCCGACTCGGGCCGCAGGTCGAGTCGACCCGGATGCTGCGCGAGTACGTCGAGCGGCTCTACGAGCCGGCCGCCACCCGATCGGACCTGATGATGGCCGACGGCCAGGAGCGCGCCCGGGCCCTGGTGCGCTGGACCCGCCACCTCGAACGGGCCTGGCCGTCGCTCTCGGTGCCCTCGACCAGCTCGTCGCCGCTCGACGAGGGGCAGGACGGCTTCCGGGTCGACGCCCAGGTGGCCATGGGGGAGCTCGAGCCCGACGACGTCGCCGTGGAGCTGGTCTACGGCGAGGTCGACCTCGACAACGAGCTGCGCCAGCCCCGCGTGTTGCCGATGGCGCTCGTGGGTGACGGCGAGCACGCCGGGTGGTGCCACTTCCGCACCGAGATCACCTTCCCCCGCGCCGGCACGTTCGGCTACACCGTCCGCGTGGTGCCGTCGCACCCCGACGTCGGCGACTACGCCGAGCTCGGCCGGGTGGCGCTGGCGCAGTCGTGACGGCCGGCAGGCCGAACGGGGCCGGGACCTGACGCTCAGCGCAGGTGCATGCGGCCTCCGGCCGCGGAGGGCTCACCGACCTCGCCGATGACCGCCACCGGGTGACCCGATGCGACCAGGTCGGCGACCATCTCGTCGACCCGGTCGGGGTCGACACCGACGACCAGCCCGCCGGAGGTCTGGGCGTCGGCCAGGATCGTCACGTCGAGCTCGTCGACGCCGGGGGCGAGGTCGAGCCGGTCGGCCACGAAGGCCCGGTTCCGGCCGGACCCACCCGGCACGACGCCCGGCGGCGGCGAGGTCGCGCACCCCGTCGAGCACGGGGACCGCCGCCACGTCGAGGACGACATCCACGCCGGACTCGATGGCCATGCGACCGAGGTGGCCGAGCAGGCTGAAGCCGGTGACGTCGGTGGCCCCGGTGGCCCCCGCGGCCAGGGCGGCCCGGGAGGCGTCGGCGTTGAGGCGCAGCATCGACGCCACCGCAGCCTCGGCCACGTCGGCGGGGGCGACCCCGCGCTTCACCGCAGTCGACACGATGCCGGTGCCGAGGGCCTTGGTCAGCACCAGGACCTGTCCGGGGCGCAGGCCGGCGTTGGTGAGCAGGCGATCGGGGTGGGCCTCCCCCACCACGGCCAGGCCGTACTTGGGCTCGGGGTCGTCGACCGAGTGGCCGCCGATGATGGCGAAACCGGCCTCGACGGCCACGTCGCCGGCTCCGGCGAGCACCTCGCCGAGCAGGTCCATCGACAGCTCGTCGACGTTCCAGGCCACCAGGTTCAGAGCGATCAGCGGCGTGCCGCCCATGGCATAGACGTCGGAGACGGCGTTGACCGCGGCGATGCGACCCCACGTGCGGGCGTCGTCGACGATCGGGGTGAAGAAGTCGGTGGTGAGCACCAGAGCGCGGTCGGCGTCGAGGCGCCACACCCCGGCGTCGTCGCCGGTGGCCGATCCGACGAGCAGGCGCGCGTCGTGGTTCGGGGCCAGCTTGCCCACCACCTCGCCGAGCAGCCCCGGCGGCAACTTGCACGCGCACCCGGCACCGTGGCTGTACTCGGTGAGCCGCTTGGGCGGCACGGCGGTGTCGGTCATCGTTCTCCTCGGTTCAGAGGGCAAGGTGAAGGCGAAGTGCCTCGTCGAGCCCGGCGAGCAGTTCGGCGTCCAACGTTCCCAGCCGGGCGCCGATCCGCTCGACGGCCACCGACCGGACCTGTTCGGCCTGGGCCTTGGAGTCGTGGTCGAGGCCCGTGCTCGACGCGTCGAGCAGGACCTGGAAGGGGTGGACCCGGTCGGTGTTCGAGGTGACCGGGACGACGGTGACGACGCCACGGCCGAGCCGTTCGGCGGTGGTGTTGGCCCCGTCGTTGCTGACGATGACGGCGGGTCGGCGCTTGTCCGCCTCGGCGCCGCGAACGGGCTCGAGGTCGACGAGGCGGATCTCGCCTCGACGCATCAGCGCAGTCCGTCGCCACCGGTGGCGTCCCAAAGCGACCGATCATCGCTGCTCGGCCCAGTCGGTCCACGCGTCCTCGTAGGCCGGACCGAGCTCCGATGCCCGCAGGAGCCGCACCGCCCGGTGCACTGCCGCGGATCGAGAGGCCATGCCCTTGGTGGTGACGTACGTGTCGAGGAACTCGACATCGTCGTCGGGGAGGCTGACGCTGAGCTTCACACCTTCGATACTACCGCCAGTGGCACTGCTGTCGTCCGGACAGTCGTTCAGCAGGTCGGTGGCGGAGTCGTGCGTCGGCGCACCGGAACCGCTGCCATGTGAGTGCTGCTGTGGATCTGATCATTCCTGCGGACCGGCCTTCACGATCGACAGGTGACGTCCGAGGTCACGCAGGAGATCATCTGTCCACCCCGAGACGACGACCGCCTGAACCATCACGTCACCCTCCTGCCACTCGATCGTCCGAGCGAAGGTCTCGCCGGATCGAGTCCGGGCGAGCGAATCGAGCGCCGAGTTCAGGGCTTCCTCCCGATTCGGGAGAGAGCCCTCCCTGCCCGTTTCTCTCAGAAGCGCCACCTTCACATCGAGGACCCTCTCGTCATTGATGTCCTCGACCAAGGATGTGCTCGCTGTTCGGTCCCGCCCGCGGGACGAACGGCACGTAGAGGAGACTCATCGACTGGAACGAGACGAACGACCCGTTCTCGATCGATCGTGACGTCTCCAGCACCCAGCGCGGGACCTCGCGAGCCACGCCTTCCAGCTCGGGGAAGCGAACTCGACGGTGAGTGCTCCGAGCGTTGGCGTCTCTGGTCGCCCCAGAACCCGCAGCGGGTCGTAGGCCTGAGCGAGGTCAGCCCCGCGAAGGGACCGCGTGCCCAGCGCACGAGGATCGGGTGAGCCCGGGGTCTGAGGATCTCGAGGACAGCGTGTCACTACCGGCCTCGACCGAGCTGCTACGGGCACAAGCCGAGCGCGCATCCCGCCGACGAGGACCAAGCACTCCCACAGCGACGGCGAAGCGCCGTAGGGCGAGGCCCACGGAACCAGGACTCACGGGATGCCGAGGTGCTTGTGGGTCTGCACCGACAGCGACCAGCGGGGGTCGGTGAGGCAGTACTCGACGGCCGCGGCGGTGTGGGCGGCGACGTCGGGGCCGTCCATGGGTTGGAGGAGGTGGTGGTCGGCGGGGAAGTCGACCCAGCCGGTCGGGTTCGGCGCCGGGTTGGGGGAACACCAGCTTCAGCTCGTCGGCGCGCTCCAGCACCACCTCGGCGCCGGCCTTGGGGCTGAGGCACACCCAGTCGACACCCTCGGGCACCGGGCGGGTGCCGTTGGTCTCGATGGCGATCTCCAGGTCGGCGGCGCGCAGGGCCGCGACCGCGGCATCGTCGAGCTGGAGCGTCGGCTCGCCACCCGTGCACACCACGAAGCCCCGCCCGGCGATCGGCCAGAACGACCGCACGTGCTCGGCGAGCGCGCGGGCCGAGCGGAAGTGGCCGCCCCCGGGCCCGTCGGTGCCGACGAAGTCGGTGTCGCAGAACCGGCAGATGGCGTCGGCGCGGTGCTCCTCACGACCGGTCCACAGGTTGCACCCCGAGAACCGGCAGAACACCGCCGGGCGACCAGCGTGGGTGCCCTCTCCCTGGAGGGTGAGGAACGTCTCCTTCACCAGATAGGTGCTCACGGCGTCGACGACCTCACGACACGGTCGGCGTAGCGGGTGGGGTCCGGCACGCCGGCGTCGGCGAAGCCCTTGGCCCGCAGCAGGCAGGCGTCGCAGCGACCGCACGCCCCGCCGTCGCCCGCGGGGTCGTAGCAGGTGGACGTGACGGAGTAGTCGACACCGAGCTCGAGGCCACGACGCACGATCTCGGCCTTGGTCAGATCGATCAACGGGGTGTGGATGGTGAGCCGGCGACCCTCCACCGCGGCACGGGTGGCCAGGTTGGCCATGGTCTCGAACGCGGCGATGAACTCGGGGCGGCAGTCGGGATACCCGGAGTAGTCGACCGCGTTCACGCCGACGAAGAGATCGGTCGCTCCCCTGGTCTCGGCCAACGCCAGGGCGAGGGACAACAGCACCGTGTTGCGGGCCGGCACGTAGGTGACCGGGATGACGGCGGCGTCGTCGTCGGCCATGGCCGCCACGTCGTCGTGCTTGGGTACGGCGATGGCGTCGTCGACCAGGGCCGATCCCCCGAAGGCGCCGAGGTCGATGGCGGACACGACGTGCTCCACCCCCGCAGACGCGGCCACGACGCGGGCAGCGTCGAGCTCCACCGTGTGGCGCTGCCCGTAGCGCACGCTCAACGCCACCGGGGTGAAGCCCTCGTCGAGGGCGATGGCCAGGCACGTCGTCGAGTCGAGGCCACCGGAGAGCAGCACCACCGCCGGGCGATCGGCACCGCTCACAGCAGCCCCTCCCAGCAGTCGAGCTCGGCCCGGCCGGGGTCGCGGAGCACCTCGCGTTCGACGTCGAAGCGCATGACCGGACGCTGGACCGGGTGGAACGCCGGCCACTCGGGCAGCGAGACGGTGGACGGGTCCCCCGTGCGGGCGAAGGCGATCCAGGCCTCTTGCATGGCCCCGGCCAGGGTCGAGAGCTCGGGGGTCGGCGGACCACCGAGGAACATCCGGGCTGCGCCGCGGTGGAGCGTGTCGAACACGAAGGGGATCTCGAGGGCGTGGCAGGAGCCCACCAGTCCCCCGAAGGCCGGAGTGGGCCACGTGAAGAGGTACTCGTAGCCCCCCACGCCCGGCGCGGCCGCCCGCTGGTGCGCCTCCAGGAGCCGGACCGCCGGCACCCGGAAGACCCCGTCGGTCAGCACGGCGCTCCAGAGGTCGTCAGGGGAGGCGGAGGGACGCGATGCCGCGTAGACGTCGTGGAACCGGTGGCCGTCGCCGGCGATGCGGTCGAGGCGTTCGAGCAGCTCGGGGTGATCGATACCACCGGGTGACATGAGCCGGAACATGTTCCACTCGTCGAGGTTCGTGCCGGCGAGCACCGGCACGGTCGACGCCGAGCCGTCGGCGATGGCCGTGCAGCGGTGCCTCGGGCAGCCACCGGCCGTCGACCACCGGCTGGAACGGCATGGCCAGGGAGATCCCCGAGCGCCCGGAGATGCGCGCCGGGTTGCGGAAGAGCTGCCTGGTCACCGCGGCCTCCACCGACACGAGCTGCTCGGGTGCGAGCTCGAGCAGCTCCTCGTCGGAGCGCAGGCCCAGCTCGGCCAGCACCGAGGAGGTGATCTCCTCGGCCACCCGGGGCTCGAAGGTGTTGTGGGCTGCTCCGCTCTGGGCGATCGCCCGGTGGAACAGGCCCTGGGCGGCGGGCAGGGCCAGGAGCGTGCCCACGCTCATCGCGCCGGCGGACTCGCCGAAGATGGTCACGTTGCCCGGGTCGCCCCCGAACGAGGCGATCTCGTCGTGCACCCACCGGAGAGCCGCGGCCTGGTCGAGGATGCCGTTGACGCCGCTCGAGCGGTACTCGTCGCCGAGGGCACCGAGCCAGAGGAAGCCCAGCGCCCCGAGCCGGTAGTTCACGCTCACCACGACGACGTCGCCTCGTCGCACGAAGCTGGCACCGTCGTACCAGGGCGTGGCCGAGGTGCCGCTGGTGAAGCCGCCGCCGTGGAACCACACGAGCACCGGGCGGGCGCCGTCGTCGCACGCCGGGGTCTGCACGTTGAGGGTCAGGCAGTCCTCCGACGAGACCATCTCGGCACCGCCGAGCACCGACTCGAGGCCACCGGCGTTCTGCCACGACGACGGCCCGAACGTCCGTGCATCGCGCAGCTCCGACCACGGCTCGGCGGGATCGGGCGGACGGAACCGACGCTCGCCCACCGGGGGCGGCGGCATAGGGAAGGCCCCGGAAGTTGAGCACGCCGTCGCGTTCGAACCCCTCGACGCGGCCGTGCGAGGTGTGGGCGATCATCGGGCGGGGCGAGGCGGCGGTGCGGGACCGCAGGCGGTGAGGGCGCTCATCCCTTCGAACGCTAGCGGGAGGCCTGCTCCACCGATCCCCGCTCGACGTGGGGTTCACCGGCGTCCGCCGGTGAGGCGACGCCCCCCAACCGGTCGACCCGGGCGCTCAGCGCGTCGACGTCGGCGAGGAAGGCGGCGAGGGGGTCGACGACGGGCGAGACGGACTCACCCGAACCGGACGCGACCGGAGGTGCCGGCACCACGGGCGCGGTCGGCGGAGGCACGCTCGTCCCGACCGGGCCGACGGTGCGGGGCCACGGCATCGGCCCGGGCGGCACGACGACCCGCTCGACCGGCGGTGACGAGCGGTCGACCGGCGGGTGGGCCGGGTCGGTCCTCGGGCTCGGCAGGCCCGAGGCCGCCGCTCGACGACCGAGCGACGACGGACCGTCGAGCCAGACCGACTCGGTACCGAGCGCATCGACCCGCTCGATCGGTCGGGGCTCGGCCGCCTCGGCGCGCGCACGCCTCCGCAGGACCACCCACCGAGCCAGGATGCCGCCGGCCAGGAGGGCGACGAGGACCACGGCGACCACCATCAGGAGACCCCTCGGCGAGGAGGCGGCGGCCGCATCGACCGGCACCGCGGCGGGTGCGGAGGCGCCGAGGCCGTCGTCGAACCAGGCGAGCGTGGCGGCCACCCCTGCCGCCACCAGGATGCGACCGTCGTCGAGCGCGAGCAACCGGTCCGCCGAGACCAGGGTGGTCGACCGGTCGAACGCCGGCCCACCGACCGCGTCGTTCAGGGCCTCGAGGTCGAAGGTCACGGTGCCCGGGGAGTCGGGGGCCGTGGCCGGGGGTGGGTTCACCAGCCACGGCGTCACCCCGGGTACGGCCACGAAGGGCTCGGCCCCCACCGCCGCGAGGCGCACCTCACCCGTACGACGGTCGACCTCGATGCGGTCGGTGCGCGGACCGTCGGGCGTGGCCTGGGTCACGATGACCGAGTCGATCACGTCGACCACCTCGGCACCGTCCACCGACGTCGGAGCGGCGGCGGTGGTGGTGAGCTCGAGCGCTCGCCCGACGACCTGCACGGTCGGGCCCGGAGCGCCGAGGGGCCAGCGCGCCGGGCTCTCCCCCGTCGGCGACCTCGGCGTAGGACGAGGTGCCGACGGCCGGGCCCGGCCTCTGACCACGCAGGTCGACGAGAGGGACGGTCGGGGTGCGTCGCCCGACGATGTCACCGTCCTGGGTGATCTCGGCGTCGACCCACACCACGGCCTCCGCGTCGACGGTGTCGAGCGGCAGGGCGAGGCGGACCTCGCCGGATGCGGTGTCGGTGGCGACGACGGCTTCACCGGCGTCCACCCACTGCACGCCGTCACCCTCCTCGACCCGACCGGTGGGCTCGGCGCCGGCGACGCTGACCAGCGTGGTCCGAACCCGCTCGCCGTTCGGATCGCCGGCCGAGACGACCACTCGCCACGGCGAGCTCGGCAGGGCGAACGGTTCGGCGAACGACACCACGACGGTCGAGAGGGACGTCTCGGGCTGATCGGGATCACCGGGGTCGAGACGGAACCCGTCGACTCTGATCTCGACCGGGTCGAGAGAGGAAGGGACCACCGCCGCGGTCAGCGCAGGGACCCCTGGGAACGGTTGGGCCACCCCCCGACCGGCGGGGAGCACGGCGACCGTCATGACGACGACCGACTGCCAGCAGCGCCACGGCGCGCACGAGGGGCTGTCGGGCGATCACGGTCGTCATCACGACAAGTCTTGTCGCTCGGCACCCGCGATCCGCGAACCCTCTCCGGCGGAATGGGGACGCCTCCGCGGCGGCCCGTAGGATCGCCAGCCGTGAGCCGCCGTCGCAACGTCGCCCTCCTCGCTGTCGGGGCCGCCGCGGGCCTGGCCGCCGCGATCGCCGTGCGCCGACCCGTGAACGGCGTGGTGAGCCACCAGGGCCAAGCGGCCCGCACCGCCCGCCTGGCCCGGCTGGGGGCTCGGACCGGGGGCTCGTACGCCGCCCATCGGGCCCGGCGGGTGTTCGCCGATGCCGAGCGTCGCCGCGAGCTCGACACGACCTTCGAGATGAGGACGGCCGAGCAGGTGACCGAGGTGCTCGGCCAGATGAAGGGCGCCCTGATGAAGATCGGGCAGATGGCCAGCTACCTCGACCAGGGGCTGCCGGAGCACGTTCGCGACGCCCTCGCCGAGCTCCAGCACGACGCTCCGCCCATGAGCGCCGAGCTCGCCGCGTCCATGATCGAGGAGGAGCTGGGGGCGCCACCGGAGGTGGTCTTCGCCGAGTGGGACCCGCGGCCCATCGCGTCGGCGTCCATCGGCCAGGTCCACCGGGCCATGACCCGTTCGGGCGACGCCGTGGCGGTCAAGGTCCAGTACCCGGGAGTGGCCGAAGCGGTGGCGTCCGACCTCGACAACGCCGGGCTGATCTTCGCCGGTCTCGGCCAGCTCTTCCCCGGTCTCGACCACAAGGCGCTGGTGGCCGAGCTGCGCGATCGTCTCCTCGAAGAGCTCGACTACGAGCTCGAGGCGCAGAACCAGCAGCTCTTCGCCGACCTCTACGCCGGCCATCCCACCATCCACGTCCCTGCGGTCTTCCACGAGCTCTCGAGCCGCAGGGTGCTGGTGACCGAGCTGGCCGACGGGGCTCGCTTCGGCGAGCTGCTCACCTGGTCCCAGACCGAGAAGGACCTCGCCGCCGAGACGATCTACCGCTTCGCCTTCGGCAGCCTCTACCGTTCGGCGGCGTTCAACGGCGACCCGCACCCCGGGCAACTACCTGTTCCGACCGGGCGGGAAGGTGACCTTCCTCGACTTCGGGCTCGTGAAGCGCTTCACGCAGGCCGAGCTCGACGAGTTCGCCGAGCTGATCGTGCACATCGTCGTCCGGCCCGACCACGCCGCCTTCCGGGCGACCGTCGAACGCCTGGGACTGCTCCCGGCCGGCCTGCCCGTCACGGACGAGGAGGTCGTCGACTACCTCGGCCACTTCTACGAGTTCGTCGCCGAGGACGGGCCCTACACGATCACCCCGGACTACGCCTCGGAGACCGTGCGCCGGTTCTTCGACACCAGCGGCCCCTACGCCGTGATGCAGAAGGCGGCCAACCTTCCCTCGAGCTTCGTGGTCATCCAGCGCATCAGCCTCGGCCTCTACGCCATCTTCGGCGACCTGCGGGCCACCGGGAACTGGCGGCGCCTGGCCGAGGAGATCTGGCCCTTCGTGGCCGGACCGCCCTCGACGCCCATGGGGCGCGAGATCGAGGCCTGGCGCCGGCGGACCATCGCGCGACGAGTCGGTCAGCGCATGAGCACCGACGCTCACGACGAATGGGTGGCCCGCGACGCCGCGGTGGTCTGGCACGGCTTCACGCAGATGGCGACCTACGCCGACAACGCCCCCGTCATCGTCGCCGAAGCCGAGGGACGAGAGCTCGTCGACGTCGACGGTCGCCGGTACCTCGACGCCATCAGCTCCCTCTGGGTCACGACCCTCGGACACCGCGTGCCGGAGCTCGACGACGCGCTGAAGGCTCAGGTCGACCGGGTGGCCCACTCCACCCTGCTCGGCAACGGGAACCAGGTCACCATCGAGCTCGCCGAGGCCCTCGCCGCGGGTCGTGCCCGTGCCCGACCCGCACTTCCTGTTCGCCTCCGACGGCGCCGCCGCGGTCGAACAGGCCCTCAAGATCGCCTTCCAGTACTGGACCAACCTGGGCGTGGTCGGTCGGGTGCGCTACCTGGCCCTGGGCGGCGCGTACCACGGCGACACCATCGGGGCCATCTCCCTCGGCGCCGGCGGGTTCGGGACCGACGTCTTCGACCCCCTGCGCTTCGAGGCGTTGCGTGCGCCCGGCTACGACGTCGCCGACTGGGCCGACACGGCGGTGGCCATGGTCGAAGCGCACCACCACGAGCTCGCCGCCGTGGTGGTGGAGCCGCTCGTGCAGGGGGCCAGCGGCATGGAGATCACCGAGCCGGAGGCGGTACGACGCCTCGCGGCGGCGTGCGCCGCGCACGACGTGCTCTTGTTGACCGACGAGGTCGCCACGGGCTTCGGGCGCACCGGCACCCTCTTCGCGGCCGAGCAGTGCGGCATCGCGCCCGACCTGATGACCATCGGCAAGGGCCTCACCGGCGGCTACCTGCCCATGGCCGCCACGGTGGCCAGCGGCCGGGTCTTCGAGGCGTTCCTCGGCCCCGACCTCGGCGAGCGCACGCTCTACCACGGCCACTCCTTCTCGGGGAACGCGCTCGCCGCCGCCGTGGCCCTGCGCCACCTGCAGCTCGTCGACGAGTGGGACGTGCTGGCCAACGTGCGCGCCCGAGGCGAGCAGCTCGGTGCCGGCCTCGACCGAGCCGTCGCCGGGCGCCACGGGGTGACGGCGGTGCGCCGGGCGGGGCTGATGGTCGGGATCGAGCTGAACCCCCCCACCGACGACCTGCGGTGGGGGCGACGGGTCTGCGCCGCCGCCGTGCGTCGAGGGGTGCTCCTGCGTCCGCTGGGCGACGTGGTCGTGATCATGCCCATCCTCACGTCGACCGCCGACGAGATCGACCGGATCGTGTCGGTGGTGAGCGAGGCGCTCGACGAGGTCGTCGGCTCGGCGGGATCGGCGTGAGCCACGAAGGGGACGGTCGCTGGACGGCGTGGGTCGAGCAGCAGCACGCGGCCACGCACGCGGCCCGGCGCTGGAGGGCGCCGCGACCCTTCGACGCCGCCGGGCCCGAGGGCGTCATGACCACCACGGGCTCCTGTGTCGTCTCGTTCGCCTCGAACGACTACCTCGGCCTGTCCCAGCACCCGCAGGTGGTCGACGCCGCCCACGCCGCACTCGACCGGTGGGGCGCGGGATCGGGGGCGGCACGGCTCATCGTGGGCTCGCGGCCGGTCCACCACGACCTCGAGGACGCCCTCGCCGCCTGGCGCGGCACCGAGGCCGCCGTGACCTTCCCCACCGGTTTCGCGGCCAACCTCGGGGTGCTGTCGAGCCTGGCCGCCCCCGGGGTGCGGATCTGCTCCGACGAGCTCAACCATGCATCGATCATCGACGGATGCCGGCTGGCCCGCGCCAACGGCGCAGAGGTGCGGGTCTTCCCCCACGGCGACCTCGACGCGCTCGACGCTGCTCCTCGCGCGCACCGGGGGCGCAACGCACCGTCGTCGTCACCGACGCTGGCCTTCTCGATGGACGGCGACGTGGCCGACCTCGGGGGCATCGGTGAGCGTTGCCATCGCCACGGCTCGATGCTCGTGATCGACGAGGCCCACGCCGTGCTGCAGCCCCGCCCGCCCGACGACCTCGCCCCGGTGGTGCTGACGGTGGGGACGCTCTCCAAGACGCTCGGCGCGCTCGGGGGGTTCGTCGCCGGGCCCCGACCCTTCACCGACCTGCTGGTGAACCGGGCCCGCTCGTACATCTTCACCACCGCCGCCAGCCCCGCCGACGCAGCCGCGGCGCTGGCCGCGGTCGGCCATCGTCGACTCGACCCGAGGGCGACGTGCTGCGGGCTCGGTTGCGGGACCACGTCGAACGGGTCGCCCCCGGCCACCTCACCCCGATCGTGCCGTTGGTCCTCGGCGACGAGGGCGCCTGCGTCGACGCCTCGGCGCGCCTGCTCGCCGAGGGCCTGCTCGTCCCGGCCATCCGCCCCCCCACCGTCGCCCCCGGGACCAGCCGGCTGCGCATCGCCCTCTCCGCCGCCCACACCGACGCCCAGGTCGATCGCCTGCTCACCGCGCTGGGCGACCTGGCACCACGGGCCACCGGCCCGGGGATCGACCGATGAGGACCGTCGTCGGTGGTCGGCACCGGCACCGAGGTGGGCAAGACCTGGGTCGGCGCCCACGCCCTGCGCGAGCTGCGGGCCGCACGGCTTCGAGGTGGCCGCCCGCAAGCCGGCGCAGTCGTTCGCCCCCGACGACCCCACGACCGACGCCCACGAGCTGGCCCGCGCCACGGGCGAGGAGCCGAGCGACGTGTGCCCCCGACACCGCTGGTACCCGATCCCCATGGCGCCCCCGATGGCGGCCGATGCGCTCGGGCGCCCCCCGTTCACGATCGCCGACCTGGCGGCGGAGACGATCTGGCCCGTCCCCCCGCCGGCCGTCGGCCTCGTCGAGACCGCGGGCGGGGTCCGCTCCCCCCATGCCGCCGACGGCGACGCCGTCACCCTCATCGAGGCGATCCAACCCGACATCGTGGTGCTCGTCGGCGATGCCGGCCTCGGCACGCTCAACGCCGTCCGCCTGAGCCTGGAAGCCCTCGACCGAGGCGCCCACGTGGCCACACCGATCGTGTTCCTCAACCGCTTCGACGCCGCCGACGACCTCCATCTGCGCAACAAGGGCTGGCTCGACGAGCACCTCTCGGCGGAGGTGGTGGTGACCATCTCGTCGCTGGTCCGACGGCTCCGCCCCGCCTGATCAGCGCCGCCGGGCGACGGAGACGCGCACCGATCAGCCCGGGAGGCCACGCCCCGCCGCCTGCTCGGCCTCGATGAAGGCGACGAAGCCGTCGACGTCACCTTCGTGGCCCTGCTCGAAGTAGACCCGCACCCAGGCCTCGATCTGGGCATCGGTGAAGGCATCGGCATGCAGCCGGCCCCGGGCCTCGTTGGCCAACAGGCGCGCCCCCTCGACATCGACCAGCGGGAGCTCGGGCTCCTCGAGCCCCTCGTCCTCGGGTCGTTCAGGGGTGACAGCGTCGGGTGACGTGGGCATGGGGGACTCCCGGGATGAAGAGGGAAACGGACTCGGGCTCAACCGTCGGCGCCGGAACGCCGATGAACAAGCGTGCCCGATCTGTCCGATGACCGCACACCGCCGCCCGGCGACGCCGCGGGGCATCCGGTGCCCGACGCCTACGACGACATCGACGACCTGCTCTACGGCGACCCCGGCGCCGACCACGACGGGACCGACGGCCTCGACAGCCAGATCCAGGCCCGCGTGCGCGCCTCGATGGAGGACGCCCGCGCCCAGGCCCCGAACCGGATGGCCGCCGCGGCCAAGGCGGTGGCCATCCTGCTCGACGAGCGCGACGGCCCGCCCGATCCGGAGGTCGCGGCGCCGCCGACGGCCGAGCCGCTCCGTCCCGCACCTGCACCCGCACCCGCACCCGCACGCCGTCGCCCGCTCCCGTGGCGGTCGCGCCCTCACCGCCCACCCCCCCGGCGACGCTGGACCCGCAGCCGCCGACCTCCGCAGCACCGGTGGCCCCGGTCGTCCCCACCGGGGGACCCGGTGCCGCGGTCAGCTCTGCGTTCGCGGCGTCGCTCAAGACCCCGGCGCCGGCCCGACCGCTGTTCGAGCTGCGACCCCTCACAGGGGGCCATGCCGACCCCCGCGGCGAGAACCTCATGGTGTTCGAGGAGCGCCTCGAGCATCGCGACCGCTACGGACGGCTGCGCCAGCGCGTCGCCATGCGCGACGTCCTCACCGTGAGCACCGCCCGCCGGCTCACCGGAGCCAGCGTCACGATCGAGTGCCGTGCGGGGACCGATCTGACGATCAAGGGCCTGCGCACGGAGGAAGCCGACGAGATCCGACGCGTCGTGCTCTGGGCCAAGAGCGAGCACGAGGCCGAGTGGCGCCGGCTCCGCGGCGACGGCGAGCGCTCTGCCGCCGGACGATCACGGCGGCGAGGCCCTCGACCGGAGCGCAACCCCTTCGCCCCACCGTCGCCCCCGCCCCCTTCGAGGAGGCCGAGCTGCTCGGCAAGCTCATCGACCTGCACCGTGCCGGCGTGCTCGACGAGACCGAGCTGGCCGCGAAGACCGCCGTCGTCGGCGAGCTGGCCCGACGGGCAGGCTCGGGCCACCCGGATCCGCTGGGTCGCGTCCCGGGCTGATCCGCCCGGCTCAGCGGGCAACGAGGACGATCACCACGGCCATCACGACCAGCAGCGCGCTCACCAGCCACAGCCAGCGCCGCCCGACCTCGGTGGTGGCCGGGTCGAGCGAGGCCATCGCCTCCTGCGCCGCCCGCAGCTCGAGACGGAGCGCGTCGGCCTCGGACTCGAGCTCGCCGACGGCGTCCTCGGTGGCCGCCAGCTGCGCCTTCACCTCGGTCGTGTCCCCCAGCGCCGCCTCCCGCTCGGTGCGCTCCACGTCCAGCTGACGACGCAGCGACCGATACTCGTCGCGGAGGCCGGCGACCGCGGCGTACTGGGCCTGCAGCTCGGCCAGTTGCCTCGCCACGGCGCGACCCCGGCCGGCGACCGTCTGAGCCTCGGAGCGGGCCTCGTCCAGCTGCCGTCGCAGCTCGTCCTGCTCCCGTTCGAGCTCGGCGAGCTGGTCGAGCACGGCCCGGTCGGGGTCGGTCCCACGGGCGTCGGCGGCCCGCCGCACGGCCTGCCATCGCAGCTGTGCCGCCATCTCCCCGACCTGGTCGGCCAGCGTCGACCCGGCCGACCGGAGCAACTGCTCGGCGTCGCGGTGCACGACCAGGGCGTACTCCAGGTCGAAGGGGTGATCCGGATCGGGATGGGCCCAGTGGTTGCGGGCCGTGCGCAGCCGGGTCACGGCGGCGCGGTCGTCGTCGTCGAGCACCGGCGAGAAGGCCGGCCCCCACCATCGGGCGACGACCTCGAGCTGGAAGTGCGGGTCGGCGACCGACACCAGCACGTCTCGGCGCTTCCCCAGCTTGGCCGACGCCATCGAGATCCAGTCCTGGGTGGGGAACGCCGCCTCCATCCGCGTCTCGACCAAGGGCGCGAGCCCCTCGGAGAGGGTCTCGAACACGGCGGTCACCTCGGCGCGGTAGCTCACCGGCGGCGTCGGCGGAACGGCGGCGAGGTCGGCGGACATCGCCGTCACCGTACCGTTGCCCGCCGGCGACGACGGGTGCGGACCATGACCCGCACGACGCCCGCGCCAGCGCTGCGGGAGATGGAATCCGTCTCCCGAACCGATGGGCACGCCCACCGTCGGGGTACCTTCGCGACTTCGCCGAGACAGGGAGGACCCGAGTGGCGGGCGACGAGGAACCTCTCACCCTCAGCCTCCAGGAGGCAGCCGACCAGCTCGGCGTCCACTACATGACCGCGTACCGCTACGTGCGCACCGGCCGCCTGGCGGCCACGAAGCAGGGAGCCTCCTGGCGGGTCGACCCGGCCGACCTCGACGTCGTCCGGCGGTCGGCGGCACCGGAGGCGCCGGCGCGACGGGCGCCACGACGGCCCCTCGACGACGGGTCGACCGGCATCGGCGTCTGGAGTCGCGCCTCCTCGCCGGTGACGAGCCCGGATCGTGGTCCATCCTCGAAGAAGCGATGTCCGCGGGTGTCGCGCCGACCGCCCTCTACCTGGACGTCATGGCACCGGCCATGGCCGCCATCGGCGAGGGCTGGGCGGCCGGGGAGGTCTCGGTGGCCGAGGAGCACCGTGCGTCGGTGGTGATGCTGCGCCTGATCGGACGCCTCGGCCCGCGCTTCACCCGACCGGGTGTCACCCGCGGGTCGATCGTGCTCGGGGCGGCCCCCAACGACCACCACGGGGTCCCGGTGGCCCTCGCCGCCGATCTGCTGCGCAACGAGGGGTTCACCGTCGTCGACCTGGGCGCCGACTGCCCCGCCGAGTCCTTCGTCGACGCCGCCCACGACACGCAACGTCTGGTCGCCATCGGCATCAACGCCACCAGCCCCGACAACGACGACGCCATCGCCGCCACCATCGCCAGCATCAAGGAGGCGATCGACTGCCCGGTGGTCCTCGGCGGCAACGGCATCGCCAGCGCCGACGCCGGCCTCAGACTCGGCGCGGATCGGGTCACCACGTCGGCCGAGGAGGCCATCGCCGCGTTCTCGGACCTGGCCACCGGGTCGTCCCAGAAGGCGGCCCGACCCTGAGGACGGGCGCGCGCCCGATCCCGGTCGGCACGACTAGCCGGGTGCCGGCGTCACCGGGGGCTGCCCGGCGAGGACCCGCCGGACGTTCTCGATGCACAGCTCGACCATGGCCGAGCGCGCCGCGGTCGTGGCCGACCCGAGGTGCGGTGACAGCACGACGTCGTCCCGATCGATCAGCCCGGGGTGCACCCGGGGCTCGGCCTCGAACACGTCGAGGCCGGCTGCGGCGATCGACCCGTCGTCCAGCGCCGCGACCAGGGCCGCCTCGTCGATCAGGGCCCCTCGGGCGGTGTTGATCAGCACTGCGGTGGGCTTCATCCGCCGAAGGGCCGAGGCGTCGACCAGATGGTGGCTGTCGGCGTTGAGCGGAGCGTGCAGCGACACGATGTCGGAGGTGGCCAACAGCTCGTCGAGCGGGAGCCACGAGGCGCCCAGCTCCCGCTCGACGTCGACCGGGAGACGGCGGCGATTGCAGTAGGTGACGGTCATGGCGAAGCCGACGGCCCGGCGGGCGACGGCCCGGCCGATCGCACCCATCCCGACGATCCCGAGCCGCTGGCCCGACACGGCCCGGCCCAGGAGCTGGCTCGGTGCCCACCCCGCCCAGGCACCGGAGCGGACCAGCCGGTCACCCTCGCCGATCCGCCGGGAGGCGGCCAGGAGCAACGCCCAGGCCAGATCGGCGGTGGCATCGGTCAACACGCCCGGCGTCGTGGTGACCTCGACTCCCCGCGCGCGCGCCGCCGCCACGTCGATGTTGTCGAAGCCGACCGCGAAGTTGGCCACCACCCGCAACGCCGGCGAGGCATCGAGCAGCGCCGCATCGACCCGGTCGCTGAGCATCGTGATCGCGGCCTCCGCATCGGCCAGGGCCGAGCCGAGCTCCGCGGCCGACCAGGGGCGATCCTGGTCGTTCACCACGACCCGGAATCCGGCGTCGACGAGCGGCGCCACCCCGGGGTCGGGCAGCGGCCGGGTGACCACGACGGTGGGAGCGCTCGTCACCCGGGTCCCTCCCCCGCCGGAGCGAAGGCCACGGCCTCACCGAAGGCCGCCCGACGCGACGCTCGGCGCAACGCGTTCAGGATCGGCCGGCCGGCGAGGAGGACGAAACCAGCGGTGAACACCGCCCGCGGGAGGTCGAACCCGAGCGACGTCGTGAGGTGGAAGGCCCAGAACCGCGACAGGTTCTCCGCCAGGCCGGCACCCTCCACGAAGGACACCGACGTCTCACCTCCGGCGACGAACGGCCAGAACCAGAGGTTGAGGATGGCGCCGTACACGAGCGAGGCCACGGCGGCGTAGGCCGCCAGCATCACGACCTCGGCCCGTCCCCGCCAGGCGGGGAGGCACCCGGCGAAGAACCCGATCCAGGCCGCGCCGAACATCTGGAACGGCAGCCACGGACCGACACCACCCGTCAGCAGCGCAGACACGAACAGGGTGAGCGCCCCGAGGACGAACCCGAAGCCACGACCGAGCACCCGACCCGCGGGGATCAACAAGAAGAAGACCGGCTCGAACCCGGCCACACCGCCGCTCGGGAGGCGCAGGGCGGCACCGAGGGCTGCGAGCACACCCAGCAGGGCGATGGCCTTGGCGTCGAGCGAGCCTTCGGCCAGCTCCGCCAGGAGCACGGCCAAGAGCAGGGGCAGGAGCACGACGAACAACCACGGGGCGTCGGCGGCGTGAGCGGCGTCCACCGACCCGGTCGGCGAGGCCAGCAACGGCCATCCGAAGGCGACGACCCCGAGCGCCGACGCCGCGAGCAGCAGCGCCCAGGAGCGCCACCCCAACCGCACAGCGGCCACGGAGCGCCTCGACCGTTCCGGCGCCGCCGGCGTCGGTGGTGCGAGCGGCTCGTCGAGGCTCACGCCGGCACTCCGCTGGGGAGCGCGGCGACGACCTCGGCCACGGTGAGCCACGGTTGAGGGGCCATGATCTTGGCGACCTGCGGCGCGAAGACGGGTGAGTGCACGACGACGTCGCGGGCCGGCCCGTCGGCGACGACGTCACCCCCGGCCAGGACCACCGCTCGATCGGCCACGGCGGCCACCACCTCCACGTCGTGGGTGGCGAGGACGACGCCACGACCCTCCGCGGCGAGCTCGGCGATGATCGCGGCCAGCCGCTCCTTGGCTGCGTAGTCCAGCCCTCGCGTGGGTTCGTCGAGCAGGACCAGCGGAGGTTCCGCGGCCAGGACGATGGCCAGCGCCAGGCCGAGTCGCTGCCCCTCGGAGAGGTCACGGGGGTGCGCCGACGGATCGAGGCCGGGCACCAGTCGGTCGACCATGGCCCGCGTCGCCCCCTCGGACAGCCCCGAGTCACCGTCCGACGCCGCGCACTCCGCCCCGACCGTGTCGTGGTACAGGAGCACCGAACCGTCCTGTGGAACGAGCCCGACACGGCGCACGACCTCGGGCGCCGAGAGCTCGTGTGGGGCGGCACCCTGCAGATCGACCGTGCCCCGTGCCGGCGCACCCAACCCGACCAGCTGGTCGAGCAGCGTCGACTTGCCCGCACCGTTGCGGCCCATCAGGGCCACGACCTCGCCCCGGCGCACCTCGAGGTCGACCCCCCGCAGGACGAGGAGTGACCCGTAGCCGGCGAAGAGAGCCTCGGTGCGCACCAGGACCTCGCCCACCGCCCGGACGGGAGGCGTCGGCGCGACACCGGCGAGCCGCGTCCGCAGGTCGGTGGCCCGACGACGGGCGTCACGCACCGACAGCGGGAGCGGCGACCATCCCGCCGCCCGCCCCAGCGCCACGACGGGAGGGACGACGGGGGACACGGCGAGCTGCTCCGCCGGCGGACCCACCCGCACACCACCCCCGGGGAGTCCCGCCCCGTCGCCCACGATGACCACACGGTCGGCGTACTGGACGACCCGCTCGAGGCGGTGCTCGGCGATCAGCACCGTGATGCCGAGGTCGTGGACCAGACGGGTGAGGGCGGCCAGGACCTCCTCGGCCGCCGCCGGGTCGAGGGCGGAGGTCGGCTCGTCGAGCACGAGGACCCGCGGACCGGCCGTCAGCACGGCACCGATGGCCACGCGCTGCTGCTGGCCCCCGGAGAGCGTGGCCAGGGGCCGCTGACGCAGGTCGTGGAGCCCGAGGAGGTCGAGCACGTCCTCGACCCGGCGACGCATCACCGCCGGGGGCACGCCGAGGTTCTCCATGACGTAGGCCAGCTCGTCCTCGACGATGTCGGTGACGAAGCCGGCAGCCGGGTCCTGCCCGACCATCCCCACGACATCGGCCAGCTCGCGAGGTGCCCAGTCCTGGGTGCGACGCCCTGCGACCTCGACGGTGCCCGTCAGGAGACCTCCGCTGAAGCGGGGCACCAGGCCGTTCACCGCGCGAAGCAGGGTGGACTTGCCCGAGCCGGTGGTGCCGACGACCAGGCAGAGCTCCCCTTCGGGCACCTGGAACGACACGTCGCGCAGCGCCGGTGCCGCAGCGTCGGGATAGGTGAACCCCACCCGGTCGAAGCGGATCACGGCGCAGCCTCGACCAGCGGCGGGGGGGTCGGGGCGTCCGCGGGACGCGTGGTCCCCGGCCGGCGTCGGGGCGTGTCGGCACCGCTGGAGTCGGTCACGGTGGACAGGGACGGGGGCCGCGGCGTGCACCACGCCGGGAGGAGCCCCGCGAGGATGCCGGCCGCCGCCACGAGCGGGAGGGTGGGCCACTCCAGGGGCTGGACCGACGGTTCGAGGACCGCACCGGACCGGCCGGCCACCACGATCCCGGCCACCATCGCCACGCCGGCGGCGATCGTGAGCCATTCGGGCAGCGCCCACCGGTCGGGTCGGTAGCGGCTGCGCACCGACCGACGACCCCCGAGCAGCAGCGCGCCGGCCAGCGCCAGGAGGCCGAGGGCCAGGGCCGGCACGCCGAGCGCCACCGGGGCCGACGGATCGAGCAGCCCGTAGCTGCCGACGGCGGCCGCGAGCAGGCCGCCGAGCGTGAGGGCGGCGGCCGCCCGTCGGGCCATCGGGTCGCGCGGCCCCTCGCCGCCCGTAGCCTCGGGCATCCATCGACGCCGCGAGGGCCACCGAGCGCTCGAGCGAGCCTTCGAGCACGGGCATCGCCACGTCCCGCAGCGCTCGGGGACCCCGGCCGTGACGACCCCGGAGGCGTCGGGCGTCGAGGACACGACGTCCGGCGACGACGGCCTGGGGCGCCGCGGTCAACGCGACCGAGACGGCGACCCCGGCCTCGTAGAGGACCGACGGGAGGCTCCGCAGCAGCCGATAGGGGCTGCACAGCGAGCTGGCGGCGGCGAAGCAGGCGATCACCACCGCGAGGCGGAGCCCCTGGTAGAAGGCGCCGACGACCGACTCGAGCGTGACGGGACCACCCACGCTCACCCCACCGGCCCAGGTCGGGAGCTCGACGGAGGGGAGCGTGAACATCGTGGTGCCGGGGATCCGGTTCCCGAACAGCACCTGGAACACCACGCGGACGACGATGACGAGCACACCGAGGCGCAGGGCCACCGTGAAGGTGCGGGCCCAGGGCGCGTCGCTGCGTCGGGACACCACCACGAACGCCACGACGGCGAGGAGCAGCCCGAGCAGCAGGGGGTTCGTCGTGCGCAGGGCCACCAGTGCCCCACAGGCCGCCCATGCCCACCAGGCACCAGGGTGGACGAAGCGACGCTCGACCGACCGTCGGGAGCGGGTCATCGACGCGACCGGGCCCGCACGACGGTGGCCGCGATCAGCCCGGCGATGACGACCGCCGCCAGCACCACGCCCAGGGGGCCCGCCCCCGACGCCTCGGGCCCGGAGGGCGCAGAGGCGGCGACCTCCTCGATCGGTCCCTGGGTGTCGTCGACCACGGGATCCGACGACGTCGGAGCGGTCGACGGAAGGGGCGGACACGTCGCCGGAGGTCTCGGCGGGAACCTCGCCGATGGGGACCTCGGAGGGCCCGCCGGCCTCGGCGGTGGGAGCCACCGCGCCGGGGCCGGGCGCCGGCGTCGAGCGTCGGGGCCGGGCCGGCGGGGGGCACCGGGGAGGCGCCGGCCGGGGCCGGCGCAGGGGCTGGCGGGGCGGGCGGCGGGAGGGGTGGGAAGAGCCCGCCCGACGGCGCGAGACGTGGTGGGGGGTCCTGACCGGTACCGGTCCCGTCGACGAAGCGCCACCCCTCGATGTCGCCGTCGGCCAGACGGCGGATGAACGGGTTTCCGCTGCCGTAGACCCAGGAGCCCGAGGTGCCGGAGAAGTACGCCCAGTACCGGTAGCCGTCCGAGGTGCGCTCGCCGCACCCGCTGGCCGGGGCTCCGTCGATGCCGCAGAGCAGGCCCGAGTCGGCGTAGCGCGGGTCGCGCCACACCGAGCGCCGCCGCCCGTTCGGCGAGGAGCTGGGCGCCGGTCGTGCCCCGGGCCACGACCAGGCAGGTGGCCCGAGGACCCGCCGTGCCCGCCACGCCGACGTCGACGACGATCACCACGCGGATCTGCCCCTCGGGGACCGCGACCGCCGCACGTGACCGCGGCCCCGGCCGGCGGGGACCGCCAGCCACAGGGCACCCGGGACGAGCAACGCCACGGTCCCCACGATCCGGACGAGGCGGTGCGCGAGGCAACCCCAGGGACCACGGCAGGCGGAGCGATCGGTCACGGAGCGGTTCCTCGACACGGGCGGCGAGCCCGAAACCGTGGGAGCTGGATGCCGCCACCGAGTCCGGCCCCGCCTCCCGTGATCCGACGACGGGGTGGTGGCGGAGCATCCCTTCCGGCGCAGGCATTCCGGCTCGTGTCACCCGGCGTGAGCCGTTCGACACCCACGGTTGCGGGACAGCGCCGGATTCTGACCGGCTTCCCCTGCGACGACGGGTTGCGTGTTCGCTCCCACGGAACCACACCCGCCGGCGCGCGTCAATCACTGCGCCGACCCCCTCTTCGACCACACCCCGGCCGTAGCCTGGCGAACGTGGCCTCGATCGTCCCCCTCCCCGGGCTGGCCCGCGTGCAGGCACCGACGGGTCCCCGCCTGGTCTGGCCCGATCCGGTGGCGGCGCTCGAATCGGGGATCGCCACGACCCGTCGACGACTGGCCGAGTCGATGCGACGCACCATCGTCGGCGACGGACCCCCGCCCCGGGATCTGCGGGCGGTGTCCGGTGACCCCGGGCTCTTCGGTCCCGACAGCGTGACGTGGAGGGTCCACGCCGATGCGTCCATGTTCATCGGTGGGCTCAGGGCGCTGCTCCTGCAGATGCTGCACCCGCTGGCCATGGCCGGGGTGGCCGAGCACTCCGACTACCGCCACGACCCCGTCGGGCGCCTGTGGCGCACGAGCCTCTACGTGGGCACGACCACCTACGGCACCACGGAGGAGGCCGAGGCGGCCGTGGCGATGGTGAAGCGGGTGCACCGTCGCGTGCAGGGCGTGGCGCCCGACGGCCGCAGGTACTCGGCCAACGACCCCCACCTCCTGACATGGGTCCACCACGCGGAGGTCGACAGCTTCCTGGCCGCCTACCAGCGCTACGGGTCAGCACCCGCTCTCGCCGGCCGAGGCCGACCGGTACGTCGACGAGATGTCGGTGCTGTGCGAGCTGTTCGACGCCGAGCCGGCTGCCCGGTCGGTGGCCGAGCTGCAGGCCTACTTCGCGGTGGTGGCCCCGGAGCTGCGCGGGGGCGCCCAGGCCCGCGACGCGGCGCGTTGGCTCATGGTCCCCCCGCTGCCGTGGGCCACCCGCCTCGCCTACGCCGTCATCGCTCCGGCGGCGGTCGGCCTGCTCCCCGATCGTGCTCGTCGAGCGCTGTGGCTCCCGATGGCTCCCGGCGTGGACCCGGTGCTGGTGCGGCCCGCGGCGCGGGCGCTGACCCGTTCGCTGGCCTGGGTGATGGGCGGGTTCGCCGCCGACGATGCGCCGGGCGACGCAGGGCTGCGGGTCGTGCCCGACGATCCCGCCGCCTGACGGGAGCCGGTGCGGGCGGCGCGGGTCAGATCCCGTAGCCGCCATCGACGTCGAGCATCTGCCCGCTGATGAAGTCGGCCCGATCCGACGCCAGGAAGCAGACCGCCTCGGCGATGTCGACGGCGTCACCGAACGTGCGCAGGGGGATGTTCCGGCGCGTGACGTCGAGGGCGGCATCGTCGAGATCACCCGACGCCATGAGCCGGGCGGCCATGCCGTCGGTCAGCATCCCGGGCCCGACGCAGTTGGCCCGCACCCCGAACCGCCCCTCCTCGGCGGCCAGGGCGAGCACGACCTGCTCGACCGCGCCCTTCGTGCCCGAGGAGAGCCCGTCGCGCACCGGGTACCGACGGGTCGCCGCCGTCGTGACCGCGACGATGCTGCCACGGGCGGCGCGCAGGGCCGTGAGCGCCGGCTGCACGACGTTGAAGAAGCCCACCGCTTCCGCCTCGATCTGCGCCCGGTACTGCGCCGGGGTGACCTTCGAGAGGTGGATCTGCGGAACGTGCGGTCCCGCCGCGTGCACGAGGGTGTGGAGCCCCCCGAACTCGGCACCCACCTCGGACACGACCGCTGCGGCGGCCACCTCGTCGGTCAGGTCCGCGGCGATGGCGGACGCGCCGACGCCGACCGCGGTGAGCTCGGTGAGGAGCTCCTCGGCGGCCTGGGTGTTGGCGCGATAGGTGAAGGCCACGGCACTCCCCCGCCGGGCGAGCAGACGGCAGACGGCCGCACCGATGCCGCCGGTGCCGCCGGTGACGAGCGCGACACCGTCGCGCTCCGCGAAGTCTGGTGTCTCCATGACCGGGAGTCTCGCGCTCGCACCGCCGGCTCGGATCAGCCCGCCGCGCCGCACCCCGCGAGGCTCTCCCCCACGGCGTCGCTGAGCGCCACCTGCCCGGCCTCGTTCGGATGGACCCGATCGTTCAGGAACGACCCCCCGCCGTCGGAATCGTTGGCGTCGAGCACGGCCGCCCACTCCACGAAGCGGACCCGTGGGTCACCGGCCAGCGTGCGCAACATCTCGTTGAAACGAACGGCCTCCGTCCACTCGACGACGGGGTCCTGGTCGCGTGCCTTGTCGGTGATGGTCACGAGGTGGATGCACCGCGCCTCACCGAAGCGCCCGATGATCGCCTCGAGCGAGCGGCGCGACTCCGCCAGCGGCACGTCGAAGGACACGTCGTTGGTGCCCAGGTTGACCACGAGCTGGTCGGTGGGGACGGCACGAGCGGCCAATCGATCGGCGCCCGCGATCTGCTCCGTGGTGGTGAGACCCGCAACGGCGTCGACCGCCAGGTTGTAGCTGTCCCCCAGGCGGGCGCGCATCGCGTCCTCGGCGTCGACCGTGATCGAGTCCCCGAGCACGGCGACCGAGTCCCGACCCGACACGACCTCACCGTCGACGTTCGACCCCGGCCCCGCCTCGTTCGACAGGGCGAGAGCACCGAGGAGCACGGCGAAGGCGACGGTGGCGATGGCCAGGATCTGGCCGCCGATCGCGCCACGATCAGCAGTGGACGTCACGGTGCGCACCCCACGGCGAGGGCGTCCACCCGCCTGGTGAGCTCGCGGCGCATGGCCCACCACGCTACCGGGGTAGGCCGACCGGCCATCCCACGGCGCATCGCCCGAGCACGTCGGGTCGTTAGCATCTCCACGACGTGTCCGTGCCCCCTTCCCCCCACCCGACCGGATCCCGCCGGCCGCTCCGGACCCGCCTCGCCGTCGGCGTCGGCCGCACGGTCGCCGGTGCGTCACGGATCGTTCGCTTCGGCTCGGGGAGCGTCATCGGTGGCCGGGCCGCCCTCGCCGTCGAACCGAAGCTGCTGCGCACCCTCACCGCCGATCGCGACGTCGCCGTGGTGAGCGCCACGAACGGGAAGACGACCACCACGAGGCTCCTCGGAGCCGCACTGGCCTCGACGCGCCCCGTCGTGTCGAACTCGCTCGGGGCGAACATGACGCCCGGCATCGTCGCCGCGCTCGGGCCGGCCGACGCGACCGCGACCGCCGTCCTCGAGGTCGACGAACGCTGGCTCGACGCCGTGCTGCGCGACACCGGCGCCACCACGGTGGTGCTGCTCAACCTCAGTCGGGACCAGCTCGACCGAACCCAGGAGGTCCGCAAGCTGGCCGAGCGCTGGCGCCGGGCGCTCGCCGACCATCCGCCGGCTCGCGTGGTGGCCAACGCCGACGACCCCCTGGTCACCTGGGCGTCGCGGGGCGCACCGAACGTGATCTGGGTGGCGACGGGACTGGACTGGACCGCCGATGCCGCAGGATGCCCGGCGTGCTCGGGTCGCATCGACTTCTCCACGGGCTCGTGGCACTGCACCGGCTGCGACCTCGCTCGACCCGAGCCCGACGTCACGATCACCGGCGACGACGAACGCACCGTGGTCGACCTCCCCACCGGTCGCGTCACGGTCCCGCTGTCGCTCCCCGGTCGGGTCAACCGGGTCAACGCCGCGTTCGCGCTGGCGGCCGCGACGGCCATGGGCGCCGACCCCACCGCCGCCGCCCTGGCCCTCGGCCGGGTCGACGAGATCGCCGGTCGCTACCGAGTCGCCCGGATCGACGGCGTGGCCATCCGGCTGGTCCTGGCCAAGAACCCCGCAGGCTGGCAGGAGGCGCTCGACCTCCTCGCCCCGGCCCCGGCGCCGCTCGTCGTGGCCATCAACGCCCGGATCGCCGACGGGCACGACCCTTCCTGGTTGTGGGACGTGCCGTTCGAGCGCCTGGCCGGGCGGTTCGTCGTGGCCACCGGCGAACGCGGGTCGGATCTGGCGGTCCGGTTGCGCTACGCGGACGTCGACCACGACGTCGCCACCGACCTCCGAGCGTCCGTGGCCCGGGTGCGGGCCCATCCGACGTACTCCCCTGACGTCGTCGTCGACGTCGCGGCGAACTACACGGCCTTCCAGGAGTTCCTCGACCAGGTGGGAGGACCACGATGAGCACCCCCGTCGGTGGCCTCTCGACGGTGCGCATCGCGGTGCTCTATCCCGACCTGCTCGGGACCTACGGCGACGGGGGGAACGCCACCGTCCTCGCCCAACGGCTGCGCTGGCGAGGCGTCGGCGTCGAGCTGGTCACCGTCGAGGCCGGGCAGGTCGCCCCCGATTCGTGCGACCTGTACCTCGTCGGCGGAGGCGAGGACGGCCCCCAGACCCAGGCCGCACGGGACCTCGCCGCCAGCGGGGCGCTGCACCGCGCCGTCGCCTCCGGCGCCACGGTGCTGGCGGTGTGCGCCGGCATGCAGATCCTCGGGCACCGCTTCCCCGACTCGACCGGGACTGATCGAACAGGACTCGGACTGCTCGACTGCGACACCGTCCGCGTCGACCGACCGCGCGCCGTCGGCGAGCTGCTGACCGCGTCAGCCGTCGTGGCCGACCCGGACGATCCCCGAGTGAGCACACCCGTCGGCGTCCTGACCGGGTTCGAGAACCACGCGGGGCGGACCGTCGTGGGTGAAGACGCGACCGCCCTGGCATCGGTCGAGGTGGGAGAAGGCAACGGCGACGGCAGCGAGGGCGTGGTCGCCGGCCGGGTCCTGGGCACCTACCTCCACGGCCCGGTGCTGGCCCGCAACCCGTTGCTCGCCGATCTGCTGCTCGGCTGGGTCATCGGCACCGAGGCGCTGACGCCTCTCGACGACACCGACGTGGACCGACTCCGCGCCGAACGGCTCCGAGCGGCACGTCACCACGAGCTGGCCCCGCGGCGCTCGTGGCGCGACCTGCTGCGCCGCTCCTGACCTCAGACGAAACGGACCGACGCCAGCACCCGGTTGACCTCGCCGATCAGCGTGGCGCGGAGGCGATAGCTGCCGACGACGACGTAGAGGCAGAACGGCCGGCCGTCGACGACGAAGAAGCGCTGGAGACCGGCCTGCCCGGCGATGCCCCGCTGCAGGGAGTCGGGCGACAGGTCGTCGGCGGCGAAGGGCCACGGGATGCCTCGACCGGCGAAGAGGGCGGTGCCGGCCTCCTCGGCCGGGTGCTCGAGCAAGGAGATGAACACGCCCGCCGCTGCCCATCAGCTCGACGGCGCCACCCCCGAAGTCGCCACGCTGGGGAGGCAGGGCGAAGTTGGCGACATGGGCCACGGGAGGGACCGTGGTGCTCGCCGACAGCGCGGCGTTCGCGGACGGCGAGCGACGGGTCGGGGAAGCGGGTCCGGGTCACGACGGAAGATCTGGCCGTCCCAGCCCTGCGGGGGTCGTCACGGTGATCCCGTGGGCGGCGATCGTGGCCATCACCGGAGTCTGCCACCAGCCGCGCACCGGGGAGCGCGGACCGATCAACCGGCCGGCGAGGACGCCGACCCCCACGCCGATCACGACGATCTCGGCGACGATCGTCGCCCGCCGGGCCACCGGGGCGACTCCGCTGCAGCCGACGATGGAACGCCACGAGGCTCTCGGGGTCCTCGACGCGACGGACGCTGAGCAGGGCCAGTCCTCGGCTGAGGCCGAAGGCGATGCCCAGGAGCCGCACCGCCGCCCACGACCCCGAGAGCAGGCAGAGCGCGAAGACGAGGTACACGAGCGCCGCGGTGACGATCGTGGTCAGGCCGGCGCCGAGCTGGAGGCCGTAGCCACCCCCGTAGACCCACCCTCGGTACGTGCTCATCCAGTCCTCGTTCACCTGCCGGCCGTAGCGGGGGAGGCGCAGCCGCGACGGCGGCGACGTCGAAGACCAGCGCCACCGACGCCAGCGACGACCGCGCCGGCCACGACGCCACCTCGGACAGCCCTGCGCCGACGCAGCAGCGACCCGAGCGCGCCGAGGACGGCGCCGACCGCCGCGCCACCGAGCGCCGAGCCGACGATGTAGGCGGTGGCCGTCAGCCACCACCGCTGGGCCCGTCCCCGCTCACCGAGCGGGGTGATGCTCGAGAGCATCGACTCCCCTCAGGGCGACCACGTGGAGCGCACGGCGCCGATGACGGCCGCCACCATCCCGGCCACGAGCAGGGGAAGGGGCACGGTTCACCCCCCCTCGTCGAGCGGCTCCTGCCCCATCGACTGGCGCCGAGGGCGCGAGGTGGTGGCGCGACGGTCGTCGTCGGCGATGAGCTGGTCGGGGTAGAGGCTCGGATGGCCGGGGCCGATGCCCGCGGCACGCAGCTCCTCGTCGGCCCGGCGGGAGCGATCGGGCCCGGTGAGGCGACCCGCGGGCGCGGGGGGGCGCAGCGGCGAGCCGTCGAGGTCGTGCCCGGCGTCGGCGGCCGCCTGACCGAGCAGGTTGGCGACCTGCGCCCACGATGCCGCCGCTCCCTCCCCGACCACGGAGCCGGTGGGACCGTCGACGAGGATGAAGTAGGGGTTGGCCGGGCACGCGGTAGTCCTCGTAGGCCTGAGTCGGACAGCAGGGTCGTGACGCCCGGCGGGCGCGAGGCGGGCCACCTCGCTCGACGCTCTCGAGCGTCGGTCCCTTGGTGACGATCACCAGACGGGTGTCCCGACCCGGGAGGCGGGTGCCCTCGCCGTCGCCGAACGCCCGCCAGAAGTCGGCGCAGGTCCCGCAGCCGCTGGACAGGAAGGCGAGCAGGGTGGTGTGGTCACGTGCCGACGACGCCGGCGACGACCGTGGCCCCGTCGGGGGTGACGCCCGCGAGAGTCGAGGCCGTCGGCCGTGACCGGCGCTCGGCCTGCTCACGCGGCTCGGGACACCGGGTCGGGTGCGGATCTCGACCGGGGCTGCGGACCCCGTCCGTGGTCGGCCGACGCCTCGCCGCGCGTCGGCGTCGTCGTAGACGCCGGCACCGAGCTCGCTGAGACGACGGAGGATCTCGGCGTGGGTGCGCAGCAGGCCGACGACGAGCACTCCGAGGAGCGCCGACCGCCAGCGCCAGGACCACGACGACCGCGGTCATCGTGGCTGCCCCGGGAGCCGCAGGAGGCTGACCGCTCACGTGACCACGACGCTGCGGCAGGCCAGCAACGGATTGGTGTTGCCACTGGCCACGTTGATGGCGTAGACGCACACGTCGCAGGTGCCGCGCGTCCGGCACCGAACGATGCGTCGAAGCCGTGCGCCGTCACCGTAGAGCGGGTAGGCCATGACCACGTCGGGCCGGGCGCGGTCGGCGAAGGCCGCGACCGCCGCCACCGCCGTCGACGTACACGTGGAGCTCGACCGGGTCCGCGGTGTCAGGGTCGATCACCCAGCCGGTGACCCGGAAGCGCGCCGTGCCCCCGTGCGACGGCTTCGAGCGTTCGCCGAACGGGTTGCCGCCGACGAACACCGATCGGGTGCCCACCGACGGGGTTGGTGGAACCGGGGCCGATGTTGATGGCGTAGACCTGGACGGTCTGCAGACCGGCGGCCGCGGGCACGACGACGTCGAAGCCCGTGGACCGGGCCGTAGCCGGGGTAGGCGGCCCCGACGTCGAGCCGGCTCACGGTCGGCGACGCCGAGCCCGCGCCAACCCGCCGTCGACGTAGACGTGGACGTCGAGCGGTCCGACCGAGTCGGGATCGATCATCCAGCCCACCGACCCGGATCGACGACGGGCCGGCGGCGACCAGCTCGAGGTTGCCGAAGGGGTCACCGGTCAGGACGTCGACCGACGCGCTGCGGCCAGGACCTTGTCGACCCCGAGGCCGATGTTGCGGGCGACGGCCGCGACCGACGCGGCGTCCGGGCGACGCCGGCACGTAGACGCGGAAGCCGTGGTTCGGGCCGACGGCCGGGATGTCGACGTCGAGCGTCGGGACGGACGTGTTCGCCACCGTCGTGGCCGGCCAACCGTCCGTCCACGCGGATGTCGACGGTGACCGACGCGGAGAGGTCGTCGGGTCGACCGCCCAGCCCTCGGCCAGGACGCCACCGGGGGCCGGGCTCGACGCCGTCGAGCGCTACCGAGGGGGGAACCGATGTCGACGTCGATGCAGCCCGAGCTGCGGGTTGGTCGTGCCGGAGACCCCGGTGTTGATGGCGTAGACGCAGATCCGGTGGGGGCCGCCGCTGATCGGCACGGTGATGTCGAAACCGTGGTTGGGCCCGAAGGCCGGATAGGCCTGACCGACGTCGGGGCGGCGGCGGTTGGCGAAGCGAACGACCCGGCGCCGTTGCCGTCGATGTAGACGTGGATGTCGATCGGGACCTGAGGTGTCGGGGTCGATCGCCCAACCGATCAGGGTGACGGTGCCGGCCCCGACGCGGTAGCCCTCGAAGTTCCCGAACGGGCTGCCGACCCGCACGGTGCGACAGCCGAGCAGCGGGTTGCCGTTGCCGCTCGGACCGACATTGATGCCGTAGACGCAGACCTGGCGCGACCCCGGGCCCGGCCGGGACCGTGACGTCGAAGCCGTGGAACGGGCCCATGACCCGGGAAGGCGGCGGCGACGTCGGGACGGTAGCCGGAGGCCTGACCGGATCCGCGGCGACGCTACGCCGTCGACGTAGACGTGCACGTCGATCGGGCCGTTGGTGTCCGCGTCGATGGCCCATCCGGTGACCCTGATCCCGCCGGACGACCTCGGATCGCGGACTCGACGTTGCCGTCACACGATGTGCAGGCAGGGTCGGTCGTGAGTGGCGGTGACGTCGTCGACGCGGACCGTTCCGGTGCAGGTCCCGTCGATCTCCCAGGGGGCGATGCAGGTGACGAGCCGGCACACGATCGGACCGAGGCAGGCGATGCCCTGGTTGCACTGGCCGTAGCGGAAGTTGGTGCAGCCGGCCTTGCGGTTGTTGCAGTCGCCGTTGGCGCAGCCGCAGTCGGTGCCGCGAGCAGGCGCCACTGCACACGCCGTTGGACGCCGCAGCCGCACCCGTTGCACGGCGCGTTGCAGTCCATGTAGTAGCGGGGCCCGGCGCAGAAGCCGGTGCCGTCGACCTTCCACCATCCGGCCAGGACCGAGCCCGGCGGGCACTGGTTGCGGCCGGTGAGGGTGCAGCAGAACTCGGTGTAGCCGTCGCAGCACAGCGAGCCGCACTCGCAGCCCTGCCCCTGGCAGGAGCAGATGGCGGCGTAGGCATCGGTGGGCGTGAGCGCGTAGGTGACGGGGTTCGGCGGCGAGGGCGGTGCCCACGACGGCGGAGCGGGCGAAGAAGCCGCGCCGGCCCATGCGGGCCGAGAGCGACCCCGGAGACCTTCTCGACGAGGGTGGAGGACGTGATGCTCATCGGCTCGGAACCCCGAGCCGGAACGCCTGCACGGGACGGGTGGCGTCGGCCTCGGACGCCGGCACCCGTCGAGCCGCGGCGAGCGCCTCGGGCAACGCGGTCAGCAGCGGCCACGACGAGGCCGACGGCGACCGCCAGGACCAGGAGATAGGAAACGCCGGCCCCCGGGAGGTCGAGCGCGCATCTCGAGATGAACCCGGAGCCGCGACGGCTGCGGCGACGGCGGCGACGACCGCTGCGAGGGCATCGACGACGACGTGCAGCATGCTCGGCGGGGCCGACGAACGACCGAAGCAGCCGCACGAGGTCGCAGTGTCGCCAGAAGCACGCAACCGCAGGATCGACACGGTGAATCCGGCGAACAGCAGGGCGGTCACCGCGGCGAGAACCGGACCACCGAGCAGGAACGTCGCCGCACCGACGCCGAGTTCGCCGGCGCCGAGCGCCCGTGCGACATGGGCCGACGAGGGGAGCCCGAGCGCCCGGAGCATCGGCGTGGTGGCCGCAGGGTCGCGGAGCTTCGCCAACCCCGCCGAGGACCAGGACACCGGTAACGACGCCGAAGAGCGCACCCACGACCACGGCCTCCGACAGTACCCCCGCCGTCGGACACGCTCGGCGCGGGCGGGTGCCGCCGCGGCTCGCGACGCGGACGAGGTCGCCGCTCAGCTCCCCGCGTGCGATGGCCAACCGACGGTCGCGGGCGAGTGGCGACGAGGAGGAGGTTCTTGCCGAGCACACCGCCCAAGCCACAATCGAGGACTCGGCTCACCGGGAAGAGATGGCGGTCGTGGAAGGCGAGCGACCTCTCGTCGAGATCGCCGTTGCGGTGTCCCAGCGCCTTGTAGGCGAGCGACGCGGCGAAGCCCAGGCTGTCGACGTACCGGCAGCGCTCGACTGTCGAAGCCGGCGCGGGTGACGAGGTCGACGAGGGCACGGCGGCGACAGCGGCGGACGTGGCCGACCTTGGCGTCCATGGACGGAGTAGAGCACGCTGAAACGCAGGGACGAAAACGACGAGACGGCCTCCGGGACGTACGAGGCGGTAGGCGTGCGGCCGGTTCGTCGTGGACAGCGGTCGAATCCCGGACTGGGGCGGCGAACGGCCCGGGACGTGCGTGGAGGCCCGCCCCGGTGACCGACCTCCGACTCCGTGCGGCGACGACGTCAGACGTCGATCAGGACTCGGCCGCCTCGAGGGCGCATGTCGGGGAAGGAGCGCAGGGTGTGACCACCGTCGACCGCCAGGTGCTGGCCGGTGACCCAGCTCGACTCGGGGCCGGCCAGGTAGCGGATGGCTCGGGCGATGTCGTCGGGCTCACCGCCCCGGGCCAGCGGCTGGGCGCCCAGGAACGCGTCCATGGTGGCCTCGTCGTCGAAGAGCCGCTCGGTGCTGGCCGTGCGGGTCAGGCCGGGGCGCACCGAGTTCACCCGGATGCCCTCCTCGCCCAGCTCGTCGGCCGCCACCTCGACCAGGGCGTCGACGGCGGCCTTGCCCGCCTTGTAGGAAGCCAGCCCTCGTGTCGAGAACGCCGCCGCCGTGGACGACACCGCGACGATCGAACCCCCGGGCGGCATGGCCGGAACGGCGTACTTGAGCAGGAGGAACACCGGACGGACGTTGGCGTCGACCTCGGCGCTGAACTGGTCCGGGTCGTAGTCGACGAGGCGGCTGGGCGTCCCGCCTCCCGGAACGGTGACCGCGATCTCGAGGCTCTCCCCGTCGGCGGCGAAGGCGACCGCATCGGCCACGTCCATCGCCCGCATGGTGTCGCAGGGACAGGGGTGAGCGACGAGCCCGTCGGCGGCGAGGGACCGGAGCGCGTCGACGAGGCGCTGCTCGTCACGACCGGCGATGGTGACCCGGCACCCGTCCGCCGCGAGGAGTCGAGCGGTGGCCAGCCCGATGCCGCTGCTCCCGCCGATCACGAGCGCGCGGGTCCCGTCGAGTCCGCCGTGGTGGGCCATGGCCCTCTTCTAGCAGTCCGCTACCGGCCGACGCGCCGACGCGCGCCGCGACATCCGGGGCACAGAGGGGCCGAACACGATCGTCGACCACGGCACTACGGTCCAGGGAGCCCGCAGGATGCGGCAGGGGGAGCAACTCGTGCAGACCGACATCGACATCTTGTTGGCCCGGGCGATCGACGCCGCCGGGGGGCTCACCGACGCCGGCGACCCGTCGTGGCGGGACGGGCTGACCGCCCTGCTGGGATCGCTCGACGCGGATGCCCGCCTCAATCCCATCGGCGAGGCCGCCGCCGAGCAGACCGTGGTCGGCCATCTCACGAACCGCCTGGCCGTCACCGACTGGCACGCGCGCCACCCCCAGCTGGCCGACGACCCGGTGGTGGCCCCGGTCTTCCTGATCGGTCTCCCCCGGACGGGCACGACCGCACTCAGCCACCTCCTGAGCACCGACCCGGAGAACCGGTCCCTGCTGGCATGGGAGGCGGGCGAGTCCGTGCCGCCGCCCACCGCCGCCGGCTACGTCGACGATCCCCGCTTCGTCGCCGCACGCGAGGCGCCGAACATGCTCGAGCTGATCAACCCCGACTTCAAGGCCATCCACTTCGATCCACCCGACATGCCGATCGAGTGCGCAGTGGTGCTGGCGCAGCACTTCACCAGCCTGATCTACCCGACGATCTACAACGTCGAGGGCTATCGCGAGTGGCTGTTCGCCGCCGACCACGAACCCGCCTATCGCTACCACCGCCAGATGCTGCAGGTCCTGCAGTCGGAGTGCGGCGGCCGATGGCAGCTGAAGTCCCCGATCCACCTGGTGGACCCGTGGGGCCTGGCCGCCGTCTACCCCGACGCCCGCTACGTGCTCACCCACCGTGACCCGGTGCAGGTGACCGCGTCGGTCATCAGCCTCGTGCGCTCGCTGACCGGGACGTTCACCGACCACGACTTCACCGACTACATCGTCGCGACCTGGCCGGAGCTGATCGCCACCCTCCTCGAACGCCAGACGGCGTTCCGTGACGACCTCACCGCCGCCGGACGCGGCGACGCCTTCGTCGACGTCGCCTACGCCGACCTCGTCGCCGATCCTCTCGGCACCATGGCATCGATCTACGACGGGCTCGGCTGGTCGCTGTCCCCGAGCGCGATCTCCGCCATGGAGCGCCACTCGTCCACCCACACCCAGGGCGCGCACGGCCGCCACTCCTACTCGCTCGCCGACGTCGGTCTCGAACCCGAGCCGCTGGCCGAGCGCTTCACCGACTACACGACTCGCTACGCGAGCTACCTGGAGGCCCGCCGATGAGCGATCTCACCGACCTCTTCGACGACCACGATGCCATCGACATGGCATGGATGGTGACCACCGGGGAGGTGACGGCGCGCGAGCTCGTCGAGACGGCGATCCGACGGATCGAGGAGCGCAACCCGATCCTCAACGCCGTGGTCGCCGATCGGTTCGACGCCGCGTTGGCCGAGGTCGACGCCGGCCTGCCCGAGGGCCCGCTGAAGGGGGTGCCGTTCGTGGTGAAGGACCTCGGCTGCGATGTCGCCGGGCTCCCCGCCACCCGCGGGAGCCGGCTGTTCGCCGATGTGGTCGCCACCGAGGACTGTGAGCTCGCCCGCCGCTACAAGGCGGCCGGCCTCGTGATCCTCGGGAACACGAACTCGCCGGAGTTCGGCAAGAACGCCAGCACCGAGCCCCTCCTGCACGGCCCCGCCCGCAACCCGTGGCGAACCACGCACTCCACCGGAGGCTCGAGCGGGGGTTCGGCGGCGGCCGTCGCCGCCGGCATGGTGCCGGCCGGGCACGCCAACGACGGGGGCGGGTCGATCAGGATCCCCGCCTCGGAGTGCGGGCTCTTCGGGTTGAAGCCGACCCGGATGCGCACCCCCTCGTTCCCGTCGCTGTCGTACTTCGCCTATCCGCTGTCGATCGGCCACGCCGTCACCAAGACGGTGCGTGACAGCGCCGCCCTGCTCGACGCGGCCGCCGGCGGCATGCCCGGTGATCCGGGGGCCACGCCCCCCCGACCCCGGGCCGGCACGTTCATGGCGGTGCTGTCCGAGCCTCTCCAGCCGCTGCGCATCGCCGTCGCGACGACGTCGGTGAGAGGCACCGACGCCCACCCGGCGGCCAAGGCGGCGATCGAGCAGATGGCGGCGCTGTGCGAGGAGCTCGGACACGAGGTCACCGAGGCCTCACCTTCCTACGACGCCGCCGCCGTCATCGAGTGCGTCTCGGTGGTCATGGGCGCCGTGTCGGCCAGCCAGGTCGAGGAGCGACTGGCCGAACTGGGGCGTCCCCTGACCGACGACGACCTCGAACCCTTCAGCCGCTTCATGCACGAGCGCAGCCTCGGCTTCACCGGCCTCGACGTGGTCCGATCCCTCCAGAAGGTCGAGGAGGTGAGCCGGTCGATGGCCGGGTTCTTCGAGCCCCACGACCTGTGGCTCACGCCGACCTTGTTGCCGCCGGTGCCCGAGCTCGGATGGCTCGACACCACGAGCACGGAGGCGATGTTCACCCGCGCCGGCAAGTTCAGCGAGATGACGGCGCTGGCCAACGTGACCGGTCAGCCCGCCATGTCGGTCCCCGCCGGACACGACGCCGCCGGCCTGCCCATCGGGGCGCAGTTCCTCGCCGCTCACAACCGCGAGGGCATCTTGTTGCAGCTCGCGGCCCAGATCGAGTCGGCGGCGCCATGGCCGCGCACGGCGCCCTGGCCCCCTCCGCCCTGAGGGCGAGCGACACCCTCGGCGTGCCCGGCGACACGGGAAAACCCTGGCACGCGATGTGTGCCCCCCCACCGGCTCGGGGTTCAATGGCCGGGTGAGGTCCTCCCACCCAAGCGGCTCGTCGACCGCCGCCCCTCGCACCTGGTCCCGCCTGCTCGCCCCGATGTTGGTGCTGATGCTCGCGGGGGCCCTCGCCGTCTCGCTCTGGCTGGCCAACGACGACGACGGCTCCCCGGCCGGCGAGGGACGCAGCGCCAACGGGGCGCTCCGCGTGAGCGACGCTCGGATGCCGGCGCCGTTCGACCCGGCGCAGGCCAGCATCTACCTGACGATCACCAACGACACCTCGGCCGACGACGCGCTCATCGGCGCCCGCGCCGACGGCAGCGCCTTCGTCGCGGTGCACCGCACGGACATCGACGACGCCGGGACGGCCACGATGTCGCCGTCGGCGGAGGTGGCGGTGCCGGCCGGCGGCGAGGCGGTGCTCGAGCCGGGCGGCACGCACCTGATGCTCGACGTTCCCGCCGATCTCTCCGCCGGCGACACCTACCCGGTGACGATGCTGCTGGCCAGCGGCAACGACGTCACCGTGAACGTGGCCGTCGTCGACCCGAGCGACGTGACCCGATGAACGGCCCGGCGGACGCTCACCACCGTCACGCCATGGGTCGACGGGGGTTCCTCGCCGCGTCGGCCGGCCTCGCCGCGCTCGCACTGGTGGGTTGCGTGACCCCAGCCGACGAGATCGGCGGATCCGATGCCGACAACCTGGACTTCCAGGGACGACTGCTGCCCGAGCCGGTGGCCAAGCCCGATGTGGTGTTCACCGACACCGACGGCCAGCCCTACGACCTGCGCACCGCCACCGACGGACAGCTCACGATGGTGCTGTTCGGCTACACGAGCTGCCCGGACATCTGCCCGATCCACATGGGAGCGATCGCGCCGGCCATCGAGGACGCCCGACTCGAGAAGGGCAAGCCCAACGTGGTCTTCGTGGGCGTCGACACCGCTCGCGACACCCCCGAGCGGCTGCGTTCGTTCCTCGACCGGTTCGATCGTCGCTTCGTGGGCCTCACCGCCACTCCGGAGCAGATCGACCGGGCGCTGGCCCAGGTCGGGTTCCCACCGGTCGTGATCGATCCCGAGGGGAAGGGAGGCGACGAGTACAGCGTCGGCCACCCGAGCCAGATCCTCGTCTACACCGACGACAACCTGGCCCACATCGTCTACCCCTTCGGCACGCGGGAACAGGCCTGGGCCGAGGACCTCCCCCGCCTCTCCACGATCGACTGGGCCAACCCGTGAGCTGGTGGTGCTCGGCCGACGGTCGGGCCTGGACCTGGGAATGGCGTCCCTATCTCGGCGCGTGGATCCTGGTGGGGCTGCTGTTCGGGCTGTACACGTGGGCCTATCGGGCGGACCCCGACTTCCCACTGCGGCGCAAGCTGAGCGCGATCGGCGGCATCGTGATCGTCCTCATCGCCACCGACTGGCCCATGGCGTCGTTGGGCGCGGGATACCTCCTCTCGGTCCAGATGGGCCGACAGGTCCTCATCGTGTTGATCGCCGTCCCGCTGCTCATGTACGGGGCCCCACCCGTGGTCGGACGGTGGCTCGAGGCCAGTCGCCGGCGACGGTCGGTCACGAACGTGCTGAGCAACCCGATCGTGGCGGTGCTGGCGACCAGCGGGCTGCTGCTCCTGGTCAACACACCGATGGTCTCGGACCGCACGATCACCAGCCCGATCGGTTCCTTCGTCGTCGATGCGATGTGGATCGTGGCCGGGATCATCATGTGGTTCCCCGTCCAGCCACCGTCGCCGATGACCCCGCGCCTGGTCGGGCCCCTCGCCCTGGTGTACCTGTTCGTGCAGTCCATCGCCCCGCTCCCGACGTCGTTCTTCATGACATGGGCGGAGTACCCGCTCTTCGCCACCTTCGAGCTGGCCCCCCGGGTGGTCGAGAGCTTCAGCGCCGTGGACGACCAGGAACTGGCGGCCGGGATGGCGCAGGTCGTGGGCGGCCTGGTCATCTGGGCGCAGATCGCGGCTCGATTCCTGCACTGGGCGGTGGAGCGCGAACGCATCGAGAACGCGACGGTGCCCCACTTCGTGCGCCAGGCCGAGGCGGCCAGGACCGCCGACGCAGGAACGCACCCGCCGACCTCGCTCGAGGAGACGACCCCGACCCTCGTCGACGACCGCTGACCTCCGGCGGCGACGACGAGTCGGTCAGTCGACTGCGGTGACCCCGCCGTCGACGACGATCGACGCTCCGGTGATGAACGACGCGGCGTCGCTGAGCAGGAAGGCCACCGGCGCCCCGATCTCGTCGGGCCGGCCGACCCGGCCCAGGACCGACGAGCGGTTGAACTCCTCGTGCACCTCGGGGATGTCGAGGGCGACCTGGAGCATGGGGGTCTCGATGTATCCCGGGCACACCGCGTTCACCCGGATGCCCTCCGGGCCCAGCTGAGCAGCCATCGATCGAACCGCTCCGAGCATCCCGGCCTTCGAGGCGCAGTACGCCGGGATCGCCGCGTTGCCGATCCAGCCCTCGATCGACGCGATGCCGACGACCGCGGCCCCCGAGACCGACCGGAGCTCGGGGAGCAACGCCTGCACGAGCAACGGGAAGGCCCGGAGGTTCACGTCGAGCACGGCGTCCCAGACGTCCTCGTCGAGGGCGCCGAGGTTCTCGGCGCGGACGGTGCCGGCGGCGTGGACGAGTCCTCCGATCGGACCGACCACCGCCCGAGCTGCGTCGATGGCTGCGGCGAACGACGATGCGTCGGTGGCGTCGACGGCCGCGCCGTGCGCGTCGACGCCGTGGTCGGCGGCGATGGCGCGCCGCCTCGGCCGCCGCCTTCTCGCCGTCGAGGTCCCAGAGCACCACCCCACGGCCCTGTGCGGCCACCGCCCGGGCGCTGGCCCGACCGATCCCCGATGCCCCTCCGGTCACGACGACCGCGCCCGCTGCGTGCATGTCTCTCCCCCACTGCCGGTGGCCGAACCGGATCGGATCGGCTGCGCGGGCAGTCGAGCGCGCCGGCCGCGGATCTGTCAAGGTGCTCCCGGCGACGCAGCGGCGACGAGAGGGGTGGGCGTGGACAGGTTCGAAGGGCGCACGGCGATCGTGACCGGCGCGGCGAGGGGCATGGGCGAGGCGATCGCCCGACGGATGGTCGCCGAGGGAGCGAACGTCGTGCTGACCGACGTGCTCGCCGACGACGGGAACGCGGTCGCCGCGGACCTCGGCGGTCGAGCCCGGTTCGCGTCGCACGACGTGACCGACGAGGGGCAGTGGGCCGACGCGGTGGCGCTCGCCGAGGAGACCTTCGGAGGCCTCGACGTGCTGGTCAACAACGCAGGGATCTTCTGGCGGAGGGCGTTGGAGGACGAGACCGCCGAACGTCTCCGTCGGGCCTTCGACGTGAACACCGTCGGACCTTTCCTCGGCCTCCAGGCCGCTCTCCCGGCCCTACGCCGCTCCGGTGGCGGGGCGGTGGTCAACGTCGTCTCGTTGGCGTCGGTGCACGGCTACGCCTGGCAAGGGGCCTACGGAGCGTCGAAGTGGGCGTTGCGGGGGCTCACCCGCGTCGCGGCCCAGGAGCTCGGTCCCGAGGGCATCCGGGTCAACGCGGTGATGCCCGGGCCGGTGGACACGGCCATGCTGCCGCCCGACACGACCGGACTCGGCGACGCCCGCTTCGCCGGCATCCCCCTCGGCCGGGCCGGTCGTCCGGAGGAGGTGGCGGCGCTGGTGTGCTGGCTGGCCTCCACCGAGGCCAGCTACGTGTCCGGGGCCGAGGTCGTCGTCGACGGCGGCTCGTCGTCCGCGCCGGCGGCCACGCCCCGGCCGCCGGTCGACTGAGCGGCGGGGGGCCATGGGAGCACCCCGGCACCGTGACCGCGACGACGACCTGGATGCCCTCGTCGACACCGAGGCCGTCCGGGACGTCGTGCTGCGCTACTGCCGCGGCGTCGACCGGCTCGACCTCGGGCTCGTGCGGTCCTGCTACCACCCAGACGCCACCGACACCCACGGGACGTTCACCGGCACGGTGGACGAGTACCTGGCCTGGCTCGAGCGGATCCTGGCCCGCTACGACGCCACCTTCCACCTGATCGGCAACCACCTGGTCGAGCTCGCCGGCGACGTGGCCCGCTCCGAGGCCTACGGCGTCGCCCACCACCGCAGCACCGACTCCGATCCGCGCCGCAACCTGACGGTCGGGTTCCGCTTCCTCGACCGGATGGAGCGACGCCACGACGGCGCCTGGCGCATCGCCCGCCGGGTGGCCACCACCGAGTGGGTGCTGGCCGTACCCCCCGAGCAGCGGTGGCCGTTGCCCGAGGGCGGGGTCGAGGGCCGACGCGACGCCACCGATCCACTGTGGGGCCTCGGTGCGGAGTTCCCCGGGCCCACCGCGTCGTGATGCGGCGCGGAGCCGTGTGACATCGGTCGAGCGGGAGAGGAGGGGTTGACCGACGGCCGGTTGTTAGGTAGACCTAACGAACCGTTAGGTGCGCCTAACAGCCGTGTGACGCGACCGCATCGCGGAAGGAACGCCGGGTGATCATCTGCCACTGTCGAGGGGTCAACGATCGCACGATCGACGCCGCCATCGACGACGGCGCCTGCACCCTCGACGAGCTCGCCGAGGTCTGCGGAACGGGCACCGACTGCGGTGGGTGCCGCCCCGCTCTGGCAGAGTTGGTCTCGACCCGCACCGGTCAGCCGACCGAGCAGGCCTACCGCATCCGCACCGCCGTCGCCTGACGACGCCGGTCCCCCAGCCCAGGAGCACCTGTCGTGAACGGCAACCCCGACGTCATCGAGATCCTCAACGAGGTCCTCACCGCCGAGCTGACCGCCATCAACCAGTACTTCATCGACGCCAAGATGCTGCAGAACTGGGGCTACGAGGGGTTGGGCGGCAAGTTCCGCCACGAGTCGATCGACGAGATGCACGACGCGGAAGCCCTCATCGAGCGCATCCTGTACCTCGACGGCGTCCCCAACCTCCAGCGCCTGAGCCCCGTGCGCGTGGGCGAGACGGTCACCGAGAAGCTCCAGCTCGCCCTCCAGGTCGAGGTCGAGGCCGTCGAGCGCCTCACCCGGGGCATCGAGCTGTGCTCCGACCGCCGCGACCACGGCTCGCGTGAGCTGCTCGAGAAGATCCTCGAGGGCGAGGAGGAGCACGCCGACTGGCTCGAGGCCCAGCTCACCCTCATCGAGCAGGTCGGCACCGAGCTCTACCAGGCCCAGCAGATCCACAAGGACGACTGACCCCCCGTGACACTCCCGCCCTCACCGGAGGGCGGGCCCCGGATCGGAAAGCGGAGGTCAGCCTCCGACGACGAACTGCTCGAGCAAGAGCGCGGCGATCCGATCGGGGGCGACCTCGGGGAGCCAGTGCGAGAGGCCATCGAGCTCCACGAAACGGTACGGAGCATCGACCCACCGTCCGGTGGCCTCGGCTCCGGCCCGGGCGACGGCCACGTCCTCGGTCGACCACACGAACAACGTGGGCACGACGATCGGGCCGATCTCGTCGAGCGAGTCGTCCCACGCCCGGTAGTAGTTGAGCGCCGCAGCCATGGCCCCCGGGGACTGCAGGACCCGGACGTGGTGCTCGACGACATCGGGATCCATCTCCGCCAGGGCGCGCCTGAGCCCCTCGGCGCCGTTGTCGAGGAAGACCTGCTCCGCACCATCGGCTGTCCGGAAGAACTCGATGTACGCCGACTTCTCCTGCTGCACGGGGTCGTTGGCCCGGGCCTCGGCGAAGGCCCGCGGATGGGGAACCGAGAGGATCGACAGGGTCGCCACGCGATCGGGGCCAGGTCGGCCGTCGACCACGCCACCAGCGCGCCCCAGTCGTGACCCACGAGGTGGACGCGATCGGCACCCAGGGCATCGGCCACCCCGAGCGCGTCGGCGGCCAGCAGCCGGTGGTGGTAGTCGGCGACTGCCGGCGGTCGTGCGTCGGGTGAGTACCCACGCTGATCGAAGGCCACGACCCGGTAACCGGCGTCCGCGAGCAGCGGCGCGACGAGGTCCCATTCGTGCGCCGACTCCGGGAACCCGTGGAGCAGCAGCACCACCTCGCCGTCCTCTGGCCCTGCCGCGAAGCCGTCGAACGTGAACGACCCGACCTCCAGCCGCACCGCGTCCACCGCAACCCCCTCGTCGAACGACGCCGATCGCCTCGCCGGGTCCGATCGTAGGGTCGCCACCCCACTGGATCCGACCACACGACCGGCGAGCGCCACGCCGGACGCCACGCACACGACCGGGGCCGAACGGTCGACCGACCGGGAACGCCGCCGTGAGGCCCCACTAGGGTCGGAACGGATCCACCGTGGAGCGGTGGGCACCACGAGGGGGGACCATGCCAGTCGAGGGACAACGCGATCCGGAGCACGTGACCCGGGTGCTCGAGGGGTGGCTGGCCGGCCAGATGCCCCACGTGGGCGACGTCGAGGTCACGAACCTGGTCGGTGCCGCAGTCGAGCGGGTTCTCCAACGAGACCTTCCTCTTCGACGCCGCGTGGACCGACCCGGACGGGGCCCGGGTCACCACCGAGTTGGTGCTGCGCAGCCAGCCGCTCGTGCACAAGCTCTTCCCCGAGAGCGAGCTGCTCGTGCACCAGTACGAGGTGATGCGACGCCTCGGCGAGCACACCGACGTGCCCGTGCCCCACACCCGCGGCGCCGAAGCCGACCCCGAGGTCCTCGGCGCGCCGTTCTTCGTGATGGACCGTCTCGACGGCCTGGTGCCCGGGGATTCCCCTCCGTACACCCAGGAGGGGTTCGTGGTCGACATGGCACCGGATCGACGTCGCCAGTGGCACCGCAACGCCGTGGCGGCGCTGGTGCAGGTCGGGCAGGTCGACTGGCGTGAAGCCGGACTCGAGTTCCTCGACCAACCCCACCACGGCCCGCTCGGACCCGAACAGCGGCGCAACTACTTCGCCAGCTATCTCGCCTGGGCGACGAAGGGCGAACGCCATCCGATCGCTCACCCCGCCTTCGAGTGGCTCGTCGCCAACTGGCCCGACGACGGCGAGCACTTCGGACTGAGCTGGGGCGACGCCCGTCCGGGCAACCTCATGTTCTCCGGCACCGAGGTCATCGGCGTCTTCGACTGGGAGATGGTGGCCATCGGCAACCCCGAGGCCGACCTGGGCTGGTGGCTGTTCCTCCAGCGCTACTCGACCGACGGCGTCGGAGCCACCCTGCCCGACGGGATGCTCGACCGCGCCGCCACCATCTCGCTGTGGGAGGAGCTGATGGGCCGCCCGGCGGAGAACGTCGACTTCTACGAGCGCCTCGCCGGATTCCAGTTCTGCCTCGTCATGGTGAAGCTGGCCGAGATGTACTCGATGTCGATGGGTCCCGAGATGCTGGCCATGGCCATCTGGAACCCGGTGGCCGAGATCACCGCGGAGCTCCTCGACCTCGAGATGCCGCCCCGCCCCGAGTCCTGACCGGCGGCGGTCGACCCCGTGGTGCTTGACTGACCGGTCATGAAGTTCTCCCTGTCGCTCCCGCTGCTCAAGGACCTCTCGGCGTCCGACCCGTTCGCCGACACGTTCGCCCTCGCCGTCGCTCGCCGAGGAGTGCGGCTTCGACACGGTGACCATCGGCCACCACCACTTCATGCCCGGCAACATGAGCGATCCCGCTCACGTTCCTCGGCGCCGTCGCCGCCCGCACCTCGTCGATCCGGGTCGGCACGGGCATCTTCCAGCTCCCGGTCCACAATCCGGTGCGGGTGGCCGAGCAGGTGGCGACCATCGATCAGCTCTCGGGGGGACGCGTGTCGCTCGGCGTGGGCCTCGGTTGGTGGCCCCTCGAGTACGAGGTGCAGGGCTCGGACTTCACCCAGCGCGGCGCCCGCATGGAAGAGGCCCTGCGCATCCTGAAGCTCGTCTGGACCGAGGAGGACGCTTCCTACGACGGTCGCTTCTGGTCGTTCCCCGAGCTCACCGTGCACCCGCGTCCGGTCCAGGACCCCCACCCTCCGCTGTGGGTGGCCGGGGTGGCCGATGCCGCCGTCGACCGCGCCGCCCGACTCGGTGATGCCTGGCTGTGCGGCCCGGTGCAGTCGCTGGGGAAGGCGCTGTCGTGCCTCGACGTGTACCGCAGCTCGTGCGCCGCGGCGGGCACGAACCCCGACTGGGTGCTCCGCCGCTACGCCTGGATCGGTGCCGACCGCGACGAGGTGATGGACGAGGTGCTCCCCGAGTACGTCGGCGGGTTGATGGAGCACTGGCGCGAGTCGGTGGAGGACGACGCCGAGAAGGCGCTGTTCGCCCGGATCGACGCCGGCGAGGACGTGTCCCCCGCGGAGATCGCCGCCGACCGACTCCTCTTCGGCGCCCCCGACGACGTGATCGCCCAGGTCGAGCGCTACCGGGCGCTGACCGGAGCCGAACACGTGCACGCGGCGTTCGGCGCCGGCCTGCCGGGCGCGAGCGAGAAGGCCTCGCTGGGCTCGTTCGACGAGATCGCGACCATGATCCGGCTCTTCGGCGACGAGGTGATCCCCGCCTTCGACTGACGGACTGGCGAGTGAATTCCAGTCCGTAGACCGCAGACGTCGTAGCCTCGGGACATCACCGACCTGGGGGTCCACCATGCGCAGGCTTCTCGCCATGACGTCAGCCGTCGCCGTCGCCGCACTTCTCGCCGTCGCCGGCCCCGTCCTTCCTGCCGGCTCCCAGGAGGCGACCCCACCCGTTGCCTACACGTCCGTGGCCACGTCCCAGGCCGGATGCGACCTGCACAACGTGGACCTGAGCACCGGCGAGCTGACCGACCTGCCCGCTGGCCCGTCGCTCGACGCCTGCGTCGCCGACCTCGCCGTCGCCCCCGACGGCACCGTGTGGGGTCTGGTCGGCATCAGCGTGCTCGACGGGCCCGTTGCGGCGCCGGCTGCGCCCCTCGACGGTGTCGACCTCGTGCGCTTCGACGCATCGGGTGCCCCGACGGCAACCCGGATCACGGCCGGCGACGCCGAGCTGTTCCTCGCCACCGGGGGCCTCGCCGTCGACGCCGCCGGCACCGTGTACGCCCAGATGACCGTCGCCCCGCCGAGGGCGACGGTCGACGCAACGGCGGCCCCGGCCGCGGACCTGGCGGACTGCTACAGCACGCTCTGCCTGTTCGAGATCGACCCCACCACGGCGCAGGCCTCGGTGATCGGCCCGTCGGGCCTCTTCTCGTCGATCTTCGAGGACCTGGCCGTCTGCGGGGCCACGATGTGGTCGCTCGGCGAACCCGACGGAGCGGCGATGCAGGAGGTGGACCCCTCGAGCGGTGCCATCGACCCGTCCGGTGCCGCCATCGACGGAGCGACGCCGGTCGGCTACGACTGCGCCACCGACAGCACGACGATGTACGCCCTCAGCGCCGACCAGCCCATCGGCCGCCGCGCCCAGAGTGCCGGCACGCAGGGCGTGGTCGGTGTCCTCGACCCGGCGACGGGCGAGTTCACGGAGACGGCTCCGCTGAGCGACCCGGAGGCGTTCGTCGACGCGCTGGCCGTCGCCCCCGCCGAGGCCCCGATCACCCCGACGACCCCGACCGACCGCCACTCCCCCGCCACCGGCCGCGCAGGCCACTGCGGCGACCCCGGCGTTCACGGGCTGACGTGCCGACTCCGAGGGCTCCCTGATCCGGACCACGCCGACTCGTACCCGTAGGTTGCGGGTATGTCGAACGCCATGTCCAACGACGCCATGACCAGCGACGCCATGACCGACGAGAGCCGAGGGGCTCGCTTCCGCAACCTCCGGGCCTGGAACGTGGGCGTCGGGTCGCTCCACCTGATCCAGGGCATCGTCATCCTGGCCATCAGCGCAGCGTTCGCCATCCCGGTGGTGGCCACCGTGCAGACCGGCCCACCGGGCGGCGCCGGGTCGCTCGACGAGACGACCACGTTCTTCGAGTTCAGCTTCCCGATCGCCATCGCCTTGTTCTTGTTCCTCGCGGCCGCCGACCACCTCTTGATGGCGGCACCCCGGGTCCACCGCTGGTACGAGGCCAACCTCACCCGTGGGATCAACGTCGCCCGCTGGATCGAGTACTCGATCAGCGCCTCGCTGATGATCCTGCTCATCGGGCTGCTGACCGGGATCAACAACCTCTACGCCATGATCGCCGTCTTCGGCGTCAACGCCTCGATGATCCTGTTCGGCCTCGTGATGGAACAGGTCAACACCGACCGCACCAAGGTGAACTGGTGGCCCTTCGTCTTCGGCTGCATCGCCGGGATCGTGCCCTGGATCATCATCACGACGTCGTTGATCGTGTCGTCGGTGGACGATCGCGGCGACGGCGACGGGGTCCCGTTCTTCGTCTACGTGATCTTCGTGACGCTGTTCCTGTTGTTCAACTGCTTCGCCCTCAACCAGTGGCTCCAGTACCGCGGCAAGGGAAAGTTCGCCGACTATCTCTACGGCGAGAAGGTGTACCTGGTCCTGAGCCTGGTGGCCAAGACGGCGTTGGCCTGGCAGATCTACTTCGGCACCCTCGCCGACTGATCCCCGAGGGTGTCCGGGCCGGGAGCACCCCCGCCCGGGGCGAGGGCCGGGCCATCAGGTCACGGTCCCCGGGCCTTCGCGGAGGCGGGACACCTACGGGTCGCGGCGGACGCAACAACAACGCCGAGACGACGGTGATGACCGCCAACACCCACGCGGTCAACCCCATGGTGCGGGCGAACCGCGACGAGGTCGTCTCCTGGGCCGCCGCGGTGAGCGGGCCCGACAGGTCGCGGTCGAGGGTGGCGATGGCCAGGTCGAACGCGCTCTGGGAGCCCTCGGAGACCGAGGCGGGGGGCGGGGACGCCACCTCGGAGAAGACCGTGACCGGCGTCGGGGCGACCGAGAGGAACGCCGCGGTCCCCAGACCCAGGGCGATGGCCGAGCCCACGAACCGGGAGAGGCCGAGCCAACCGGCCGCCTCGTTCATCCGTCCGGCCGGGAGGTGCAGGACCGCGACCCCGGTGAGCGAGGCGTTGGCGATGCCGGCCCCGATGCCGGCGAGCGCCAGAGGGACCACGACGTCGGTCTCCGACGTGGTCACCGTCGTACGTGACAGCAGAGCGAACCCGAGCACCATCATCCCCAGGCCCACGATGGCCGGGCCCCGGGGGCCCACCCGATCGCCCAGCCAGCCGGCGAACGCCGCACACGCCCACATCGAGAGCACGAAGGGGCCCAGAGCCAACGCGACCTGGAGCACCTCGGCGTCGAAGGTCGCCGCCGACTGCGCGAAGAGGTTGAAGAAGTAGAGCAGGCTCAACATGCCGAGCGACGCCCCGATCGTGGCGATGTTGGCACCCAGGACCCGCCGGTCCCGGAGCAGGTCCGGGTGCACGAGAGGGTCGATGGTGCGTCGCTCGTGGCGGACGAGCAGCACGACGAGCAGCACCAGGACGGCCACGGAGCAGAGGCCTCGTGGGGAGGTCGCCCCCCAGTCGGGGAGGCGCTCGGCCAGCACCAGCGTGAGGCCGACCACCCCGGACAGGAGGGACGCGCCGACGAAGTCCCTGGTCGGCGACGGCTCTCCCCGTCCCTGTCGGCCCGCGACCAGGACGAGCAGGCCCAGCGAACCGACGGCGAGCACGGCATCGACACCGAAGATCCACCGCCACGAGTACCAGTCGGTGAGCACGCCGCCGACGAGGGGCCCCACGGCGAACGAGGACGCGTACACGAGACCTCGCCAGCGGAACGAACCGCTCTCGTGGCCGGCGCGGGAGTACTTCACCAGCACCTCGATGCTCGAGGGCAGGATCAGTGCGGCCCCCACCCCCTGCACGACGCGAGCCACGACGAGCTGGGCGAACCCGCTCGCGACGATTCCGATGATCGAGCCGACGGCGAACACCGCGAGCCCGAGCCCGAAGGTCCTCGTCCGGCCGAGCACGTCGCCGAGGCGACCTCCGGCGACGACGAGGGCCGCCGCGGCGACGAGGTACGCGTTGACCACCCACCCGAGCTCGACCGTCGACAGCGACAGCTCCGCCGCCATGCCCCGCGTGCCGACGGTGATCGCCGTCGTCGTGAACCCGACCACGCCCACGGCCACCGCCACGGTGAGGACGGCCCGACGGGTCGTCCCCGGTGTCGGCTCCACGAGCGCCGACCCTAGCGACCCCGTCGCCCGGCACGTGGGGCCGCCGCCCGCATTCCCGCCTGCGCAGGGTCGAGTGTCACCCGAGCCGGGCTCGGCGAAACAGAGCGGGGTTCGGCACACTGGGAGCGTGAGATCGATCCTCGTGTACGACGGTGACTGCGGGATCTGTGACGCCAGTGTGCGCCTCCTGACCCGGTTGGGTTGTCGGGCCGAGATGGTGACCTCGAGGGAGTGGACGGCCACCCACCCCGACGACGCCGAGCGGTGCGAGCACGCGGTGCTCCTGGTCGATCCGGACGGCACCTCCCTCGAGGCCGAACGGGCCGTGGCCCAGGCCCTGCGCCTCTCGCCGCTCCCCCTGCCGTGGGTGGGCTCCCTCGTCGACGCGCCCGGGGTGCGGGTCGTGTCCGGCTACCTGTACCGCCTCGTCGCCCGCCACCGCACCCGGATCTCGTCGCTGCTCGGGCTTCGCTCCTGCGCCCTCCCTGCGACGCAACCGTGACCACCGCCGCGCCGAGCAGGCCGTCGACGCGGGTGCAGGGTCGGCCGCTGGTGATGACCCAGACCTGGGCCGAGATCGTCTGGTGCCACTGGCGCGTCCCGATGTCGGCCATGGACGGCAGGTTCCCGCCGGGCGTCCGCGCCCAGGAGCACGACGGGTCGGCCTGGGTCGGTCTGGTCCCGTTCGAGATGCGCGACCTGCGCCTGGTCGTCGCCGGGCGGACGATGCCCACCGTGCCGACGACGGGGGCCTTCAGCGAGGTCAACGTCCGCACCTACGTCACCGGCCCCGCCGGCCCGGGCGTGTGGTTCGACACCCTCGATGCGTCGACGCCGCTGGGAGCGATCGTCGCCCGCGCCGCGTGGTCGCTGCCCTACGTCCGATCCCGCATCACGGCGAGCGTCGACCCGCCTGGCCGCCCCGACGGGGCACGGGACCTGCTCCCGCGCCGCGCCTGGTCGGTGGAGCGGGTGGACGGCACCACCGCACGCGTCGACGCGCGCGTCGGCCCCGAGAGGGACGCGTCGGCGCTCGACCACTTCCTCACCGAGCGCTACTCGCTGTACGCACGGGCCTGGTGGGCACCCCGCCGCGCCCTCTGGGCACCGGTCGACCATGCCCCCTGGACGCTCCACGAGGGCCAGGCGATCGACGTGGACGCCGGCGTGGTCCGTGCTGCGGGCTACCCGGTCACCGACGAGCCCGACGTGGTGGCCGCGGGCCGGTCCGTGCAGGTGGCGGTCGGCCTCCCCCGCCTCCTGTGAGCCGCGTCAGTCGCTCGCGCCGGCGGGGACCGGATGGTCGACGATGCCGCCGGCGGCCAGGCTGTGGTTGAGGAACGACGTGACCTGCTTCGACCACAGGTAGCCGACGTGGTTGCCGCCGTACCAGAAGATCTCGGGTTCCTCCCAGTGGCGCCACAGCGCGTGGGCCTGTGACGGCGGGGCCATGCGGTCGGCGAGGCCGGCGAAGATGAACCGGTTGGACCGGGGCACCCTCGAGGGGAACGCGAGTGGGGAGACGACGCGGTGCACCAGCTCGGCGTTGCCGTCGAGGATCTCGTGCTCGACGGCCCGCATCCGGATGTGGTGTGGGCTCTGATCCCGGAAGATCGCCGGGAAGTCGACCACGGGGATGCCGGCGATGGCGGCGTCGATCCCGTCCTCGAGGCCGCTCAGCAACGCCGTCATGTAGCCGCCGAGGGACACGCCGTAGAGCGCGATCCCGGTCGGGTCCTGGGCGCGGACCCAGCTGAGGACGCGGCGGATGTCCCAGACGGCCTGCGCCAGGCCGTGCACCGAGTTGACGATGTCGAAGGACAGGAAGGCCTCACCGCTCATCCGGTTGATCTTGCGCGGGCCGTGCAACGGCAGCACCGGCATGACCACGTTGAGGCCCAGGTCCTGGTGCATGTGCTTGGCGTGCAGCCCCACGAGATCCATGAACGGATAGCCCGTGGCGAACCCGTGGATGGCCACCACCCAGGGTCGGGGCCGATCCCGGTGACGCAGGACCGTGGCCACCGCCGTGCGGTTGGCCTCGTAGCCCATCCAGCGCTCGGCCCCGGGCTCCTCGGCTCGGGGGGTCCAGCCGCTGGGGAAGAGCAGCCGCTCGTAGCTCTGGCCGAGGGCCCACCCCTTGTCGATCGACGGATCGACGAGCGGTGGCGGCACCTGGTGGTAGGAGGCGGGGTCGTCGAGCCAGCCACGGGTCTCGAACAGCAGGCGGGCATGGGCCAGCTCGGCCGCCACCCGCTCGAACTCGGCGCGACGGGGGTAGCTGTTGGGGCCCTGGGCCACCGCCAGGATCGCCTCGTCGAGCGCCACCTGCATCGCCAGTGCCGGCGAGAGGTTCGGCACCGGGAGACCGTGCACGTCGTCGCCGAAGGCCTGGCGGACCGTGGTCCCCATGAACCGGGCGGTGCGCGGCACGGCCACCATGGCCCGGGCCGGCGCCCGCCGGGCCAACGCCTTCTCCACGTCGCGATAGGTCCGCTGGGCGTGGCGCACCACCGCTCCCGGCGCGTCGGTGACGACGCCGAGCGGGCTGGTGCGTCCCGATGCTGCTGGTGCGGCTGGTCCGGTGTGGTCCATGGCCATCCCCGATTCTCGGTGCGCCCGGTGAAACCTGACGCCCAGTCAGATCCTAACCCCGGGGGTGAGGTGGAGGGCACCTGACAGGTCTGCGCCGTGCGGTCGGGACCCGGCCCTCGGCGATGCCGTCCGGTCAGGCTCCGTCCAGGCCCGTGGCCGCGAGGGCCTGTGCCTTGGCCCAGCGGTAGTCGGCCTTCCCGCTGGGGGACCGCTCGATGTGGTCGAGCACGACGAGCTGCTTGGGGAGCTTGTAGCCCGCCAGCTGGCCACGGGCGTGCTCCCGGATCTCGTCGAGGGTGGGCTCCGTCCCGGGGCGCGGTTGGACGACGGCGGTGACCCGCTCGCCCCACTGGTCGTCGGGGAGGCCGACGACCACGGCATCGACGACGGCGGGGTGGGCCTTGACGGCGCCCTCGACCTCCTCGGGGTAGATCTTCTCGCCGCCGCTGTTGATGCACTGCGACGACCGGCCGAGCACGACGATGGTGCCGTCGGCCTCGACCTCGGCCATGTCGCCCGGCAGAGCCCAGCGCACGCCGTCGACCTCGACGAAGGTGGTGGCCGACTTCGTCGGGTCACCGAGGTACCCGAGAGGGACGCGACCGCCGCGTGCGAGGCGACCCACGGCACCCGACCCGGGCACGACCGGGCGCAGGTCGTCCCCGAGCACCTGCGTGCGCTCGTCGACGTGCAACCGCGGCGCGCCGAACGGGTCGTCGGCGGGTGGGGCGCCACCCACCTGACCGGTCTCGGAGGACCCGAAGGCGTCGGCCACGATCACCCCGGGCAGTGCGTCGGCGAGGCGGGCCTTGGTCGACGACGACAGGATGGCCCCACCGGACCCGAGCGCCATCAACGACGTCGTGTCAGGGAGGTCGGTCTCGCCCTCGAGCTCCTCGAGCAGCGGCCGGGCCATGGCGTCGCCGACGACGACGAGCACGTTCACCTTCTCGGCGGCCACGAGCTCCCACGTCGTGGCGGGGTCGAAGTGCCCGCCGGGCAGCAGGACGAGCGACCCCCCGCCGTAGAAGGTCGAGAACGCCAGCCAATGGGCGCTGGCGTGCATGAACGGCGGCACGGGCAGGGCCACCACGCCGGGGTCGAGGAGTCGGTCGACGAGCTGGTCCGGGCTGGTGATGGCATCACCCAGGTGCAGGGGGTCGCCCCCGCCCATCGCCGCGAAGAAGATGTCCTCGTGGCGCCACAGCACGCCCTTGGGCAACCCGGTGGTGCCGCCGGTGTAGACGCAGTAGAGGTCGTCGGCCGATCGGCGGACCACCGGACGCGACGGGTCCGACGCGGCGAGCTCGGCCTCGTAGTCCAGGGCCCAGTGCGCCCGCGGAACTGCGCTGTCGTCGTCGACCTCGAGCACCAGGCGACGCTCGGCCATGGCGTCGAGGGCCTCGGCCACGGCGGGCCCGAAGGCCCGGTGATGGACCAGGCCGACCAGGCCGGCGTCGCCGTAGAGGTGGCGCAGCTCGGGCCCGGAGTAGCGGTAGTTGACGTTCACCGGCACGGCCCGGACCTTGAAGCAGGCCACCATCCCCTCGAGGTACTCCGGGCCGTTCACGAGCTGGAGGCCGACGAGGTCACCGGCGCCGATCCCCGCCGCCACCAGGCGGTTGGCCAGGCGGTTGGCCCGCTCGTCGAGGTCGTCGTAGCTGAGCCGGCGCGGGCCGGCCACGACGGCGGTCCGCTCGCCGACGGCGTCGACCACCGCCTCGAACAGATCGGCCAGGTTGAACTCCACGTGGACCCCCCGGTGGCGTGCGCCCAGCAGATCGGGCGGCGCTCGGCCAACATAGCGACCGATGGAGGGGACGACCGCACGGGGGTGGCCATGGAGGAGTTGACGGGGCTCGACGCTCGCTTCCTCTACTCGGAGACCCCGACGGCGCACATGCACACGTTGAAGATCGCCGTCGTCGACCTGACGCAGCGGGCGAGCCCCATGACGCCCGACGACTTCGTGGCGATCATGCAGGACCGCCTCGATCGGCTCCCCACGCTGCGCCGCCGAGCCATCCCCATCCCCTACGGGCTCGGCCACCCGGTGTGGATCGAAGATCCCGACTTCGACGTCCGCCAGCACCTGCACTGGCGTCACGTCGACCCGCCCGGCTCGGACCGCGAGCTGGCCGCGGTGGTCGCCGACGTGGCCGGTCGGCCGCTCCGGAGGGACCGGCCGCTGTGGGACCTCACCGTGGTCGAGGGACTCGCCGGTGATCGCATGGCCTTCGTCATGAAGCTGCACCACTGCCTCGCTGACGGCGGCGCGGCCGAGGCGATGCTCGAGAACGCCTTCGTGCTCGACGATGCCGACGCCTTCGTCCAGCCTCACCGACCCGAACCCGTGCCGTCACGCCGGGAGCTGCTGCGCCACGCCGCCTCGAGCGGGGCACGACGCCTGGCCGGCCTGCCCGACTTCACGAAGCGGACCGTGACCGGCCTGGCCGAGGCCCGCCGTCCGCGGAGCAGCACCGAGGTCGAGCTGCCCGTGCCCTTCTCCTCACCTCGGACCTCGCTGAACCCCTCGCTCGACGCGGCCCGCACCTTCGCCATGACCTCGATGCCCCTCGACGACCTGCTCGCGGTGAAGCGGGAGGCCGGCGTCACGTTCAACGACGTCTTCCTCGCGCTCTGTGGAGGAGCGCTGCGCCGACACCTGGTCCGCCGGGGGGGTCTGCCGAGGACCACCCTGGTGGCCGGGGTGCCGATGGCCACGTCGGCCGGAGGCGGGCACCGCAGCGGGAACCACGTCGACAACCTGATGCTCCCCCTGGGCACCGACATCGCCGATCCCAGCTGCCCGCCTGCGCCGCATCCACGAGGCCACGGTCGCCGCCCGCGCGGTCCGCGAGGCGCTCGGACCCGAGCTCATGGAGTATCGAGCGGGGCTCACCCCGCCGCTCTACGGCATCGGGATCAGGCTCTGGACCCGCAGCGGACTGGCCGGTCGGACCCGGCCGCCGATCAACCTCGTGGCGTCGAACGTGCGCGGCCCCGACCGGCTGCTCGGCGTCGACGACACCGTCATGACCGAGCTGTACTCGATGGGCCCCATCCTCGAGGGGATCGGCCTGAACATCACCGCGTGGAGCTACGTCGATCGGCTGTTCGTGTCGGTGCTGGGCTGCCCGACCAGCCTGCCCGACCCCTGGGCGCTCGTCGACGATCTCCTCGACGCCGCCGGCGAGCTCGGGATCGGCCGGGACGTCGCTCAGGACTGACCGAGGCGGACCACGAGCGACTTCGGGGCGACGCAGCGGTAGGCGTCGGCGACGATCTCGGTCGATCTCGTCCCAGTCGACGTCGACGTCGAGTCGCACCCCGACCCACCCCCGGTGCCCGACGTAGGGCGGGCGGAAGAACCGATCCGGTTCGGCCCCGACGAGCTCTTCCTGCACCCCGGGGGCAGCTGCGCACCACAGCGCCAGCTCACCGTCGCCGTGGTGGTCGTCGTGGAAGTTGACGAAGGTCTTCTTGCCCCGCACGAAGAAGGTGGGGGCACCGTGGGAGAGCCGCTCGGTGACCTCGGGAAGGGCCAGGCACCGCTCGCGCACGGCCGTGAGTGCGGCCTGCGCTCTCGCGTCCGGCGCCATCAGCGCGTAGGCCGGTTCACGACGAACCCGAGGCCGATCCGACGAGTGCCACCAGGAAGATCACGCCGACCATCACCACGACGAGCGCGAAGAGGACGGCGCTCACGATGCCGAGGATGAACCCGGCCAACGCCATCCCGTCGCCGGCCTGGGTGCCGTTGGACTGCGCGATCTCCTTGCGGGCCGAGCGCCCGAGGAAGATGGCGACGATCCCGAGCGGCTGGCACACCGTCAGCCCGGCGATCCCGAGCACGAGGGCCACGATGGCGTTGCTGTTGGTCCGCGGAGGCGGGCCGTAGGGGTGCGTCGGGTACGGCGGCGGCGTCCCTCCGGCGACACCCGGTGGGTACCCGGCTGCGGGCGGGGGGTACCCGGCTGCGGGCGGGGGGTACCCGGCCGTCGAGGGTGGGTACCAGGGCTCGCTCTGTGGCGGGTAGGACGGCGGCGGGTGGGAAGGCGGTGGACCGGCGGGCGGCGCGCCGGCGGGCGGGGGCGGACCGGGGGCGGTGGGCCACGGCCGGGCTGGCTCGTCGGCCGGATCGCGCTGATCGCTCATGGGGCTCCCGTGGTCGACGAGGGACGCGTCACCGCATCCGGGTCCGAGAGAGTACCGAGCCGGGGAGGGCCCGGACCGCCGAGGGACCGCGGCGCACGATCCGAGGCGGTTCGCCGCCCCGAGGCTCGGAGGTCGTCGCGGACGCTACGGTGCGCGTGTGACCTCTCCCGTGCTGCTGTGCACCGATGGCTCCGACGTGTCGCAGGCGGCGCTGGCCGCCGGCTTGGAGCTGCTCGGCCGCGACGTCCCTCTCGCCCTCGTGACCGTCATCGACGATCCCGATCCCATGCTGGTGAGCGGTACCGGGTTCGCGGGTGGCGTCATGACCCCGGAGGCGCTCGACGACATGACGGCCGCCGCGAAGCAGGGTGCGCAGGAGCTCCTCGACGCGACCGCCGTCGCGCTCGACCTCGTCGGGACGCCCTCGTACCTGGTCCGTGGCGATGCGGCCACCGCCATCTGCGAGTTGGCCACGGAGCTCGAGGCCCGGGCCATCGTGATCGGCTCCCGTGGCCGGGGAGGTTTCCGTCGGGCCGTGATGGGCTCGGTGTCCGACCACGTGGTGCGCCATGCGCCCTGCCCGGTCGTCGTGACCGGCCAGCAGCACGGCTCCTGAGCAGATCGGCCGACGGGACGTCGGCCGCCCGTCAACCCTGTCCGGGCATCCCGTAGGCGTGGGTGGTGCGGAGGCGAACGACGAGTCGCTCGTCGCGGACCATCGCGGCGCGGTACTCGTCCCAGTCGGGGTGTTCACCCTGCAAGGCCCTGTAGTACTCGACGAGCTCGTCGACGGTCGCGTCGCCCGGCTCGGCGGCGACCGGGCTCAGCTCGACCTCGCCTTCCAGCACGACGTAGGACCAGAAGTCGTCGGCGCTGACGTGCAACGACACCCGAGGGTCACGGCGCATGTTCCCGGTCTTGGCCCGCCCGTCGGTCACGCTGATGCGCACGAGCCCGTCGTCGCCGACCAGGTAGCTGATGTTCGAGCTCTGGGGCCGTCCGTCGCGCTTGAGCGTGATCAGCACGCCGTTGCTGACGGGCGCGGGCGAAGTCGAGGCCGGTGTCGATGTCCATGTGCCGGTGCAACGCCCGAAGGGCCCGCAGGATTCCGAGACCGGCCACCGCCGATAGGACGACACTCTCGACATGACGACCTACACCAAGAGGCCTCCACGAGCTCGGCGACCGGTGCTACGCCTACCTGCAACCCGACGGAGGCTGGGGATGGAGCAACGCCGGGCTGGTGGAGAGCCAGGGCGCATCGCTGCTCGTCGACACCCTCTTCGACCTGCGACTCACCGCCGAGATGCTCGACGAGATGGGTCGCGTCACCCGTGACTCGCCCATCGCCACGCTGGTCAACACCCACGCCAACGGCGACCACTGCTACGGCAACGAGCTGGTCGAAGGGGCGGAGATCGTGGCGTCGGTGGCCTGCGCCGAGGAGATGGGCGACGTGGCCCCGGCCACGCTCGCCGCCCTGAACGCCGATCCGGGCGAGCTGGGGGACCTCTTCCGCGGGTTCTTCGGGGCGTTCGCCTTCGAGGGCATCGAGGTGACCCTTCCGACGCGCACCTTCGAGGGCCACCTCGACCTGACCGTCGGCGGGCGAGCCGTGGAGCTCATCGAGGTCGGGCCCGCCCACACCGCAGGGGACGTGATCGTCCACGTGCCCGATGCCGGCACGGTGTTCACCGGCGACATCCTCTTCAACGGAGGCACCCCGATCGTGTGGGCCGGACCTCTGTCGAACTGGGTGGCGGCCTGTGAGCGGATCCTGGCCCTCGATCCGCGGGTCGTCGTCCCGGGCCACGGCCCGATCGCCGAACCGGCCGCGCTGACGGCCACCGCCGACTACCTGCGCTTCGTCGACGCCGAGGCCACCGCCCGCCACGCCGCCGGGCTGGACTCCTGGACCGCAGCCCAGGAGATCGCCCGGGACATGGGCTCGGACGGCCCCGGCGCAGCCTTCGGCCGCTGGGGTGAGTTCGGGCGCCTCGCGGTCAACGTCGACACCGTCTACCGCACCCTCGACCCGACCCATGCCGCGCCCGACGTCGTGGAGCAGTTCCGTCGGATGGCCACCCTCGCGCCACCCCGCTGAAGGACGACCTACCCTGCCGCGATGACCGATCGGCCCGAGCTCGGACCTCTCTACCGACAGACCCGACTGCACACCATGGCCCTCGTCTCGGAGGCCGACGGCTGCGGCGAGGTGCCGGTGCCGGCCACCCCTGAATGGACCGTCCACGACGTGCTCGCCCACCTGGTCGGCATCACCGTCGGTGCCGCCGGGCCCGTCCCCCCGGGCGGCCCCTCCGAGGAGTGGACGGCCCGGCAGGTGGCGTGGGGCCGGTCCATGCGCCTCGACGAGCTCCTGGCGACCTGGGAGGAGAGCGGCCCGGCCTTCGAAGCGGTCGTCGATCGGCCGCAGGCGGTCATCGACGCCGTCACCCACGAGTACGACCTGCGCGGCGCCCTGGCACGACCGGGCGACCGCGAGCGACGAGGTGATGCGCTGGGCCAGTCGGCTGCTGCGCGCCGGGGTCAGCGTCACCCGCACCGCTCATCGTCCGCACCGAGGACGGCGACACACGCGGCACGCAGCATCGGCGACGAGCCGACGAGCGGCGAACCGGTCGTGCTGACGACGTCGGTGTTCGAGCTGTTCCGTTGGCGCATGGGCCGCCGCAGCCGGGCCCAGATGGCGGCCATGGACTGGTCCGGGGATCCCGAGCCGTTCCTCGACCACCTCGCGGTCTTCGGGCCGAGCGCCCGTCGACATCGTCGAGTGACGCCGCCGTTCAGCTGAAGACGATGTCGTCGCGCAGGGAGCGCTTGAGCTCCGCGAAGCCCTTGGTGGCGGCGAGCGTGCGCACGGCGTCCCAGAGCCGCACCGCGGCGTCGCCTCGTGGCACGTTGGAGATCACCGGCCCGAAGAACGAGCTCTCCTGGTCGGTACCCGGGATCGAAGGTCAGGATCGGTGTGCCGACGTCGCGGCCGGTGCGACGCAGCGCGACTGCGCTCTCGTCGCGGAGCACGTCGTCCCACGCGTCGTCGACGCGGCGTCGGCCAGGACGAGCAGGGAGACCCGCGTCGACGACGACCTCGTCGATGAGACCGTCGGGCACGGGGTCGTCCCCGCCAGATCGCGGCGCTCACCCCGCCCGGGTGGAGGCGCTCGCCCATCGCCGTGTAGAGCGCCCCGACCGGCGGCCTCACCGTGTTCGGCGCGAGCCGCTGCGCACACCCGCAGGAGGTCGCGACCCAGCCCGTGCAGGGCCGGGTAGCCGGGCGGGAACTCCGCGCCGTAGTCCTTGCCGTCGTTGATGACGGCGAGCGAGATGAACCGCCAGCGCACGTCGTAGTGCTTCAGCGTGGCGACCTCTTCCACCCACCGGCTGGTGATCCAGGCGAACGGGCAGATCGGGTCGAAGAAGAACTCGAGATCGGGCTGATCGCTCATCTCCGAGAGGCTACGGGCGCGCCCTCCCGGCGACACCCCGCACGATCCGCCGCGTGACCGTCGTCAACGGTAGGTCCGGTCGGACCGGTCCCGGGCCCCGACGGTGAAGTCGGCGTCGAAGGCGAACGACACCGCAGGGTCGAACGGGATGGTGTAGGTCCAGTCGAACACGCACACCCGCTGCGCGATGCGCCACTCCCCGCCTCGTCGTTCGAACCGGTCGTCGTAGCGCAGCGCCAGGACCATGTCGGTGGCCTGGCCGGTCTCGTCGGGACGGCTCACGTGGTGCGCGATGCAGTAGGTGTCGACGTCGGCCACGTCACCGGCGAGGGATCGGAAGTGGGGGTCGGCGATGAAGTGGTGGGTCGCGGCGAAGTGCGGCAGCACCTCCACCACCCAGCGGGCGAACTCGGTGCCGCTGCCCCTGAACGAGTTGTGGTCGTCGTGGCCGTCGGGGTGGTAGCACGACGCCATCATCTCCTCGTCGAGGCGATCGGTACCGCGGGCCAGGCGCTTGACCACGTCGCGGATCTCCTCGCGGGCGACGAGGTCGGCGATCGCCAGGGCGGTCACGTCAACGGCTCGAGCTGGCTCGGCTCGATGCCCAGGTAGCGCTCCAGGTTCCGGTGCAGGTTGATGACACGCACCTCCTCGCTCCCCACGACGAGGTGGTCGAGCCCCGGCTGGTGGAGGCCGCGCTGGGCGTGCTTGAGCAGCTCGACGTCCTGGTTGGGGACCAGTCCGAGGGGCGTGTCCTCGGGCAGGTCCATGTCGGTCACCCTCGTGCGCGGCGAGCCCGGCGGCCGACGGTAGAAGAGGAACATCGTGAGGTAGGCCTCGTCGGGGGTGGGGCCGGGTCGGGCGATGAGCAGGTTCATCATGTCGCCCCACACCAGCACGGTGGTGTTGGGGAAGAGGTTGTACTGCGACAGGGTGAGCACCTGATCGGTGGTGAAGTCGCTCAGGTCCACGCCCCGCTCGGCCTGGACCCGCCGGATGCCCTCGGCCATGACGTCGCGCAGCGTCTGCCCCTCGGGGATCTCCGGTACCGGGTCGCCGAGCTCGGCGCCGATGCGACCTCCCTGGGTGATGATCATGTTGTCCCAGATGTCCTGGTCGGAGGCGTCCCGGACCCTCGGGCTGGGCAGCCCGTACTGCTGGTAGGACACCCCGCAGTGGGTCCAGAGCCGCTGCGGGGCGTGCACGTCGTCGATGGTGAAGAGCATCTCGGGGTGGATCCCCTGCACGTGGTAGGTGTCCGAGAAGCCCTCGGCCACCACCTTCCAGTTGCTGCGCACCGGCACCCTCAGCGCGGCGTCGCAGTGGAACTCGTCGAGACGGGCCCAGTCCGCGTCGTGCCACATGCCGTCCATGTAGTCGGGCAGCGACATGGCGTCGGGATCGACGTTGACGAAGACGAGCGGCCCCCAGGTGTCCACCTGGGCCTCGAACAACGGGTAGTCCTCGTTGCGGAACTCGGCGCCGAAGCCCTTGCGCGACGGCACCTCCCGCAGGTTGCCCTCGAGGTCCCACGCCCATCGGTGGTAGGGGCAGCGCAGTTCGTCGAGGTCCGAGCCCGACCCGGTGCACAACACCATCCCCCGGTGGCGGCACACGTTCTGGAAGGCCCGCAGCTCGCCGTCGTCGCCCCGCACGATCAGCACCGAGAGGGTGCCGGCGACGTACTCGTAGAAGTCACCCGGCTCGGGGAGGTGGTCCACCGTGCAGGCGACCTGCCAGGCGAAGGGCCACATCCTCTCTGTCTCCAGCGCGGCGAACTCCGCCGAGACGTAGCGCTCACGGGGGATGCGCACCGGGGCCACCGACGGGGTGATGGCCGTGTCGACCATGTCGCCGTCGCTGAGTCCGGTCACGGGGTGGCCGATGGCCATCGGGGCTCCTGGGGAGGCGGGGCCGCGGTGCGGCACGGGGACGAACGGCACTGCGGGGTCCACGCACCGGCGGCCCCCGACCTCGTGCGACCTCACCTTGCCACAGGGGCCGCCGGGCCGGCGCCGCGAGGCTCGCTGATAGCGTCGTCAGCCGCAGTCACCGCCCTTGACGGAGGTTCCCGATCCATGCCCAGCCGCCCGCTGACCGTCGACGAGATCGATCTGACGAGCCGGGAGTTCTGGGCCATGCCCTGGGTCGACCGAGATGCCGCGTTCGCCACGCTGCGCCGTGAGCGCCCGATCGCCTTCTTCGACGAACCGGTGATCGAGGCCATTCCCCCCGGCCCCGGCTACTGGGCCATCACCCGTCACGCCGACGTCCTCGAGATCAGCCGGAACCCCGAGATCTACTCCTCGGCGTCGGGTGCGGTGTCGATCCTCGACCTGCCCCAGGAGCTGAACGAGTTCTTCGGGTCGTTCATCTCCATGGACGACCCTCGCCACGCCCACCTGCGCAAGATCGTCGCAGGCACGTTCACGCCGCGGATGCTCAACAAGATCCTCGACGACGTGGAGCGCGTCGCCGTCGACATCGTGGCCGGCGGCCGCCGCGCAAGGGCGAGTTCGACCTCGTCACCGAGATCGCCAGCCCGTTCCCGCTGCTGGTCATCTGCGACATGATGGGCATCCCCGCCAGCGAGCAGCGAGATGGTGCTCGACCAGTCGAACATCATCCTCTCGGGTGGCGACTCGGAGTTCATCCCCGAGGGCACCGACCCGGTCGCGGCGTTCCTCGGCGCCGGCGCTCAGCTCGAGGCGCTGCTGAACGAGCTTGGCCGACGCGCGCCGCGCCGAGCCGACCGACGACCTCCTCTCGGCGCTCGTCAACACCGACGTCGACGGCGAACGGCTGACCCAGCAGGAGCTGGCGTCGTTCTTCATCCTGCTGGCGGTGGCCGGCAACGAGACCACCCGCACCGCCACCAGCCACGGCGTGGCCCACCTCGGCGCCAACCCCGACCAGCGCGAGATCTGGATGGCCGACGTCGACGGCGTCACCCCGACCGCCGTCGAGGAGATCGTCCGCTACGCCTCACCGGTGATCTGGATGCGCCGCACGCTCACCCGCGACCACGTGCTGTCGGGCCACCAGTTCCACGAGGGCGACAAGGTGCTGTCTGTTCTACGGCTCGGCCAACCGCGACGAGGCCGTGTTCACCGACCCCGACCGCTTCGACGTGCGCCGCGACCCGAACCCCCATGTCGGCTTCGGCGGTCCGGGGCCCCACTTCTGCCTCGGGGCCCACCTGGCCCGACGCGAGCTCTCACTGGTGTTCCGCGAGATGTTCCGCCAGCTCCCCGACCTCGAGCTGGCCGGCCCCCCGGTCCAGCTCGACTCCAACTTCATCAACGGCATCAAGCACCTGCCGGTGCGGGCCACTCCGACGGCCTGAGCGGAGCCCCGCATCCGTGGGGACGGGCACCGCTCCGTGGTGGGGCTTATACCCCTAGGGGTATATGATGGGACGACCGCCCGCCACCCAGGAGCACAGATGCACGCGACGGAGAACACCCCCACCTCCACCCACTCGACGAGCTGGCCGCTGGAGCGGATCCTCTTCGCCATGGCCGGGACGGTCGTCCTGGTGAGCGTCCTGCTCGCCGTGCTGATCTCGCCGTGGTTCCTCGTGCTCACCGCCTTCGTGGGCGTCAACCAGTGGCTGTACGTCCTCGTTCGCGGCTGCCCGGCCTCGCTGGTCCTCCAGCGGTTCGGCGTGCGGCCCCAGTGCGAGTGGTGACCAACCCCACCTCACGGGCTCGCTGAGCACGGCCGGCCCCACCGTCGGCGGGCCGGCACCCGGTCCAGCCGGGCTCGGCGTACGTTGGACGACTCGGCACCGGAGCGTGTCGCGAGACGAGGGGGACGATCATGGAGTACGCCACGCTCGGGGCCACCGGGGTGTCGGTGAGCCGGGTGTGCCTCGGCACGATGATGTTCGGCGCGATGGGCAACACCGACCACGACGAGTGCGCCGCGCATCATCCACCGCGCGCTCGACGGCGGGGTCAACTTCGTCGACACCGCCGACATCTACTCCCTCGGCGAGAGCGAGCAGATCGTCGGCAAGGCCCTCGCCGGGCCGACGCGACGACGTGGTGCTGGCCACCAAGGTCTTCAACCGCATGGGCGCCGATCGCAACATGGGTGGCACGTCGCGACGATGGATCGTGCGAGCGGTCGAGGACAGCCTGCGTCGGTTGGGCACGGACCACATCGACCTCTACCAGCTCCACCGCTTCGACGAGAACGTCGCCGTCGAGGAGTCGTTGGCCGCCCTCACCGACCTGGTGGCGGCCGGCAAGGTGCTCATGATCGGCACGTCGGCCTGGCCGGCGGAGCGGACCGTCGAGGCCCAGTGGGCGGCCGAGCGCATGGGCTACCAGCGCTACCGCAGCGAGCAGGCCTCGTACTCGATCCTCAAGCGACGCATCGAGCGCTCGGTCCTCCCCACCTGCGCCCGCTACGGGATGGGGGTCATCACCTACTCGCCGTTGGCGGGGAGCTGGTTGTCGGGTCGCTACCGCGGCGTCGACGACGTGCCCGACACCAGTCGCCTCGCCACCACCGGGCGGCACTGGGGCCAGGCCATCGACTCGACCGAGAACCAGGCCCGAGCCGCCGCCGCCGCGCGGGTGGTGGCCCTGGCCGACGACGCCGGGCTGCCCGTCGCCCACCTGGCCACGGCCTGGGCGATGGAGCACCCTCAGGTCACCTCGGTGATCATCGGGCCGCGCACCATGGACCAGCTCGAGGACTCCCTCGTCGCGGCCGAGGTCCGGCTGACGTCAGACGTGCTCGACGCCGTCGACACGATCGTGCCCCCCGGCACCGACGTGGTGGAGCAGGATCCCAGCGCCGACCCGACCTCCCTGCAACCGAGGAACCGGCGCCGGCCGCGGACCTGACCGTCGAACGCCGTGGTCAGAGCGGTGGCGGCCCGAGCAGCGTGGCCACCACGCGACCCTGGCGGAACACGGTGATGTCGCCGTCGGCGGAGACCTTCAGCACCACGAGAGCCAGGTTCGACAGGGTCTTGGCGGCGGCCGTGCGGGCGCCCTCGTGCTCGCTGTCGGCGCTCTCGACGATGGCGCCGTAGGCCAGCAGCCGGCCGTCGCGGTCCACGACCGTGGCCCCGTCGAGCAGGGCCAACCGGGCGAGGGTGACGTCGTCGAGGTCGCCCGCATCGATGAGGTGGTGCAGTTTGGTCTCGGCCCGCATGGCCAGCGGATCGAGGCGGTCCCGCAGGTCGTAGCGATCCTTCTCGGGGACGGTGGCGTCGAGCACGGACGGATCGTCGACGATGGCCAGGATGGCCCCGCCCCGCTCCCCCGAGACGATGAAGGCGGTGTCGACGACGAGGCCGGCTGCGTCACCGCCACCGATCATCCCCTCGACGAGCGTCGCCAGCTGGAGCGGGAAGGCCGACCAGTGCTCACCTCGGCGGACCAGGAACGGCCGGCCGGACACGAAGGTCCAGATGCTGCGATCGCCCCGCAGGAAGAACCCGAGTCCCCCGAGTCGGCGGCTGGCCGCCGCGACCAACGACCCGCTCTCGACCAGGGCCACGCTGCGGCGAGGAGAGTCGATGCGGCGGCCGGCGGGGCTCAGGGCCGGAGGTGTGGCGTCGTCGCGGGCCAGGCGCTCGATGCGGTGCCACTGGAGCTCGGTGCGGGCGCGCCCGTCGCTGTCGACCACGAGCACCGACCGCTGCCCGTCGAAGAGCAGGGGCGCCCGCTTGGCCGCCCGAACGTCGGCGGGATAGTGGAACAGCAGGCGGGGCTGATCGTCGAGGACGTCGGCGACGAGCACCCCGTGGGTGAGGTCGTGGGACTCCACGCGGGTGCCGCTCAGCTCGATGAGGTAGTCGATGATCTCGCCCACGAACCGAGCGCCGGCGGCGCGATCGGTACCGGGCGGCAGATAGTCGGCGAGCACCTCGGCAGCGACGACGTCGCGGAGCGCGCGTCGCATGGCCGGCTCGAGCGGACCGGGACCTGCGGCGGAATGAGCCCCACGGAATCGCTCGGCGGCACGCAGGCCGGCGGCGGGCAGGCCGGACAACATGTCCATGAGCGGGCCCGAGTCACCCGACAGCATCTCCGCGATGCGGTCGTCGAGGCACACCGTGCAGGTCGTGTCCCAGCCCTCGGGCCCCGGGGCGGTGGCGCTCACGGCTCCCGGGCCGTCGAGTTCGGGGTGGGGCTCCTCTCCCGTGTGCTGGTGGGTGAGGCCGGCGGAGGCGCCGAACATCACGCTCGCCAGGATCGTGGCCACGGCGTCACCGACGGGGTCTGCGGGTTCTTGCCGGTCGTCGGTGTCGGAGGGAGCAAGGGTCACCGCACCAGTGTGCCGAGTCCGGGCCGTGCTGCGGCCCATGCCCCGCCGCTCTCCCGACGCACTGCCTCGTCGGTCGGCCGCTCAGCCCAGCACGCCGCTGTCCGGCGTGACCTCGATCAGCTCGAGGCACTCACCGTCCGGTCCCGGCCAGAAGAGCACCCTGAGCAACGGGAGGTCGTCGCCGACCGAGAGCGCGAGACGTCGGGGCGAACGGCGTGCTGCCGGCGGCGCGCACGACTCCCTCGTCGCGGGCGCAGTCGTCGGTCGACCACGCCATCCGGAACAGCCCGACCTCGTTGGCGCGACGCGGCCGGCGGTCGGCGACGGTCGGAGCCGACGGCTCGTGCCACTGCACCAACGAGACCCCGAACTGCGAGCCGCCGTCGGCGAAGTCGGCTCGACTCGTGGTCACCGCGCCGGGAACGTCGTGCAGCGCCCCGTCGGATCGGACGGCGTCCCAACGCCCCATGGGGGTGAGCCCCAACACCTCGGCGTAGTAGGCGACCGACTCGTCCAGGTCGACCACGTTCACCACGACACGGGCGATGCGGGTGTCGTCGCCGTGCTCGAGTTGGACCGGCACCCCGTCGGGATCGCGCAGCATCGCCGTGGGCACCACCTCGCCCGAGGGCGCCGTCTCCGGCACCGGACCGCAGGCCACGACCCCACCGCTCGCCGGCACACCTCGCAGGACGACGTCGAGGTCCGGGACGGTCAGGACGAGATGGTGCAGTCCGGGCGCCCACGGCGTGGAGGGTGCCTCGCCCGTCGGCGGCGGCGTGGTCCAGACCAGGAGGTCGAGCGAGAGCCCGTCGAATCCCGGGTCACCCTGGAGCACCCACGCATCCCAGGCCACCTCGGCCAGCCCGAACGCCTCGCCCGGTTGGGTCCGGCTGGGCACGGTGTGCGTGGTGGGTTCGAGGCCCAGGGCCTCGTAGAAGCGCACCGACGCGATCGAGGTCGGTGCAGTTCGAGTTGACGTGGTAGATCCGTGATCCCCCGATCGGCATGGCTGCACCGTAGTGACCCGGGCCGGAGGGAGCCGGTCCGACTCAGTCGAGCAACGGGGACGCGGGGAGGCGCAGCTCCTGCATGTCGTCGTGTCGACCACGGATCTGCTCGTGGTAGCTGGGCTTGGTCGGGATCCAGAACCGGCCGTGGCGCACGGCGTCCACGACGAGCTCGGCGACCTCCTCCGGAGGCATCCCCGAGCGCGGTGGCGTCGCGGATGGCCGCGGTCACGAACTCGGCGTCGGGGCTCGGATCGAGGTGATGGCGATCGACGTGGCGCTCGGGTCGGTTCCGCTCCGAGAAGCCGATGCCGGTGGCCACCAGGCTGGGCACGAGGCACGACACGCCGATGGGGGCGCCCACCGACGCCAGGTCGTGGGCCAGGCACTCGGTCAACCCGACGGCCGCGAACTTCGACGTGTAGTACGGACCCGAGAAGGCGTTGGTCACCAACCCGCCCATCGACGCCGTGGTGACGAAGTGGCCCGGCTGGCCGCCCTCGATCATCCGGGGGATGAACGACCGGATGGCGTGGACCACGCCGTAGGTGTTGACCCCCATGGTCCACTCGAAGTCGGCGACGGGTCGCTCCCACACGATCCCGCCGCTGAAGACCCCGGCGTTGGCGCAGATCAGGTGCACCGCGCCGTGGGCGGCGTAGGCCGCCTCGGCCAGGCGTTCGACGTCGTCGGCCGACGAGACGTCGGTGCGCACGCCGAGACCCTCACCGCCGAGGCCGACGATGGCCTCGACCACTTCGTCGAGCTTCGGTTGCTCGATGTCGGCGGCGACGACCTTCATCCCTTCACCGGCGAATCGCTCTGCCATCGCTCGCCCCATGCCGCTGCCGGCGCCGGTGACGACGGCCACCTTCCCCCTCAGATCGTCCATGGCCGCACGCTACCGGTCGACCTCCACGAGGGCCCGCGACGACGGCCGGCTCAGTAGGCCTCGGGATCGGCCTGCACCGCCGCCGGGACGGGGTGGCGGTAGAGCTCGGCGGCGTTGCGCCACGTGATGGCGGCGATGTCGTCGGCGGGGAGGTCGCCGATCTCGCGGTGGACGATCTCCTGGGTGTTCGGCCAGGTCGAGTCGCAGTGCGGGTAGTCGCTCTCGAGCAGGATGTTGCCCACGCCGATGCGCTCGCGCTGCACGAACGCCGACGGGTCCTCGACCGCGCAGAACCAGAAGTTGCGGGCCAGCACCTCCGCCGGGGTGAGGTCGGTGCCGGTCCAGGTGCCGTACATGTCGTGGTAGCTGAGCATGTGGTCGAGTCGGTCCATCAGGCCGGCCACCCAGCCGATGCCGCCCTCGCTCATGCACAGCTTGAGATCCGGGAACCGCACGGGCAGCATCGAGTAGAGCCAGTCGATGGCCGCGAACATCGCGTAGCCGAAGAAGAGCACACCCACGGTGTCCGGCGGGGCGTCGGGGGCGGTCGCCGGCGAGGTGCCCGACGAGCCGATGTGCAGGTTGACCACCGTGCCGGTCTCGGCGCACGCCGCCATGAGCGGGTCCCAGTGCCCCGAGTGCAACGTGGGGAGCCCGAGCATGTGCGGCGCCTCGCTGAACGTGACCGCCTTGAAGCCCCGCTCGGCGTTGCGGCGGACCTCGTCGGCGGCGATCTCCGGGTCGAGCAGCCACGGGATCTGGCACGGGATGATGCGGTCGGGGTGCGCGCCCGCCCAGGCCTCGAGGTGCCAGTCGTTCCAGGCCCGCACCGTGGCCAGCGCCAGCTCGGTGTCCTTGGTCGTGAGCTGGAGCCGCTGGCCGGCGAAACCGGGCAGGAACGACGGGAAGTTGACGCTGGCGTACACCCCGTTGAGGTCCATGTCGGCCACGCGGGCGTCGATGTCCCAGGCCCCGCGGCGCATCTCGTCGAAGCGGGCCGGTTCGAAGGAGTACTCGCTCACGGGTCGGCCGACGACGGCGTTGAACCCGACGTTCGGGAACTCCTGGTCGTCGTAGACCCACACCTCGGCGCCGTCGTCCTTCTCCACGATCTTCGGCGCCCGCTCGGCCAGCGTCGCCGGCACCCGGCCCTCGAAGGTGTCGGGCGGCTCGACGATGTGGTCGTCGGCCGAGATGATCGTGTAGCGACGGGCCCGGCGCTCGGGCTCCGGCAGGAAGGTGACCTGGCCCGTCTTGGACTTGCCGCCGGTGGTGAAGTCGGCGTTGGCGGCCAGATCGTCGATGCTGATGCTCACGTGAGGACCTCCGGTTGTTCACGTAGGAGTCGGCGCACGGCACCGGCCCAGAAGACCTCGGTGCCCCGTTCGAGCAGCGAGGCCTTCATGGCCGGCCGGATGACAGGGGGGACGGTGGTGGCCGAGCGGCCCGAGGTGACGACGTCGAGCATGAGTCGGCACTGGCGGTCGAGGGTGGCCGCCTTGTAGGTGGCCTCCTCGATCGTGGCGGCGGTGACGATCACCCCGTGGTTGGCGAGGATGACGACCGAGGCGTCGCCGATGCGCCCGGCGAGGTCGGCGCCGAGCTCGACCGAGTCGATCTCACCGGAGTACTCGCTGACGAAGGCGATCTCACCGTCGTACATCGACGACTGCTGGTGCAGGAACTCCGGGACGAGCCCCAGCGAGGCCAGGACCACGGCGTGGTACGGGTGGTTGTGGACCACCACCCGGGCGTCGGGTCGGCGCCGGTGCAGCTCGGTGTGGATGTGGAAGGCGGGCGTGACGTCCCACCGGCCCTCGAGCACGGCGCCGTCGGCGTCGACGCGGCAGATGTCCGACGCCGTGATCTCCTCCCACCACAGGCCCCACGGGTTCACCCACATGGAGTCGTGCCCCTCGGGCGCCCAGGTGATGTGCCCGGCGATGTTCTCCACGAAGTCGTGTGCGGCGAGGATGCGGAAGGCGCAGGCCAGGGCCTGACGCTCGTCGAGGTCGACCCCGAGGGGCGGGGTGATCGACGGCGACCACACCGCGGCGCCGCCCTCGGAGAGGACGAGCCCGTCGGGCACCTCACCCTCGACGATGGCAGCGGCGCCGTCCCCGTGCGACGTCTCGATGTGGGTGCTCATCTCGGTCCTCCCCCCGGTGATCCGTGCGATCCACCACCCTAGTGACACGTCCTCCGACCGACCGCCGGCGAGGACCACTACGGTCGCCGCCCATGGCCGACGACGACAGGATGACCGCGACCACCGCCGCCGGTCGCGTGCGGGGTCTGGGCTCCGCCCGTACGACCGCGTTCCTGGGCATCCCCTACGCCGAGGCCCCGACAGGGGATCGGCGATGGGCTCCGCCCGTCCCCCGTGCACCGTGGCCCGACATCCGCGACAGCGTCGCGCACGGACCGGCGTGCTGGCAGCCGAGTGGCGGACCGCTCGACGCGCTGGTGCCCGGGATGGGCTCACCCCTCCAGGGCGACGACTGCCTCTCGGTGAACGTCTGGACGCCGGCGGCCGACGATGGCCGGCGTCCGGTCATGGTGTGGGTGCACGGCGGTGCGTTCAGCCTGGGTGCCGGCTCGCTGCCCGTGTACGACGGCAGCCGTCTCGCCGCCGAGCAGGACGTGGTGGTCGTGACGTTCAACTACCGGCTCGGGGCACAGGGCTTCCTCGTGCTCGACGATCCGTCGTGCACCCCCAACGTGGGTCTGCTCGACCAGGTCGAGGCCCTGGCGTGGGTGCGCGACAACATCGAGGGGTTCGGGGGCGATCCCGCCAACGTCACCGTCTTCGGGGAGAGCGCCGGGGGCGGTGGGGTGCTGTCGCTGCTCTCGATGCCGGCCGCCTCGGGCCTGTTCCACCGGGCCATCGTGCAGAGCGGGGCCACCGACCTGCTGCTCGACCGGGATCGGGCCGCTCACGTGGCCGAGGCGTTCGCGCGGGCGGCGGGCGTCGAACCCGCGGACACCGCCGCCCTGCGCTCGCTCCCCGGCCCGGCGGTCGTCGACGCGCAGGCCGGTGCGGCCGCCACGCTCTTCGCCACGGTCGGCACGATGCCGTTCCACCCGTGCGTCGACGGGCAGGTGATGCCCCGCACCTGGCTGGACGCCGCCCGTGACGGGATCAACCCCGTGCCGTTGATCATCGGCACGACCCGCGACGAGATGGCGCTCTTCGCCGGGTTCGACCCCTCCGCGGCCGACCTCGACGACGAGGGGCTGGCCCGCCGCCTGGCCCGCCTGGGCGCCCTCGACGCGGTCGGCACGACACAGGCCTACCGCGCCGGGGGGCTCGACGATCCTCCCGCCATCTGGTCACGGGTGCAGACCGACACGGCCATGTGGCTCCCCGCCGTGGCCATCGCCGAGGCCCGGTCGGCCCATGCGCCGGTGTGGATGTACCGCTTCGACCGTCCCGCCGCGAACCCTGCGCTCGGTGCCTGCCACGGGGTCGACATCCCGTTCCCCTTCGGCACCCTCGACGCCTCCGGATGGAGCGAGTTCCTCGGCGACCCGGACGGAGCCTCCCGGCTGTCGGCCACCGTCCGGTCGCTGTGGTCGAGCTTCGCCCGCGACGGTGCCCCCAGCGCTCCCGGCGTGACCTGGGGCGGCTACGGACCCGACCGTCGAGACACGCTCGTGCTGGCCGACGAGGTCAGGCTGGTCACCGACCCCGATCACGACATCCGGCTCCGGTGGGGCGCCTCGGCCCGGCTCGGGGACGCTCACACCTTGTAGCCACCGTCCACGCTGATCACCTGACCCGTGACGCCCCTGCCGTCGGGACCGGCGAGCAACGTGGCCATGCCGGTGAGCTCCTCGGCGTCGAGGATCCGGTGCTGCAGGCTCTCTGCCGAGGCGCGGGCCTCTTCGTCCGCCGGGGTCGTGCCCCGGGCGGCGGCGATGCGCTCGAAGTCGACCAACGACGTGCGGGTCCAGCCGGGGCACAGGAGGTTGACGTTGATCCCGTGCGGGGCAGCCGACTTCGCCAACTCCTTGGTGAAGCCGACGAGGCCGTGCTTGGCGGTGGTGTAGGGCAGGGAGGCGCCCGTCGACTTCGACGCGCCTGACCCGATGTTCACGATGCGGCCCGAGCCCTGGGCGCGCATCGAGGGCAGGGCCGCGCTCGTGGTCCACCACGCCGAGGTCAGGTTCAACACGATCGTCGCCTCGAAGGCGTCGTCGTCGGCGAGGAACGGATCGATGTGGCCCACCGTGCCACCGACGTTGTTCACGAGGACGTCGACGCGCCCGAAATGCCCGATCGCCTCGGTGACCGGGCGACGGGCGTCGACTCGGTCCATGGCATCCGCCACCACCGCGAGCCCCCGGTCGGGACCGAGCCGCGCGGCGGCCAGCGTCGCCTCCAGGTCCGCCGCCGTCCGCGACGACACCACCACGGTCGCCCCCTCGGCGGCGTAGCGCACGGCGATGGCCTCACCGATCCCCCGGCCGCCGCCGGTGATCACCGCCACCTTGTCGTCCAGCTGACCCATCGTCCCTCCAAGACCGTGGGCGGTCGCTCGTGCGCCGACCGTCGTGGGACACCCTTGCACCGACGGCGCCGCTGGCGCGCCGGCAGCGTGGGCGACAGCTCAGTCGACGCGCCCGCCGGTGACCTCGTCGATCCACGCGAGGTACGGGGCCGAACCACCCGAGAGGGGCACCATGACGAGCTCGGGCACGTCGTAGGGATGCAACGCGGTCACGAGCTCCTGGATCTCGGGCCAGAGATCGGCCCGGGTCTTGGCGATCAGGAGGACCTCGGCGTCGTCGACCACCTCCCCGTTCCAGCGGTACCGGCTGTGGATCGGGACGAACTGGACGCACGCGACCAACCGAGCGGCGAGCAGGGCATCGGCGAGCCGCTCACCATCGGCTTGGGTCGCGGTGGTCGTGGTGACCAGGACGTGGGCCGGAACGGGATCGGGGGGCACGACCGGACCCACCGGCGCGTCAGGCGGTGACGGCCCGGAAGCGGGTCACGACGTCGCGCAGGTACTCGGTGGCGGCGTCACGGCCCTCGGGGAGGGCCAGACCGAGGCGCACGTCGGTGATGCCGGCCTCGACCAGCGCGGGGACGCCGGCCATGGTGGCGTCGAGGTCGACAGAGCCGTCGTCACGTCGCACGATCGCGGCGTAGCCCAACACCTGGAGGCCCGACGGGTCGCCGCCCGCGGCCTCGACGAGCTCGGCCATCTGGGCCACACCGGTGATCGGATCGGCCATCGCCGGCCCCCACGGGATCCACCCCGTGCCGAACGTGACGAGTCGCCGTGCGACGGCCTTGTTGGGCGTGCCGCTGATCCAGAGGGGGACACCGCCGTCCTGGGCGGGCTTGGGCATCTGGTGGATGGCGTCGAAGGTGAGCTCGGGTGCGGCGTAGGACGCCCGCTGCTCGCGCCACAGCGTCTGGCACACCTCGAGGGTGTGGTCGAGCAGGCGGCCGCGACCGTCGAACGAGAGCCCTGCCGCCTCGTACTCCTGGCGCTGCCAGCCCACCCCCACGCCGAGGTCCAGACGGCCACCGGTGAGCACGTCGATGGTGGCCGCCGTCTTGGCCAGCACCACCGGCCGCCGCAGGGCGGCGAGCAGGATGCCCGTGCCCAGGCGGATGCGACCGGTGAGCGCGCCGACCGTGGTCAGCACCGTGAGCGGCTCGAGCCAGTGCCCGTCCGGTCCCGTCGGCTGCTTGCCACCGGCCGAGCCTCCGGTCTTGGGGTTGCCGTAGGACTCGAGGTCCTCGCCGAAGGCCACGTGATCGGAGACCACGAGGCGGTCGACCCCCGCGGCGTCCATGGCCAGGGCCTGGTCGAGCATCCCCGACCAGCCTCCTGGATCCTCCGCCGCGAAGGTGCGCAGCTGCATGGAGATCTGGGGTGTGGGGACGCTCATCGTGGACTCCTCGATCGTGACCGGCCCCGACAGCCTGCCCCACGCGGGCAGGGCGCACACCCGACGAAGCGGGGGTGCGCCCTGCGACGCGTCACGGGAGGGATGTTGGCTGACACGATCCTCACCGCGACGCGGGTTGGTGGAAGGAGGGGGCTACTGCCCCTGACCCAGCGAGTAGCCGGGGGCGCCGTCGAAGTTGAACAGGCCCTCGCTCTTGATGAAGTCGTAGCCGCCTTCGTGCAGGCGTCCGAGCAGGGCGATGGTCTGATCGGTGGTGATGGTCGCTCCGTCGTCGGTGGACTGGAACCGGCAGCGCCAGTGGTCCGTGCAGAACGTCTCGGGGACCCCGCCCGGGTACACCTTCTGGCCGCGGTTGGAGATCATCACCAGCTTGAGGTCGTCACCGCTGAGCTTCTCGAGGGCGGCGCCGAGGTCGTCAGGAGTGCCGTCGTTCCAGTCGAGGAACACGTCGATGCCGACGAGGTCCTTCACCGGCGTCGGTCGGTCCATCAGCTCGATGCTGATGGGCTCACCGAAGTCGGGGTAGGTGACGGCCTTCAGCGTCTCGGGCCGCTGCCCGATCCGGGCGATGACGGCATCGGCGAACTCCTTGGTGCCGACCTTCTCGGTGCTGACGCCCTCGACGTAGATGTCGTAGGTGTGCACGCCGTCCTCGATGGTCTTGAGCCAGGCGTTGTGGACCTTCTCGGCCACGTCGCCCTGACCGATGTGCACGAGCATCTGCACCGCGCCGAGGAAGAGCCCCGACGGGTTGGCCATGTTCTGTCCGGCGCGGCGCGGCGCGGAGCCGTGGATGGCCTCGAACATGGAGACCGACGTCCCGATGTTGGCGCTGCCGGCCAGGCCGACCGAACCGGCGATCTGGGCGGCCACGTCGGAGAGGATGTCGCCGTAGAGGTTCGGCATGACGATGACGTCGAACGCCTCGGGCGTGTCGGCCATCTTGGCGGCACCGATGTCGACGATCCAGTGCTCGTTCTCGATCTCGGGGTACTCGGCGGCGACCTCGTCGAAGACCTTGTGGAACAGGCCGTCGGTGATCTTCATGATGTTGTCCTTCGTGAAGCAGGTCACCTTCTTGCGGTTGTAGCGCCGGGCGTACTCGAAGGCGTAGCGGCAGATCTTCTCGCAGCCGGGCCGGCTGAGGATCTTGAGGCACTGCACGACCTCGTCGGTCTGGCGGTGCTCGATGCCGGCGTAGAGGTCCTCTTCGTTCTCGCGGACGATGACCACGTCCATCACCGGGTGCTTGGTCTCGACGAACGGCGAGTAGGACAGGCACGGCCGCACGTTGGCGTACATGCCGAGGGTCTTGCGGACGGTGACGTTGAGGCTCTTGAAGCCACCGCCCTGGGGCGTGGTGATCGGCGCCTTGAGGAAGACCTTGGTGCGGCGCAGCGAGTCCCAGGCCGACGGGTCGATGCCGGCGGTGACGCCCCGCTCGTAGACCTTCTCGCCGATCTCGATCTCCTCGATGTCGAGACGGGCGCCTCCGGCCTCGAGGATCCGCAGCGTGGCGTCCATGATCTCGGGGCCGATGCCGTCGCCGCGGGCGACGGTGATGGGGGTGGGTGCGTTGGTGGACATGGGTCTCCTCGCGAGGGGCGCGAGGACACATCCAGCGGTGTCGGCGGCTCGCTCCCCGAGGCGAACCCTAGCTACTGGATTGCCTGAATGACAATTCTCATGATGGGGTGATCGCCGCCCTCGGACGCCTCGGCCGGCGGTCGTGCGAGGGCAGACTGCACACGGCGACGACGAAGGAGCCGACCATGAGCGACCTCGACGCGAGGGTGGCCCGATTGGAGGCGATCGAGGAGATCCGTCAGCTCCCCGCCCGCTACGCGCTGGCCCTCGACCAACGTGACGTGCCGGCGCTGGTCGCGCTCTTCGTCGACGACGTGCGCACGGCTGATGGTCGCCGAGGCCGGGCTGCGCTGGCGGAGTGGTTCGATCCGCGTCCTGCGGCCCTACCGCACGACCTTCCACCTGATCGGCAACCACGTCATCGACCTCGATCCCGATGATCCCGACCGAGCCAGCGGCATCGTGTACTGCCGCCCCGAACACGAGGTCGGGGATCTGTGGGTGGTCATGCCGATGCAGTACTGGGATCGCTACGAACGTCGCGACGGGCACTGGTACTTCCGGAGCCGGAGCCCGAAGGTCTTCTACGCCGCCGACGTCCTCGAGCATCCGCTCCGGGTCCCGAACCGCTTCCACTTCCCGGGCAACCCGATGATCGATCGAGTGGAGCTCCCGGGCCGATGGGAGACCTGGCGGAGCTTCTGGGACCACGGGGCGGGGTCGGGCTGAGCACGAGCGCTGCCGCCCCGAACCGGGAGTGAGCCGTTCGACCCTGAGCCGTTCGCACCTGAGCCGTTCGAACCGATCTCGTTCAGAGCCCTCGCACGACCGCCGATCCACGAAGGGTGAGCACTGGGCGACGGATCTACGCGGCGCTGGTCGCCGTGGCGGTGGCCGCCACGGCGATGGCCGCGTGGCGGCCCGAATGGGGCGGCGCGGCCACCCGGACCGCGGACCTGCCGTACCTGGTCGTCGGCGTGGCCACCGCCGTCGCGGTGGCGGTCGGCGCGCACCGGGCCCGAGACCGCGCCCGGCTGGTCTGGGCTGCGCTGGCCATCGGGATGGGCCTCACCAGCGGGGCGGACATCGCCTACGTGGTGGTCACCGCCCACGACCCGACGCTCGTGGTGTCCCCGCTCGACGTCGTGTACCTGTCGAGCTACGTCTTCTTCGGCGCCGGCCTCTGGCTGCTGGCCCGGGCCCGCAGCGCCTCGATCGCCGCCCGGGCCTCGCTCGACGGGCTGGCGCTGGCGGCCGGCCTCGGGCTGTTGGTGTGGGAGGCGGTCATCGTCGCCCCGGGCGGCTTCGACGAGGCCACCGGTTGGGTCCAGGCCTTCGTCCTGGGTGCGTACCCGCTGCTCGACCTCCTCCTCTTCGCCGGAATGGTGACCGTGCTCTTGTCGTCACGTCGACGCGAACCGGCCCTGTGCGGTCTGGTCGTGTTCGTCGGGCTCTTCATGGCCTCCGACCTCGCCTTCGCGGTGGTCTCGGCCTCCGACGAGGCGATGGCTCGGTGGGCCGACGTCGGCTTCGCCCTCAGCTTCGCCGCGCTCGGCCTGGCCGCGCTCGATCGCTCGGCGACGACCATCGCCGATCCGGTGCCCGCCGAAGCCCCCGGGCTGGGCCGGTTCCTGGTCCTCGGGCTCTCGATGGCCGCACCGGGGATCACCGCAGCGGTCGCCGTGTCCATCACCGGAGGGGTCACGACCCTCGTCCTCGTGGCCACCACGACGGGGATCGCCGCCGTGCTCACGGTGCGCGTGGCGTGGACCATGCGGGCCGAAGCCGAGGCCCGCCACGACGCCGAGGCCTCCGAAGCCCGACTGACCGTCCGGATGAGGGTCGACGGACTGACCGGCCTACCCAACCGGACCGCCCTGCTCGACCGGTTGGCGGAGCTCTACGGGGACCGACCGCCGGCCCTGCTCTTCGTGGACCTCGACCACTTCAAGGTCGTGAACGACAGCGCCGGGCACACGGTCGGCGACGAGGTCCTGGTGCAGGCCGCGCGACGCATCGTGGACAACGTCGGTCCGCTCGACGAGGTCTTCCGGCTCGCCGGTGACGAGTTCATCGTGCTGTGCCCCGACGGGACCGCGCCCGCAGCGGGGCGCACCGCAACGGCGATCGTCGACGCCTTCGGTGCTCCCTTCGTCACCGGGGCGCTGGAGTGGTTCGTGGGTGCGAGCGTGGGGATCGCGGTGGGCACGGACGCCGACGCCTCCGACCCCGAACGACTGCTGCGTGACGCCGACCTCGCCATGTACGAGGCCAAGCGGGCCGGACGCCGTTCGGTCCGGCACTTCGACGCTGCGGCCCGTGCCCGCTTCGAGCACCGCCAGGAGCTCGAGACGTCCATCCGCCACGCCGTGCGACACGGCGAGATCGAGCCGGCCTACCAACCGGTCGTGAACCTCGTCGACGGGGAGATCGCCGGGTTCGAGGCACTGGCGCGCTGGAACCGTGCCTCCGCGCTGCTGGTGACGGCGGAGGAGTTCATCGACGTGGCCGAGGACAGCGGGGTCATCGCCGAGATCGACGGCTTCGTGTTGCTGCGGGCGTGTCACTTCATCCGGGAGTGGAACGCGAGGCGCCCCGACCGAGCGCCCGCGTGGTTGTCGGTCAACGTCTCCGCCGAGGACCTCGCCGCCGGCGATCTCGTCACGAGGATCGGCGATGCCGTCGCCAGCACCGGCGTCGACCCGGGCTGGCTCATCCTGGAGTTGACCGAGAGCGCCCTGGCCGTCGACCCCGAGCTCGTCACCAGGCGCATGGCCGCCGTCCGCGAGATGGGCGTCGGCCTGGCCATCGACGACTTCGGCACGGGGTCGGCCTCGCTGGCCCAGCTCCTGCGCTTCCCGGTCGACCTGTTGAAGATCGACCGGGTGTTCGTCGACACGCTCGGCCAGGAGGGGTTCGACCGCAGCGTGGCCGCTGCGGCGCTACGGGTCGCCACCACGATCGGGATCCCGGCCGTGGCGCAGGGCATCGAGACCGCCGAGCAGGCCGAACTGCTCAGGCGCCTGGGCTTCGTGTTGGGTCAGGGCTTCCACCTCGGCCGGCCGGTGAGCGCCGTGGAGGCGCTGCGCCTGCAGGTTCCCGGAGCCGAGCAGCCGGTGGCGACCACGCCGAGCACGGTGGGCTGAGCGGACGGACCGAGAGCCGGTCAGCCGTCGATGGCCACCGGTTCGGCGCGGTCGACGCGGCCGTCGGCGTGGCGGGCGAACCGCGCCGGGTCGCCGCCGTGGACCGGATCGTCGCTCGGCCACGGCCAGCCGCCGAAGCCGGTGCTCTGGTAGTCGTCGAAGGCCTGCTGGATCTCGGCTCGGGTGTTCATCACGAACGGCCCGTACTGGGCCACCGGCTCGCCGATGGGTCGGCCCTGCAACACCAGGACCTCGACGGGCCCGTCGGGCGCGGCGACGAGGTCGAGGTCGACGGAGGCGTCGACCAGTGCACCGTGCGCCCCGGCGACCGTCTCACCGCTGATCGTCAACGCGGAGCCCTCGAACACGTAGAGGACCCGCCCGGTCTCCGCCGAGCTCGCCGCCGGGAGCCGGACCGATCCCCCGGCCTCCATCTGGAGGTGCCAGACCGCCAGATCGGCCTCGGGGCGAGACGCCCACGAGTGCGGCGGCGGTGACGGCGGCGACGCGTCGCCCAGCGCACCGGCGATGACCGTGATCGTCGTGACCCGCCCTTCGTCGTCGGTGCGCACCACCCGTGGGATCTCTGCGTCCCAGAGCATCGTGAAGTGCGGCTCGACGAGCTTGTCCTCGGCAGGGAGGTTGACCCAGATCTGGAAGAGCTCGGCGGGGTTCGGGCCGTCGCTGTCGAGCAGCGGGAACATCTCGCTGTGCACGACGCCCTCGCCCGGCGGTCATCCACTGCGCGTCGCCACGTCCGAACCGAGCGGCGGCGCCCATCGAGTCGGAGTGGTCGATGAAGCCCTGGCGGGCGTAGGTGAGCGTCTCGAACCCGCGGTGGGGATGCTGGGGGAAGCCGGGGACGGTGCGACCGTGGTACATCCGCCAGCCGTCACGAGGCTCGAAGTCCTGACCGAGGTTCCGACCGGCGAGCGAGGCCTTCGGCGCGAACCGGCCGTCGCCCGCGGGGTAGGTGTCGAGGTGGTGCACGCAGAACAGGAACGGGTCGACGGTCGGCCATTGGAAGCCGAGCGGGAAGGTCTGCTGCACGGGGGAGTCCATGGCCCGAGGCTAGAAGTTGTTGCGCGCACAAACAACCTCCGCGTCGACTGGACCGGGACCGGGGTCGGGGCGCCCCGGTCCGCCGATACCGTGACGACGCATGACCACGTGGAGCATCGCGGACGTGCCCGACCTGACCGGCAAGGTGGCCCTGATCACGGGCGCCAACGCCGGACTGGGCCTCGAGATCAGCCGCGACCTCGCCGGCCGGGGGCGCGCGTCCTGATGGCGTGCCGGAACCAGACCAAGGCCGAGGCCGCAGCCGACGTGGTCCGAGACCACGTCGGCTCGGGCACCGGCGCCGCCGAGGTGGTCCCGCTCGACCTCGCCGACCTGTCCTCGGTGCGGGCGCTCGGCGAGCAGCTCCGCCGCGACGAGGCCCGCCTCGACATCCTCGGCAACAACGCCGGGCTGATGGCCCTCGACGAGTCCCGCACCGTCGACGGGTTCGAGATGCAGTTCGGGGTCAACCACCTCGGGCACTTCGTGCTCACCGCAGAGGTCATGCCCCTCCTGCTGTCCACGCCCGGCTCGACGGGTCGTGAACCATTCGTCGATGGGGCACCGCCCCGGGAAGATCGACTTCGACGACCCGATGTACGAGCGCCACGCCTACCAGCGCTGGCCGGCCTACTTCCAGAGCAAGCTGGCCAACCTGTTGTTCTCCCTCGAGCTCCAACGGCGCCTGGCGGCCGCCGACGCCGACACCATCGCGGTGACGGCCCACCCGGGGGCGTCGCACACCGATCTCGGCACCGAGGGCACGGGGCTGTTCAACCGGCTCATCGAGCCCTTCGGCGGCTTCTACAACCAGTCCGCGGCACGCGGGGCCGAGCCCTTCGTCCGCGCCGCCACCGATCCCGACGGTGGGCGGCGGCGAGTACTACGGGCCCAAGTTCTATTTCAGGGGCCCTGCGGTGCGCGAGACCCCGAGCGCCAAGGCCCGCGACGTCGACGACGCCCGACGGCTGTGGGCGCTGTCCGAGGAGCTCACGGGCACGACCTTCGAGATCGCGTCGGCCTGAGCGTTCAGCGTCCCCGGCGCAGCCCGGCGGCGGCCTTCCAGCCGCCGGCCGCGGCGGGGATGGCCAGGCCCCACGTCGACAGGAAGCCCGACCAGCCGAGCTCCTTGCGCCACAGCAGCGCCGCCACCGCATCGGAGGTGTCGGCCACGGCCCCCATGGTCACCCAACGCGCCTCGGAGGTGTCGTCCTCCTCGTCGACGGCCAGCTCGAGCAGGGCGCCGGTGCCGAGCACGGCGTCACGGATGCCGAAGGCCCGGCACATCCACACGAGCGGACCGGGTCGCTCGTCGCTGACGCGCTTGAGCACGAGGTTGGGCACGAACAACATGACGAGGCCGAAGCCGAGGCGGCCGGCGGCGATGGCACGGGCGAGGGAGCGATCATCCATGGGCCACATGGTGCACCACGGCGCCGGCCCGTGCGCCCCCGAAGGTCAGCCCCGGGCCACCTGGGCCGCGCCGGTGATCACCGGCAGGTCGAGCGGGCTCACCGGACCGGGCGGGGCGGCGACGACGGCCGGGATGGCGTTCACGATGCGGTTGGCGGCGGAGGCGTTGCCCCCTCCGGCGGCGCCGGGCTCCCCCGGCTCGTTGCCGTGCACGCTCACCGTGAGGTTCGGATGACCGGACATCACGATGCGGTGCTCACCTCCGGGCGAGCCCGACGACGGCCAGTCGGGCGCGCAGCGGTCGTCGATGCGGGTGATGTGCTCGGCCACGACCAGCGGGCGGCCGTCGACGATGGCCTGCACCTCGAAACGGAACGCGCCCTGGGTGCCCTCCTCGAAGATGCCCATGCCCGGCACGTCGATCGTGCGCTCGAGGGCACGGCGCTCGACCGTGGTGCGGACCTCGTCGACCTCGACCTCGAGCATCTCGGCCACGATGCGCACCATCGGCGCCCACACCATCTGCAGCGAGAAGTCGAGCAGCATCAGCGGCAGCTCGTCCATGGAGCTGCCGAAGCCGATGACGTCGCGCACGACGTCGGGTGCGTCGTAGAGGGCGTAGTTGAAGACCTCCTGCATCCGGATCTCGGTGATCCCGGCACCCACGCCGCTCACCAGGCCGGGGAGGATGTCGAAGGCCCAGCCCGGATCGATGCCCGACACGAAGACCGACGACTGGCCCTGCTCGCAGGCCGGCAGGACGACGTCGAGGAACTCCTTCGGCGCGCTGGCCGGGTGCAGCAACGGGTAGAAGGAGGTCGACACCACGTTGCGGCCCGACTGCAGGCAGCGCAGGAGGTCGGTGACGGCATGCTCGGGGCGGGTGTCGGCGGTGGCGGTGTAGACGACGCAGTCGACGTCGTCGGCCAGGGCGACGGCGGTGTCGTCGGTGGCGATCACCCCGAGCGGATCGAGGAACGCCAACTCACCCGCGTCACGACCGACCTTGGCGGGGTTGGAGACCACGCACCCCACCAGTTCCAGGTCACGGTGCGCGGCCACCGCCCGGATGGCCGGTCGCCCGGCGTTCCCCGTCCCCCACACCACCACTCGCTGGCCATGGCGCCGGCGACCCTAGCGGTCCGTACGCGGCCGAGGCGCCACGACCTGTCGTGCGCGAGACGACGCTCGAGCGTCCGTGCCACGCTCTGGGCCCGGACGACCGGACCGCGACGCCGACGAGGGAGAACACATGGGCACGCGCCGACAGCCACACCGCCGGGACGGGCCAGGCGCTGGAGCAGCACGCCACGCCGCGGCCCGGCGCTCTCGGCGGTCGAGTCGGCGGTGTGGGCGTCGGCCCGCGACGCCGAGCTCGTCGACACGGTCGACCTGCTCGCGCGGCGTCGTGGCCGCGCCGCACGGTCTGGCCCCGCTGCCCCGACCGGAGGAGCTCGGCGCCGGTCCCTGGTCCGACCGGGACCGCGGTGGGTGGTCCACGTTCGGCGAACTCTCCGACGCCCAGCGCGCCGCCGCCGGTTTCGCCGAGCAGTTCTCGGTCGACGTGTCGGCGATCGACGACGCCCGACGAGGGGCCGTCGGCGCGGCCCTGGGCGCCGCCACCGGCGACGTCGTCCAGGGCCTCTGGGCCCTCGACGTGATCCCGCGAGTCAGCGCCGCGCTCGACGCGCTCTTCGGGCCGTCCGAATGGCCCGTCGCGCCACGTCGCGACCGGCGACGGCGGGCTCTGGGGGGCCATCGACGGCTACATCCACGTCGTGCCCGGCGCTCGAGCACCTCGACCCGGTGACCACCGAGCTCGTGCGCCTCCGCGGGGCCCGCGCCCACCAGTGCCGCCTGTGCCAGTCGCTGCGGAGTCGCCCTGCGCTGCTGGCGGGCGCCGACGACGCCACCTTCGCCGCCGTCGACACCTACGACACGAGCGACCTCCCCGACGCGACGAAGGCCGCCCTGGCCCTCACCGATGCCATGGTGTGGCTGCCCGGCCGCATCGATCCCTCGCTGGCGGCGAGCGTGCGCGCCCACTTCGACGACGCCGCCTGCGTCGAGCTGGTCCTCGACGTGGCCCGCAACGCCACGAACAAGATCGCGGTGGCCTTCGCCGCCGATGCTCCCCACGTCACCGATGGCTACGAGATCTACGAGATCACCCCCGACGGTGAAGCGCACTACGGACTCACTCTGGGGTAGGTGGACGACATGACCGTTCCCGCGCCCGAGACCGTCACCGATGCCGTCGCCTTCCTCGCCGAGCGCGGGTACGTCGAGGACTTCACGGTCTGCCCGACGGGCATCGCCCACGTCGGGCACGACGAGCCGCACCCGGTCGAGGGCGCGACGGTGGACCACACGTTCCGGTTCGAGGGGATGAGCGATCCGGGCGACGAGGCGATCGTGCTCGGCGTCACCTGCGGAGCCTGGGGCGACAAGGGCGTGATCGTGGCCGCCTACGGGCCCGACACCGACCCCGAGGAGGCGGCGATCCTCACCGCGCTGGCGCGCTCCGCCCGGCGGCTGACCCGACCCCGGGGACCGGCGCCCGACCGGCGTCGGCCGGGCCGGTTGGGACAGAATGCGGACGGGGCCGAAGCGGCCCGTCGATCCGCTCCGGGGGGATGCCGTGACCACGACCGCCACGCCGTACGTGAACCTGCTCGATCCGCAGTGGTACGTCGACCCCTTCGAGGCCTACCGCTGGCTGCGTGACGAGTCGCCCGTCCACTGGGACCCGGTGCAGCAGATCTGGGGGATCTCCCGCCACGCCGACATCCTCACCGTCGAGAACGACACGACGAGGTTCTCGAGCCTCGACGGCTCGCGCCCGAAGACGGACCAGCGCGACGACACGTCGATGATCAACCGCGACGACCCCCTCCACCAGAAGCAGCGCATGGTCGTGGCCCGTCGCTTCACCCCACGTGGTGTGCGCAGCCACGAGGACCGCGTGCGCGACCTCGTCACCACGATCCTCGACGAGGCGTCGGCCGACGGAGGCTGCGAGGCGGTGGAGATGATCGCCTCGCGTCTGCCGGCCATGGTGATCTGCGAGTTGCTGGGCTACGACGCGTCGCTGTGGCCCAAGGTGCCGCGAGTGGTCCGAGGTGACCATGTTCCAGGCCGGGCAGACACCGGCCGACGGCAGTCCGGCCGACCAGTCCCCCGCCAGCATCGACGCCATCATGGAGTTCGCCGCCGAGACCATGGCGGTCATCGCCGCCCGCCGGGACGACCCGCAGGACGACCTGATCTCGGTGTGGGCCCACACCGACGTGCACGGCCAGCCGTGGGACGACGGTGAGATCCTGGCCGAGGCCCTCCTCGTGCTCGACGGCGGCGCCGAGACGACCCGGGCGGTGATCGCCGGCAACATCGTGGAGCTGGCCCGTCGCCCGGACCAGCGACGGGCCCTCGCCCAGTCACCCGACCTGCTCGGCGCCACCGCGGTCGAGGAGTTCATCCGCTGGGTCACGCCGATCAGCAACATGCGCCGCACCGCGCTCGTCGACACCGAGCTGCACGGCCGGCAGATCTCCGCCGGCGACGAGCTGCTGTTGCTCTACGGGTCGGCCAACCGCGACGAGCGGGTGTTCGACGACCCCGACGACTACGACGTCACGCGGACGCCCAACCACCACGTGGCCTTCGGGTTCGGCACGCACTTCTGCCTCGGGGCGGCGCTGGCCCGCCTCGAGCTGCGGGTCCTGTTCGAGGAGCTGGTGCGCCGCTTCCCCGACTGGCACCTGGTGGACCCGCAGCCCGAGATCGTGCCGGCCACCTTCACCAGGGGCTACGGCGCCGTCCACATGGCGTTCTGAGCGGTCGTCCGCCGCTTCGACACGTCGGCGCGCTCAGCTCGTGGCGAAGTTCCCGACCATCAACATGGCCCCGGTGGGATCGGTGATGCCGGCGAAGCGGCCGGGCCCCATGGCCATCGGGGGCAGGAAGACCTCGGCGCCGAGCTCGGTGGCCCGCGCCACGCTCTCGTCGCAGTCGGCCACGGCGAAGTACACGCCCCAGTACGGCGGGACCTCCGCAGGGACCTCGGCCGGCATCGTCATGGCGCCGCCGTTGGTCTTGTCGTCCCCCTCCTTGGCGTCGAGGACGATCATCAGGTAGCCCGACCCGTCGGGGTCCTCGAAGCGCCAACCGAGGACGGCCTCGTAGAACGGAGCCGCCGCCGCCAGGTCCCGGGTCTGGAGCTCGTTCCAGGTGAGCGCACCGGGGACGTTGAACGCCTCGGCGCCCTGGTGGTCCTGCGGCTCCCACAGACCGACGACCGCCCCCGACGGATCGGCGATCATCGCCATGCGACCCTCGGTCATGATGTCCATGGCCGGCATCACGACGGCACCACCGGCCCCCGGCACGGCGGCGCACACGGCGTCGAGGTCACCGACGAGCACGTAGGAGTTCCACATCGAGGGCATCCCGGCCTCGGCCATCCCCGGCGGTTGAGGACCGATGCCGGCGACGATCTTCTCGTCGAGCGAACACATCGTGTACGCAGGGCCCATCGGCGTCGGACGGTCCTCGGTCGCCCAGCCGAAGAGCCCCTCGTAGAAGGCCTTCGCCGCCGTCACGTCGGTGGTGACCAGATCGACCCACCCGAACAGCCCGTGAGGTTGATCCATTCGATCCTCTCCCCCGTCGGTCGTCGACTCGCACCGTACCAACGCCCGTCCTGACGCGCCCGCGCCCGGACCTGGCGGACGGCGCCGACAGCCGGGAGACCTACACTCCCGGGCCGTGGGGGACGACGACGCTCGGGCGCTGGTGCGACGGTGGTGGCACGACATCTGGGGAGACGGCAACGTCGATGCGGTCGACGAGATCTGCACCGATCCCTACATCCGCCACACGAGCCTCGGCACCGAGCACATCTCGCGGGCCGAGTACAAGAAGCGCCTCGCCCAGGCGATGCACGTGCTGCGGGGCGCCCAGACGACGATCGACGACGAGGTCGTCGTCGGTGACAAGGTCTGGACGAGAGCCACCAGCCGCGGCGTGAACCTCACCACCGAGGACCGCCAGGTGATGACCTGGATCATGGTGCACCGCATCGAGGGCGGGCGCATCGCCGAGACCTGGGCGGCCACGCTGCCCGGAGTGGACTGGGAAGCCTGACGGCAGCCGCCGGGCGACGGTCAGCCGGCCGGGCCCGGCGGGACTCAGCCCAGGCCGAGGGCGAGCTCGCGGTCGCTGAAGCGGCGGCGACGCACGACGAAGACGGTCATGGTGGCGATGACCACGAAGCCCATGCCCACGAGGGTCGTGCGCAGGCCGATGGCGTCGGCCAGCGCCCCCAGCGGCAGAGCGGCGATGCCGAAGCCGCTGAAGCCCAGCATGACCAGCGACTGGATGCGCCCGTGGTACTCGAAGTCGCTCAGGTTCAACAGCAGCGAGTTGGTCATGGTCTGGAAGGTGAGGCTGAACCCACCGATGAACATGAGCGCCAGCGCGGCCAGGACGAACAGCGGCATCACGCCGAGGGCGATGAGGCCGATCCCGAAGCCGAAGCCCGAGAGCATCACGAACTTCCACGGATCGTGCCGGGAACCGCTGCGGGCGGCGAAGAGGCCCCCGATCAACGCCCCCACGGCCGAGACGGCCGACAGCACGCCGTAGCCGCCCGAGCCCTGGTCGAAGATGCCGTCGGCCACCGAGGGGAGGAAGGCGAAGTACGGGTAGCCCACCATCACCACGACCAGCGAGGTCACCACGAGCAGGGCGAGATCCGGTCGGTGGCGCACGTAGCCGACGCCCTCGACGATCTCGGCGAACGGCGAGGGCCGGGCTCCTGGTCGGGGCGGCCGACCCGGGGGGAGGATGACGGTCAGGGTCATGCCGACGAGGCACAGGATGCCGCAGACGATGAACACGGCCTCGAGACCCCAGACGACCACCGCGATGACGATGCCGGCGACACTGGGGCCGATGACCCGCATCGCCTCGGCGCCCATCTGGGCCAGCACGATGGCGTTCGACAGCACCCGTCGCTCGACCAACTCGGTCGTGTACGCCATCCGGGTCGGCCCGAAGAGGGCGAACGCGACCGCCTGGATCGCGCTCGACACCAGCAGCATCCAGTAGGCGGCGACGTCGAGCATCACGGCGATGCCGACGGGGAGCGACGAGAGGGCGAGGAGGAACTGCGACACCACCAGCACGCCCCGCTTCGGGAAGCGGTCCGCCGCCACGCCCCCGAACGGGGTGGCCACCAGCATCGCCAACCCGAACGCCAACAAGACGCCGCCGAGACCGGCGTTGGTGCCGGTGAGGTCGCGCGCCAGCCAGCCCCGGGCGATGGCCTGGGCGGTGACGGCGAGGAAGACGAGCAGGCCGGCGAACCACAAACGGCGGTACGCCGGTACGCCGAGGGCGGCGAACGTGCCCACCGGCTCCTCGGTGACGGGTGGCTCGACGCCCTGGCTCACCGTCTCGTCGTCCGTGGCGCAGTCACCATGCCTTGCTATCAGGGATGGTGTCGTTTCCGGTCGTGGGACGCGGCGACAGCCGTCCTCCCGCGGCGACGCGAGTGACCCGGTCGATGAGCGGGCATACTTGGGCGCTCGATCTCCTTCGAAAGGCCCCCATGGACTTCGCCGTCGGCTCCAAGGTCATCTATCCCGCGCACGGCACCGCGGTCGTCACCGGTCGCTCGGTGCGCAAGGTCGACGGCGAGAAGATCACCTACCTCGAGCTCTCCGTCGCCGCCGGCGAGGAGTCGTGGCGAGGCGGAGCCCTGAAGGTCTCGGTGCCCGAGGACCGCGCGGAGGACCTGGGCGTGCGCCCGGCCATCTCCGAGGACGAGGTCGAGGACGTGCTGGCCGTGCTGGCGGTCACCAACGTGCGGGTGCCCACCAACTGGTCGCGCCGCTTCAAGAACCACCAGGAGAAGATGAAGTCCGGCGACATCTACGAGTGCGCCGAGGTGGTGCGCAACCTGTCGCTGCGCGAGCGCAGCTCGAAGCTGTCGAGCGCCGAGAAGGCGATGTTGGGCAAGGCCCGCCACATCCTGGTCAGCGAGCTGGCCGTGTCGTGGGACACCACCATGGAGGACGCCGGCGACCGCATCGACGCCGTCCTCGACGGGCTGCCCGTCACCAACTGATCCCGCGGACGCAGCAGCGTCCCGGTCCACCGGCCCCGACCCTGACGGTCGGGGCCGTGTCGCGTGCCGCGCCCGTCTCGGCCCGGACGCGCCGGTGCCCGCCACGAGGGCGGGCACCGGGTACTTCGTCAGGTCGTGGGGGCCGGGATCAGCCGGTGAAGGCCGGAGCGGCGGTCACCGCAGCGGCCGCCGGAGCAGCCGTGGTCGGGGTGGTGGGCTCGACCGGCACCTCACACGGGTCCATGGCGATGACGTCGGGGAACACGCCTGCGTCGCCGTCGTTGCCTCCGGCGGCATAGATCACGTAGTGGCTACCAGCATCGAAGGTCTGGTCGCCGAGCGGGATGACGACGGTCTCGGTACCAGCGAGCACGACGTTGGCGTTGGTCACGGTGAGGCCACCGGGGAGGTCCACGGTCTCCTGGGCCCCCTCGGCCAAGCCGGAGATGACCGTGGTCGTCACGCCGTTCACGTCTCCGACGATGTCGACCGGTCCCCCTGTCGTCGCGCCCATGGCGCACCGTGAGACGAGAGGACGTGTCGGCCTCGTAGCAGCTGCTGTCGTTGGGCCACACGACCAGCGACGGGCCCTCCGACGTCCAGATGGCGGCCACGGTGACGTCGTCGCCGGCGCCCACGGTGATCTCGTCGGCGAGCGACGTCTTGCTCTCACAGCTGTCGGCGAATGGGTAGACCGCCACGTCGTAGGTGCCGGCGGGGAGCTCGAGGGGACCGAACACGTCGCCGACCACGGCCGCGGTCTCGAAGGTGTCGCCGCCGTCGACGCAGATGTAGACCGGGAACGGCTCGTCGGGAAGTCGTAGGTGGCGTCGTGGACGATGGTCACCATGCCGGTGCCCGCGCTGCCGGCGCCGGCCGTGGCGGGGAGGAGGCCGAGCGTCAGCACGAGTGCCGCGCCCAGCAGGAGAACTCGCTTCATCGGGGGCTTCCTTGTCGATCGGCTCGTGTGAGGAGCGGGCGGAGTTGCCGCTGAAAACGTAGGCGATGAAGAAGTGCCCGTCCACGGATGTCCCCAGGGTGCGGGATCCGCCCAGCCGCGCCCGTCGTCCGACTCCAGCCCCTGTGGGATCGATCGGATGCGTCCTGACGCCGACAGACCGTCTGACACGCCGGTGCCCGCCACGAGGGCGGGCACCGGGTTGGTACGTCAGGTCCAGCGGACCGGCGGGGTGGATCAGCCGGTGAACCTGGGAGCAGCGGTCACCGCAGCTGCCGCAGGGCCAGGGGCGGCCGTCGTCGTAGTCGTCGGCTCGACGGGCACCTCACACGGGTCCATCGGGATCACGTCGACGAACGCCCCGGCCGGGCCGTCGGCGCCGCCGCCGGCGTAGACCACGTACTGGTTGCCGGCTTCGAGGGTCACGTCACCGAGATCGATGAACGTCTCCCCGGACTCCGAGCCGACCACGCTCACATCAGTGACCGTGAGGGGGGCGGGAAGGTCCAGCGTGGCCTGATCGCCTTCACCGAGACCGGGAACGATGACCGTCTCGGTGCCACCGACGAAACCGACGACGTCAACGTCCCCTGACGGGTTGTCCACGGTGGCCGTGAACGCACCGTGGCGCACGGTCAGACGTGCCGGAGTGGCGGCGTCGTAGCAGCTGCTGTCGTTGGGCCAGACGACGAGACCAGGACCCTCGGTCTCGCTGGTCCAGATGGCGGCGGCCGTGATGTCGGCACCCGCCTCGACGATGAGGTCGGCGGCGATGTCGGGGTCACCGCCACACGGCTGGTCGGCGCCGACGAAGATGGCGACCGGAATCGTGGCGGCGGGCAGGGTGAGGGGCCCGAGGATGTCCCCGAACTCGAAGCTCCCGTCGATGACCTCACCCCCGGCGCACACCGTCACGGTGAAGGGGCTCGTTGCGCTGAAGGTGGCGTCGTGGACGATCGTCACCATGCCGGTGCCCGCGGTGCCGGCACCGGCCGTGGCGGGGAGGAGGCCGAGCGTCAGCACGAGTGCTGCGCCCAGCAGGAGAATTCGCTTCATCAGGAGGTTCCTTTGTCGATCGGCTCGCCACGACGAGCGAACTGGAGTCAGGCCGACATGCTAGGTGATGGTGGACCACCGGTCCACGATTCCGGGATTCGAGCGGGCGCGCGGCCCCTCCGGCCGTCCCGGCACGGCCGAGTTCGTCGGCGCAGCGACGTGGCGCCGGCGCTCGACGCGCAGCCGATCGACTCGAGCTCGTGACCCGGTAGGGTCGCCACTCCGACGAGCGGGGGACTCGATGGTGTCGAAGCGAACGCCGCGCCACTGCGACGGCACCGGGGCGACCTGGCGGTGACCGCCGAGGCCGACGGGACCCCTCCGGCGACCGAGGTCGAGCCGGCGCAGACGCCCTCGACCGGGAACCGGTCGATGCCGCTGTTGTTCCTGCTCACCGGCATCATGTCGCTGGGGTACGGGAGCGTGTTCACGCTCCTGGCCGACATCCGCGACCGGTTCGGCTTCGACGACGCCGCGGTGGGGCTCATCGCCTTCGCCGGGTTCGCCACGGGCTTCGCCAGCCAGGTGTTCCTGGCCCGCTACGCCGACCGGGGCCACACCGCGCTCATGCTGCGCTCCGGCGTCCTGGCCGCCGCCGCCGGCGTGGCGTGGATGCTGTTCGCCACCGAGCTGTGGCAGTGGGTCGGCGCCCGCCTGCTGCTCGGCTTCGGGGCGGGAACGGTCGGACCGGCGGTGCGCCGGCTGGTGATCGCCCGCGACCCCCAGAACGTGGGCGCCAACCTGGGGCGCCAGACCGCCTTCGACGTGGGCGGGTTCGTCCTCGGGCCGTTGCTCGCCGCGGTCGCCGCCGAACTGCTCGGCCTGCGGGCACCGTTCGCCGTGTTGCTGGTGCTCTACCTCGGCGCGTTCGCGCTCCTCACCAGGCTGGACCTGCGTGCCGGGACGGCGGCGGTGTCCTCCGAACGGGCGATCCGTCGCCTGTTGGCACGCCCCGCCGTGCAGTCGGCGTTCGTGCACCGCCGTCGCCTTCTACCTGACGATCGGCATGTTCGAGGCCTTGTGGTCGCTGCTGTTCCGCGACCTCGGCGCCGAGACCTGGCTCATCGGGATCACCCTGAGCCTGTTCACCATCCCCATGATCCTGTTCGCGTCGAAGGGTGGTCGCCTCGCCCAGTCACGCGGACCGCTGAAGGTGATGTCGGTCAGCATCGTGGTGGCCGCGGCCTGCACCGCCGTCTACGGGTTCGGTCCGCTGTGGGTGCTCATCGTCGCCTCCGGGATCCATGCCGTCGCCGACGCCTACACGCTGCCCGGGAACCAGGTGGCGGTGGCCCTGGCCAGCCCCGCCGACCAGATCGCCACCGGGCAGGGTCTGCTCGGCGCCACCGGCCTCGCCGTCGCCGCCCTCGCTGCCCTCGGCGGTGCTGCGGTCTACGAGGCGTTCGGTCGCACGGTGGTGTTCACGGGCACAGCGATCGGGATGCTGGTCTTCCTGCTCGCCGCTCGGTGGCGCTTCGCAGTGCACGTGCGCCACGCCGTGCCGGGGGCCGCCGAGCCGGCCTGATCGCGCCGCGACGTCGGATCCCGGCCGAGCGGTGTTCCCACCCCACCCCGCTACCGTCGGACCCGTGCCCGACACCGACAGCATCGAGCCCGGCGAGCTGGTCGTGGTCACCGGAGCCTCTGGGTACATCGGCGGGCGCCTCGTGCCCCAACTGCTGGAGCGGGGCTACCGGGTCCGTTGCCTGGTGCGCACCCCGGCCAAGCTCGACGCCGCACCCTGGCGGGCCGAGGTCGAGGTCGTGAAGGGCGACCTGGAGGCGCCGCTGGCCGACGCCTTCGCCGGCGCCGCTGCCCTCTACTACCTCGTCCACACCATCGGGGACGGGCCCGACTGGGTGCGACGCGAGTCGCAGGCCGCGGCCAACGTCCGAGACGCCGCAATCGATGCAGGCGTGCGCCGCATCATCTACCTGGGGGGGCTCGGCGACGACGCCTCCGAGCTCTCCCCGCACCTGGCCAGCCGCCACGAGGTGGGCCGCATCCTGGCCACCGGTCCGATACCGGTGACCGAGCTACGAGCAGCGATCATCATCGGGTCAGGGAGCGCCAGCTTCGAGATGCTGCGCTACCTCGTCGAGGTCCTGCCTGCGATGATCACGCCCCGGTGGGTCGACACCCGCTGTCAGCCCATCGCCGTGCGAGACGTGCTGCGCTACCTGGTGGAGTCGCTACGCGAGCCGGCCACCGCGGGCCGCGTCCTCGAGATCGGCGGGCGAGACGTCGTCTCCTACAGGGAGATGATGAACCTCTACGCCGAAGCTGCGGGGCTGCGGCGCCGCGTCGTGATCCCGGTCCCGGTCCTGACCCCTCGGCTCTCGTCGCACTGGGTGGGCATCGTCACCCCCCTGCCGGTGGCGTTGTCGCGTCCGCTCGTGGCGTCGCTGATCAACGAGGTCGTCGTCCACGACCCGGTGGTCACCGAGTTGCTGCCCGGGCCGTTGTTCAGCACCCGTGAGGCGATCGATGCCGCGCTGGTGCGCGTCCACGAAGGTCGCGTGGTCACCCGGTGGGACAGCGCCGAGCTCCAGGGCCGCCCGCCGGCCGAGCCGATGCCGACCGACCCGAGCTGGTCCGGCGGCACCGTGCTCAGCGACGAACGCACGGCCGTCTCGTCCGCGCCGAGCGATGCGGTGTTCGCCGCGCTGTGCCGGCTCGGCGGGGACCGGGGATGGCACAGCAACGGTTGGCTGTGGGGCGTGCGCGGCGCCATCGACACGCTGATCGGGGGGGTCGGCATGCGACGGGGGCGCCGCGATCCCGACCGGTTGCGTGTCGGCGACGCTCTGGACTTCTGGCGGGTCGAAGCACTCGAGGAGGGGCGACTCCTGCGGCTGCGCGCCGAGATGAAGCTCCCCGGGGAGGCCTGGCTGGAGTGGCGGGTCGAACCGACCGCAACGGGAAGTCGCATCCACCAACTCGCCCGCTACCACCCGCGGGGCCTGTGGGGTCGTCTCTACTGGCTCGGCGTGGCCCCGTTCCACCGCTTCGTCTTCCCGGGCCTGTTGCGCGGGGTCATCGCCGACGCCGAGCGGGTCGGGTCCCCACGCACCACACCACGCCCGTCACCGTGAGGCCGGTTTGTGGTCCGGCGAATCAGCTGATCTGATCCCTGCGCATGGACCCAGAGCAGAGCGTTCTCGACCACGCATCCCGCCTCACGACCGACGAGCGACGCCGGTCCGGTCGCGAGCTGCGCAAACGGATCCCTCGGTCGTCCTTCGCCGAGTGGCAGCCCGCCGCCGACCGGGTCGACGTGGTCGAGCAGCTGGCCGAGCAGGAGGTCACCCGGGTGGCGGAGCTGATCCCCGTGCGCCACGAGCGCATGGCGGTCTCCCCCTTCACCTTCTTCCGCGGTGCGGCGAAGGTCTTCGCCGCCGACCTCGCCGAGCAGCCCCGCAGCGGACTCACCGTCCAGCTCTGCGGTGACGCCCACCTGTCGAACTTCGGTGGGTTCGCCTCCCCCGAGCGAACGCTGGTGTTCGACATCAACGACTTCGACGAGACCCTTCCCGGCCCGTTCGAGTGGGACCTCCAACGCCTCGCCGCCAGCGTCGAGATCGCGTGCCGGGACAACGGGTTCGACGAGACCGCCCGCCGACGAGCACAGACCGAGCTCGTGGCTTCGTACGCCAAGGGGATGCGGCAGTTCTCGACCATGTCCCACCTCGACATCTGGTACACCCAGGTCACGCTCGACCAGGTCACGTCGCAATGGGGCGACGAGCTCTCGAAGGCCATGCGCGAGCGCGTCACGAAGTCGTCGGAGAAGGCCCAGAGCAAGAACCGGCTCAAGGCCTTCCGCAAGCTCATCACGGTCGTCGACGGGCGACCCCAGTTCCTGAGCGATCCGCCCCTGCTCGAACGGGTCTCCGAGCTCTCCTCGGGAGACGACCAGGAACGGGTCACGCAGTTGGTCGACGACGTCATGACGGGCTACCGCCAGTCGTTGCAGCCGGACCGACGGGTGCTCCTCGACCGCTACGAGTTCGTCGACCTCGCCCGCAAGGTCGTCGGCGTGGGAAGCGTGGGCACACGGTGCTGGGTGGCGCTCTTCGTGGGCAAGGACGACAGCGACCCTCTCTTCCTCCAGCTGAAGGAGGCCGAGGCCTCGGTCATGGAACCACACCTAGGGCCGAGCGAGTTCGCCCAACACGGCCAGCACGCGTCGTCGAGGGGCAACGGCTCACCCAGGCCGCCAGCGACGTCCTCCTCGGGTGGGAACGCAACATCGGGCTCGACGAACGGCCCCACGACTACTACTTCCGTCAGCTCTGGGACTGGAAGGCCTCCGCCGACGTCGCCGCCATGGAGCCGCCGATGCTGGAGGTCTACGGCCGGCTCTCGCGTACACGCTGGCCCGAGCCCATGCCCGCACCGGCGATGCCATCGCCATCTCGGCCTACGTCGGCACCGGCAAGACCCTCGGCGCGGCGATGACCGAGTTCTCGTTCGCCTACGCCGACCAGAACGAGCGCGACCACGCCGACTTCGTGGCCGCCGTCGGTGCCGGCCGCGAGGCGACCAAGAGCTGACCGCACCTCCGCAGCCCGGTGGAGCACCACGCCCCCTCGCCCCTGACGTCTCCGGCTCGGTCCCGGCCTCGACGGCCTGAGGATCACCCGTTCGAGGTGATGACCGGCGCGAAGCTGAACCGTATGTTGCCGGCGAAGCCCGCAACGACAGGAGGTCCAGGTGCGACGTGCGATGCCCGACGGCAGCCACGAGGGAGCGCGGGACCACGCTGACGTTCGACGGCTCACCCGCCGTCGCCTCGACGCCGGGTCCGCCGGGAGCACCGCCGACGCGGTGGACCGAGCGACGCCCGTGAGCACATCCGCGGGCCGAGTCCGACGGCCGGGACCAACGGTCCAGGGCAACTCCAGAGGGACAACCGAAAGGGAACGAAATGACTGACACACAGAGAACCGAACCGACCGGCTGGGTGGGCTGGATCTTCTTCGCCGGCTTCATGATGATCCTCGCCGGGTCGCTGAACGCCATCTACGGGCTCATCGCCCTGCTCAACGACGAGTGGGTCGTCTGGGGCAACCGTGGTGCCGTCTACGTGGACATCACCACGTGGGGCTGGGTCCACCTCATCCTCGGCGTCTTGGTGCTCGGCTCCGGTTTCGGGGTCCTGAGCGGCAGCATCTTCGCCCGCACCATCGGGGTCATCGTGACGGGCTTCGCCATGATCGGGAGCTTCCTCGCCATGCCCATCTACCCGGTGTGGTCGCTCACGCTGCTGGTCATGGAGGTCCTGGTGCTGTGGGCGCTGATCGCCCACGGACAGCGAGGTCCGCGAGTAGCCGCGGTCGGTCCGCAGTCCGATTCCACGCGACCTTGGGAGCCACTGCCACGGCGGTGGCTCCCTCCGCGTCGTCCGAGTTGCCCTCCACGGACCGACCAGACGACGCGTGGCAGCCGGGAACGGACGGACGCTCGGACATGGTCCGGCGGATCGACGACGCCGTCGCTACTGTGCACGGGCAGGCTGCGTGCCCAGCCAGAACCCGGAGGCGACCGACATGACCGACGAGACGCAGGATCCGACGCCCGCGGAGAACCCGTCCGAACCCGCCCCCGATCCGGAATCGGGCGGGCCGGTCACCTTCGCCGAAGCGTCCCCGGATGCGGCCGCCAGCGGCAGCCATCCACGCCGAGCGGAGCGGATGCTGCGTCGACGATCGACCCTGCAACGACGCCACCGGTGATGACGCCGCCAGCGACCGCACCGGCGGACCCGACCGCCACGGTCGCACCCGAGCCGGCGCCCGTCGGCCAGCAACGGGGTCCGATGGCCCAGGCCCCTGCGGAGCCCGGTTGGTGGCAGGCCTCCGACGGCTGGTGGTACCCGCCCGAGTCGGCACCGCCAGGAGCGGCACCCGCGACCATGCCGGTCGCCTACCCACCCGGGTACGCCCCGACCGGCGGACAGCCCAAGTCGAGGGTCGCCGCCGGCGTCCTGGGCATCCTGCTGGGCGGCTTCGGCGTGCATCGCTTCTACCTCGGCTACACGAACATCGGGATCATCCAGATCCTGGTCACGGTGTTCACCTGCGGGCTCGGTTCCATCTGGGGATTCGTCGAGGGCATCCTCATCCTGGTCAAGAACGACAACTTCCTGACCGACGCCAACGGCGTCCCGCTCGCCGACTGAGTTCGGGCCTCGCCGGCCTCTCGACGCGGTTTGCGTCGCTTTTCGCCCCGATCCGGCACCATCCGGACACGGCCTCGGCCCCGTAGACCTTGTACGGGGCCCTTTGGCCCTCCGAAACGAGCCGAAGTCGAGGTGTCCAGATGAATCCTCTGGTGGTCGTCGTTCCCGTGGTGGTCGTGTTGGCGGGGTTGGTGGTGTTCGCGGCGTTGCGGCGTCGTGACACCGGTGACGCGATCGGGCAGTTGTCGCGTGAGACCCGTCGTCGTGACGCGGGTGATCCGGTGGTGCTCGACGATGCCGGGTCGGTGCCGGTGTCGGGCCGTCAGGTCGAGGCCCAAGCGGCGTTGGCTCGCCGCCCCCAGGAGCTGGTCAGCGTGGGCGGGTCCGATCTGGCCGAGTACGTGCCGCCGGATCCCGAGACGCTGGGGGTCACCCGCCGGCAGTTCTTCAACCGGTCGATCATGTTGTTGATGGGGTTGAGCCTGACCGGGTTCGGTGCCGCGGTGCTGGCGTTCTTGTGGCCTCAGCCCAAGGGTGGGTTCGGTTCACCGATCCGGGTGGGCTCGATCCCCGACGTGAAGGCGTCGATCCAGTCCAACGACGGGTTCTTGTACCTCGCCGAGGGTCGCATGTGGATCACCGAGTACCCCGAAGCGGCGGTGGAGAAGGCCCGTGGGGTGTACCCGCCGTCGATGCTCAGCGGCCTCGAGGCCGGGGTGATCGCCATCTACCAGAAGTGCCCGCATCTGGGGTGCCGGGTCCCGGCGTGCAAGACCTCGCAGTGGTTCGAGTGCCCGTGCCACGGCAGCCAGTACAACCAGGCCGGTGAGAAGAAGGGTGGTCCCGCTCCTCGGGGGATGGACCACTTCGCCATGGACGTCTCCGGTGGGGTGCTCACCGTGAACACCGGCCAGCTCCTGCAAGGCCCCACCCATCGGGACCAACACCACCGGCCAAGAAGCCGAAGGCCCCCACTGCGTCGGCGGAGGAAGCCACTGACCTCGTCCCCACCACCGTGACCCGACAGCGCTAGCGTCGGGTCATGGGCTGCTGCGTCGGATTCTCCATCCTCGCCGGTGCGCCACGTCTCGGCCTGGTCTTGATGTGGATGTTCACCGACAAGCTCACCATCGCCTTCTCGTCGTTCTGGTTCGGGTTCGTCGGATTCCTGCTACTTCCGTTCACGACGATCTTCTACGCCCTCGCCTACGCCCCGATCCGAGGGGTCGAGGGCATCGGCTGGGCGTTCGTCCTGCTCGGCCTCCTGCTCGACCTCAGCACCTACACGGGCGGACGACGCAGCCAGCAGAACTACCAGACCGCCTGACCTCGACGTCGGTCAGGCCGCCTCGAGCCTCAGCTCGGCGACCTGGAGGCGCTCGTCACGGCGAACCGTTGCGGTGACATCGCGCTCCCTCCCGTTCAGCCACACATGGGCCTGGGGAGTTGCTTCGAGGTTGGCCAACCACTGCGAATCGGAGCGCACCGTGCTCACGTAGATCGTGTCGCCGACGCGGATCGACAGCAGCGGCACCTCACGGGGGAGCCCGCTCTTGCGACCGACCGTGCCGACCAGCACTGCGCCGATCGACGCCGGGGCCAGACGGAAGGGGTTGGCCACCCCCGCCCGCACCGCAGGGCGAACGACGGCGTTGAGGGCACGGAAGCCCTCGCGTACGAGGCGGTCACGGGCTTCTCGGGGATCGACGGGCATGGTCGTGTCAACCCGCGGGACCGGGTGACATTCCCCACATGACGGCCACGTGCCCGATGACCGCGGTGGGCCTACGGTGGCGGGACCATGTCTCCGTCTCGTCGACCGGTCACCGTGGGCCGCACGATCGCCCTCGCGTCCGTCAACGTCGGGCTGCCGGCGCCCATCGGTGTACGGGCGAGCGAGCCCGTCATGAGCTCGATCGCCAAGCAACGCGTGGCGATCGGCACGACCCTCTGGCTGTCACCACTCAACCTCGCCGGCGACGCGCAGGCCGACCTGTCGGTGCACGGCGGTCCCGACAAGGCCGTGTACGCCTACCCCTCGGAGCACCTGCCCTGGTGGTCCGAGGAGCTCGACGAGGATGTCGGAACCGCCGCGTTCGGCGAGAACCTGAGCACGGTCGGCGTGACCGAACACGAGGTCGGCATCGGCGACGTGTGGTCGTGGGGCGACGCTCTGCTCGAGGTCTGCCAACCCCGCACACCCTGCTACAAGCTGGCGCTGCATCGCGGGAGACGCGGACATGCAGGCGCGGTTCACCGCGTCGGGTCGGTCGGGGTGGTACCTCCGGGTGCTGCGACCCGGCGAGGTGCCGGTCGACGGCCCGATCACGGTCGCGTCGACGCACCCCAGCGGACTCACCATCGCGGACGCCAACCGCGCCCGGGCCGAAAGGGGCGCGCCGACCCCGATCTGGTGACGGCCCTCGTCGCCCACGACCGCCTCGCCGACGAGTGGCAGGCCATGCTCGCCGACAAGAGAGGGCACTAGCGTCCGCGCATGTCCGCTCGCCCGGAGACCGACTCCCAGTGGAGGGCGCTGAGCGCAGAGATCCCCGTGGGTCTGGCGATCTTCGACACGGACCTGCGCTTCGTCGAGATCAATGCCGAGATGGAGCGCATCAACGCCCGCCCGGCAGCCGACCACATCGGTCGGGTCGTCATCGAGGTCTTCCCGGGCGTGGAGGGCGACTTGATCGCCGGTTGGCTGCGCGAGGTCCTCGAGACCGGCGCCCGGATCGACACCCCTCGGCTCCGGGGGCGCAACGCCGTCACGGGCCAGGACCTGACGACGATGGCGAGCTACTTCCCCGTCCTCGACGACACGGGAGAGGTCGTCGGTGTGGCGTGCGCGGCAGTCGACATCACCGCACACGCAGACGTCGAGGACCGCCTACGGGAGACCTCGACCCGCATGGAGACCCTCCTGCGCCTCGCTCCCATGGGCGTCGTCGACCTCGATCGGGACCTGTGCATCCTGCGGGCCAACCGGGCCTTCGCCACCAGCGTCGGTCAAGCTGCGGACGACTGCGTCGGCCGCCCCCTGGCCGAGGTGTCACCCACCGTCCACGACCAGATCGGGGACGTGCTGCGCCGGGTGATCGAGACGGGCGCCACGGTCACCGATGCCGAGGTCTCGGGGCCCGTGCGAGGGAGGGACGCCTCTCAGGTCCGCCATGCCCGCGTCGCGTGCTACCAGCTGGCGAACGAGGTCGAGGTGCTGGGGGTGGGCATGATCCTCTGGGACGTCACCGACAGCCGTAAGGCCGAACGGCGTCGCCAGTCCTTCATCGATGCGCTCTTCACGTTCGTCGGTCTCCTCGACCCCGACGGGGTCGTGCTCGAGGCGAACCGGACCGCGCTCGACGCGGCCGGCATCACCAGCGCCGACGTCGTCGGCCGGCCGTTCTGGGAGGCCTACTGGTGGTCGCACGACCCGGACGTCCAGGCCGAGCTCCAGCAGGCCGTGCGACGGGCCCAGGACGGGGTGACCTCCCGCTACGACGCCGTGGTCCGAGTGGCCCACGACCGGCTCATCACCATCGACTTCCAGCTGGTCCCCCTGTTCGAGGACCACGTGCTGATCGGGATGGTCGTCTCGGGCCTCGACATCACCGATCGCATCGAGCACCGGGATCAGCTGGCCGCACTCGCCAACCTCGGCCGAGCGCTGAGTGCGGCCGTCACCACCGACGACCTGGCCCGGATCGTCGTCGACCCACGGTACCGACCAGCCGTCGGGACGGAGTTCGTCAACCTGGGCCTGCTCGACCCCGACGGCCGTCATCTGACGATGATCCAACCCCGAAACGCTCGAGGACGAGATCGCCGAGCGCTACCAACGGGTTCCCCTCGACGCGCCGGTCACGATCTGCGGTGCGGTGCGCGAACGACGGCTGGTCGCCATCAACGGCCCCGACGACGAGGGGGGACGCTACGCCCCCTCATGGCCCGACGTTGAGGCAGCCGGTCTGGCTGCCGTGGCTGCGGTGCCGTTGCTGCGCAACGACGGTTCGGTGATCGGTGTCGTGGGGTTCGGGTGGTCGACGCCGATCGATCTGGAGGACGTCGCGCTGCGGGCTCGGGCGGAGACGATGGCCGAGCTCTGCGCCCAGACCCTCGAGCGCACCCGCACCGTCGACGTCCGCAACGAGCTCGTCCTCGCCATGCAGCACGAACTGCTCCCCGGCGTCCCGGAGGTGCGCGATCTCGACATCGCCGTGCGCTACCTCGCCGCGACGGCAGAGCTCGGCTTCGGGGGCGACTGGTACGAGGTCATCGCGCTCGACGAACATCGCACCGCAGTGGTGGTGGGTGACATCGCCGGACACGGGGTGCGCGCCGCCGCCCGCATCGCCCAGATCCGGGGCCTGATCAGCTCGCTGCTGTTGATCGAGGTCGCCGACGAGCCCGACGTGCTCACGCACCTCTTCGCCCGGGCCGCCCGGATCCTGACCCAGGAAGGCCTTCAGTTCCTGGGCACCGCCGCAGTGCTCGTCGTCGACGCCCGAGAGAGGACGATCCGCTGGGTGAGCGCCGGACACCCGCCGCTGCTGCTGCGGCGCGCGTCCGGGGTCGTGGAGGAACTGGAGGACGGGCGGGTTGCCGCTCTGGGGCTGCCGGCGTCAGCCGTGGCCGTACCGAGCACGTCGTTCGACGTCGGCGACACGATCGTGCTCTACACCGACGGTCTCGTGGAGCGCCCCGGAGAGGACTTCGACACCGGTGCCGCCCGCCTTGCCGGTCTCCTGGCGGAGGACTCCGGCGCCCGACCCGAGGGCTTCGCCGACGCCGCGCTGGCGCAGCTCCTCCCGGGCCCTGATCGCCGTGACGACGTGGCCATGGTCGTGGTGCGCCGAAGCGGGTAGGGACTCCTCGTCCACGAATGCACGACGAGGAGCTGCGATGGTCGCCATCGATGCCACCACCACCCTGGCCCGCCGCCAGGATGCGCCGCACCTGGCTCGGCGCTTCGTCCACGAACAGCTCCACGCCAGCGAATGGCAGGGTCGCAGCGCCGACGCCGAGCTCCTGGTCAGCGAAGCCGTGACGAACGCCGTGCGCCACGCCGCAGGGGACTGCACCACCGTGCACCTGACCTGCAACGACGTCGTGCGCATCGAGGTCGAGGACGACGCCCCGGTCGATCTCACCATGACCCGCGTCGGTGAGGGCGCCCGCATCGGCTCGCTCGGGCTGCGGATCATCGATCGGCTCGCCCAGCGGTGGGGGACGCGGTCGACTCCGCGGCGGGAAGGTCGTCTGGTTCGAGCTCGGTCGTCTCGACTGACGTCGTTCTCGTCTTCCTGCCGCGCGGGTAGGAACCTGGCAGCGCGCGGGTCACACGGGTCCGCCGAAGGAACGAGAGGACGACCACATGGGATCGACCACCGATGACTGGAAGGGCCGGGCCAAGGAAGCTGCCGGCGACATCACGGACAACGACGACCTGAAGCGCGAGGGCAAGGCCGACCAGGCCAAGGCCACCGTGAAGGACAAGGTCGAGGGCGCCAAGGACTGGGTCGAGGACAAGGTCGACGAGGTCACCGACAAGGTGACCGACCGCTGACCGCCTGATCCCCCCTGGTGGCTCGACCGCCGGTGGACCGACCGACCGTGCATGCGCACGGTCGGTCGGTTCGCGTACGCAACTCGGAGACCGCCTCCAGCGAACGCCGGCCGACGGTCGGCGCTCACCTCAGCCGAGCTCGATGATCCCCTTCGAGCAGCGCACGCCCGCCGCTGGGCCCATGCCCGGTGTGATCCACTCCCGAGGCCGGGCCCCGGGGTGGGCGGGGCGACGCCGCCCAGCGCCTCAACCGCCGATGCGGCCCTCACCTTCGACCTGGGCGCCGATCTTGTTCATCTCGTCGTGGTGTTCCGCCACGGACGGGTCGACCTCGCGTGCCGATTCCTCGGCCAGGCGCTCCTCTTCCTCGGTGGGAGGCCGGTCGGCACCGCCCTCGGTGCGGGCCTCCTCGGTTTCGGCGTCTCGGGTGGCGTCGCTCACGAGCTCGTCGGTCTGTTGGGCATCGTCGTTCATCGTCGTCCTCCAGGTCGGGCCGGGGCGGGGTGCCCGGGCGCTCCATCCGATCTACCCTCGCCAGGCCGCCACAGACCTCGGCGCGGGTTCGCCGGAGGCGGTTCTCCGTCGTTCCCACCCGGGGTAGGTGGACGGAGAGGTCCCGGCACGAGAAGGCGGCATCGACACCGGTCGACGAGGGAGGGGTTGTGGACGGCGGCGATCGACTCAGCATCATCGGGGGCAGCGCCGACCAACCGGTCGTGCGCGCGGTCGGGCGAGCTGGACAGCGTACACCGCCGATCGCCTCGAACAGCACCTGGTCTCCGCACGACGCGACCGACCGGGCCGCAACCTCCATCTCGACCTCTCCGCGATCACCTTCGTCGACTCGACGGGCCTGCGGGTGCTCGTCGCCGCCAACAACGACCTCCGGGAGACCGGCGCCTCGCTGGTGATCGTCGAGCCCTCGCGGGCGGTCGCCCGCCTGCTCGAGCTGACTGCGCTCGACAGCATCTTGCGCACGGAACGACGCATCGGAGGGGCGTGACGCGCCCGAGTGGCCGCGTGGTGGTCGACGTCCCTGCCAGGACGCGATCGCTGCGGTTGCTGCGCCTCGCGGTGGCCGACGCCACCTCCGAGCTCGCCACGTCACTCGAGGGGATCGAATCGGCCCGCATCGCCGTCGACGAGCTGGCATCGCTGCTGTTGGCGACAGGTACCTGGGACCGGATCCGACTCACCCTCGAGCCGTCGGGCACGACGTTGCGGGTCACCGGAGTGCTCCAGGGCACCGCAGCGGATCGCCGGCCGGTCGAGCCCGACCCGATCGTCGAAGAGCTCATGGCGGTCTGCGTCGCCGCGCACGGGATCGACGACGGCGACGTGCCGTCGTTCTGGTTCGTCGTGGATCCCCGTGGAGGGACGCCTGCGCCACCGCAGCCGTCGAGCTGAGAGACCATCTGCGCCGAGGCGAACCTGCACCGTCCCGAGCTTCTCTCGGGTGCTCGTCGAGGGTCGCCTGTTTGAAGGATGCCGATCCCGGGTACCAGAGAGACATGAGCCCCGCCGCCCCTCCCACAAGGACCTCGACGAACGAGATGTCAGGGACCACCACGCCACGTCACTCCGACGACGGCGCACACCGCCGCCGCCGTCACGGGGGTCGCACCGTCGACATGGAGACGTTCCACGAGTACCGGCGCACCGGCGATCGGCGGTTGCGGAACCGCATCGTCGAGGAGCACCTCACCGTGGCCGACTACTACGTGAACCGCTATGCCCGGTCCGCGGCGGCCAGCGCCGAAGACCTCCACCAGACGGCCCTGCTGGCCATCGTGCGAGCGGTCGAACGCTTCGACCCCGACCTCGGCGTGTCGTTCAAGACGTTCGCGTCACGAACCGTGGAAGGTGAGCTCAAGCGCTACCTCCGCGACCGCTCCTGGTCGGTGCGCCCGCCGCGCCGGGCCCAGGAGCTGCATCTCGATGCTCGTCGGGTCGGCGAGGAGCTGACCCACCAGCTGGGACGCACGCCCACCGTGGCGGAGATGGCCGGAGCCCTCGAGGTCAGCGAGGAGCACGTCCTCGAAGCCCTCGAGGCCGGCCAGGCCCGCAGCGCCACGGGCATCGACGCTCCGGCGGGAGGAAACGAGGACGCACCCACGCTCGCCCAGTCGATGGGACACACGGACCCGCTCCTACACCACCGTCGAGGATCGCATGGTGCTGCGTGACGCGCTCGCCGGCCTGGATGCACGGGCGCAGACGGTCGTCGGGATGCGCTACCTGGAGGAGTTGAGCCAGCCGGAGATCGCCGAGCGCATCGGTGTGTCGCAGTCGTACGTGTCGAGGATCCTCCGCGGGAGCCTCGCCACGCTCCGCACCGAGCTGTGCCCCAGATGACAAGCTGCGCCGGTGAGCACGACCGCTCCGCCCGGGGACCTCTCGAACGCTGATCACGTGGGACCCGGCGTTCGCAGCCACCCCGGCTCCGAGGTACTCCGTGCCTGAGCAGGAGTCACGCGAGATCAGCTTCGAGGTGGGCTCGGACTCCCTGGCGCCACGCGAGGCCCGCCATCGGGTGGCTGACGAGCTGGGCGACGTGACGGGCATCGACACCGAGACCGCCGAGCTGCTCGTGAGCGAGTTGGTGACGAACGTGGTGCGCCACGCCGGGACGTCGGCGCACGTTCGACTGGTCATCGACGTCGACTGCGTGCGGGTCGAGGTGGCCGACGGTTCACCCGAACGACCGAGGGTCCAACCGCTGCGCCGGCGAGCCGTGACCGGCAGAGGGATGCGCATCGTCGACGGCCTCGCCGCCCGCTGGGGCACCGACACGGTGAGCACGGGCTCCCTCGATGCGCAGTACCGCAAGGTCGTGTGGTTCGAGCTCGAGCGGAGCGACCGGGGTTGACCGCACCCGGCGGGTGGGGTGTCGGACGGCTCACCTCCGTCGTGTCACACCCCTCTCCTCGACCCGCCTCCTCAGGAGGACGGGCCGCCTCATCAGGAGGACTGGACCCCTCGTGTGCCTCGCCGCCGGGTCTGGGAGGCTGTCGGGCATGACCGAACCCTTCGTGCGGACCACCGACGATGGCGTGGTGGAGCTCGTGGGTGACCTCGACGCGCACTCGGCACCCTGGTTGGAGGACTTCCTCGAGCAGCGTCGGCGTGCGGAAGGCTCCAGCGCCCCGAGCACGCTCGTCATCGACCTCTCGAAGGTGGCCTTCGTCGACTCCAGCGGCCTGAGGTCGCTGGTCCTGGCCCGCCAGATGTCGGCCAGCCTCGTGATCCGGGGCGCCAACCGAGCGGCGCGACGCCTGTTCGCGCTCACCGGCCTCGAGACCGAGTTCGAGATCGAACGGTGACCACGGACGGATCCGGACAGGCACCGAGCGAGGCCTCCGAGGAGGTTCGCCTCGAGGTTCCGGCATCGACCGCTCACCTCCGCCTGGTGCGGCTGATGGTCACCGGCTTGGCCAACGAGCACGGTGCCGATCTCGACGATCTCGACGATCTTCGCCTCGCCGTCGGCGAGATCTGCGCGCACCTGATCCATCGTGCCGAGCCCGGCGACGTCCTGGTGGTGCGCGTGATCGCCGCCGATGCCACCGTGCGCGTGGAGGTGACGACCAGCGGCGGCACGAAGTCCGCCGACGCCTCGGGGTCACACGACCTCGCCTCGATCCCCGAGGGCAGTGCACCCCGAGCCGTCGACGAGCTCGTCGGTGCCCTCCTGTCCACGGTCACGGACCGGTTCGGTGTCACGGAGAGCGGCGTGCCCCGGGGCTGGTTCGAACGCTCGCTGCGAGGGGCCGACGCGTCGTCGTGAGCCCAGGGGAGCGCGACGGCGCCCGGCCATCGGCACGAAGAGGATCCGACGACGAGTTGGAGCCCTTCCGGAGATGGCGGGCCACGGGGGCGACCGAGCTGCGCAACCAGCTCGTCGTCGAGCACCTCGACCTGGCCAACGCATTGGCTCGGCGCTTCAGTGGACGAGGCGAGCCGCTCGACGACCTCGAACAGGTGGCGCGGGTCGGGCTGGTCCAGGCCGTGGAGCGCTTCGACCCCGACGCCGGCGTGCCCTTCGTGGGCTTCGCCGTGCCCACCATCACCGGCGAGCTCAAGCGCCACTTCCGCGATCGAACGTGGGCCGTCCACGTCCCCCGGAGGGTCAAGGACCTCACGGCCGCGGTGCGCGAGGCCGTCGACGACCTGAGCGCTCGGTCCGACCGGGTGACGGCACCGCAGGTCGCCGAGAGCCTCGGGCTGGAGGTGGACGTGGTCCTCGAAGCGATGGAGGCGCTCGCCGGTTACCGCCTGGAACCCCTCGACCACTCGCGATCCGGCGAGCCGGCGACGCGGCGGCCGGGGGCGGTCGATCCTGCAGAAGCCCAGATCATCGACCGTGCGGCCCTGCGCGATCTCCTCGCAGGACTGCCGCCCCGGGACCGCCGGATCGTGGTGCTCGTCTGCTACGCCGAGTGGACGCAGGAGCGGGTGGCGGCGGAGGTGGGCGTCAGCCAGATGACGGTGTCGCGGATCGTGCGGCGCTCGCTGTCGACGTTGGCGGATCGGTCGGATCCGATGTCGGACTGACGGGCGCGCGCCTCACGGGCGGGAGAAGTCCCGATCGGGTGAGCGCGGTGGGAGCTGCATCCCCGGAGGGGGCGGTCCATCCCGACGCCGTCAGGTCCTCGAAGACGTGGACCATGTTCAACACGTCCTCCTCGTAGCGGAACTTGCCCTCCCCCGCGTACAGCAGCGTCGTGTACGCCGACTGCTGACGTCCGTCGGGCAGGACCTGGCGGTACTTGATCACGACCTCGTCGCCGTCCACGAACACCTTGTCGACCGGGAAGGTCCAGTCCTCGATGCCGGTCATCGAGTCGACCAGGAACTCACGGATGGCCTCGATGCCCTGGATGCGACCCCACGCCGGGTCGACGAAGACGGCATCGTCGGTGAAGTACTCGACGAGGTCCGACCACGGCTTGTCGCCGGCGTCGACCGCCGCCCGAAAGGCCAGGTAGCGCTCCAACGTCGCGGCCAGCTCAGGCGATGCGTTCTCCACGGCGGACCCCCAGGTTCGGCGACGAGCTCACCGTATCCCGACCGCCG
>CAVQSE010000002.1:0-72327 GCA_963715425.1 uncultured Iamiaceae bacterium
GAGTAAGCGGAACGCGTCAGTCAGCCGGGGCTGCAGCCATCGACGGTCAGCGTGCCTTGCCCCAGATCGCGCCCGGTCTCGACCTCGACGAACTCCGCGTCGGCGCGAAACGAGTTCTCGTCGAACTCGACACCGACCTCGGTCGCATCGACGATCATGGGCGGGTCGCCCCCCAGGTTGGCTCCGATGGTGCCCGTGGCGCTGGCCACCTCGACCCGGACCTCGAGGCCGATGCCGGACCCGCCATCGATGGACCGCGGACCGGTGCCGGAGACGAGCAAGGTCCCCCGCCCTCCGAGATCGGTCGTCTCGCAGGCCACCGTGAACGTGAAGGTGTCACCGGCGAGAACGAGCTCTGCGGTCCCGTTGCCCGTGAAGTTCACCGTGTCCGACGGCGACGACGAACCATCGCTCGTGCACGCTGCACCGATCCCGACGACCGCCACTCCCACGACCAGGAGGCCGAAGAAGTGGCGGCGCCGGGGAGTGGCACGTCCGACGGTCACTCCCCGCTGGTCCGGCGGCGGCGAACGGCGAGGAGCAGGGCACCAGCTCCGAGGAGTCCGAGGCCGAGCAGGACGAGCCGCATCGAGTCAGAACCGGTGTAGGGAAGCGCCGAGGTGGTCAGCACCGCCGGGGCCGGAGGCGTCTCGATCGCACCCAGGACAACGGCCACCGGGTTCGTGACCTCGTCGCGGTTGTCGGCCGGGTTGGCGTCGGGCTCTTCGCTGTCGACCTCGACGACGTTGGTCACCTGATCGACGGCGTCCGCCCCCACCAGCACGGTGACGGTGATCGTCGCCGTTTCGCCGGCTCGGAGGCTGGGTGTGGTGCAGCGAACCGTCGCCGAGCCCGAGCAGGTCCAGCCACTCGGTTCGTCGATGCTGACCAGGGAGAGACCCGCGGGAAGGGCATCGGTGACGACCACGTCGGTGGCCGTCGACGGACCCTTGTTGGAGACCACCAACGTGTAGGTGGCCTCCGTCCCGACCGTGAAGGTCGCCTGGTCGGCGGTCTTCACGACGGCCAGATCGACAACCGGGGTCACCGGGGTCGTCTCGTCGTCAGTGCCGTCGGTCGGCGTGTCGTCGTCGTCGACGACGGTCACGACCACCGTGTCCTCCACGAGCTCGCCGCCGTCGCCGGACACCAACACCGTGAAGGTGCAGGTGTACGTCTCACCCGCCGGGATCTCGACGCCGGTGGCGCACGTGGTCTCGAGGACCGGGTCCGTGGCGGGGCTCGTGACGTCGAACGGGTCACCACCATCGATCGAGTCGGTGATCGACGTGACCGTCACGGCCTCGAAGCTGGTGTTGGTCACGTCGACCGTGTACTCGACCGGGCCGCCCGGCGCCGCCACCGAGGCACCGCCGTCGTCCTTCATGACCTCGATGGTCGGCGGCACATCGGTGATCGTCACCGACGCATCGTCGTCGTCCGTGGCCTGGGTGCCGTCGTCGTCGACCACCGTCGCCACGACCGTGTCATCCACCACGTCACCGGCGTTGCCCGACACGTTCAACGTGAACGTGCAGGTGTAGGTGTCGCCGGCGGCGATCGGCGCACCAGCGGCGCACGTCGTCGCCGTCACCGGCGCCGTGGCCGGGGCCAGCACGCTGAACGGCGCCCCGCCCTCCACCGAATCGTTGATGGACGTGACCGTCACGGCTTCGAAGCTGGTGTTCTCCACCTCGACGGTGAACGTCACCGGACCACCCGGCTCGGGAACCGAGTCGACCCCGGCCGTCTTCGTGACCACCACCGTCGGCGGCACGTCGGTGATCGTCACCGACGCATCGTCGTCATCGGTCGCCGTGGTCCCGTCGTTGTCGACCACCGTGGCCACGACGGTGTCGTCCACCACGTCACCGGCATCACCCGACACGTTCAACGTGAACGTGCACTCGTACGGTTCTCCCGGTGCGATGACCACACCGGTCTCGCAGGTGGTCGCCGTCACCGGCGCCGTGGCCGGGGCGGTCACGCTGAACGGCGCCCCGCCCTCCACCGAATCGGTGATGGACGTGACCGTCACCGCCTCGAAGCTGTTGTTGGTCACGGTGACGGGGAACGTCACCGTGCCACCCGGCTCGGGCAGCGAGGACGGGTCGGCGCCCTTGGTCACGGTGATGACCGGCGGCACGTCGGTGATCTCCACCGACGCGTCGTCGTCGTCGCTCGCCGGGGTCTGGTCGTTGTCGACGACGGTGGCCACGACGGTGTCGTCGACCACGTCACCGGCGTTGCCCGACACGTCCAACGTGAACGTGCAGGTGTAGGTGTCGCCCGCGGCGATCGGCGCACCAGCGGCGCACGTCGTCGCCGTCACCGGCGCCGTGGCCGGAGCCAGCACGCTGAACGGCGCCCCGCCCTCCACCGAATCGGTGATCGACGTCACCGTGACCGCCTCGTCGGAGGTGTTCTCCACCTCGACGGTGAACGTCACCGGGCCACCGGGCTCGAGGACCGAGTCGACCCCGGCGGTCTTCGTGACCGACCACCGTCGGTGGCACGTCTCGCGCCGTCACGACGGCGGTGTCGGTGGCCTCGAAGGGCTCACCCGTCGAGCTCGACCCGTCGGCCGTGGCCACGTTGATCACGCTTCCCGGCTCGAACGACACGAGCGATGACGCACCGGTGGCGGTCGCCCCGACGGCCAGGTCGTCGGCCGTGCCGTCGCCGTCCTCGTCGGTGAGCCCGCCCAGGGTCACGGCGAAGTCGTCACCGGGCACGAGCGGCGTGCCGTTGTCGTCGACGACGGTCACGTTCAGCAGTGGAGCGTCGCCGGGGTTGGTGACGACGTAGCAGTAGCGGACGTCAACTCCCTCGTCGACCACCAAGGTGACGCCATCGACACCCGGGCAACCCGCCGGATCGGCGACCGCGGTCTTGACGATGGTCAGACCCGGTCGGGTGACCACCACGGTCGCGTCGTCGGTCTCGGAGAGCTCTGCGCCCGACGCGCTGGAACCGTCGACCGTCGCGATGTTGGTGAAGCTGCCCGCGCCGGCGAACTCCTTGCCCGGCGACTGGCCCGTGGCGGATGCTCCCGCAGCGAGGTCGTCGGCGGTGCCGTCACCGTCTTCGTCGGTCAGACCCGACAGGGTCACGGCGAAGTCGTCGCCCGTGCCGGGCGTGGCGTTGTCGTCCGTGACGGTCACGTTCAGCAAGGGCGCACTGCCGGGGTTGGTCACCACGTAGCAGTACGTCACCTCGTCACCGGCGACGACGGTGAGGTTCACGCCGTCGATACCGGGGCAGGCGTCGCCGGAGGCGACAGCGGTCTTGACGATGTCGACCTGGGGTGCGGTGACGACCACCGTGGCCGGATCGGTGTCGGAGAACTGCGCGTCCGACGCGCTCTCCCCGGCCGCCGCGGCCACGTTGGTGAACGAGCCCGTGGCGTCGAAGGCCTTGGGTGACGAGGAGCCGGTGGCGGTCCCGCCGACAGCGAGGTCGTCGGCCGTGCCGTCACCGTCTTCGTCGGTCAGACCCGACAGCGTCACGGCGAAGTCGTCGCCCGTGCCAGGCGTGGCGTTGTCGTCCACGACCGTCACGTTCAACAGGGGGGCCGTGCCAGGGTTCGTGACGACATAGCAGAACGTGACGGACTGGCCCGTCACGACACCGAGGTTCACGCCGTCGACTCCCGGGCAGGCGTCACCGGCCACGACGGCGGTCTTGACGATGGTCACCGCGGGTTGGGTGACGATCACCGTGGCGTCGTCCGACGCGCTCTCGCCCCCACCGGTGGCGGTGGCGACGTTCACGAAGGTCCCGCCTGCGGGGAACACCGTGACGGCGGACTGGCCGGACGCCGAAGCTCCCGGCGCGAGGTCGTCGGCCGTGCCGTCGCCGTCCTCGTCCGTGAGGCCGGACAGGACCACGGGGAAGTCGTCACTGGTGTCGCCCGGCGTGGCGTTGTCATCCACGACGGCGACGTCGATGGTCGGCGCGTTGCCGGGGTTCGTGACGACGTAGCAGTAGGTGACGGACTCACCGGCCACGATGGTGACCTCGTCGACGCCGGGGCACTGGCCTCCGGAGGTGACGACGGTCTTGGTGATGGCGATCTGAGGATCGACCACCACGGGGGTGGTGTCGGTGGACGTGTTGTCGTCGGGGTTGGTGTCGGGGCCCGACGTCTCGTCGTAGTCGATGGTGGCCGTGTTGGAGATCTCGGTGAGACCGAAGGGTGCCGGGTTCACCACCGTCACGGTGAACGGCACGGTGAGGCCGGACGCCCCGGCGGGGACGGTGCCGGCCGCGTACGTGCAGGCGGTCCCGGCGACGAAGACGCCGTTGTCGGCGCCGGCGCAGAGCCAGCCGTCGTTCTTGCCGTCGGCAGGGCCGGTGCCGAGGTCGACGGTGGTGTTCGCGGGAACCGTCTCGGCGATCACCGTGTTGGGTGCGTCGACGTTGCCGGCGTTGCCGTAGGTGAGCGTGTAGGTGACCTCACCGCCGGGCACGGTCGAGACACCGGCGTCGTTCTTGTCGATGTTGAGGTCGACGAACTCCATCTTGTTCTTGAACGTGCACTCGACGACGTCGGTGGGCGACAGGGCGAACGTCGCCCCGTTGGCGACGGCGGTGAGGGTGGGATCGTCGCCGTTGGCGTTGGTGCACACGAGCTGATCGGCGAGGAACACGTAGCCGGGCTGGGCGGCCAAGTTCTCGGTGAGGGTCACCTGCTCGGTGGCGAAGGAGTCGAGGTCGAAGTTGACCTGACCGTCGACGTCGGTGCTGCCGGTCTGGTTCGGGATCTGGGCATTGGCCGGATCGAGCGTGAACTCCCAACCCGGAGCCGGGCTGAAGACACCCGTCGCCGGGGTCGGCCAGCTTCTGGACGGTGACGCTGCCGCCGCAGAGCTGGGTGGCCAGCTCGCGGAGCGTCGTCTGGAGCTCGGCGAAGCTGGTGAGGGCGTAGCCCGCGGTCTGGAAGTTGGACCCGTCGTAGGCCAAGGGGTTGGCGATCAGCCCGAGCGTGCTGGACGTGATCCCGGCGCCGATGCCGACGCCGAAGACACGGGTGCCGTTGGCCTTGACCAGGTTGGCGGTGCGGATGCCGCCGTCGACATCGTCGTTGTTGGTCGTCCCACCGGTGGCGTCGTCGTCGACGTGGACGGTGGGATTGCCGTCGGTGAGCACGAAGAGCAGGTCGGGGTCGGTGTTGGCATCCGACGCGGTGTCGACGGCGCCGAAGCCCGCCTCCCAGTTGGTCGCCACGTTGGTGACGATCGGGATGCTGTCGATGGTGGCGGAGAGCGAAGCGACACCCGCGGGTCCGGTGGGGCCGCCGACCGCGGTGAGCTGTTGTGCCGGGTGCTCGACGGTCCCGGTGGCGCTGGACGAGTTGCCGAAGCTCCACACGCCGACCTTGGACGGGGTGCCGGCGAGGGTCTCCACGATGGCCTTGGCCGAGGTGCGCATGTTCGCCTGTTGGCCGGCGTTGGCGATGGAGCCGGACCGGTCGACGAGGATGCCGACGTCGATTCCGCATGCCGGGTTCAGCGCGGGATTGGCGGCGGGGAGGTTCCAGCCGGGCGACGCGTTCGGCGACCACGTGCCGTTGTAGACGTCGTTGGCACCGGGGAGGTCGACGGTGTGCGCGGACGCGGGTTCGGCGGCGGGCAGGTACGAGACCAGCAGCGCCATGACGGTGAGGGCCGCGGCCACCAGGCCACGGCGCCGCTCGCGCTTCCCCCGCGCAGAAGCGGTGGTCGAGCCTCGCTGCGGAACTCCGCCAGAAGGTTGCGTCGCCATCGAAACCACTCCCCGATCGTGTGATCTGATGGGGTCGGTTTCGCTCTGGCTCCCCACAGGCGCAGCGACCAACTTCAGCCTGTGGATCAATGCCACCCCGGCAGGTGGGTCTGCGACCCGGATCCTGCACTGTGCTAGGTGTCAGCGGCGGCAGTAGACCACCCAGAGTGGTGACTGACAAGAGAGGATGGCAAAAATAGGCCATTTGACCCCCCTGCGTGGTCGAATCCGACGCCCTGACGTCGGATCGGGAACAGACTCCTGATGAGACAGGTCACCCGTCGGGCTGGGTCCGGCCGAGACGCCACCGTGACCAGGGCCAGGTGCCCTCGATCTCGACTTCGAGGGAGAAGCTCAGGACGATGCGGATCAACACGATCCCACCCAGGACGGCGACGCTCTCGAGGGTGGGGTCGACGATGATCGTGCGCACGATGTCGCCGATGATGAGCACCTCGAGGCCCAACAGGATCGAACGGCCCAGGTTCTGGCGGAGGTCTCGGTAGGCCGTGGGCCGACGGTCTTCGTCGGTGATGGCGACGACGAACACGATCAGCGCGACGAGACCGCCCAGGACCATGATCCCCGCACCGACCGCCTCGACCACCCGGACCACATCGGAGATCACCTCGTCGTAGACCACCGGGACACGCTATCCACTGACTCTGGACCGGAGACGATGACAGGCAGCCTCACGCCGCGGTGCCCGTCGGGTGATCGGATCGGGCCACCCCGGAATCTTGCTTCGGAGGAGCCTCATGGACGCCACGGACGTACGCCACCACCTGTACTTCGCCTACGGCTCGAACCTCGACCCCGAGCAGATGGAGTTCCGATGTCCGGGCGCGATCCCCGCCGGCATCGGCCGCCTCGATGGTTGGCGGCTCCGCATCGGTGAGCGCGGTGTCGCCACCGTGACCGAATCACCTGCCGCCGTGGTCTGGGGTGGGCTGTGGGAGGTCTCCGACGAGCATCTCCGAGCGCTCGACCGGGCCGAGGGTGTCGCCGCCGGCCTCTATCGCCGGGAGGTCGTCGGGATCGCACGGGGTGACGACGCTCTCGACGCCGTGGTCTACATCGAGGCGTTCACCACCGACGGGCCACCACGGCCGGGCTACCTCGAGCGGATCCTCCGCGGAGCGGAGTGGTTCGCCCTGCCGGCCGACTACCGGGCGGCGCTGGCCGGCCTGGCCAGGTGACGGGGCGGAGTCGGGGGCACGTTCGGCACACGCTGGTGGCCAGGGGTCGAGACCTAGAGGAGCCCGGCCAGCATCCCGGTCGGTTCCGCGCCGAGCACGAGGCCCCCCGCCGCCTCGGCGAGCAGCGGGCCTGCGACGACGTGCTGACCCATGGTGACGGCGTCACGTAGAAGCCGGTCGAGGACGCTGGTGGAGTAGATCGCCTGCGTGCCGGCGAGTTGCACCATCCGGAGGGTGACCTCCCGCGCCGTGCGAAACGCCTGGATGCGCGAGAGCGCCAGGTCGGCGCGCAACTGCTGGGACAGCGGCCGACCCGCCTCGAGCTCGGCCCACACCGCCTCGATGGCCTCGTAGGCGTACGCACGGGCGGACCGGAGCTGGATCTCCGCATCGGCGATCGCCTCCTTCACCCGGGGGATCTCCGCCATGCGCGTCATCTGCGGCACGACGGTCTTCGTCGCCGCGATGGCCTCGACCTCGTCGATGGCCCGACGGGTCAGACCGAGGGGTACTCCGTGGGTGTTGGCGAAGAACGCTCCACGCAGTGCGTACAAGGGGCCGTCACGCAGAGGCGCCCCGAGGATCGAGAACGTGTGCTCCTCGGGCACGAACAGGTCACTGCACCGGTAGTCGTTGCTGCCGCTGCCGGCGAGGCCGGTCGTGTACCAGGTGTCGAGGATCTCGAACCGGTCGGCCCGAGCCCCGACGGTGACCATCACCGGCTGGCCGTCGCGGTCGAACTCCATGTCGCCGTTGACGTCGACGACCAGACAGGCGCCGACGAGCACCTGAGCGTGGAGGCAGCAACTCCCGAACGACCAACGGCCGTTGACCACGTAACCGCCGTCGGCACGCATGGCCCGACCGGCGGGGAACAGCCAACCGGCCGTCACGTCGTCGATGTCGGTCCACAGGGTCTTCGCCGCTTCATCCGGGAAGAAGGCCGAGTAGAAGCCGGCATCGGATCCGATCATGCAACACCAGCCGACCGACGGGTCCGCCGTTGCCAACAACTCGATGACCCGCAGCTGATCGGGGAGCGACACCTCGGGTCCGCCCCACGAGGCAGGCATCGGCATCCGGAACACGCCGGCGCGCGTCGAGGACGCGACGAGGTCCGAGGGCAATCGCCGGGCGGCCTCGATCTCGTCCGAACGCGACCTGATCTCGGGGAGCAGGTCGTGGACTGCGGCCATCAGCGTCTCCGTCGTCACCATGGCTTCACGCACATCCGAGAACCTCCCCGCCAGCGGCACGGTAGCCCCGCCCACGACGACCGTCGTCAGCTGCCGTCAGCCGTGTTGCCAGATCCGATTCTGGAGGCTGCGCTTCTCGTCGAGGGCGACGGCATCCAGCGCGGCCACCTCGTCGTCGGTGAGGCGCCAGCCCAGGGCGCCGGCGTTCTCCTCGGCCTGGGCCCTGTTCTTGGCGCCCGGGATGGGGACGGAACCCTTGGCCATGAGCCAGTTCAGCGCCACCTGGCTGGGGGTGCGGTCACCGTGATCGGCACCGATGCGACGCAGCTCGGCCACGATCCGGTCGACGTCCTGCATCGGGTGGTTCGAGAACCCCCGCCTGCCCGGGGGCGGGTTCGCCACCGAGTACTTGCCGGTGAGACGCCCCTGCCCGATCGGCGAGTACGCCAGCGGCACGACACCCAGCTCGTGACAGGCCGCGATCAGACCTCTGGTCTCGGGCACCCGGCGCAGGAGGGAGAACTCGATCTGGTTGGTGGCCAACCTGGCTCCCCGCTCGCGGAGCTCGGCGTCGATCGAGCGCATCTCCTTCTCCGAGTAGTTGGACACGCCCACGGCCCTCGTGCGCCCCTCGGCGAGCGCGGCGGCCAACGCGTCGGCCAACGCCCCGTGACCTCTGAGGCTGATCGGTCCGTGGATCTGGTACAGGTCCACGGTGTCGACCCCCAGCCGGTCACAAGAGGCGCGGATCGCCGAGAGCAGCGCGTCGGTCACGTTCAGCTTCCACGGCGACGGCATGAACTTGGTGGCCAACACGACGTCGTCACGGCCCGGAGGTGGTCGCTCGCCGTCGGCGAGGCTCCGGGCCAGCAGCCGACCGATGATGCGCTCGCTCTCCCCCTTGCCGTAGACCTCGGCGGTGTCGAAGAAGGTGGCTCCGGCGGTCACGCTGGCGGCCCACGCCTCGGCGATGGTGTCCTCGGTGAGTGCCGTGTCGTACCCGCCCATGCCCCAGGTCGACCGGTCACCCCAGGCCCAGGTCCCGACGCCGAGTGGCGGGATCTCGACGTCGGACCCCGCCAACGTGAGGCTCGGGTAGCCGGTCGGCTCGTCGTGCGATGCGTCGCTCATCGTCCCAGTGTCGCAGGCACCAGCCCGAGAGCCGCTCGGCGCGTGGTGGACTGGTCGCGTGCGCGTCGTCTGCTTGCTGCGGGGGATCAACGTCGGGCGGTCCGTCCGCCTCCCGATGGCCGATCTGAGAGCCATCGCGGCATCGTGCGGCTACGGCGACCCCCGGACGCACCTCCAGAGCGGCAACCTGGTGATCGACGTCGACGAGCAGAGCACCGGTGACGAGTACCTCGCCACCACGGTGGCCTCCGAGCTCGAGTCGGCCATCACCGCGGCCACCCCCCTCACCCCGGCCGTCATCGTGCGCACGGCCGACGAGGTGCACGAGCTGATCACCGCCAACCCCTTCACGACGACCGGGAGCGTGGACGATCCCACCAAGGTCCACGTCACCTTCGCCCGCGAGCCCGTCGGCGGCGTGGCGCTCGACCCGGACGACTTCCACCCCGAGGCGTTCGCCCTGCACGGCCGGGACCTCTACCTGCACCTCCCCGGTGGGATGGGACGCAGCCGCCTCGCCGTCGCTCTCGACAAGGACCATCGCCGGGCCCGACGAGTGGTCACCACCCGCAACTGGCGCACGGTCCTCGCTCTCGCGGAGCTGCTCGACCGGTGAGCGCGACCCGGCACGGTCGATCGCCGACGGCCCGAAGGAACGCACGGCCGGCCCCGAGCGCGACACTCCGACGATGACCGCGACCGGTGACGACGAGCTCGATGAGGCACACAGCACCGGGACCGACGGCGCGGACACCGTCCGGGTCGGCGGCCACGGTCGCGAGCGGATCTCGTTCTGTCGGATCTGCAACGCCATGTGCGGGATCGTGGTGACCGTCGAGCCGGGGGCCGGCGAGGCGGCGGAGGAACGAGTGGTCCGGGTGCGAGGCGACGACGCGCACCCGCTGTCGCGGGGCTACACCTGCCCGAAGGGCAGAGCACTCGGGGCCCTGCACCACGACCCGCGGCGACTCGACCACCCCCAGGTCGGCCGCAGGGGCGAGCGGCGACGCGCCGAGTGGACCGACGTGCTCGACGACCTCACCACCCGCCTGGAGGAGGCACGCGAGACCGGAGGGCCCGACAGCATCGCCATGTACCTGGCCAGTGGCTCGGCCTTCGACACCGCCGGCCGTCGGGCCGCGGAACGGTTCCTGCACGTGCTCGGCTCGGCCCAGAAGTACACGGCCACCACCATCGACACGCCGTGCAAGCCGCTCGTCGCCGAACTGGTCGGGGGTTGGTCGGGGCTCACCCCCGTCTGGGACCACGAGCGGTCGCGCCTGCTCGTCCTGTTCGGGTGCAACCCGGTGGTCTCCCACGGCCACTCCAACGCCATCCCTGACCCCGTCGAACGGCTGCGCGCACACCGCTCAGCTGGGGGACGGGTCTGGGTGGTGGACCCCCGTCGCACCGAGACCGTCGCCCATGCGGACCGCCATCTCCAGCTCCGGCCCGGCAGCGACTGGCTCGTCCTCGGCTGGCTGGTGCAGCGACTGCTCGCTGATCCGGCCCGCCGCGCCGATGCGATGCGCCGTTCCTCCGGGCTCGACGCAGTGGCCGAGGCCCTCGACGACCCGCAGACCGGGATCAACGATGAGCTCGTGGCCCACGGAACCGGCCTCGGGCTCGACGAGCTGACCGAGCTCCTCGACGCCGTGGTCGCCGCCGGACGGGTGAGCGCGCTCACCGGCACAGGTACGTCCATGTCGGCGACGGCCAACACCACCGAGCACCTGCTCTGGGCCCTGCACGTCGTGACCGATTCCTACGACCGACCCGGCGGGATGTGGTTCAACCCCGGCTATCTGAGCCGCCTCGACACCCGGGAGTGGCAGGCGTCCGACGGTGTGGCGGGACCCGGACCGCCGAGCCGACCCGAGCTCCCGCGCCGTTTCGGCGAATGGCCCTGCGCCGGCCTGGTCGACGAGATCGAGGCCGGGAACGTGACCGCGCTGGTGGTGGTCGGCGGCAACCCGGTGACCGCCTTCCCCGACGTCGCCCGCACCACGGCGGCTCTGGCGTCGCTCGACACCCTGGTGGTCCTCGACGTGTTGCCCACCGAGACGACCGAGCTCGCCACCCACGTGCTCCCGGCGGTCGACCAGCTCGAGCGGGCCGACACCACATGGCTGCTCGACACCTACCAGCTCGCGGTCGCCGCCCAGGCCACGACCGCCGTCGTCGATCCAGTCGCCGAGCGCCGCCCCGTCTGGTGGATGTTGGGTGCCCTCGCCGAACGACTCGGGCTGTCGGCGCTCCCCCGCGGTGCCACCGTCGCCGACGCGACCGAGGACGACCTCCTGGGCCCCATCTACGACCGCAGCGTGGGCGGACGGGCCGATCTGATCGAGAAGCCGTCGGGAACGGTCGCCTCGGGGGCGGTGTTCGGTTGGGTCCACGAGCGGGTCCTCCCCGACGGCGGGTGGCGTCTTGGCGCACCACCGCTCATCGAGCAGCTCCGGGAGCACCTCGCCGCCGCCCACGCCGCCGACCGGCCCAACGGGCAGGACCGCGACATGGTCCTGATCCCCCATCGACAGCTGCGGACGATGAACTCCCAGCTGCGCGACATCGCCGCCCCGGGAGCCCGGACCGATCGGGTCGCCGTGCGGGTGCACCCCTCGGTGGCCCACGACCTCGGCGACGACGGCACCGCGGTCACGGTCACCTCGGCGCACGGATCCGTCACCGGGCCGCTGAAGGCCGACGATCGACTCCACGACACCGCCGTCGCTCTGACCCACGGCTGGGGCGACGTGAACGTGAGCCACCTCACCAGCTCGGAGAGCGACATCGACGCGCTCACCGGGATGGTCCTCCAGTCGGGCGTCCCCGTGACCGTCCGGGTCGAGATCCGCCCGGCGGGCCGACATGACCCGGGCCTTCGCCCCCGAGGCCGATGAAGCGCGCCGCGGCTAGCTTCTCTCCCATCAGCCCCCGACAGGAACGAGTGGACCGATGGCAACCATCATCATCCAGCACGAGGTCGCCGATTTCGCCACGTGGCGCCCGGTCTACGACGCCGACCAGCCCGCCCGCATTGCAGCAGGGATCACCGACATCGCCGTGTTGCGCGACGCCGACAACCCGAACTCGCTGTGGCTCGTCCACGAGGGCGACCCTGCGCAGATCGAACCGTTCATGTCCGATCCGGAGCGCATCGCCAAGTTGCAGGAAGCCGGGGTGACGAGTCCGCCCACCGTCTACGTGGCCTGATCCACAGAGGAATCCGACTGGCCGCCGACGGGCGATCGAGGACACCGACGACGAGGACGATCAGTCAGGCGGCGTGGCAGTTCTTGGCCTTGCGGCCGCTCCCGCACGGGCAGGGGTCGTTGCGGCCGGCGGACCGGAAGACGCCCACGATCTCGTCGGCATAGCGACCCTGACGCAACAGGTCGGCCATGAGCTTCATCGGGCCGTCGACGTGGTTGAAGAACCGCCGGTACCCCGCGCAGAGGTAGTTGAGCCCGGCCTCACCGTCGGGGGTGAGGGTGAATCGGTTCTTCGGGCACTCGCCGTTGCAGGCGAAGCGCACCTCGCACTCCCGGCAGTAGGTCGGCAGGGTGTCGGCCTTGGCCTGGCCGAAGGCGCGCTGCTTCGGCGACGCCACCAACTCCACCATCGTCGTGGTCGTGATGTTGCCGAGCAGGTGCTCGGGCTCCACGAAGTGGTCGCAGGAGTACAGGTCGCCGTTGTGCTCCAGGGCCAGGGCGTCGCCGCAGGTCTCGCGGAAGATGCACATCGACGACGGCAGGTCGAGCCACGCCGCCAACGCGGCATCGAACATCTGGACGAACACCGTACCGACGTCGCGCACCACCCACTCGTCGAAGACGGCGACGAGGAACGCTCCCCACTTCTCGGGGTCGACGGATCGGCTGGTGACCGTGTCGCCCTCCTGGAAGCCGGTGTCGTTGTCCCGCTCGACGATCGGGATGAGCTGGAGGTGCTGGATGTCGAGCTCGTCGCGCACGTACCGGTAGACCTCGAGCGGATGGTCCTGGTTGGCCTCGTTGACGGTGCACAACACGTTCACGTCGACGCCGTGCTTCTTCAGGAGCGCCAGACCGCGGAGCACCTTCGCCGACGTCGGCTCGCCTCGCTTGTCGACCCGGTACACGTCGTGCATCGCAGGCGGCCCGTCGATGCTCAGACCGACCAGGAACCGGTGCTCGGCGAGCAGCTCGCACCATTCGTCGGTGAGCAGCGTCCCGTTCGTCTGGATGGTGTGCTCGACCTGCTGGGCCGGTCGGCGGTACCGCTCGACGAGCGCCACGGCGCGGCGGAAGAAGTCGACGCCCATCAACGTGGGCTCGCCGCCCTGCCACGCCACGGTGACCGCGCCGTCGGGTTGGCCGTCGAGGAGCTGGCGCACGTAGGTCTCGAGCAGCTCGTCGGACATCCGGAACCGGTCGCCGGGGTACAACGCCTCCTTCGACAAGAAGAAGCAGTACTCGCAGTCGAGGTTGCAGATCGGTCCGGTGGGCTTGGCCAGCACGTGGAACGGCACCCTGGCCGAGGGCGCGACGGCCGTGCGGGCGCCGGCCGCGTCGCCGGGCCGGGCGGCAGGCCCTCCGTCCGACGGATCGGCGCCGAGCCCCCGGGTCGCCCCGAGCTGCACCGGGATCTCGCTCATCGGCGCCGAGCCCCGTCGCCCTCGACGGCGCGCTCTTCACTCTGGTTCACGCGCCGATCATGGCAGGCGGCACGGGGGATCGACCCTGCGACGGGCGATTTCACCCGGAACGGGCGATGCGGCACCCCCCGGGACACCGCGGAAGAGCGGGACGCCACGGGTGCCCACCGCCTGCCCTGAGGCCGGTTCGGGAGTCGAGGAGTCCGTCGGGACGACGGCGCCGGGGAAACAGGCCATGATGCGGGGGCGGAATCGTCGTTGCGACGGTTCCTCGGAGTCGAACGGGGAGGACACGCAGTGAAGGACGTCGCTGGGAAGGTCGCGGTCGTGACGGGGGCGGGCCAGGGAATCGGTCGCGCCCTGGTCGAGAAGTTCGTCGCCGAAGGGATGAAGGCGGTCATCGCCGACGTCGTCCCCGATCTCGTCGAGACCACGACCGGCGAGCTCCGCGACGCCGGCCACGACGTGCTCGGCGTGGTCACCGACGTGACCTCCCAGGAGTCGGTCGAGGCTCTGCGCGACGCCACCCTGGCCGAGTACGGCGCGGTGCACATCGTGTGCAACAACGCCGGCATCGGCAGCGGGTCGGAGGGGCACATCTGGGAGCACCATGCCAACGACTGGCGCTGGTCCCTGGACGTGAACGTGATGGGTGTCGTCAACGGCATCAACGCCTTCGTGCCCACCCTGCTGGCCCAGGACGAGGAGGGCCACGTCGTCAACACCACCTCGGGCAACGGCGGCTTCACGCCGCTCATCAACAGCGCCGTCTACGCGACCACCAAGGCCGCTGTCGTCACCATCACCGAGTGCCTCTGGGGCCAGCTCCGGGAGATCGACGCCAAGGTCAGCGCGTCGCTGCTCTACCCCTCGACGCGCACGCCCGGCGTGCTCGACACCGGGATCTGGCGCCCGGGGGCCAACCGTCCCGAGCAGTACGACCGGCCGGGCGCGCCACCCAAGGAAGGCCGCGACGCGCTGGCCATGTTCAAGGAGCGCATGGACGCCGTCGGCATGCCCGTGGAGTTCGCCCCGCTGTCGGAGGTGGCCGACATCTGCTTCGAGGGGATCATGGCGGACACGTTCTGGATCACCGCGCCCAGCGAGGCCCAGCAGGAGAAGATCCGGCTGCGGGCTGCCTCGCAGATCGACATGACGCCTCCGACCTACCTCCTCGAGGCCAACCTCATGACCACGTCGGGGTCCGACGACGACTGAACGGCTGTCGACCGGCCGATCCGCTCCCCGCAGGTCAGCTGGTCGCCTGGGCGGTGCCCCCCGGACAGCCGACGAGCGGACGGCGAAGCTCCCGGTCGGGGGCCGATGAACGCGGTCGGGGGCCACGCCGCGCTCCCCGGTCTCCGCAGCGAGCGGTACGGTTCGGCCCAGGTCTCATCCCCCGACCCCTGGAGCATCCGACATGACCCGTTCACGCACCGCCGCCCTCGCCCTCGTCCCCTTCCTGGCAATCGCAGCGCTGGCCGGGTGCTCCTCGGACAGCTCGTCGGACAGCTCGTCGGCGTCGACCTGCTCCGACCTCCAGGACCTGGCCACCGAGGTCCGGGGGCTCACCGACGTGAACCTCGTCTCCGAGGGCACCAGTGGCATCACCGACCAGATCGACGCCATCGAGGCGGCGTGGACACAGGTCGAGTCCAGCAGCGACGACCAGTTCAGCGGACAGCTCGACGCGTTGAAGAGCGCCCTGGAAGGCCTGGGAGACACCCTCAGCGGGGCGTCGGGGAGCGGCCAGCCGCTGAGCGAGATCATCGGTCAGGTCGAGACCGACGTCACCGCCATCTCCACCGCCTTCACCGACCTCAGGACGTCGGCCGAGCAAGAGCTGAGCGACTGCGACCTCTCGGCATCGTCGGGCAGCTGAGCAGCACGGCCGACGGGGCGCCCGTGAACCGCACCGGGACGAGCGGGATACTCTGACACCCACGTCACCCATCCGAGCGGGTGGGCGGCACACCGCTTCGCACCGCACCCAGGGGGAACCCATGTCCGACTACACCTTCATCAGCTACGCCACCCAGGACGACGGCCGCGTGGCCCGGATCATGCTCAACCGCCCCGAGGCCCGCAACGCCCAGAACCGGGGCATGCTCGTCGAGCTCGACGACGCCTTCCGCCGGGCCGAGATCGACGACCAGGTGCGGGTGATCATCCTCGGCGGCGAGGGCAAGCTGTTCTCCTCCGGCCACGACATGGGCTCGGAGGTGTCCCGCGACGAGTGGGCCAACCACCCGTCGTTCAAGGGCGACGGCGGCACCCGCAAGGGCACCGAGGCCCGGATGCTCGGTGAGTGGCACTACTACTTCCAGAACACGCTGCGCTGGCGCAACCTGCGCAAGATCACCATCGCCGAGGTGCACGGCAAGGTCTACGGCGCCGGGCTCATGCTCATGTGGGCCTGCGACCTCATCGTCGGCGCCGACAACGTGACCTTCGCCGACGTCGTCGGCACGCGCCTCGGCATGTGCGGGCTCGAGTACTTCGCCCACCCGTGGGAGTTCGGGCCGCGCAAGACCAAGGAGCTGCTGCTCACCGGCGACAGCCTCGACATCGACGAGGCCCACCGCCTCGGCATGGTGTCGAAGGTCTTCCCCCGCGACGAGCTCAACGCCCGCACCGACGAGATGGCCGCCCGCATCGCCGAACTGCCCACGATGACGGCGTTGATGATCAAGGAGTCGGTCAACCAGACCGTCGACAACCAGGGCTTCCACAACGCCCTCAACGCCTGCTTCACGATCCACCAGCTCAACCACTCGCACTGGGCCGAGGTGCACGAGGATCGCTACCCGGCGGCCAAGGCCGAGGACGGCGTGGCCGATTGGAAGAGCGCTCCGCCGGTCGTGCCCGCCGAGAAGGGCTCGGTTCGCGCCGCGGTGCCCACCTGATCGGGTCGGCGCGGCGGTTCCGGTTCACACGACCCGGGCCGCTCCGTCGCGGAGCGCGGTCTTGCGGATCTTCCCCATCGGCGTGCGATCGAAGCCGGAGACGAAGGTGATCCTCTCGGGCACCTTGTAGCGGGCCAGGTTCGCCCGGCAGTGCTCGAGCAGGCTCGCTTCGTCCACGTCCGTCGCCGCCGAACGTCGCTCCACGAACGCGACGACGCGCTCCCCCAGTCGCTCATCGGGCTCGCCGATCACCGCGCACGCCGCCACGTCCGCGACGTCGTGGAGGACCCGCTCGACCTCGGCGGGGTACACGTTCGCCCCGCCCCGGATGATCAGGTCGTTGCGCCGGTCCCTGATGAACAGGTTCCCGTCCTCGTCCAGCACGCCGAGGTCACCGGTGTGCAACAACCCACCGCGCAGGGCGGCAGCGGTCTCCTCCGGTCGGTTCCAGTACCCGAGCATGGGGCGGTAGGTGTCGCGGAAGTCGCCCACCTCCGACGGCCCCACGCAGACCTCCCCCGCCTCGCCGGGCGGGAGCTCCCTGTCGTCGTCGTCGAGGATGTGGATGCGCACCTGTGGGAGCGCACGACCACACGTGCCCGGGACGGGCGGCTCGGTGACGTCCTCCCCGGTGACGCTCGTCGGGGCCTCGGTGAGGCCGTAGCCGGTCCCGACCCGCCGCCCGAACCGCTCCTCGTAGAGGCGGCGGAACGCGTCGGGCATGTCGGCGCCACCGACGCCGATGGCCTCGATGCTGGCCAGCATGTCGTCGGTGACCTCGGGATGGGTGAGCAGGTCGTGCACCATGGCCGGCACGGCAGCGAACGTGGTCACCCGCTCGCGCTCGATCCACCCGGCCATGCCCACGGCGTCGATCCGGTCCATGGCGACCACCGAGGCGCCCGCCTGGTAGGCGGCGAGCGGGCCGAGGATCATGAGGTTCAAGATGGTGAGGGGCAGGGCCACGCCCATCACCGCCGGTGGTCCCGCGCCGGACCCGGCGGGGCGGCCCGGGGCCCGGAGGGCCGCCACCCGACCGGGCAGCAACAGGTTGTGCTGGGTGTGGACCGCGCCCTTGGGGAACCCCGTCGTGCCGCTGGTGTAGGCGATGGCCGCAGGCGCGGAAGGGTCGACGACCGGTCCGAGCTCGTCGAGCCCGACGGCCGCGCCGGCCAGCGCCGCCGACCACTCGTCGTCGTCGCTGCCCGGGGCGACGGTGACCATCCGCCGGAGGTCCGGCAGCTCGTGGCGCAGGGCACGGACCTCGTCGACCACCGTCGCGTCCCCGAGGAGCACCGACACCTCCGCGTCGCGCAGCATGTAGGCCTTCTCCGGCGCCGCGAGCGGGCGGTTGAGGCCTACCCAGATCGCACCGAGGCGCATCGCGCCGAGGAAGGCGATCACGATGGCGTCGTCGTTGGGCAGCGACGCCGCCACGCGGTCTCCGGGCCGGACCCCCATGCCACGCAGGACGGTCGCCGCGGCGTGGATCGCCAGATCGAGATCAGCGGTGCGATGCCGACCGTGGCGACCCACCAGCAGGACCCGGTCGGGATCGGCGGCGAGAGGAGCGTCGAGGAGCTGCGCGATGGTCGGTGGCCCCGGCAGGGTCCGAGGGCGCGTCGCAGCACCGACCAGACCATGGCGTTCCAGATCGATCATGCTCACCCCCCGGCAACGGATCGAGCGTAGACAGCGGCAGCCCACTTCTCAATGACGCAGTTGTTAGATCTGCGCTAGACAGGGGGCCACGCAACCCCGGAGGTCCCCGTGAGCGACACCGACCAGGCCGCCGCCGACGACCCGGCCGTCGACCCCCACATGCTGGCCCATCCCCAGGAGGGCTACGCCATGCTGCGCAGCGTGGCCCCGGTCATGCCCATGGACAACATGGGGGTCGGGACCAGCGACACCATGGTGCTCGTCGCCGGGGAGGCCGAGGTGCGCGAGGTGCTCAAGCACCCCGAGGTGTACTCGTCGGGCATCGACGCCGTGCACATCGGTCAGATCCGGCCACTCATCCCGCTGCAGATCGATCCGCCGGACCACAAGAACTTCCGGAAGATCCTCGATCCCCTCTTCGCCCCGAAGCAGGCCGCCGCCATCGAGGACCGCACCCGTGAGCTCATGCGCGGTCTCATCGCCGACGTCGTCGACGACGGCGGGTGCAACTTCCACTCGGCCATCGCGGAGCCCCTCCCCACCACCGTCTTCCTCGAGCTGCTCGGCCTGCCCGTGTCGCGTCGCAAGGAGTTCATCGAGCTCAAGGACGGCATCATCCGTCCGCCGGCGCGCAACCCCGAGGAGCGCCTGGAGATGGTCAACGCCACGGGCGCCAAGATCTACGCCGTGCTCGAGGAGGTCCTCGAGGAGCGGATCGAGGAGCCCAGGGACGACTTCATGTCGGGGTTCCTCACCGCCGAGGTCGATGGGCACACCCTCACCCACGACGAGATCCTCGACATCTGCTACCTGTTCTTCCTGGCCGGGCTCGACACCGTCACGGCCTCGCTCGACTGCTTCGTGGCCTATCTGGCCCAGCACCCGTCGCATCGCCAGGCCATCGTCGACGATCCCGCGCTCATCCCCGCCGCGATCGAGGAGATGCTGCGCTGGGAGTCACCGGTGTCCGGCGTCGTGCGCATCACCACGCAGGACACCGAGCTGGCCGGCTGCCCCATCGCGAAGGGCACGACCGTGAGCGTGATGCTCGGTTCGGCCAACACCGACGACAAGGCCTGGCCCGACGTCGACACCGTCGACTTCCACCGGGAAGCCAACAAGCACCTCGCCTTCGGCGGAGGAGCCCACCGCTGCCTCGGATCGCACCTGGCCCGCATGGAGCTGCGCGTCGCCATCGAGGAATGGCACCGGGCCGTTCCGCAGTACGCACTCGCCGACGGCATCGAGCTGCTCTACAGCCAGGGCCTGCGCTCGGTGGAGAACCTCGAACTGACCTGGTGAACCGGGGCGCCGCCCGGCGCCCCCACGACGACATCTGCAGCGACCCGGGGGATCGGGTCCGAAAGGGGAAAGCATCATGGGTGAAGCCCGCCTGCTCATCGGGGGAAAGCTGGTCGACGCCACCGGAGGGGGCACGTTCGACAACATCAACCCGGCCACCGAGGAGGTGCTGGGAGTGGTCGCCGACGGCACCGCCGCCGACATGCAGGCCGCAGTCGCCGCGGCCCGGACGGCCTTCGACACCACCGACTGGTCCACCAACCGGGAGCTGCGCAAGCGCTGCCTCCTGCAGCTGCAGGCGGCGATCGAGTCCGAGCAGGAGGAGCTGCGCGCCGAGCTCGTGTCCGAGGTCGGCTGCCCGGTGCTGCTCACCTATGGGCCCCAGCTCGACGCCCCGTTGCGCGAGGCGCTCATCTGGCCGGCGGAGATGATCGACGAGTTCGAGTGGAGCCGCTCCCTCGGGCCGAAGGACGCCTTCGGCATGGGCTCGCTCACCGAGCGGGAGGTGTGGAAGGAGCCGATCGGGGTGGTCGGCGTGGTCGTGCCGTGGAACTTCCCGATCGAGATCATCCTCAACAAGCTCGGCCCGGTGCTGGCCATGGGCAACACCTGCGTGCTGAAGCCGGCACCGGACACCCCGTGGAACGCCACCCGACTGGGCCGGCTGATCGTCGAGAAGACCGACATCCCGCCGGGGGTGGTGAACATCGTGGTCGGACAGGACCACCTCATCGGCGAGGTGCTCTCCACGTCGCCCGACGTCGACATGATCGCCTTCACCGGCTCGACCGCCACCGGCCGCCGGATCATGGCGGCGGCTTCGGAGACCCTGAAGCCGGTGTTCCTCGAGCTGGGAGGCAAGTCGGTCAACCTCGTCCTCGACGACGCCGACCTCACCACGGCGCTGGCCAGCGCCAGCGGCGCCTGCTTCCACGCCGGCCAGGGGTGTGCCATCCCCACTCGCTTGATGGTGCCGAGATCGCGCTACGACGAGGCGATCGACATCGTGGCCGCCGGGTTCGCCAACGTCACCTACGGCGATCCCACCGACCCCGGGAACCTCCAGGGCCCGCAGGTCTCGAAGCGCCAGCAGGACCGCGTCCTCGACTACATCGAGAAGGGCAAGGCCCAGGGCGCTCGCCTCGTCACCGGCGGGAGGGTCCCGCCGCAGTTCGACAAGGGCTTCTTCGTGGAGCCCACCCTCTTCGCCGATGTCGACAACTCCATGACCATCGCCCAGGAGGAGATCTTCGGGCCCGTGCTGGTGGTCATCGGCTTCGACGACGACGACGATGCGGTCCGCATCGCCAACGACAGCCAGTACGGGCTGTCCGGTGCCATCACCTCGGGGGACCTCGACCGGGCCAAGGCCGTGGCCCGTCGCATCCGCACCGGGACCCTCAGCCTGAACGGCGGCGTCTGGTACGGCGCCGACGCTCCGTTCGGCGGCTACAAGCAGTCGGGCATCGGCCGCCAGTGCGGCATCGAGGGTCTCGAGATCTTCACCGAGACCAAGACCGTCGGCTGGCCCCAGGGCTGAGCCACGACACGCTGCGAACCGATCACCAACCATCACCCACGAAGGGAAAACGAGAACCATGGCCGGACCACTGGACGGCGTTCGCGTCCTCGAGCTGTCGAGCTGGATGTTCATCCCGTCGGGAGGCGCCGTGCTCGTCGACTGGGGCGCCGAGGTCATCAAGGTCGAACCGCCCGGTCGGCGGCGACCCGCAGCGCGGTCTGATCACCTCGGGCCTCGTGCCGGGGGGGCCGGGGGGCGTGAACTTCATGATGGAGCAGCCCAACCGCGGCAAGCAGTCGGTGGCCATCGACCTCACCAAGGCCGACGGCCGCGAGGCGTTCATGAAGCTCGTCGAGAACGCCGACGTGCTGCTCACGAACTACATGCCCAAGGTGCGCCGCAAGCTGCGCATCGACACCGAGGACATCCGCGCCCGCAACCCCGACATCATCATCGCCCGCGGCACGGGGCAGGGCCCGCAGGGCCCCGACGCCGAGAAGGGCGGCTACGACGGTGCGTCGTTCTGGGCCCGCGGCGGCGTGGCGGCGATCCACCCCGAGAACGCAGACGGTTGGCCGGCGAATCAACCGGGCCCGGCGTTCGGCGACGTCATGGGTGGGCTGGCCACCGCCGGCGCCATCGCCGCAGCCCTGTTCAAGCGGGCCAACACGGGTGAGACCAGCGTGGTCGACGTGTCGTTGTTGGCCACCGCCATGTGGCAGATCTCACCGCTCGTCGTGGCGTCGAAGCTGTTCGGCTTCTCGAAGCTGCCGAGCGGCGGAGACCGCAAGCAGTCGCCGAATCCGGGGGTCGGGGCCTACCGCACCGGCGACGGGCGCTACATCAGCCTCATCCTGTTGCAGAGCGACAAGTTCTGGGCCGACTTCGTGCGCCGCCTCGGCAAGCCCGAGATGGCCACCGACGAGCGCTTCGTCGATGCTGCCGCCCGCGCCGAGAACAGCGCCGAGTGCATCACCCTCCTCGACGAGGCGTTCGGCTCCCAGCCGCTGTCGTACTGGAAGGAGGCTCTCGCCGACTTCGACGGCGTGTGGACGCCGTTCCAGACCCTCGACGAGCTCTACGAGGACCCCCAGGTCATCGCCAACGGCTACCTGCCCACCATGACCGCCGGCAACGGCCAGGAGGTCCAGCTGGTGGCCAGCCCCGCGCAGTTCGACGAGGTCAAGGTCGAGGTCTCCCGGGCCCCCGAGCACGGCGAGCACACCGAGACCGCGCTGCTCGCCGCCGGTCTCGACTGGGAAGAACTGGCGGCCATGAAGGAGACCGGCGCCATCCTCTGACCGAGGCGTCGACACGATGAGCCCCGCGCCCGAGTTCCACCTCTTCCTTCCCCAGATGCGCATGAGCCTCGAGGCCATGGTCGAGCGAGCGCGTGCGGCCGAGGCGGCCGGTTTCACCGGGCTGGCCCTGATGGACCACCTGGCCCCGCCGATGGCCGAGGGCCACGACATGTTCGATGCCATGGTCACCGCGTCCTGGCTGGCTGCCCACACCGAGACGCTCACGCTCGGCCACCTCGTGCTGTGCGACTCGTTCCGGCATCCAGCGGTGCTGGCCAAGCAGGCGGTGACCCTCGACCATGCCTCGGGCGGCCGATTCGAGCTCGGGATCGGCTGGGGCTCCGTGGCCGAGGAGTTCCACCGGTTCGGCATCGGAGAGACCGAGCCCCGGGTCCGGGTTCGGCGTCTACGCGAGACGCTCGAGGTGGTGACCGCGCTCTGGTCGGGCGAGCCGGTCGACTTCGAGGGGCAGTTCCACCATCTGGCGCAGGGCCAGCAGCGCCCCACCCCGCTGGCCGAGATCCCCATCGTCATCGGCGGGGCGGGCCCCCGCACCCTCGAGCTCGTCGCCGCTCATGCCACGTGGTGGAACTGCCCGATCTACGCCCTCGACCGCTTCGACGAACTCCGGCCCCGCACCGGTACCGCACGGGCCAGCACCCAGGAGATGGTGGCCTTCGTGGCCGACCCCGCCACCCGCGACGAGGTGGTCGGGCTGGCCACCCGTCGGTTCGGGAACATGGGGGGAGGCCTCGTCATCGGCGACGCCGACGAGCTGCTGGCCCACTACCACGACCTCCAGGAGCGCGGCGTCGAGCGGATCTACGTGTGGTTCGCGGACTTCGCCGCCCCGTCCACCCTGGCCGCCTTCGGGGACCAGGTCATCGCCGGCCTGCTGAAGCCGGCCACCGGACCCGACGGCCCTCAGCCGGAGGGCGTCGGCTTCGGCTCGCGCGGCAGGCCCAGCACCCGCTCACCGATGATGTTGCGGTTCACCTCGGTCGTGCCGCCGGCGATGGTGAGCGACACCGAGGAGAGCAGGGCGTCACCCCAGGGCCCGTCGAGCGCGCCGATGCCGAGGACGTCGACCGCCGTCGCCGCCACCCGCTGGCTGGTCTGCGACCAGGCCAGCTTCATGATGCTGCCCTCGGCTCCCGGAGCCTTCCCCGCCAGCGCCGCCCCGAGCGAGCGCTTGGCCAGGAACTCGAGGAGCCGCACATCGGTGAACCGGCGCATGAGCTCGTCGCGGGCCACGGGAGCATCGACCGGACGCCGGCCGTCGGGCCCGGTGGCGCTCGCCTCCTCGAGCAGGCGATCGAAGGTGGCGCGCGTGCTGAGGTACATGCTGGCCACGCCGGCTCGCTCGTTGCTCAGGGTGTTGGTGGCCACCGCCCAACCCCCGTCGACCTCGCCCAGCAACGCGGACACCGGCACGCGCACGTCGGTGAAGAACAACTCGCTGAAGCCGCTGTCGCCGGCCATGGTCAGGATCGGTCGGGCCTCGATGCCCGGTGTGCGCATGTCGACGAGGAGGCACGTGATCCCTTTGTGCTTGGGCACGTCGAGGTTGGTGCGGACGTAGAGCTGGCACCAGTCGGCCCGATCGCCGTTGGAGTTCCAGGTCTTCTGCCCGTTCACCACGAAGTGGTCGCCGTCGAGGACGGCTCGACAGCTGAGTGACGCGAGATCCGATCCGGCGCCGGGCTCGGACATCCCCTGGCTCCAGATCTCGTCGCCGCGCAACATCGGCTGCAGGAACCGCTCCTTCTGCTCGTCGGTCCCGAGGGCCATGATCGCGGGGGCGATGTTGGCCACCCCGATGGCGTTCACGGGACCGGGAGCCCCCACGCGGGCGGTCTCCTCGTTGTAGACGAGCTGCTCCTCCAGCCCGGCGTCACGACCCCCGAAACGCGACGGCCAGGCGATGGCGCCGTAGCCGGCGTCGACGAGTGCGGCGTTCCACTTGCGATGGGCGTCGAAGCGCTGGTCCTCGGGCCCACGAAGGGCCTCACGCACCTCGGCGGTGTAGTTGGCGTCGAGCCAGTCGCGCAGCTCCTGGCGGAACGATTCGGCGGTGGACGTGGTCATCGGGGGTCGTCTCCTGGAGGGTCGGTGGTCATCGCGGGGCCCCGCCCTCCGGGGCCGCCGGGCCCGGCGGGGGTCGAGGTTCGGGTGACGTCGCGGTACGGGATCTCACGATCGGCGGCCCACTCGCGGGGAAGGCCGAGGATGCGTTCGCTGATGATGTTGCGTTGGATCTCGTTGCTCCCGCCTCCGAGGCACATCGCCTGACGCGAGAGGCTCGCCTCCCCGAGCCGGCGCCCGGGGCCGTCGTCGTCCTCGGCCCACACGACCGCATCGATCCCGCCGATCTCGAGGCTGGCCTGCGCCCGCTTCACGCCGACCATGGCATGGAAGAGCTTGGTCATCGAACCCGCTGCGGGCGGGAGCTGCCCGCTCCTGACGCCTTCGGTGACACGATCGACGAGGTGCACGTTGACGACGTGCTCGACGTGGTTGGCGGCGACCAGGCGGCGCGCACGCGGATCGGTCGCGGTGCCGGTGGCATCGGCCAGTTCGAGCAACGACCGATCGGGGCCGGTGTTCGTCCCGCCCAGGGAGCGACCGCTGGTGTACGGCGACCCACCCGCGACGGCGGTGCGCTCGTGCAGCAGGAGTCGGGAGGCCACCGACCAGCCGTCGTCGATCTCGCCGATGACGTCGGCCACGGGGACCACCACGTCGTCGAAGAACTCCTGACAGAACTCCATCGAGCCGTTGATCTGGCGGATCTGGTCGATCTGGATGCCCGGCTGGTGGATCTTCATGAGGAACATCGTGAGACCGCGGTGCTTCGGGACGTCCCAGTTCGTGCGGGCGAGGCACATGGCGTAGTCGCTGTCGGCGGCAGCCGAGCTCCAGATCTTCGACCCGTTGACGATGAACACGTCGCCATCACGGTCTGCACGGGTGATGCACCCGGCGAGGTCGGAACCGCCGCTCGGCTCCGAGAGGAACTGCACCCAGAGCTCCTCACCCCGCAGGATCGCCGGGAGGTGACGAGCCTTCTGCTCGTGGGTGCCGAAGTCGACGAGGGTGGCGGCGAGGATCCCGAAGGTGGGGATGTTGAACGACAACGGCATGTCGTAGGGAAGCGACTCCTCGTCGAAGGCCCGCTGGTGCTCGCGTCCGAGGCCGAGGCCGCCGTACTCGGCGGGCCAACAGACGCCGGCGAAACCACCGTCCCAGATCCGACGTTGCAGTCGGCGCTCCTCGGCATAGCGGTCGGCGTCGCGATCGGCGATGCCGGCCCCGGGGGCGAGGCGGGGCATCGACTCGGCGAGCCAGGCCCTGGCGCGAGCGCGGAACGACTCGACCGACTCCACGTCGTGGTCGGGTGACCCGGGTTGGACCGTGCTCGTCGCCGGACTCATGCCGCGTCCATGCCGAGGAGGACGGCCAGTCGTTCGAGGTGGTCGTCGGGCGTGCCGTACATCGCCCGGTTCAACGTGGCCCGTCGGAGGTAGAGGTGGATGTCGTGCTCCCAGGTGACGGCGATCCCTCCGTGCAGCTGCACGCAGTCCTGGATGATCTCGGTGGCGTGCGCGCCGACGTAGGACGTGGCCACGCTGATCGTCTCGGCGCCATCGTCGCTCCCCACGGCCCGGAGCGCCGCGGTGGTGGTGGCATGGCAGGCCTCGAGCCACATGGCCATGTCGGCCAGTCGGTGCTTGAGGGCCTGGTACGACGACAGCGGACGACCGAAGGAGTAGCGGTCGCCGAGGTACTCGACGGTGGTGTCGAGCACGACCTGCAGGACCCCGCAGGTCTCGGCGCACTGGAGGCCCGCGGCAACCTGCCACTGCCATTCGAGCTGAGGCCCCGCGCCGCCGGTCGGGCCGACGACGTGCGACGGTGCGACGCGCACGCCGTCGAGGTGGATCTCCGCGAAGCGGCGAACCAGGTCGATGGACCCGAGAGGCACGACGGTCACCCCCGGGTCCGTCGCCCCGACGAGGAACTGCGTGGGACCGTCGTCGGTCATCGCGGCGATCAGCAGATGGTCGGCCTCCGCGCCCGCCTCGACCGGCCCCTTGGTCCCGGAGAGCACGAAACCGCCGTCGGCGCGCTCCGCCCGCGTCAGGCCCGGGTGCACCGAGAACGGCGAGCCGGCGTCGACGGGCCCCCACGCCGCGATGCGCTCACCCGACAGCAGGCCCGGGAGCACCGCGGACCGGAGCTCCTCGGTGCCGCCGCGGGACACGGCACCCGCCACCACGTTGGTGGGGACCAGCGGACCCGGAGCCACCAGCCGGCCCATCTCCTCGGCCACGAGCGCGAGGTCGCGCAGCCCTGCGCCGCTCACGCTGCCTCCGCCGTCGTCCTCGGCGACGAGCATCGACGTCCAACCCAGCTCGGCCCCCTGGCGCCACCAGTCGCGGTCGAAGCCCGCCACCGTCTCGGCGAGGGCTCGCACGGTGGTGAGAGGGCACTCCGCCTCGAGGAACCGTCGCGTGGTGGACCGGAAGAGCTCCTGGTCCTCGCTCAGCTCGAACTCCACGACGCCCCCAGACCCGTTCGACCGAGCCGAGGCTACCCAGAACCTGACATGAGTGTCAGGTTCGGCGACGGTTCGACCAGGCCATCACCGGCCAGGGCTCCTGGTCGTCGCCCCACGCCGGCACGCCGTTGATCGTCCACCGGCACACGCTGGCCCACACCACCCCGTGGACCCCCGGGACGGGCATGGCGATCCGGCTGATCGAACGCCCCTCGGCCTCGAGGTGGCGGCCCTCGGCGTCGTGGGCGTCGATGACCACCCGGTCGACGAACCCGTGCACGGCGTCGCGTTCCACGAGACGGGACCCGCGGACGAGCTCGCAGCGGCGACCGTCCAACACGGCGAAGCCCGAGGCCGACTCGGTGTCACCGACGAAGAGGAACGACTCCCCGGTGTCGGCGGCGGCGCTCGTGTACCCGAAGCCGCCACCGTGCTTCCACCGCTCCGAGCGCACGGACCAGGTGCGGTCGCGGATGGCCAGGCAGTCGACCGCGATCGGCTCGCCGTGCAGGACCAGCGAGCCGGTGACCCGACCGAACTGGTCGAAGTGGTGGGGACGCCGCTTCCCCTCGTGCTCGGTGGTGGCGACCCACGGCTCCATGATCGAGTCGAACTCGAGGTCGAGGTCGACCATGTCGGCGTGGGCGTAGCGCACCCGGTACCGCGAGAGCGGCTCGAGCGCCTCGACCGAGATGCCGGTGGGGAAGGTGAAGGACCTGAGGTCACGCTCCTCGGGGAGGCGCAGGTTGGAGTAGTTCGAGAAGTACGGCACCTCCCAGTGCAGCCACGTGCGGTCGTCCCACAGCGACAGACCACCACCGCTGGTGCCGATGTTCGGGCGGATCCAGTTGTAGATCCACGCTCCGATGGCACGTTCCGGCACGAAGAACCAGAACCAGCACGTCTCGTGCGACCACCACTCGTCGGCGACCGGGGGATGGAAGTCGTCGTCGACCGGGGAGAGCAGGCCCTGATCGCCCTCAGCCACGGGGCGGCACCCGACGACACCGGCTCATCGCCACCGCCACTGGGGGTCCCGCTTGGCGAAGAACGCCTCCCGGGCCTCGGTCGAATCCTCGAAGCGCACCAACCGGTCGGTGTAGGTCTGCTCGATCCGGTAGGCCTCCTTGAGCGGGAGCCCCTCGACCTGGTTCATCGATGCCTTCGCCATGCGCAGGGCGATCGGGCTCTTCGCCGCCAGCGTGGCGGCGAGGGCCCGTGCGGTGGGGAGCAGGTCGTCGAGAGGGACGACCTCGCGCACCGCTCCGATGCGATGGAGGTCGGCCGCGGGTACGAGCTCACCGGTGAAGAACATCTCGCGGGCCTTGTGCCGACCGACGAGCGACGACACGTGGGCGCTGGCCCCGAGCAGGCCGACGTTGATCTCGGTCGTGCCGAAGGTGGCGTTGTCGCTGGCCAGGATGATGTCGCAGCACGCGGCGAAGGCCAGCCCGGCCCCGATGGCCGGGCCGTTGACCGCCGCGATGACCGGCACGGCGCAGTCGGTGATCGCCCACATCGCGGCGCGAGCCGGACCACCGGGGTCGATCATCTCGCCCGGCGGCACCTCCCTCGGCGCCGCGTCGCCCACCGTGGCCAGGTCGACGCCGGCGATGAAGGCCCGGCTGCCCGCCGACGTGAAGATGGCCGCCCGCACCGAGCGATCGGCCTCGAACGAGTCGAAGATCCGCCGCAGCTCGTCCATCGAGGCCCGGTCGATGGCGTTCACCGGTGGCCGATCGAAGGTGACGGTGGCGACTCCTTCGTCGACGTGGACGGCGAGGCTGCTCATGGCGTGAGTGTAGGGAGCCGAGTCGTTCCGGTCCGGGGCGTGCACCGGCACCGCATGGTCATCGACCCGTGAACCGCGGAGGTCGCTTCTCGGCGAACGCCCGCATGCCTTCCTTGAAGTCGTCGCTGCGCACGGTCAGCTCGATGGCCGCGGCCTCGTCGGCCATGGCTCCGGCGAGGTCCCCGTCGAGGTGCCGGTGCAACAGGCCCTTCGTGGCTCCGAGCGAGAAGGTCGGCCGAGCGGCCAACCGCTCGGCGACCGCCAACGCCTCGGCCTCCACGTCGGCGTCGGCGACGACCTGCGAGACCAGGCCCCAGTCGAGCGCGGTGCCCGCATCCAGCACCTCGGCGGTGTAGAGCATGCGCTTGGCACGGGTCAGACCGACGAAGCGAGGCAGCAGCCAGGAGCCCCCGGAGTCCACGTTGAAGCCCCGATCGGAGAAGGGCTCCGCGAACGTGGCGCTCTCCGCCGCGACGGTCCAGTCGCCGGTGAGCGCGACATGGAGGCCGAGCCCGGACGTGCGTCCGGTGAGCTCCACCACGACGGGGAGTGCGCAGTCCCAGAGCCGCTGCACGAGCAGGTGCGGACCGGTCGACAGGCCTCGGGCGATGTGACCGATCGACGCCCGCGCGCACCACCGCCGCCACCGCCGCCGATGTCGGCCCCGGTGCAGAAGTGGCGCCCCTCGCCTCGCAGCACGACGGCCCGGACCTCGCCCGGATCGGTCGCCAGGTCAGCGACGACGCCGAGGAGGGCGTCGATGGTCGCGCCGTCGAGCGCGTTGCCCCGCGTCGGTCGGTCGATCGAAACCACCAGCACCGCGCCCTCTCGGCGCGTCGTCAACGTCGTCTCGGCCACGCGTCCCCCTCGCTCGCCGGTCCGGGCCGCTCGACCCTCGGACCCCCGAACCCTAACGGCGGTAGCCTCTCCGGGCATCGAAGGGGCCGCTCGACGGCCGGGGGGGATGACCACATGACCGATCTCGAAGCGGAGTTCGAGAAGGCCGTTTCGTACGAGCTGAGCGACGACGACATCGAACGGGCCCGGTTGCTCATCGGGGTCGAGACCACCAACCGGCGCCGGGAGCACATCTCCGTGGCCACCCCCGACGCCATCCGGAACTGGGCGCTGGGGATGGGCGACGACAACCCGCTCCACGTCGACGAGGACTACGGGCCGACCACTCGCTGGGGCTCGCAGGTCGCCTCACCGACGTTCATCGGCCACATCAAGACCCCGCTGCTCGGCGACCCGGTCCCCAAGGACGTGGCGCAAGCCACCAAGGGGCTGTTCCGGGGCATCCATGTCTTCGTGTCCGGCGGCACGTGGGACTTCTACCGCCAGGTGTACCCGGGCGATCGCCTCTACAGCTTCAGCGGGCTCGAGTCGGTGGAGGCCAAGGACTCGGAGTTCGCCGGGCGATCGGTGGTGCAGGTGAGCCGCCAGGCCATCTTCAACCAACGCGTCGAGGTGGTCGGCGTGTACCGCGTCCTCACCATCCTGACGGCACGCAAGGAGTCCCGGGACCGGGGCAAGTACCTCGACATCGAACCGGCGAGCTACACCGACGCCGACATCGAGGAGATCGACCGGATCTACGCGCAGGAGGAGGTACGTGGCGCCGAGAAGCGCTGGTGGGAGGACGTCGAGGTGGGCGAGGAGCTCCGGCCGATGGTCAAGGGCCCGCTCACCGTCACCGAGATCATCGCCTTCCACGCCGGGGGCTACGGGTTCGTGCCCTACGGCCTGCGCTCCTCGCGGGTGGGCTACAAGAACCGGACCCGCATCAGGCCCTTCTACATCAAGAACGAGATGGGCGTGCCCGACGTCGCCCAACGCCTCCACTGGGACTCCGCGTGGGCGCAGGCCATCGGGAACCCGATGGCCTACGACTACGGGGTCATGCGCCAGAGCTGGTTCCAGCACCACGTCACCGACTGGATGGGCGATGACGGCTGCCTGCTCCGCCTCGAGGACTCGATCCGCAAGTTCAACTATCAGGGTGACACGCAGTTCCTCAGTGCGAAGGTGGTCGACAAGCGGATCGAGGAGACGGGGGCGGTGGTCGACCTCGAGTTGCACATGGTCAACCAACGCGGTGTGGAGACGGCCAACGGTGCAGCCACCGTGGCGCTGCCCTCGCGACGGTCCGGGCTCCCGCGTTTCGGTGCCGTGCCCGCCGATCTCGCCCAGAGGACGGTCGAGATCCATGCCCGCCACATCGAGCTGACGAACGCCGCTCGCGGCGCCTGATCAACCGGCCGTGCAGACCGGGCTCCGCCAGTGGGTCGAGTCCACGCTCGGTGGCAGCGTCGTCGGGGAGCAGCGGGAGCTGGGCGGCGGATCACGTGAGCTCTGGTTCGTCGACGCCGAGGTCGACGGCGCCCCGGTGGCCGTCGTCGTGCGCGTGGAGCTCGGCCGCGGGGCACTGGCCGACAGCGACTTCTCGCTGGCCCGTGAAGCCGTCGCCTACCGGGCGCTGCAGGCCACCGACGTGCCGGTGCCCCGCCTCCTGGGCCTGCACCCCGACGGCGACGCACTGATCCTCGAACGGGTCCCCGGCCGCTCGAGGGTCGACGTCGTCGATGCGGCCGACGACGAGGAGCTCGTCGCCAGCTTCTTCTCGGCCGTGGCCTCGCTCCACGCCCTCGATCCCGACACCCTGGACCTCCCGGGCTTCACCCGACCCGGGTCGCCGATCGAACAGCCCCTCGCCGATCTCGGTGCGTGGCGCCGGCTCGCCCAGGCCCACGGGCTCACCGAGGATCCACTGATCGCCTACGCCCTCGCCTGGCTCGAGCACCACCCACCCGTGCACGACCGGCCCACCGCCTTGCTGCAGGGCGACACCGGGCCGGGGAACTTCGTGCACGACGGCCGTCGGGTGACCGGGCTGGTCGACTGGGAGCTGTGCCACCTCGGCGACCCCATGGACGACGTCGCGTGGATCGACATGCGCGCCGGGGCTGCGGGAGCCTTCGGTGACGTCCACCGCCGTGATCGCCTCTACGAGCAGGCCACGGGGACCGCCATCGACGCCGACGCCACCCGCTACTACGCCGCGTTCGTCCAGCTGCGCTGCGCGTTGATCACCGCCGTCGCCATCGGTCGAGGTGGCGGCGCACTGGGTCTGGCGGCGTACATGGCGCCCCACCACCGGTTCCTGCGTCAGCTGGCCCACGACCTCGCCGTCGCCATGCGCGCACCGCTGCCGACCCTGCCCGCGGTCGTCCACGCCGCCGGAGCCACGGCCCTCGACGACGCCGCCGTCGAAGGCCTGCGCGACGACGTGGTGCCCGTCCTGCGAGACCCTCTCGCCCGTCTGCGGACCAGGGCGGCGATGATCACCATCGAGCACCACCGCGCCGCCGCGCACCTGGGCGACCTCGTCCTCGCCGAGGACCTGGCGGACCGACGTGGCGTCCTCGGGCCGTCGATCGCGAGCGGCGAGATGGCCGCGTCGGCCCGGGCCGCCGGGGCCCGCGGCGACGTCGACGTCCTCGCCCTGCTGTACCGACGGGCCCAGCGGGCCCTGTGGCTCTGGGACACCCCGTCGGCCGGAGGTCCGACGCTCGTCCGCCCGGCGGCGCGGCCCGCCTGACGCGTTTCCCCAGCGGATCGGACCGCGGTCGCCCGGCGGATCGTGGGCCCGACGAGCCCGACGCGACGGGCTCAGGCGGCGACGGGCACGCTGGCCGGGCCGGCCACGTTGGACATCTGCACCCACCGCACGTTGTCGCGGTCGACGCGCAGGTCGGGCCAGCGCCGGTACATCTCGTCGATGGCCACCCGGCTCTCGAGCCGGGCCAGGTGGGCCCCGATGCAGTAGTGGATCCCGTGGCCGAAGGTGATGCCGAGCGGGCCCTGTCGCTCGATGTCGAAGCGGTCGGGGTCCTCGTAGGCACGTGGGTCGCGGGTGGCGGCGCCGGTGACGACCAGCACCGGACTGCCCGCGGGGATGGTGACACCGTGGAAGGTGCGGTCCTGGGTGCAGAACCGGCCCTGGTACTGCGACGGCGGGCGGTAGCGCAGCAGCTCCTCGATGGCCCCGGGGGTCAACGACGGATCGGCCTTCACCCGTTCGAGCTCGGACGGATTGTCGTCGAAGATCAACGCGGCGTTGCCGATGAGCTTGGTCACCGTCTCGCTGCCGGCAGCCGCGAGCAACGAGATGAAGCCGGCGATCTCGAGGTCGTCGAGGTGGTCCATCGTGCCGTCCTCGCGTTCGACCTCGGCCTCGACCAGGTGCCCGATCATGTCGTCGGAGGGGTGGGCCCGCTTGTCCGCCACGAGCGCGGCGTAGTACGCGGACGAGGCGATGGCGGCCTCGATGCCGGCCGCGGTCGGGAACGGGTTGCCCACCTCCCGTTCGAGGGTGGCATCGGTCCAGTGCCGGATCTGCTGGCGGTCGGCCTCGGGGATCCCGACGATGGCGCAGATGACCTCGACCGGGAAGGGACCGCTGATGTCCTTCACCACGTCGAAGCGGTCACGACCGTCGAGCTCGTCGAGGAAGCGGGTGACGACCGTGTCGACGACAGGCCCCCAGTCGGCGATGCGGCGCGGCGTGAAGGCGCGGCTCACCAGCTTGCGCATGCGATCGTGCATGGGCGGGTCCATCATGATCATCGAGTTCATCTGACCGGTCATCTCGCCGAACTCGGTGCTCGTGAGCTGGTCGATCGTCAGCCCGTGGGTGGAGGTGAAGGCGGCCACGTCACGGTGCACCTCGACGCAGTCCTGATAGCGCGAGACCGCCCAGAAGCCGATGTCGGCGTTGTGGTACACCGGCGCCTCGTCACGCAGCCAGCGGTAGACCTCGTCGGGGTCCTCGAAGAACTCCCTGCTGAACGGATCGAACTCCATCGACGTCACGCTCCTTCGAAGAGGCTGCTCGCCACCACGTCGGCGGCTGACTCGGCGTCGCCCTCCCATGTGACGACGCCTCGATCGAGCAACACGGCACGGCTGCACAGCCTCAGTGCCGGTGCGATCTGCTGCTCGACGATCAACAGCGAGGTGCCGGCGTCGCGGATCGTGGCCAGCACGTCGTAGACCTCGTTGACGATGATCGGCGCCAACCCGAGGGAGAGCTCGTCGGCCACCAGCAGGGGGGGCGACTCGACCATCACGCGGGCCAGCGACAGCATGCGCTGCTCGCCACCCGAGAGGGTCCCGGCGATCTGGTTGCGCCGGTCCCCCAGCTTGGGGAAGAGCTCGTAGGCCCGGTCGAGCCCGGGGTCCACCCCACCGCGCCCGAGCGAGGCACGAAACGACAGCGTGAGGTTCTCCTGGACCGTGAGGGTGCCGAAGACCGACCGGCCCTCGGGAGCGTGGGCGACGCCCATGCGGGCGAAGTCGCGGGTGGGCCGACCGGTCATGTCGATGCCCTCGACCTCCACGGTGCCCGACGTCGGGGCCAGCAGCCCGCTGGCCACGCGGGCCACGGTGGTCTTGCCGACCCCGTTCGCGCCGAGCAGCGCCACCGCCTCCCCGCGCCCGACGGTGAGCGAGACCCCGAACAACGCCCGGAACGGGCCGTACGAGGCCTCGACGTCGCGCAGCTCGAGCATCGGCGCGATCGTCATGTCTCCATCTCCATGTCACCGAGGTAGGCGTGGCGCACGCGGGGGTCGACCATGACGTCGGCGGTCGCGCCGGAGGCGATGGTCCGTCCGAAGTCGAGCACGAAGGTGCGCTCGGTGAAGCTGGTCACCAGCTCGACGTCGTGCTCGACGAGCAGGATGGCGAACCCCTGCTCCGCCTGGACCTCGCGCAGGGTCTGGGCGAGCGCCGCGGTCTCGGTGCGGTCGAGGCCCGACGACGGCTCGTCGAGCAACAGCAGCTTGGGCTTGGTCATCAACGCCCGGCCGACCTCGACGAGGCGTCCCTTGCCCAGGCTGAGCGCCTCGATCTGGTCGTCGGCCACGTCGGTGAGCCCGAGCAGCTCGAGCACGGCGTCGGCTTCGTCCTTCTCGGTCGCGGTGGGCTTGCCGCGGCCGATGATGTCCTTCCAGAACGATCCCGTGCCGTTGCGCACCCGCTCGGCGATCAGCAGGTGCTCGCGCACCGTGGTGTCGGCGAAGAGCTCGATGCGCTGGAAGGTGCGGCCGATGCCGGCCTTGGCCCGCCGGTGCACCGACAGGCCGTCGATGTTGCGCCCGTCGAAGACGAAGGTGCCGCTGGTCTGCGGGCTGATGCCGAGGAGGCAGTTGAAGAACGTGGTCTTGCCCGCTCCGTTGGGCCCGATCAGCCCCACCCGTTCGCCCACGTCGACGTGGAGGTCCACGCCGTCGAGGGCCCGGATGCCCGAGAAGGACTTGGTGATCTCGGTGGCCTCGAGCAGCGCGCTCACCGGGGGGCCTCGAGGGGTTCGCCGGCGGGTGCCGGTGCGTCGACGGGGTTCGAGGCACCCGACTCGTCGGGCGGGCCCGTGTCGTCGCCGGTCTGCCCGCGTCGCCGGGCCAGCCAGGCGTCGACTCGGGCGGTGGACCGGCGGGTGCCGTACTCGAGCATCCCCTCGGGGTGCTTGGCGTACTGGACCGCGGTGAGGCCGAACAGGACGAAGCGCCACTTCGGTTCGATCGGGAAGAGCCCGGGAATGCGGCTCTGCCCGCCGAGGATCCATCCCAGGAAGGCACCCTTCAGGATGACGGCGTCGAAGAGCATGAACACGCCGCCGGCCTGCGCCGCACCGGTGACGGTCCGCGAGCTGAGGCTGACCACGAGCACCAGCCAGAACAGCGCCGGCACGGGCGCGAAGTTGTTGGCGTAGTTCACGTTCTTCTGGGCGATCGACAAGAAGGCGCCGCCGAGCCCGGCGATGAAGGCCGACACCGCGAAGGCGATGATGCGGGCACGCGCCGGGGCGATGCCGATCGACTCGGCCGCCACCTCGCTGCCCTGGATGGCCCGCAACGTGCGTCCGAAGGTGCCGCCGCGCAGCTGGATGACCACGACGGCCACGATGGTGAACACGATGAGGCACAGGGCCAGGAAGGTCTTGTCGTTGCTGAAGTCGAACGGGCCCAGCGTCGGTCGGGGGACGCGCGTGCCCTGGAGCAGCGAGGTGCCCCCACCGCCGACCCACGAGAACTTGACGACCACTGCATCGAAGAAGAACGCGAAGGCCAGGGTGGCGATGGCCAGCCAGACCCCACCGAGGCGACGGACGGGATACGCCAACAGCGCGCCCACCACCGCGGCGATGCAGGCCCCGATCACCGCGGCGAGCAGCACCGACATGTCGTAGCGGGTGGCCATCTGGAACACCGTGAAGCCGCCGATGGCCGCGAAGGCGCCCTGGCACAGCGAGATCTGACCGGCGAACCCGGTGATGACGGTGATGGACAAGAAGATGATGGCCAGCACCACGCCCTGCGTGACGAGGAACAGCCAGAACTGATCGGCCCGGAAGAACACCACCGAGAACACGACGACCAGGAAGGTGACGCCGAACACCCGCGACGCGATGGTGAGGGTGCGGCTACGGGCCTCGGCGGCGTCGACCGGCGGCGGCGGGTCGACGCCGGCCATCGGGTCCGACGCCTCCGGCGCCTTCCGGATCGCCGGCCAGAACACGAAGATGCCGAACAACAACAGGAACGGCACCGCCGGCGTGATGTTGTCCTGGATGGGCCGCAGGAACGTGAGCGTGTCGCTCCACTGCGGCAGGAACGTGTTGAACAGCGAGATGAAGATCCCGAGGCCGAGGCCCCCGATGAGCGCCCGGGGCAGGCTGACGAGGCGGCCCACCGCCGCCGCCGCCACCGCCACGACCACCAGGCCGAAGAAGTCGGGGGCGACGAGGGTGTTGAACCGGGGAGCGATGAGCACCCCGGCGAGCCCGGCGAAGAAGCTCGACAGCGCCCAGGAGAAGGCCGACACCTTGTTGGCGTCGACCCGGTTGAGCTCGGCCATGCGGGGGCTCTCGACGACGGCTCGCATGCGCAGCCCCAGCGCCGTGAACCTGAACAGGGCCGCCAGCGCCAGCATGGCGGTCACGGCGATGGCCAGCTGGGCCAGCTCGTCGCGGCTGAACGGGTAGACGCCGAACGGGTCGTAGAAGACGGTGGCCCCGCCGGCGACGACGCCGACGGGAGTCTGGCCGGCGACCGCGGTGAAGCTGAACACCAGGTCGAACAACGCCGGCATGGCCACCGTGAGGCCGATGGACACCACCAACTTGGCCACTGCGGAGGCAGTGCGCAGGTGGCGGAAGATCAGCCGCTCCAGGATCAACCCGACCAACGGCGCCAGGACGAACACGGCCAGGACGAGCGCCGGCAGCGTGGGCCAACCCCAGTCGGTGCGGGCCTTGAAGTACAAGGCGGCCGAGATGTACGCCTGGGCGCCGAAGGCCAGGTTGAACACCCCGGACGTCTTGTAGGTCAGGACGAACCCGAGCGCGATGAGCGCGTAGACCGACCCCGGGGGCAGCCCCTGGAGGAGGGCCCGGAAGAAGTCCTCCGCGCCGCTGGCGAGGATCACGGCTCGATCACCACCGTCGGTTTCGAACGTCGTCGGATCGTCGACGCAACGAGGTCACTCGTCGAAGGACATCTGCTCGGGCTCGGCCCAGTCCCGGTTGGCGTTCGACCAGCAGATGAACGGCGTGTCGGGGTTGGCCACGGTGACGAACTCGCCGTTGGTGACCTGCACCGGGGCGAAGCACTCGAACTCGCTGCCCGCCTCGGGCGTGTCCTGCGTGGGCGGGACGTGCTGGCGGGTCCAGTCGATCGGGTTCAGGAGGCCACCGGCGGTGTCGGCCGTCAGCGTGTTGGTGGCGTCGATGACGCTCTGGCGGGTGAAGTCCGGACCGGCGGTCAGGAGACCCTCGACGGCGACGGTGGCGTTGATCCAGCCGGTCATGGCCAGCTCGCTCAGCTCCTGGCCGCTCTTGGCCATGTACTCCTCGAACTTCTGCTGCGCCACGTTCTGCGTGGCCTCGAAGGGGCGGAAGCCCGGCGTGACGTAGTCACCCTCGAAGATGGTGCCGGCCTCGGCGACGAACGCCTGGTTGTAGGTGTTCGGGTGGTCGAGCACCACGTCGTCCATGCCCTGGCGCTGGAGCTCCTGGCCCATGGTCTTCATGCCGTTGAGGTCCATGCAGGTGGAGACGAACTCGACGCCGGCGTTCTTCATGGCCGTGACCTCCGGTCCGATGCCGTTGGGCAGGCCGAAGGCGAGGTCGTCGTTGAAGTACACGACCTCGGCGCCGGTCTCGTCGGCGTACTTCTCGAAGGCGTCGCGGCGGGACCCGGCACAGACCTTGGAGTTCTCGCTGACGCCGTAGCCGAGGACGGCCACCTTGGTCTTCCCTGACTCCTTGAGCAGGTAGGAACCGGCGCGGGAGGTGCAGTCGGCGCAGGGAGCGGGTTGGCTCGGGAAGATGGCCTCGCGACCGGTGACCTCCGTGGCGTGGATGCCCCAGCCGTAGGTGGGCACGCCGGCGTCGTTGAGGTCCCCGTAGCCGGCGGCGACGAGGGTGGCCACGAAGACCCCGAACTCGTTGCCACCGGAGATGACCTCGATCGAGCGGGCCTGGTTGTTGGCCAACTCGTCGTCGAGGGTCGCACCGATCTCGAGCTGGCGGCCGTAGATGCCGTCGAACTCGGAGTTCTGGTAGTCGAAGTAGGCCTTCACGCCGGCGGCGTAGCAGTCGAGGATGCAGGTGCCCAGCGGGTTGTTGGCCTTGGTGCCGATGATGGCGTAGCTGATGGAGTCGTCGGTGACCCCGGGGACGCCGCTGATCGGGACGAAGGTGCTGCGATCGCCGGTGGCGGCGGAGCCGCTCGATCCGCCGGTGGACGGCGACGACGACGACGTGCCGTCGTCGTTGCTGCACGCGGCGGCGACGAACAAGACGGCGACGAGTGCCAGAGAGCACACGGTTCCTGATGCGCATGAACGAATCCCCCCTGGGTTCACCTGCTGTGGCGCCGCACCATAGTTGACATGAACGTCAGATGCTCGCGATTGTCGGAACACGTCGACCGCTCAGGTCGACGGGGCCGGTCATCGACGACGGTCGCAGGCATCGGCGCGTTTCCCACGCCGGTTCACGATCCGACCTTGGAGACCCCGATGAGCGCCGACCACCGACCCGAGCTCGAACTGCTGACGTTGGAGGAGACCGGCGAGCACCGCTACGTCGCCCCGCACGAGGGGGACGGTGGCGGCCGGGACGTGGTGTTCGGCGGGCAGATGCTGGCGCAGGTGATCGTCGCGGCGACGCGGAGCACACCGGGCAAGAAGGTCAAGTCGCTGCAGGCCGTTTTCGCCAGGGCGGCGAGCTTCACGGCGCCGCTGGAGATCGACGTCGACCCCGTCCACGTCGGTCGGGTCTTCGCCACCCAGTCGGTGACGGTGCACCAGGGCGACCGGAACTGCGTCAAGGCCATCGCCCTGCTCGACGTCGCCGAGCCCGACCTCATCAACCACGCCCCGTCCCGACCCGACGTGGCCGGCCCCGACGAGTGCGCGCCGGCCCCTGGCTACCTCGTCTACCCCGGTGCCGAGGTCCGGGTGGTCGACGACGTCGACCTCCTGCACGCCGACGCCCCCGTCGGCCCGGCGGAGCTGTACCTCTGGACCCGGCTGCCCGGCCTCCCGCTCGATCTGACCACCAGCCAGGCCGTGCTCGCGTGGGCCACCGACGGCTACCTGATCGCCACCGCCATGCGACCGCACGCCGGCATCGGTCAGGAGCAGGCGCACCGCACCATCTCCACCGGTGTGATCTCCGAGGCGCTCACGTTCCACCAGGACTTCGACGCCGGCGAGTGGCTGCTCATGGCCCTGGAGAGCCCCTACGCCGGTGGCGGGCGCACCTACGGACGGGCGCACGTCTTCACCGAGGCGGGCGCGCTCGTCGCATCGTTCGCCCAGGAGAACATCGTGCGGGGGATGGCCGCACCGCCGACCGGTCCCCGGGCAGGGTCGGCGATGTGACCGGACGCTGCGGGCGCGACCGATGACCGAGGCGTCGGTCCCGTTGGGCTTCTGGGCCGTCGCCCACGCCCACCCGGAGCGGGCCGCCGTGGTCGAGGCCGCGGGGACGACCTCCTTCGCCGAGCTGTCGGCCACGAGCGACGCCATGGCACGAGGGCTGTGGGCCCTCGGGCTGCGCCGTGGCGACGGCCTCGCCGTCGTGGTGGCGAACCGAACCACCTTCTTCGCCTGCCACCTCGCCGCCATGTCGGCGGGCCTCTACATGATCCCGATCAACACCCACCTCGCCCCGTCCGAGGTGGCGGACATCCTCGGTGACTGCGATGCGGCGGCGCTGGTGGTCGATGCCGACCTCGCCGAGCTCTGCGCGTCGGTGCGGACCGACGGCATCGGACCGGACCACTGCTTCGCCGACCCCGGAGCGGACGGCTTCACACCGCTCGACGAGCTGATCGAGCTCGGCCGGTCGTCCCCCCCGTTGCCCGCAGGCCTCGGCGCGGGCACCACGATGATGTACACGTCGGGCACCACCGGGCACCCGAAGGGGGTGCGGCGCCGCCTCCCGGAGGGGGACGCCAACGACGTGTACGGCAGCGCCGCCGCGGTCTACTGCCAGGGCTTCGGGATGACGCCCGGACCAGGGGTCCACCTCGTCTGCGGTCCCCTCTACCACGCGGGGCCCTCGGCCTCCGCCACTGCGGCCCTGCACGCCGGGCACACGCTGGTGTTGATGCCGCGCTGGGACCCCGAGACGTGCCTGGCGATGATCGAGCAGCATCAGGTCACCAGCACGCAGATGGTGCCCACCATGTTCCATCGGCTCCTGGCCCTCCCCGACGAGGTGCGTCAGAGGCATTCGCTGACGAGCCTCGAGAGCGTGATGCACACCGGTGCGCCGTGTCCGCTGCCGGTGAAGGCGGAGCTGATGGAATGGCTCGGTCCGGTGGTCTACGAGACCTACGGCGGGACCGAGTCGGTGGCCACGATCGCCACTCCCCGACGATGGCTCCAGAAGCCCGGCACCGTCGGGCGCGCCATCCACGGCATCACCCTGCACATCCTCGACGACGAGGGCCACGAGCTCCCTCCTGGTGAGGTCGGCCAGATCTGGGTCGAGAACACCAACGCCCCCGCCGCCGAGTACTACAAGGACCCCGCCAAGACCCGCGGGATGCGGCGCGGGTCGTGGGTGACGCTCGGCGACGTGGGCTACGTCGACGACGACGGGTTCCTGTTCCTGCGTGACCGCGCCGTCGACATGATCATCTCGGGCGGGGTGAACGTCTACCCGGCCGAGATCGAGAGCGTGCTGCTGCAGTGTCCGCTGGTCGGCGACGCCGCGGTGATCGGGATCCCGGACGAGGAGTGGGGTGAGTCCGTCCTCGCCATCGTGGAGCCGGCGGAGGGCGTCGACGCCGACGACCTCACCGCCGAGGCGATCCTGGCCCACTGCGCGACCCGCCTCGCCCGCTTCAAGCTCCCCCGGCGGATCGACTTCGTCGACGCCCTGCCGCGGCTGGCGAGCGGCAAGCTGCAGAAGCGACTCCTGCGCGCGCCCTACTGGAAGGACGAGGAGCGCACGATCTGACCGGCGACGCTCGGCGGACGCCGCGTCAGCCCAGCTCGAGGCGGTGGTTGTCCCAGGTCAGGATCCGACCGTCGACGGTGAGCTCGATCAGCGCACCGGCCGCAGGGTCGTAGGCCGCACGGGTGGCCGCGGGCATGGCCCTCGTCGCCGTCCGGAACGCGGCGTACTTCCGGTGCAGCTCGGCACCGATGCGCTCTCGCAGCTCCTCGGGGACCTCGTCGAGGACGCGACCGGCGCAGGAGAGGTGGACCGCTTCGAGCTCGGCCCACCGCTCCCCCGCCTCCACCAGGAAGGAGCACCGCGGGTCGTGTCGCACCCGGAGGACCTTCTTCCCCCTGGTCGACACGTAGATGCGGCGCTCGACGACCGCGAACCAGATGGGAAGAGCGATCGGCGACCCGTCACGTCGGAGGGTGGTCAGGATCCCGGTGTGCGCATCGGTCACGAACGACCAGGCCTCGTCCTCGGACATGCGGATGCTGCGGGCACGGCGCTCGGCCATCAGCCGTCCTTCCTCTGGTGCGTCGAACCGGGCGACCCGGAGGAGCCGGAGGGGATGTCGCGGAAGGGCATCCCGCGATCGACCTCGGGCTCACGGGGCAGGCCCAGCGTGCGCTCGGCGATCACGTTGCGCTGGATCTCGTCGGTGCCACCACCGAGGCTGGCGCCGAAGGTGGCCAGGGCCACCTCGTGACAGGCCCCGCCCAGCGGGGCATCGGGTCCGGCCAACATGGCGTCGGGCCCCATGAACGTGAAGGCGAGGTCACGCGACGTACGGGCGATCTCGGACATGGCCAACTTCCCCACCGATGCTTCCGGGCCGGGACCACCCGAGCGTGACGCCGCCCGGGTGCGCAGCCCGTTGTACCGGTTGACCTCCGTCATGGCCCGGAACCGGGCGAGACGCCTGGCGCACGACCGGGTCGCCGCCGCGACCCCGGGTGGAGACCAGCGACCTCAACGTCCGGGTGTTCACCACGAAGCCGCGTCACCTCCCGCCTCGGCGAGCGGGCCGCCTCGGCCAGGACGTCGGCGACGGTCCGGTCGAGCTGACCGGCGAGGCTGCCGGGGAAGGCGCCGGTGGCACGGGCGGCGCCGGCCGACACGCCCTGGCGTTCGAAGGCCAGGGTCGTCTGGGCGACGCGCCAGCCGGCACCCGGCTCACCGACCATCCGGTCGGCACGGACCCGGGCGTCTGTCAGGAAGACCTCGCAGAACTCGGTGGCCCCGTTCATCTGCCGCAGCGGTCGGACCTCGACACCAGGCTGGAGCATGTCGATCACGAAGTAGCTGATGCCCTCGTGCTTGGGGACCGCCGGATCGGTGCGGGCGAGGAGCAGGCCCCGCTCCGAGAGGTGGGCCCCCGAATTCCAGACCTTCTGCCCGTTCACCACCCACTCGTCGCCGTCGCGGACTGCCGAGGTGCGCAACCCGGCCAGGTCGGAGCCCGCGGAGGGCTCGGAGAACAGTTGGCACCACGACTCGCGTCCGTCGGCCAGGGGCGGAACCAGCACCCGCCGTTGCTCGTCGGAGCCGTGGGCGAGCACGGTCGGTCCGCCCATGGTCTGCCCGACCCCCGACGGCGGGCCCACCACCCCGGCCTCGGCCAGGACGCGTCCCACGGCACGTGCCGACGACGAGCGCATCGCCCGACCTCCGAGGCCGACCGGCCAGGTCGGCATCGCCCAACCCGCGTCCGCCAGCAGCCGCCACCACCCACCCACGGTGAGGTCCGGCGACCAATGGTCGCGGATCCACTCCGCGACGACCGCCTCGTCGACGACGTCGTCGTCGGCCGTCACGACAACCGGCCGGCGCCAACCGTCGATCGTCTCACGGTCAACCCTCCCGGGTGAGCAGCAGCGCTCCGGCGATCGGTCCTCCACCGTTGCCCACCGCGGCCACCTCGGCGTCCGCCACCTGGCGCTCGCCGGCACCGCCACGGAGCTGCAGGCAGGCCTCGTGGATGAAGCCGAAGCCGTGCAGTCGGCCGGCGGACAGCTGGCCCCCGTGGGTGTTGAGGGGAAGCTCGCCGTCGAGGGCGATGCGCGTGCCGCCCTCGACGAACGGGCCGGACTCGCCCCGGCCGCAGAAGCCGAGCGCCTCGAGCCACACCATCGCCAGGAAGCTGAAGCCGTCGTAGAGCTCGACGAGGTCCACGTCGGCCGGGGTGAGGTCGGTGCGGGTCCAGAGGTGCGCGCCGGCGTCACGGGCCGCCATGGTGGTGAGGTCGTCGTACTGGTCCCACGACGGGCGTCCCCGCAGCGCCGTGCCCACGGCCTCGACCCGCGCCACGGGGTGGTCGACATCGGCGGCGTGGTCGGCCCGCGAGACGATGAGCGCGGTGGACCCGTCGACGGGCACGTCGCAGTCGAAGAGCCCGAACGGCGTCGAGATCATCCGGGCGGCGAGGTAGTCGTCGAGCGACATGGGGTCGCGGTAGATGGCGTTCGGGTTGAGGCCCGGCGTTGTGCCGGGCGGTGACGGCGATCATGCCGAGCTGTTCGCGGGTCGTGCCGTACTCGTGGAAGTGGCGCTGGGCGTTCATGGCCAGCCAGTTGGCGGCCGAGTAGGCCCGGAACGGGATGTTCCACTGCATCGAACCACCGATGCCGCCTCCACCCCCACCGGCGCCGATCCCTTGACGTCCGCCGGAGCCCTGGGCCGTGGCCTCGGTGACCGTGCGGTACACGAGCACGTGGTTGGCCAGCCCGGCCCCCACCGCCATGACCGCGTTCACCACGGCGGCGAGCTGCGCCGGGCCCTCGATGCCCCCGGTGTGCCAGTTGACCTGGAGCCGCAGGGCGTCCTGCACGTCGGGGGTGCCGGGACCGCCGAACGCGGCGCCCCCACCGCTGCCACCCCCGGGGTACGTGGCGATCCCGTCGATGTCGGCGAGGGTGAGCCCTGCATCGGCGACCGCGGCCCGTGCGGCCTCGACCGTGAGGTCCAGGCCCGTGCGGTTCAACCGACGGCCGATGGCCGACTGGCCGATGCCGGAGATGACGGATCGCCGCTCGAAGTCGGTCACGACGCCACCTCGAACAACGGGAACCACACGTCGCCGTGCTGTTCGAACACGACCGTCACGTCCATGCCGATGGCCACGTCGTCCGGGTCGATCCCCACGATGTTGGTGGTGAGCCGGAGCCCCTCTTGTTCCGGGAGCTCGACGATGGCGATGACATAGGGATCGGCCGGGCCCACCCACGGCTGGTGGTTCACGGTGTAGGTGGCGACCACGGCACGGCCGCTCACCGCCTCGGGGGCCAGTTCGCTGCCCTCGCAGGACGGGACACCACGGCCCGGGCGGGTGGAGCCAGTAGCCGCAGTCCTGGCAGCGCAGGAAGCGCAGCTCCCCCTCCGCCCCGGCGGTCCAGAAGAACGTGTTGGTCTCGTCGAGCGCCGGCAGGACGCGGAAGGGCAGGTCGGTCATCGGTGCTCCTGGTCGTGGCGGCGCCCGGCGGAGGTCGAGGTGTGGAACGGGGCCGAGCGACGCCGACCCCACAGGCCTACTTCGACATGCGCTCCACGAGGGTCATGATCGTGACCTTGCCCTCTTCCTGGAACTTCCCGGTGCCGTAGCTGACGAGCTCGGTGTCGACGTCGGCGGCCTGGGCCCGCAGCGCGCCGGCGGTGGCCTGCTCGCGGGGGATGTGCGAGAAGGCGTCGAAGGAGAACTGCTCCATGGCGTTGAGGTGGGTGATCTTGTTGATCTCCTCCTCGGGCAGGCCCTGGAGGTACTTCCACGCCATCTCGGGTGCGTTGGGCCACGTGGAGTCGGAGTGCGGGTAGTCGCACTCCCACATGATGTGGTCGCCGTTGAGGTGGTGGCGCACCTCCATCCCGGCGGCGTCGTCGATGAAGCAGGTGAGGATCTGCTCGTTGAACACCTGGCTCGGGAGCTTGTCGCCGAAGTCCTGGTTGGTCCACGTGTGGTGGTGCTGGTACGTGTAGTCGACCCGCTCGAGGAAGTAGGGCACCCAGCCGATGCCGCCCTCGGACAGGGCGATGCGGAGGTCGGGGAACGTGCGCAGCACCGGCGACCACAACAGGTCGGCCGCGCACAGCACGATGTTCATCGGCTGGAGGGTGATCATGGCGTCGATCGGAGCGTCCGAGGCCGTCGTGACGAGCGTGGAGGACGAGCCGATGTGCAGGCACACGACGGTGTCGGTCTCGACGCAGGCCTGCCAGAACGGGTTCCAGTGGTCGGTGTGGAAGCTGGGCAGGCCGAGCTTCTCGGGGTTCTCCGAGAAGGTGACGGCGTGGCTGCCCTTCGCTGCGGTCCGATGGATCTCGGCCGCCATGAGCTCGGGGTCCCAGATGGGGGGCACGGTGAGCGGGATCATCCGCCCCGGGTAGGTGCCGCACCACTCTTCGATGTGCCAGTCGTTGTAGGCCTGGAGGAGCTCGAGGCCGATGGCCTTGTCGTCGATGGTCGAGAAGAGCTGGCCGGCGAACCCGGTGAGGCTGGGGAAGTTGAGCGAGCCCAGGACGCCGTTGACGTTCATGTCGCGGATGCGCTCGTGGATGTCGAAGCATCCCGGGCGCATCTCGTCGAAGGAGGTGGCGTCGAGGCCCCACTCCTCGGGCACGCGGCCCGAGACGGCGTTCAGCCCGACGTTGGGCATGGCGTTGCCCTCGAACATCCAGACGTCACGGCCGTCGTCGAGACGTTGCACGAAGGGTGCCCGCTCTGCGGCCTTGGCCGACAGGCGGCCCTCGAACAGGTTCGGCGGTTCGACGACGTGGTCGTCGACGCTGACGAGGATCAGGTCTTCTGCCTGCATCTCTTGGCCCCCCAAGGATCGTTGTATGACAGAAGTGTTAGATTAGTTGACCTACGGCGGGGTGCAAGCCGGGGCCCCATGTTTCCCGAGAAGAGGGGTCCGATGACCGACGTCCTGGCAGGCAAGAGGATCCTCGTGGTCGGCGCATCGTCGGGCATCGGAGCGGCCGTCGCACGACTGGCCGCCGCACGCGGGGCGAAGGTCGCGGTGAGCGCCCGCAGCGAGGACCGGCTGTCGGCACTGGTGAGCGACCACCCCGGCACCGTCGCCCTGGCCGGCGACGTCCGCGACGAGGCCTCGATCGCCCAGGTCGTCGACGGCGCGGTGACGGCCCTCGGTGGCCTCGATGCGGTGGTCAACACCGTGGGGATGTCGCCGTTGCTGGCCATGCGCGACGCCACGCAGGCCGACTGGCACCAGGTGTTCGACACGAACGTGATCGGCGCAGCGCTCGTGGCCACTGCGGTGGCCCCCCACCTGGTGGCCACCGGGGGCCAGCTGGTGATCCTGTCCTCGAAGGCCGTGCGGCGACCCTTCCCGGACCTGGCGCTCTACACCACCTCGAAGTTCGCGCTCGACGGGCTGATGAAGTGCCTCCCCCTCGAGTTCCCCGGGCTGCTCGTCACCCGGGTGGTCGTCGGCAACACCGGCGGCACCGAGTTCGCCTCCTCGTGGGATCCCGATGCCATCGGCGCGGCCACCGAACGATGGCTCGCATCGGGGGTTCTCGGATCGGAGGGGATCATGGACCCCGAGCACGTCGCCGCCACGGTGCTGCACGTCCTCGAGTCGCCCGCCCACATCGACGACGTCGCCGTCATCGATCGTCCGCCCACGACGTGACCGTCGCCGGACCCGACCGACGGCTCGATGCCCGGGGCGAACAGGGGCCAGGGGTACGTTGAGCTCCATGGACGGGACCGAGGTGGTGCGCCGACCTCCGTTCGGCGACAACCCTCTCGTGGGCGAACGGGGGGCCAACACGCAACGCCGCATCCTCGACGCGGCCCTCGAGGTCTTCGCCCGCCACGGGTACCACGACACCCGCGTCGAGCTCATCACCGAGGCCGCCGGCTGCTCTCGCCCCGCCTTCTACCAGTACTTCTCCAGCAAGGACGACGTCTTCTGGCGTCTGGCCGCCCACATGGCCAAGGCGATGGACGCGCTCGTCGCCGACCTCGACGACATCGGCGCCGACGCCGCCGGGGTCAGTCGACTACGACGGTGGCTCGACGGCCTCACCGACATGTGCGACACCTACGCACCGATCCTGTCGTCGTTCCAGGCCGCCAGCCGGGACCAGGCCCGCACCGCCAAGGGGTCGCAGTCCGTGAGCGAGCGCGTCGGCCACGCCATGCTGCGCGACTTCGACGGGACCGGGACCGGTCCCTTGCCGACGGCATCGTCCACGGCCACCGTCTCGGTGGCCCTGCGCTCGATCCACTACTGGCGCCTCGGGCTCGGCGGACTCACCCGCGCCCGCTTCCTGAACGGCCTGGCCCGCACCCTGCATCGGCAGCTCCACGGCCCGATCGCGGGCGTCAACGTCGATCCCTCGACCAAGGCGCCGGCGAAGGCCCCGCCGAAGTGGCCGATGTCCCCCTCGTCCAACGGCGACCCCCGCAGCGCTGCGGCCCAGAGGTCAACAGACCCGCCAGCGTCTCCTCGACGCCGGGAGCGCCATCCTCCCGATCTGCGGCTACCACGACACGAGGGTCGACGACATCGTGGAGGAGGCCGGCGTCTCGCACGGCAGCTTCTACCGGTACTTCGACAGCAAGGACCAGCTGTTCCAGGTCCTGGCCACCGACGCCGCCACGCAGATGGTCGAGCTCCTGGCCGCGTTCCCCGAGCGGGCCGGCGACGGGCTCACCGAATGGCTCGAGCCGCTGGTTCCGCACGTACCGGGAGAACGGTGGGATCATCAGCGCCTGGCAGGAGATCGGCCAGGTCGACCCTGTCCTGGCCGAGTTCTCCCTCGGCTTCGCCACCGTCTCCTTCGATCGCCTGACCCGCATCGTGCACCGGCGTGGCTTCGGCGACGCCGATGCCGACGCCCTCGTCCTCCTGGCCGTCCTCGAGCGTGTGCCCTACGCCGTGCTGGTGCTGGGCTACGTCTCCGAGCCCGATGCGATCGCCGCGGCGGAGTTCATGATCCGCCGGGCGCTCTTCGCGTCCGCCGCATCCTGAGGCTCCCCGCGCCCGGACCCCGACCTCAGCCGTCGACGACGGTGATGGCGTTCTCGGGACAGTTGAGCGCACCGCGCCGCGCCGCCTCCTCGAGGTGCGGCGGCACCTCGCCGCTGGGGTCGACGCAGTAGCCGTCGTCGTCGGCGTCGTAGAACTCGGGGGACAGCGCGTAGCAGCGGCCGTGACCGGTGCAGGCGTCGGCGTCGAACTCGATCCTCATGGCATCCGTCCTGGTCGGGGTCTCGCGGTCCGGGCCCGACGCAGGTGCCGGGACGCAGGGCTCACAGCTCGAAGGTGGGGAGGGCGATGGTCCCCTCGCCGTTGATGAGCCCGGCCATGTAGGCGTCGAGCCAGACGGTCATCGCCGCCACCGCCCGCGACCCGGTGCGGGCCGACGCGACATCGTCCTGCACGGTCCCTTCGACCATCGTGAGGGCCGACGCCTGGACCGTCTCGAGGAACGACGAGCTCACCTCGAGCAGCTGGTCGTAGGACGACTGCGGGAACCCCTGGACGGAGAGCCCCGAGCTCCAGACGGAGCGACCTCGTGGCACAGCCGCATCCTGGATCGGCTGCAACTCGGCGGCCAGATCGGCGTAGGCGGGATCGCTCCCGTTGAGCGCCTCGCCGACCGGCGCCAGTGCGGCCACCGTGGGGAGGCGGGGGGTGGCGTAGCGGCAGGTGAGCAGACCGTCGCACGAGATCTGGAACCGGTCAGGGGTGTCGAGCCCCGCGGGGGGTGTCTCCAGGATCTCCAGGTTGTAGCCGGCGTTGTAACCGAAGGAGTCGGTGAGCCCGCGCACCACGTCACCGCCGGGCTCCTCGGGCGGGGTGTCGAACAGGCTCGACCGGGCGAAGGCCACCACGGTGGCATCGTCGGCCGTCGACGCCTCGATGGCCCCCGTGGCGAGCGACATCGACGCCTCGAAGCTCTCGGCCGTGGGCTCCTGGGAGAAGCCGACGAGCAACGCGTCGGGTTGGGCGCTGGCGATCTCGCCGCGCAGCCAACGACCGCCGAAGTAGCCCGACAGGTACAGCAACCAGCGCGCGGTGGCGTCGTCGATCTCGTCGCCCCCCGAGAACAGGTCGTCGAAGACCTGCACCGGCACGTAGCCGAACAGGAACCGCTCCATCTCGGGCGTTGCCCCGTCGAGCGACGCGACGTACTCACCGGCCAGCCGGTCGAGGGTGCCCTGGTCCACGGCGAGGACGTCGGTCGGGAACGAGGGATAGCTGGCGAGCTCGACGGGCACGGGTGCGACCTCCACGATGGTGGTGTCCGACGAGGCGCTCTCGTCGGAGCTGGTGCAGGCCGTGGCCGCGAGCGCCACGACGACGATCACGGCCGCGAGCTTCGATGTCGTTCGCATCCTCGGTACCCCCGGTCCGCTGCACGGCCGACTCTAGCTGACGCAAGTGTCAGATCTCGCCGATCTCCGGGCCGGTACGTCTGCGCTCCACCTTGGCATCTAACAGGAGCGTCAGCTACTGTGAGGTGTTCCGCTACCGACTCCGCTGATCAGAAGGGGTGCCGCCATGCCGTCACGCCAGCTCGACTTCCCGGTCTTCGACTGTGACAACCACATGTACGAGACGCCCGAGGCCCTCACCAAGCACATCGCCGACGACTACCGCGGCGTCATCGACTACGTCGAGGTCAAGGGTCGCACCAAGATCACGGTGAAGGGCCAGATCAGCGACTACATCCCCAACCCCACCTTCACCAAGGTCGCCGCACCGGGGGCGCAGGAGGAGTACTTCCGCATCGGCAACCCCGACGGGAAGTCCCGACGCGAGATCATGGGCAAGGCCATCGACGGCGCCGCCGGCGTTCTTCGAGCCGGGCCCTCGCATCGAGCTGATGGACGAGCTCGGCATCGACCGCACGCTCATGTGGCCCACGCTGGCCAGCCTCGTCGAGGAGCGCCTGCCGCGACGACCCTCTCGCCATCCACGCCGTCGTCCACGCGCTGAACCAGTGGATGTACGAGCAGTGGACCTTCAACTTCGAGGATCGCATCTTCCCGACCCCGGTCCTCACGCTTCCGATCGTGGAGAAGGCCATCGAGGAGCTCGAATGGGTCCTCGAGCGCGGCGCCCGCGTCATCCTGGTCCGCCCGGCACCCGTGCCCGGCTTCCAGGGCCCACGCTCGTTCGCCCTGCCCGAGTTCGACCCGTTCTGGGAGAAGGTGCAAGAGGCCGGGATCCTGGTCGGCATGCACGCCAGCGACAGCGGCTACCAGCGCTACATCAACGAGTGGGAGGGCGTCCGCGGCGGCGAGTTCCTCCCCTTCAAGGGCGGCTCGGGCTTCAGCGCCATCACCCACGGCGGCGGCCGGGCCATCTCCGACACCATCGCCTCGGCCATCGGGCACGGCATGCTGACCCGGTTCCCGGACCTGCGCCTGGCGCCGGTCGAGAACGGCTCGGGCTGGGTGCGGCCCCTCATCTCCGACATGGAGAACGCCTACCGCTTCAACCCGCACGCCTTCGAGGAGGACCCGGTCGAGGTCTTCAAGCGCTGCGTCTACGTGCACCCGTTCCACGAGGACGATCCCCGCGGGCTGGCCGACCTCATCGGGGTCGACAACGTCATCTTCGGCTCCGACTACCCGCACCCCGAGGGCATGTCCGACCCGATCACGTTCGTCGACGACCTCACGGCCTTCGACCACGACGACCAGGCCAAGATCATGGGTGGCAACCTGGCCCGCATCATGCGGGTCAAGGAGCACGTCAAGGTCTGAGACCCCCGGCCGGATCGGGCTCGAACGACGAGAGGCCCCGGCCCAGGGCCGGGGCCTCTCCCGTTCCCGTCCTGCTCAGGACGCCGGCGGGCCCTTCGGGACCTCGCGGAAGGCCACGTCCTTGTCGAGCGTGCGCTCGCGGGGCATGCCCAGCACGCGCTCGCTGATGTTGTTGCGGGCCATCTCGGTGGTCCCTCCCCCGATGCTGTTGGCCTGGCGCATGAGGAAGGTCATCCCGACCCCGGCCGCAGGGTCGTCGGGGCCCCAGGCCGCGGCGGCGGAACCGGCCATCTCGAGGCCGATGGTGGTCGTGCGCTCCCCGACCACCGCCGACATGAGTCGGGCGATGGCGGCGCCGGAGTCGGGCATGGTGCCGGCGGCCATGCCCGCACCGATCCGCCGGCTCAGCTCCCCTGCGGCTCGCTGGAGGGCACGCGCCTCGCCGAGGAGGTCACGCACCCGTGGATCGTCGAGCTGTCCGGTCTCGCGGGCGAGGGTGACGAGCGGGTTCTCACCGGTCTGGGGGTTGCTGTGCCCCGGCGCGGGCCCGCTCACGAACGGCGAACCACCGCCCATGGCGTTGCGCTCGTGGAACATCCACCGGCGACCGATGGTCCAACCGTCGTCGACCTCGCCCACGCGGCGGTCGTCGGAGATGCGCAGGTCGGTCATGAACTCCTGGCAGAACTCGCGGGACCCGTTGATCATCTCGATGCGCTGCACCTCGACGTCGGGTTGGTCGATCTTGATGATGAAGACCGACAGGCCCTGGTGCTTGGGCACCTCCCAGTTGGTGCGCAGCAGGCACAAGCCGTAGTCGGACCACCACGCCCCACTGGTCCAGACCTTCGAGCCGTTGATCACCCACTCGTCGCCGTCGCGGACCGCCGTGGTGAGCGCCCCGGCCACGTCGGAGCCGCCGCTGGGCTCGGAGAGGAACTGCATCCACAGCTCCTCCCCCTTGAGGATGGCCGGGATGTGCTGGAGCTTCTGGGCCTCGGTCCCGAACTCGAGCAGCACCGCGGCGCAGGGCACGAACGTGGGCACGTTGATGACGCTGGGCATCTCGTACGGGGCGCAGACCTTGTTGAAGGCGCGCTGGTGCGCCGGCGAGAGCCCCTGCCCGCCGTACTCGCGCGGGAAGCAGATCCCGGCGAAGCCGCCGTCGAAGAGGGTCCGCTGCAGCTCACGCGCTCGGGTGATGCTGGCCAGCTCCTCCTCGTCGGAGCCGAAGCCGCGCATGCCCAGCGCCGTCACCCGCGGCGGCATGTTGGCCGCCAGCCACGTCTCGGCGCGGGCGGCGAACTCGTCGACGCTCTCGGTGCTCTCCACGGCGGTGTCGGTCATCGGGGGTCTCCGGAGCTCTCGATGGTGCGGGCGATGGCGGCGTCGGAGGTGGGGCGAGGGCTCATGCGACGGCCTCCCCCGGGCCCCCGACCGCGATCGTGGCGAGGCGCTGGCGATGGTCGGCCGGGGTGCCGAACAGCACCCGGTCGGACACGACCCGGCGCAGGAAGAGGTGGATGTCGTGGTCGGCCGTGAGTCCGATCCCACCGTGCATCTGCACGCAGTCCTGCATCAGCTCGGTGAGGTACTCACCCATGTAGGCCTTGGCCGCGCTGGCCGTCTCCGCCGCCGAGGACTCGTCGGCGTCGACCTCACGGGCCAGCGCGGCGGCCAGGCCGTGGCTGGCCTCGAGCCACATCTTCATGTCGGCGAAGCGGTGCTTGAGCTCCTGGTACGAGGCGAGGGGTCGACCGAAGGAGTAGCGGTCGAAGGCCCATTCGACGGTGAACTCGAAGGTGCGGTCCGCCGCGCCGACCATCTCGGCGGCCTGGACGACGAGGGCGATCTGCAGTTGGCGTTCGACGTCGTCCGGCGTCGACGCCGCACTGCCGAGCCGGGCCGCCGCCGGCACCACGACGCCGTCGAAGTCGACCCGGGCGAAGCGGCGCACGAGGTCGAGCCCTTCGAGCGCGGTCACCGTGACGCCGGTCGCGTCGGCGGGCACGAGGTACTGCGCGAGGCCGTCGGGTCCCTGGGTGGTCACGAGGAGGTGATCGGCCTGGCCCGCGCCCTCCACGGGCGCGGAGGTCCCGGCGATGACGACGTCGGCGCCCGCCGGCGTCGACGTGGGAGCGGTGGCCCGGCGCTGGCCCACCGCGTGCTCGGCGCCGCACCACGCGGCGATCGTCTCGCCGCTCACGAACGCCTCGAGCAGGGCCTGTTGATCCGGGTTGCCCGAACGGGCGATGGCCGCCGCGACGACGTTGGTCGGGAGCAGGGGACCGGGGGCCACGTGGCGTCCGAAGGCGTCGGCGACGATCGTCAGGTCGACGACGCCGTTCCCGCTGATGCTCCCGCCGCCCAGCTCCTCCGGGACCAGCAGCGAGGTCCAGCCGAGCTCGGCGCCCTGGCGCCAGTAGGCGCGGTCGAAGCCGTCCGGCGCGTGGGCCAGGTCCCGGACCGTCGTGAGCGGACACTCCGTGGCGAGGAACCGCCGGGTGGTGTCGCGGAAGAACTCCTGGTCGTCGGTGAGGGTGACCTCCACCCTGCCTCCCCTGTGGTCGGTCCCGAGGCACCGCCCCGGGGCGCACAGGAACCTAACAGAGGCGTCAGGTAGTCGGTCCAGCCAGCCGCGTCGCCGTCGGTGCGTTCACCGCCCGCCGATGTCGATGACGGCCGCGCCGGTGATCCGATCGGCGGCGAGGTCGACGAGCGCGGCGTCGACCCGCTCGAGCGGATACGGCGTGACCGTCGTGCGCAGGCCGATCTGCTCGGCCAGGGCGAGGAGCTCCTCGCCGTCGGCTCGGGTGTTGGCCGTCACGCTCCGCACCTGGCGTTCCTGGAAGAGGTGTCGCTGGTAGTCGAGGGGCGGGATGTCGCTCAGGTGGATGCCGGCGACGGCCAGCGTGCCGCCGCGGTCGAGGGCCTCGAGGGCGACCGGCACGAGCTCCCCCACGGGAGCGAAGAGGATCGCCGAGTCGAGGGGCACCGGCGGCTCGGTCGGTGGCGCCGCCCACCGACGCCGCACCGAGCTCCAGGGCGAGGGCGCGGGCTTCGGCGGAGCGGGTCAGGACATGGACCTCGGCGCCCTCGGCCATGGCGACCTGGGCGGTGATGTGGGCCGACCCACCGAAGCCGTAGATGCCGAGGGTTCCCCCCCGAGGGACATCTGCTCGGCGCAGGGCGCGGTACCCGATGATCCCCGCGCACAGCAGCGGGGCGACGTGCTGGTCGTCGATCGCGTCGGGAAGCCGGTAGGCGAAGCGCTCGTCGACCACGGCGAGCTCGGCGAAGCCACCGTCGGCGTCCCATCCGGTGAAGCTCGGATCGAGGCAGAGGTTCTCGTCGCCCCGGAGGCAGAAGCGGCAACGACCACACGTACCGCGGAGCCAGGCGATGCCGATGCGATCACCGATCGCGAAGCGGGTGGCGGCGGGGCCCAGCTCGTCCACGAGCCCGACGACCTCGTGCCCGGGGACGACGCCGTGACGGCGGGGGGCGAGGTCGCCCTCGGCCAGGTGGAGGTCGGTGCGGCACACGCCGCAGACGCTCACCCGAACCCGCACCTCGTGGCCGGAGGGCCGCGGGTCGGCCCGCTCGACCTCGCGCAGCGGGCCCCCTGCCACCGCTCCCGGCTGGTCGACGATCCACGCACGCACCGGCCCAGGCTCGCGCACCGAGGCAGAACCCCGCCGGCGGCTCGTTGCGGACCTAATGTGCCGTCCGTGCGACACGCCCCCCGAACCGTGCGCGGTGACTGCGCCCTGCGTGCCCGGGGCGTCCTGTGACAGAGGAGGCGGCGGAACATGCTCCGACGCGCCGTCTGATCCCGGTCTGGTTCCTCCCGCTGCTGATCGGCCTCGTCACCATCACCGCCGGCCTCTTCACCTGGCGAGCGGGCCAGCTCGCTTCGACCTCGGCCTTCGAGGACCGCCAGTCGGTCGGGCAGACCATCACCCAGCAACGAATCGCCGTCGAGGCCCGCCTCGGTGCCATCAACGACGCCGTGGCCTACGTCACGTACCTGGCCGACTACGCCGAAGCCGGTTCCCTCGACGTGCTGGCCGACGAGCTCGAGGCACAAGGGGCGACGGCGCTGGCGGCGACGTTCCGCGAACAGGCCGCCACCTCCAGGGTGACCTCGTCTCGTGTCGCCGCGGCCAGCGGCGTGTTCGGACAGCAGACGGTGCTGGCCCAGCTGGCCGCCTCCCCCACCGAGGCACTGCCGTTCGATCTCGACCAACAGGTGGCGACGCTCGAGGCCGAGGCCACCACGGGGGTCGGTTCACCCGGGGTCCCCGATCCCGATCGTTGGGCGGCACAGGCCGATGCCACTCGCGACAAGGTGCGCGGGCTGCGCATGGCCACGCTGCTGTTGCTCGTGTCCGTGGTGGGGCTCACCATCGCCCAGCTGACCGACCGCACCCTCACCCGTCGCATCGGGGCGGCCCTCGGCCTCAGCCTCTACGTCGTCGTGGTGACCGCCACGTTCGTGCGGGTCTACTGACATGGCCTCCGAGATCGATGGAGCAACCGCACCCGACGCCGCGCCGGAGACCGATGCGGAGACGGTCGACCGCACCGAGGCCCGCTACCGCCGAGGGGTCGGGATCACCCTGGCCCTGCTGGCCCTGGTCGGCGCCTGGATCGCGCTTCTCGCCACGAATGCAGGGACGAACGAGTCGACGACGACCCGCGAGGCCACGCGGATCGCCTCGGAGGCACAGACCGCCGAGGTGGTGGCCCAGGGCGCCGACGCTGCCCTGGAGCAGATCGCCGCCGAGCTCGCCGCGTTCGGCTCCCGGCGGGCCTTCCAACTCGAGGGGGCGGCCGAGGCCGTGGGCATCCAGCTCGACCCGGCGACCGAGGCCGCCCGCCTCGCCGATGCCCAGGCCGACCTGACCGACGCCACCGACTCCTACGCCGAGCGACGGACTCAGGTGAACGAGACCGCGACCGCGCTGTCGCTCGAGCAGACAGCGATCGTGGCTGAGCGGATCACCTGGAACAACCGCGCGTCGCAGTACGAGACGGTGCTCACCGTGCTGGCCGTCGCGATCTTCCTCGTCGGCTTCACCATGGTGGTGTCGCGCAGCATCCGCCCGCCCTTCGTGATCCCGGGCGTGATCCTGGGTGTGGTCTGCTTCGGCTGGGCTCTGCAGATCTACGCCAAGCCCATCCCCCGGGTCGCTCCGGTCGCGGTGGACGCCACGGCGGCCGGCCAGGTGGCAATCGAGGAAGGCCGCCCCGACGACGCAGTCGCCGACTTCACGACCGCCATCGAGGCCCAGGAGGACTACAGCCTGGCCCACCGGGGGCTGGGCCTGGCCCTGCTGGTCCGAGCCAACCCCGACCTGTTGACCACCTGGGCGATCACCGACACCTCGCCCGAGGTCGTCGACCCCGCGACCGCCGAGCTGGACCGCGCCCTGGACCTCGGCGGCCAGAACAACCCGCTCACCGTCACCACTGCCGCCATCGCCGCGGTGATCGAGTCGGAGTGGGATCGCGCCGCCGAGCTGCTGGATGAGGCCATCGCCGAGAACGACCGCACCCCCGGGCTGCAGCTCTCCCGATCGGCGGTGGCCGTGGCCCAGGGCGACGAGGTGGCCGCCGAGGAGTGGCTGCGCCAGGCGGTCGTGCAGATGGAGCCCCTCGCCGGCACCGACACCGACAGGGCCCTCGCGGCGCAGTACCTGACCCTCCTCGAATGGGTCATACGCCAGGAGCCGGAACGGGCCGGGGCCGCCGAGGCGTTCCGTGACGCCGCCATGGAGCTGATCGCCACCGGCCGGGCCGACCTCACGCCCAGCACCGCCGACGATCCCGGCGGCGCGCCACCGCCCGACGCCGAGGTCACGGTCGACGCCCTCGCTCTTCGCCGACGGCTTCACCGACGTCGACCTGGAGGTGACCGGCGTTCCGGACGACAACCAGGTCATCCTCGCCGTCTACGAGCGGCCGTCACCCGACGGCCCCTGGGTCCAGGCCCCGGAGCTGTTCTACGTCGGTCCCCCGACCAGAGGCACCGGCATCACCTTCCGCACCCCCCGGGCCTGCCACCCCGTGGAGTACCGCATCGACATGTACGTGAACGGTGCCTTCACCACCACGACGACTTCCCCCGGTGGTGCACCGACCTGTTGAGCGACGTCGCCACCTAGTCTCGACGACGACCGGACGACGAGGGGGCTCGATGCGCGCAGCGCGGATCAACGACAGGGTGGTCACGATCGAGGAGATCGCCGACCCGGTCCCCGCGAGCCGACGAGGCGTTGGTGCGGATCTCGACGTGCGGGGTGTGCCACTCGGACCTGCACCTGGCCCGAGGGGACTGGACGTTCGCTCCTGGTTCGGGGCCCATCGGCCACGAGGCCATCGGCGTCGTGGAGGCGCTCGGCCCCGACGCGGGGGACGACGTGTCCGTGGGCGACCGGGTGATCCTCGGGCTGGGTGGCGCCGGCGGTGGCTACTGGTGCGGCACGTGCGAGTACTGCCTCGGCGGCACCCCCCGCCACTGCGCGCAGGCCAAGCCGATCATCGGTGCCTTCGCCGAGGCCTTCACGGTGTGGGCCCCGTCACTGGTCGTGTTGCCCGACGGCGTCGGTGACCACGAGGCCCCACTGGCCTGCGGTGGGCTCACCGCCTACGGCGCGGTGAAGAAGCTGCTCGACCACCACGTCGAGCCCGGGCGCAGCGTCGCCGTCGTCGGCGCGGCCGGAGGGCTCGGCCACTACGCGGTCCAGTTGGCCACGGCCTTCGGCTACCGCGTCGTCGGCATCGACGTCGGCGAGGAGAAGCTGGAGTTCGTCCGCTCGCTCGGGGCGGAGATGGCTCTCGACGCCGGCGATGCGCTGGAGGTCGTGCAACGCGACCTCGGCGGCGTGAGCGCCGCGCTGGTGTTCACCGCCAACATCGCCGGGTACCGGCTGGGCTTCGACCTCCTGGCCAAGGCCGGGCTGCTCGTCACCGTCGGGCTCCCGGCCACGAGCGAGGGCGGCTTCGAGCTCGACCCGTTCCTGATGTTCTACAAGGACCCGACCATCGTGTTCTCGGCCGTCGGGACGGTGCAGGACATGCGCGAGCTCGTCGCGCTGGCCGACCGGGGCGTCGTACGCACGCACGTGTCGCGTGTGGGCACCCTCGACGAGCTCCCCGACGGTGCTCGACGAGCTGCACGCCGGGTCCTATCTGGGTCGCGCCGTCATCGAGATCGGCTGAGCGCCACCGGGGCGTCAGCCGACGGCGAGGAGCTCGCTGGCGGCGTCGGTGAGGGTCTTGCGTCCGACCATCACGTGCTGGGTCGCCGCGTTCATGTCGCGGAAGCAGCGACCGATCACGCTGGGGTTGCGCAGGGCCTCGGTGCCGGCTTCGCGGTAGGCCCACTCGACGGCTTCCGCGCCGGCGGACGTGGCCCACGTCGTGGCCAGCCGGGTGAGGTGCTGGGTGCGGGCGGAGAGACGACCCCCGTCGGCCACCTCGGCCTCGGCCGCGGCGAAGGACTCGACGACGAAGGCACGAGCGGCGCGCACCTTCGCCTCGGCCTCGGCGAAGCCGATCTGGAAGACCTGCTGCTCGGCCAGGAGGGTGTCGCTCATGCGGACCTTCGTGGCGGCGATCGAGGCGATCTCGTCGAGAGCCCGCCGGGCCACCCCCAGCGCCCAGCCGGCGTGCCCGGCGGCGGTCAGGACCATGACGCCGAGGCGATGCATGTCCGACCCCCGTTCCGGGACCTCGGTGAAGATCGAGAAGACCTCGCCCGCGCCGACACGGATCGGCGCGATCTCGTAGTCGACGCTCGCCGTGCCGGAGAGGCCCATGACGTCCCAGTTGCCCTTGAACTCGACCCGGTCGTTCGGCACGACCGCGGCCACGACGTCGGGCATGCCGTTGTCACGCATCACCATCTCGCCGTCTCGGAAGACGAGGCAACCGCCGAGCATGTGGGTCGTCTGATCGGACCCGGACGCGAAGCGGTAGCTGCCCGAGATGACGTAGCCGTCGCCGTCGACCTCGGCGCGCCCCATCGGGGCGAGCTGACCGGCGAGGATGGCCCCACGATCGGTCCCGAACAACGACGACGCCACCTCGTCGCTCGTGTAGATGGCGCTGAAGGCGGTGCTCACCGAGGCCGCCATCGTCGACCAGCCGACGGAGCCGTCCTGGCGGGCCAGCTCCTCGATCACCTCGATGGTGTCGACGATGCCGAGCTCGTCGCCACCGAACTCGCGCGGGACCATCAGGTGGATGGCCCCGGACTCGCGCACCGCCTTCGCGACCTCGTCGGTCAGCGCGGCCTGGTGCTCCATCTCGTCGGCGGCGGCCTCGACCATCGGTGAGAGCGCCCGAACTCGTTCCAGCAAGGGTGATGTGACGACCATCACCGAACGGTAGCCGGACGCCGCGGGCCCTTTCGTGGTCGGAGCCCCAGGTCGGGCCGTGCGGACGAGCGCCCCACCAGCGGTTGCCGGCGGCCGGCGGACGTGTGCCATCGTCATGGGGGGATCTACCGCTCGGAGGAGGAGCCATCCGTGTGCAGCCACCGAGTCCGGCTCGTGACCCTGGCCGCGGCGGCGGTGCTGGTGGCCCTGGCCGGCTGCATGAGCGACGAGGGGACGACGACCGGACCGACCACGTCGGTGTGCACGTCGGAGCGGTCCCAACGCGAGCAGATCGCGTCGTTGGTGTTCGCCTCGCTCCCCGACGACTCGGCCGAGGGACTGGAGGCGACGCTCGGGGCCGGCGTGGGCGGGATCGTGGTGGCCACGAACGCCGCCCCGTTGGTCGCCGACGGCACCGTCGCCCGCCTGGCGGCCGACGTCACACCGCCGCCGCTCGTCGCCGTCGACGAGGAGGGTGGACGCGTCCAGCGCCTGGCGTCCGTGCTCGGCGCCCTGCCCAGCGCCCGGGAGATGGCACGCACCCTGAGCCCCGCCCAGATCCGCGAGACGGCCCGGGCCCACGGTGAGGCGATGCGGGCGCTCGGCATCACCGTCGACTTCGCCCCGGTGGCCGACGTGTCGTCCGAGCCCGATGACGGACCGATAGGCGACCGCAGCTTCTCGGAGGACCCGGACGTCGTCATCGCCGCGGCCGGAGCGTTCGCCGCGGGGCTGCGCGACGCCGGCGTGCTGCCGACGCTCAAGCACTTCCCCGGCCACGGGCAGGCGTCGGGTGACTCCCACGACGCGCTGGTGGCCACACCTCCGATCGACGAGATGGCCGACGACCTGGCGCCCTTCCGTGTGCTCGCGGACGAGGGCGAGGTGGCTGTCATGACAGGCCACCTCGACGTGCCCGGGCTCACCGATGGCGAGGCGGCGTCGCTCTCACCCGCCGCCGTCGAGGGCCTCTTGCGCACCGACCTCGGGTTCCGTGGCCTCGTGATCACCGACGACCTCGGGGCCATGGACGCCATCCGGGACCGCTACTCGGTGGCCGAGGCCGCCGTCCTGGCCATCGTGGCCGGTGGCGACATGGTGCTCATCCCCGCCGAGGAGGTGGGCGCGGCCACCGAGGCCATCGCCGCCGCGGTGGCCGACGGCCGCCTGACCGAGAGCCGTCTCACCGACGCGGCTGACCGGGTGCTGTCGGCCCGTGGAGGATGCACCGGCGCATCATGACGGCGTGACCCAGGTCGCCTCTTCCGCCGCAGACCCGCGGTTGCCTTCGGGTCAGGAGCCGAGCCCTCCGTCCGTCGCTCCCGAACCGGGACACCTACCCTCGAGGCACCGACCCCGCAGCCGCGACCCGGATGACGGGCTCGACCCCGTATCCCGGCGCCGACGCCCCGGAGGTGGACGACATGTCGAAGCACCTGAGGAGGGAGGAGCCCGCCGGAGGAACAGCGGTGCTCACACTCGACCGGATCGAACGACGCAACGCACTGTCCGTCGCTCTCCGGGACGAGATCAGCGACGCCCTGGACGAATTGGCCGTGGACGACTCGGTGCGGGTCGTCGTGATCACAGGAGCAGGATCGACCTTCTGCGCCGGGTTCGACCTGGCGGAGTTCGAGCTGGCCGCAGCGGACCCCGGGTTCGCCGACCGGCTCTGGGCGTCGAGTGACCGCTACCACCAGACCGTGGCCAGATTCCCTCTGCCCACGGTGGCCGCAGTGAACGGACCGGCCATCGCAGGCGGGTTCGACCTGGCGGTGTTGTGCGATCTACGGGTCCTGGCGACGACGGCCCGCTTCTCACACCCCGAGCGGACGTTCGGCGAGGTGGTCTACGCCCCACTGCGCGAACTGGTCGGCGGGGCGACGGCGAGAGACCTCACCCTCACCGGCCGCAGCATCGACGCCGCCGAGGCCGCGGCCCTCGGTCTCGCCTCCTCCGTCGTGGAGGCCGAAGACCTCCTCGGGGCGGCGTTGACGCTCGCCGCCCGGATCGCCGACGCACCCCGCGAGCAACTCCTGCGCCACAAGGCCAAGATCCTGCGCTTCTCCGGCTGGGACCCCGACCGGACGACGCTCGATCTCTGAACCTAGACGGAGCTCTCGGCGCCGCCGGCCTTCTGCCACTCGCGCAGTGCGGCGATGGAGGCACCCCAGTCGATGGGGGAGTCGCATCTCGGGCACTGGGCCTCGTCGTCGGACAGGATGGCCTCGCAGTGCGAGCACGTCAGCGTCGGGTCGGGCTCGGCGACGAAGGTCGCCGTGACGCGGCCGACAGGGGTGATGGCCGAAGGGTCGCTCATCGTCGTTCTCTCCTGGGCGTCGGATCCGGTGCCGTGACCCTGCCCTGCCCAGCACCCCGGCACCACGGCCGAAAGACCCAGGTTCACCACCCGCGGGTGCAACAGAGGTCGCATCCCCTCAGGCCGGACGTACCCTCCGAGTCGTGACCTCCTCTCCCGCCGTGGCGTTGCCCTTCCCCCACCTGGAGGCACGCGACCTGCAACGACGTCACGTCACGCTCCCCGAGGCGTTCCAGGGCGAGCGCAACGTGGTCATCGTGGCCTTCCGCCGCCGACACCAGGAGCTCGTGGACAGCTGGGTCCCCTGGCTGGAAGCCCGCGCTCGTGACGACTCCGGCCTGCGCTACTACGAGGTGCCCACGATCGGCACCCAGTGGTCGCCGGCCAGGCCGATGATCGACGGCGGCATGGCCTCGGCCATCCGGGACCCGGACGTGCTGCGTCGCACCCTCACCGTCTACACCGACGTCGACCGGGTGACCGCAGGCCTGGGGATCGGCGACACCGGGACGATCTGGCTCTTCGTCGTCGACGCCGGCGGCCTCGTGCGATGGAGGGCCCACGGCGCGCACACGGCCCACACCGCGGACTCGCTGGCCGACGTCCTCGACGCCCTGCGCACCGGGGCGAGCGACAGCGCACCACCTCTCGAGGGCATCCAGCAGTTCGACTTCGCCTTCGAGGGTCGCTACCGCCCGTTGCTGGCACTGGTCGGCGTCGTCCCGTCCACCGCCCACGTCACCATCGACAGCACCCGGTTGACCGCGCACTTCGGGCCGTGGTCGTGCGAGACACCGCTCGACAACATCGTGGACGTCGAGGTCACGGGCCCCTATCGAGCTCATCGGGCCATCGGGGCGAGGGCCTCGTTGGCCGATCGGGGGCTCACCTTCGGCTCGACCACGGCCGGCGGGGTGTGCCTGTGCCTGCGGGAACCGGTGCGGGGGCTCGACCCGTTCGGCGCCATGGCCCACCCGGGCCTCACCTTCACGGTGGCCGACCGCGACGGCTTCGTCGAGGCCGTCACGCGGGCCGCGGGGCTCACTCGATCGGACTGATCGATCCCACGGGCCCTGGCCGGGCGATCCGGGCGACTCGATGGCGCGTCGACCGTCGTCAGGCGTCGGGTCGGACGTCGAGCAGGACCTTGCCGATGGCCCGCCCGTCGGCCACGTAGCGCAGGGCCTCGGCGACCTGGTCCAGCCCGAAGATGGCGCCGATGTGGGGACGCACCCGTCCCGCCGCCAGCATCTCGAGGAGATCGTCGCGGTTGCGGACCATCTCGTCGGCCCGGTGCTCGGAGAAGTTGCGGAACTCGAAGCCCTGCACCGAGATCCCCTTCAGCAACACGAGGTTGAGCGGGATGCGCGGCACCTCCCCGCTGGCGTAGCCGACGGTGACGAACCTCCCGCCCCAGCGCAGCGCCCGCAGGGCCGGCTCGGCCAACGCCCCGCCGACCGGGTCGATCACCACGTCGGCGCCGCCCGGCAGCACCTCGCGGAGCTGGGCTCGCAGGTCGCCCGCGGTGTGGTCGAGCACATGAGCGGCCCCGTAGGCGCGGGCGACCTCCAGCTTCTCCGGCGTCGAGGCGATCGCAGTGACCGACGCACCGAGGAGCACCCCGAGCTCGACCGCGGCCAGTCCCACTCCGCCACCGGCGCCGAGCACGACGAGCTCCTCACCTGGCTCGAGCTCGGCCACGGACCGAAGGGCGTTGAGGGCGGTCTGGTGGGCCACCGTGGACGCAGCCGCCGACCGGATGTCGAGCGACGGTGGGAGGCGTTGCAGGCTCTTCGCCGCGACCACCAGCTCCTCACCGAAGCCGCCGACGAACGTCGAACCACTGACCCGGTCGCCGATCCGCAGATCAGTCACACCGTCGCCGACTGCGGACACCGTGCCGGCGAACTCGCTGCCCGGCACGAACGGCAGCGCGGCGTCGACCTGGTAGCGGCCGGCGACCAGCAAGACGTCCGGAAAGTTCACCGCCGCCGCCGCCACCGTGATCGCGAACCTCGCCCGCACCCGGGCGGGGAACGTCGATCCACTCGACTGCGACCACCTCGGGCGGACCCGAGCGATCGACAGACCGCCGCCCGCATGTGCGTCGGCGACGCCACGGCCTTCTCCCCCACAGTCGATCCCCTCCCCCTCGGGAACAGCCTCGCGTGAATCGCCAGATGGACGACCACGGCGCCTGCCGGGCCCGCGCTCGACCATCGACCGCCAGACGGAGCGCTAGCGTCCGGTGGGCAGTCGCCGTTGACCCGGGGGGATCGCGATGATGCAACATCGAGTCACGGCGGCGGTCGCCGTGCTGTGCGTCGGGGCCGCGCTGATGACCTCGTGCAGCCGGGCCGACGACGCCACCACCGCACCGACGACCACCGCCACGTCCGACGAACGATGCGCGGGCCAGCAGCTGGAGGCCACCGAGGTCGGTGTCACCGCGGACACCATCACCGTCACGGTCATGGCCGACACCGGGTCCCCGCTCGCTCCGGGGCTGTTCCAGGGCAACATCGACGGCGTCGAGGCGTTCGCCCGCCACGTGAACGCCACCGGTGGCATCGCCTGTCGTCGCCTGGTCGTCGAGGCGTGGGACTCGAAGCTCACCCCCGAGGAGTCCAAGAACGGCCTCATCGTGGCCTGCCAGACCAGCCTGGCCATGGTCGGCAACAACGCGCTGTTCAACCCCGACGTCGCCCCGCTGACCGACTGCCCCGACCAGAGCGGGACCGCGACCGGCCTCCCCGACCTCGCCGCGTTCACCGCCGACCCCAACGAGCTGTGCGCGCCGACGATGTTCACCGTGCAGGCCATGTCGGAGGACTGCCCGATCGCCCCCGGGGTGCGGCAGATCGAGACGAACCTGAACTACTGGAAGTTCCTCGACGGCCTGGATCCCGAGATGCGCGAGGTCTTCATGGTGCCCGCCGACCTGCCGACCACGGTGCAGGCGGCGATGCCCCTCATCGCGGGCCAGCGCATGGCCGGGATCGACGTCGTGGCGACCGTCAACGTCTCGGGTCGTGACGAGCAGGCGGCCTTCACCCCGAAGGTGCAGGTCATCGCCGACAGACAAGCCAACGCGGTGTTCAACAGCTCGAACGACGTGGCCATGATCAACATGCGGCGCGAGTACGACGCCCAGGGCGGCACCGGGGTGGAGATCTGGGCCTGCACCCAGGCCTGCTACACGGAGTCCTTCAGGTCCCAGGGCGCTGCGGTCGACGGCACCTACATCGCCCTGCCGTTCCTGCCCTTCACCGAGCGGGACGAGAACGCGGAGCTGGCCGCCTTCCTCGACAACGTGCCCGACCCCGACGCCTGGGGCGCGCAGGCCTGGCAGGCGGCGGTGCTGTTCCAGCAGACCATCGACCGGATCGTCGACCGCGACGGGCCCAACGGCATCACCCGTGCCGCGATGCTCGAGGTGCTGGGCTCGTTCGGCACCTTCGACGCCAACGGATGGTTGGCCCCCAAGCCCCTCGACGGCATCTCGAGCTGCGGGATGGTGGTGCAGCTCACCGGCGGCGAGTTCACGCGGGTGTCCCCCGTCGAGCCCGGGACGTTCACCTGTGACCCGCAGAACACGGTCACCATCGAGATCGATCCCGTCGCAGCCGCGGCAGCGCTGAACTGACCGGAGCGACCGGTCTCAACGGGTGAGCAGGAAGCACCCGCCCGGCGCGCCACCGCCGGTCGAGACGACGGCGACCTGGGCATCGTGCACCTGGCGCTCGCCGGCGGCGCCTCGTAGCTGCAGCATGGCCTCGCGGAGGAACCCGAACCCGTGGAGCCGACCCGCGGAGAGCTGACCTCCGTGCGGGTTGACCGGGAGGTCACCGTCGAGGGCGATGCGGCTTCCGTCGCCGATGAAGTCGGCCGCCTCGCCTTCGCCGCAGAAGCCGAGCGCCTCGATCCAGCTGAGGCAGTTGAAGGTGAAGCCGTCGTAGAGCAGCGCCACGTCGACGTCGTCGGGGCGCAGCGAGGCCCGGCTCCACAGGTGGGCCGCCGGACCGGACACGAGGGGCTCGTGGGTGATGGTGCCCTGGTCCCAGGAGGGCCGTTCCGTGATCTGGCTACCGATCGCGTCGACCATGATGCCGCCGTGGGGGGAGTCGGCGGCGGCGTCGACGGCCGAGACGATGATGGCGACCGAGCCGTCACAGGGCACGTCGCAGTCGTAGAGCCCGAACGGCGTCGAGATCATCCGTGCCGCGTAGTAGTCGTCGAGGGTCATCGGGTCGCGGTAGATCGCGTCGGGGTTGCGTCCCGCTCCTGTGCGGGCGTTGACGGCGATCCGACCGAGGACGTCACGGTCGGCGCCGTAGCGCCGGAAGTACTGCGAGGCGTAGATGCCGATCCACGTGGCCGCGGACGTGGCGCCGTAGGGCATCCGCCACTGCATGTCACCGCCGATGCGACCGCCGCCCGACGGTGCGAGCTGGCCGGTGCGCACCAGCTCGGCGTGCGTGGCCTCCCACACCGTGCGCACGCACAGCACGTGGCGACACAGCCCTGAGGAGACGGCCAGCATCGCGGCGATGACGGCCCCGCCCTGACCGGGCAGCTCCATACCCGCTGTTGAACCAGGTCGGGTGGATGCCGAGCGCCTCGTCGAGGACGCCGACACCGCCCTCCGACATGCCGCCGCCGACGGGGCCCGGATAGGTCGAGATCCCGTCGATGTCGGACAACTCGAGGCCGGCGTCTCGCACCGCGGCCAGTGCCGCCTCGATGGCGAGGGCCGGGGCGGGCCGCATCAGCCGTCGGCCGACCTCGGACATGCCCACCCCCGTCAGGGCGACCCTGCGCTCGAAGCGCTCCGCCGATGCCGGCGGCCGCACCACTGCCCGCGGGGGCTCGACCTCGACGGACCGATCGGGCTCTCCGGTGGGCTCGAAGACCGGCAGCCAGACGTCCTGGTCGTGCACGAAGGTCGCCCTGACGGACAGGCCGACCCGGGCGTCGCGCTCGAGATCCAGGTTCACCAGGTTGGCGGTCAGCCGAACCCCGGGTGCGTCGTCGAGCTCGACGACGGCCACTGCGTAGGGCGGGTCGAAGCCCGGGATCCAGGGCTGGTGGTTGATGCTCACGCCGACCACCACACCGCCCTTCCCGATGGGGATCGAGGTCAGGCAGGTGCTCCGGCAGTCGGGACAGACGGTCATCGACGGGTGCTGCGCCCGCCCACACTCGTCGCAGACGGGCAGGACGAGCTCGTCACGCTCCCCGCTGGTCCAGTAGGCGCGGGTCTCGGGCGTGAGCTCGGGCAGCAGTCGCATCACCCGGCTCCGGCGGTGTGCTCGACACGAAAGGCGTTCATCGACGATCCGTCCCCCTCGACCTCGCCAGGGTCGCGGGGTCCCAGCCATGTCTAGTGGCGAGAGCCGCGGCGCGTCGTGCAGGAGGCGGGGTCCACCAGCGCCCCGGCGGGAGTCGCCGGCCGTCGACCCCGCGGAGCCCCTGGACCCTCAGTGCTCGATGCGGCGGTTCTCGACGAGGAGCGTGGCGAGCAGGACGACGTCCACGATCACCACGATCAGCAGTCCGCTCCACGAAGTCGCCGAGCCCAGCACGGCGGCGAGGACCCCGAGGGCGACGAGTCGTTCGATGGGAACGGCGCGGAAGGCCCGCCACACGCCGAGGGCGACACCGACGACCATCAGCGCCATCCCGCCGAGCAGCATCAGCCGGAAGTCGGTGGGCACCGGATCCTCCGGATGCAGCGCGATCTCCTCCAGGGCGGCGGCGGAGAGGATGATGCCGGCCACGATCGGGGCGTGGGCCCACGTGTACACGTCACGGACGTAGCGACCCCGGCTGATCGATCCGTCGAGCGACTCGGCCCGGTGTTCGAGGGCCGGTGAGGGGCGGTCGAAGTAGCTCCACCACAGGAGCCCGGCGAACGTCCCGGCGGCCACGAGCACCGCGACGGTCGTACCCGGAAGGCCGCCCGCGCCCTCGAGGGAGCTGACGACGGGCAGTCCGAGGGCCACGATCACCTCGCCGAGGGCGACGATCACGATGAGGCCGTGCCGCTCGGCGAAGTGCCCGCTGCGGATGATCCACTCACCGCGCCCGGCAGCGACCATGGCGCCCACCGTGATGAGCACGGCGAGGATCCACATCGCGGTGCGCCCCCAACCGTCGATGAACGCGCCGCCGATGATCACGGCGAGGGCCAGGAGGTTGGGAGCGGCCCAGCGGAAGGCGGAGGCGTACTCGCTGCTCCCACGCTCGATGCCCAGCAACATCGTGGCCAACCCGATCGCCATGATCACGCCGAGCGAGATGGCGAAGACGGGCCCGCCCGGCCCGAACGCCGTGGAGACGGATGCCGCCATCGGGACGCTGGCCACCGTCGCGACGAGGAAGAAGACGCGCACCGTGCGCCCGTTGCCGGAGACGGCGTTGGCCGACCAGGTGAACTGCTGCCACGGCAGCCACAACAACAAGAAGAGCAGCGTGACGTGACCCACACCCTCCCATGTGGGCTCGGCGATCAGGCGACCGACGAGCTGGGAGAAGGCGAACACGTACGCCAGGTCGAAGAAGAGCTCGACCGGGTCCGCCGTGAAGTCTTCGGTGCGTTCCGGTACCTCGATCCCCCGCATGGCGAGAAGCGTAGAGCGGCGCTTCGCCGGCGCCACCGGCCGCCGCGGTCAGCGCTGCGCAGTACCGTGACGAGGTGGCCGTGTCCAGCGAAGACGCCGTGGCGCCGACACCGCAACCGGTCGACGAAGCGGCGCTTCCGCCGATGCAGCTCGACGAGTTCCGATCGGCGTTCGACGGATGGCTCGCCGAGAACTCCCGGGCCCTGACCCCTGCGTACGAGGGGAAAGGCACCCTCGAGGAGCAGATGGCCCAGATCGCAAAGGTGAAGCGGCTCACCTTCGACGCCGGCTTCATGCGGTGGGGCTGGCCCGAGCGCGTCGGAGGTCTCGGCGGGTCGACCCTCCTGAGGGCCTATCTCCAGGAGGCCGTGACGGCGCGCGACCTGGTCGAGCCCGGGCTCTTCTCCATGCAGGAGGTGCTGGCCCCCACCATGATCGACTTCGCGTCCCCGGAGCTCGCCGCCACCATGGTCCCCAGGCTGCTGAGCGGCGAGGAGGTCTGGTGCCAGGGCTTCTCCGAGCCGGGAGCCGGCTCGAACCTCAGCTCGCTCTCGTGCCGCTCGGTGCGCGACGGCGACACGTGGCGGGTCACGGGCCAGAAGGTCTGGACCAGCCTCGCCCAGTTCGCCGAGCGTTGCGTCCTGTTGACCCGCAGCGGCACCCCCGAATCGGCCCACCGGGGCATCACGGCGCTCTTCGTCGACATGGACTCACCAGGTGTCTCCGTACGGCCCATCGAGACCATGCACGGGTCATTCGAGTTCTGCGAGGTCTTCTTCGACGACGTCGTCGTCCCGGCAGAGCGCATGCTCGGCCAGGAGGGGCAGGGTTGGAGCGTGGCCATGGATCTGCTGCCCTACGAGCGCAGCACGGCCCTGTGGCAGCGCGCCGCCTTCCTGCACCGTCGCCTGGAACGCCTCGTCGAGATCGCCCCCCCGGACGCCCTCGATCCGATCCGCCTGGGCGAGGTCACCCAGACGCTCTACGCCTTCCGCGCCCGCTCCCGGGCGACCCAGCACCGCCTGGCCGCAGGAGAGCACCTCGGAGCCGAGACCTCGGTCGACAAGGTGCTCCTGGCGACCGCCGAGCAGGCGGTGTTCGACCTCGCCGCGGACGCCCTGACCGCGGAGATGACCGTGGGGGACGACTCGATCTGGGAGCGCTGGCGCGCCGAGTACCTCTACTCCCGGGCGGCCTCGATCTACGGGGGCAGCTCGGAGATCCAGAGGAACATCATCGCTCGCCGGCTCCTCGATCTCGGAAGCGACCGCTGATGGACGACGAGGAGCTGGAGCTGTTCCAGCGCAGCCTGCGCGGCGCCACCGAGAGCCACTCGGGAGCGGACCTCGACGTCGCCCTGGCGGAGCTGGGCTGGTCCGACGCCCTCGCCGTCGACCGTCGGGCGTCGGTCTCGATGCTGTTCGAGCTCCAGGGGGCCGCCGGCGCGACGTCGGCCGCCCTCGACCGTGTCGTGACCGAGGCACTCGGCGTCGGGGCCGACGACGACACTGCCGTCGTGTTCCCTCCCGTCGACCGATGGGACCTCCCCGGCTCGATCGACGGGCGCGCCCTACGGGTCCGTGGCATCGGGTCGGCCGCGCTGGGTCGGCGGCCCGACGCCCTCGTCGTGGCCCGCACACCCACCGAGACGGTGGTGGTGCACGTCGCTGCGGCCTCACTTCCGTCCCGCGCCGTGCAGGGCATGGATCCGTCACTCGGCCTCTACGAGATCGACGGCGTGATCGAGCTCACCGATACCGCGACCGCACTCGGCGACCGGTGGGAGATCGGCGTCGCCGCAGCCCGTCTGGCTCTCGCCCACGAGCTCGTGGGCACGTCGCGGCGCATGCTCGAACTGGCCCGCGAGCACGCACTCGACCGCGTCCAGTTCGGTCAGCCCATCGCTGCCTTCCAAGCGATCCGCCACATGCTGGCCGAGACCCTGGTGGCCATCGAGACGGCCGATGCCGCGCTGGACGCGGCCTGGCTCGACGGCTCCCCCACCACCGCGGCCATGGCCAAGGCCGTCGCCGGCCGCCACGCACGTCGTGCGTCGAAGCACTGCCAGCAGGTGCTCGCCGGCATCGGCTTCACCACGGAGCACCCGCTCCACCGACATGTTCGACGCACCTTCGTACTCGACGGCCTGTTCGGCACCGCCGACTCGATCACCGCGGCGTTCGGACGCGACCTGCTCGCCGAGCGTCGGCTCCCCCCGTTGCTCCCCCTCTGACTCCCCGCAGGCGGAGACGGAAGGCTCGACGTGAGACACCGATCCTCACGTGTCCATCCTCAGGCGTCGGCCGTTCTCACTCGAGCGGCGGACAACAACTCGTCGAGCGCGAGGGGGATGCCCTCGGCCAGCGACCAGTGGTCGCGGACGAGCTCGCGGCACACCATGAACCCGAAGTCGATCGTGCCCGTGTAGCTGAACACGGTGATGTTGATTCCGGTGCCGTAGAGCAACGGCCCCATCGGGTACATGGCCTCGATGCGGGCTCCGGCGGTGTAGAGCGGGAACGGCGGGCCGGGCACGTTCGAGATGATCAGGTTCATGATCGGTGGGGTCAGGCTGTCGAGCCCGGCCAGCGTGTACATGCGCGCCGCGAGGTTGATGAGCCCGGGTGCGGCCAGCTCGGTGAGCCCCATGATCTTGTCGGCGGCCAGCGCCTGTTGCATCTCCTTGGCGCTCTGGGTGCTCTCGTGGATGGCCAGGAGCCTCTCCACCGGGTCGTCGAAGTGGGTGGCCAGCGACGCGAACATCGCCCCCACCTTCGTGCCGACACCGGTCTCCTCGCCCTCGACCCGCAACGAGACGGGCACCTGTGCGATGAGCGGGATATCGGGCAACTCGCCGCCCTTCTCGAGGTAGCGCCGCAGGCTGCCCGCGCACAGGGCCAGCACCACGTCGTTCACCTTGACCCCGAACGCATCCTTGATCTCGCGGACGTCGTCGAGCTGCACGCTCGTGAAGGCGAAGCGACGATGGCGGGAGAGCTCGGCGTTGAACGAGGTCCGCGGTGCCTGGAACGGCATCGACGGCGGGTTGGACCGGCGTTGGAAGCCGGCGAAGCTCAGACCCTGACGGACCGTCTGATCGGCGAACCGGGCGAAGCGGTACGGAGACAGCATCAACCGGCCCACCCCACGGGCGACCAGCTCGACGGGCGACGGCACCGGGTCGACGACTCGTGGCTCGAGGTGCTCGTCGACGGGGTCGTCGTCGGGTACGTCCGGCTCGACGTCGAACAGGATCGTTGCGAGCTCGCTACCGGAGATTCCGTCGACGATGGAGTGGTGGACCTTGGCCAGGATGGCCACCCGGCCATCGGCCAGGCCGTCGATCACCCACATCTCCCAGAGGGGGATGTTCCGGTCGATCTTGTAGCCGACCAGATCACCGATGAGCTCGCCGAGCTGCTCGGGGCCGCCAGGGGGCGTCAGACCGATGTGGCGGATGTGGTACTTGATGTCGAAGTCGGGGTCCTCGACCCAGATCGGCCGGTCCAGGCCGAAGGGCACCTCGACGAGCTTCCAGCGGAACTGCGGCGCACGGTGCAACCGTCGAGCGGTCCGCTCCGTGAACTCCTCGACGCTGAAGCCACCGGGCATGTCGGTCGGATCGACGACGATGACGGCCGACACGTGCATGTGCCACGCCGGCGTCTCCCCGTAGAGAAAAGCCGCATCTACTCCGCTCATCCGCTTCATGTCGCCCCCAGATCCCCAGGTCCAGGCCGTTCGGCCGA
>CAVQSE010000003.1:0-109412 GCA_963715425.1 uncultured Iamiaceae bacterium
CCACGCCCATGAGCCCCACGTGCCCCCCGCCGTAGACGAGACGGATCCCTCGACGGGCCAACAGGGCACCGAGGGAGGCCGCGGCCTCGGCGAAGGCCGGATCCGTGCCGTGCTGCGACCCGCAGAACACGGCGACGGCGCGGAACGGTGGCGAGGCTTCGTCGGGGTTCACGGGCTGCTCCGGTTCGGGGGGACGTGGTGCGCCGATCGCACGATCGTACGGGCGGTGAGGCCGGATCCGGGCTCCCTGGCGACGGCGGGCGGGACCGGCGCGAGAATCCCCACCTGCGCCGCGGCGGCCCCCGCCGCCGATCGCGACCAGGCGACCGACACCGCGTGCGAGAAGGCCGACCGTGACGACCACACCCGAACAGCGAGAACGACGCATCTGGTTCGCCCAGAGCTGCAGCGACGTGCACCGACGATTCGCCGACCTCACCGAAGGAGCACCCGCGGACTACATCCCGGAGCTGGCCACCGTCGACCCCGACCGCTTCGGCATCGCCGCGATGACGATCGACGGTCAGGGCATCCTCGTCGGTGACGCCGACACCACCTTCACGATCCAGTCGAGCTCGAAGCTGGTGCTCTACGGGCTGGCCCTGGAGACCCACGGCCGCGGGTCGGTCCTGGCCCGGGTGGGGGTCGCTCCGACCGGAGAGGCCTTCAACGCCATCGAGCTGGACGACGTCGGCAACCGGGCGCCCAACCCGATGGTGAACGCGGGCGCCATCGCCACCACTGACCTGGTCCGGGGCGGGTCGTTCGACGAGCGTCTCGAGGTGGTGTTGACCACGTTCGAGCGGTGGCTCGGCCGGCGCCCGGTGATCGACGAGGCGGTGTGGGCCTCGGAGCGGGCCACCGGCAACCGCAACCGGGCGCTGGCCTACCTGATGCTGAGCCGCGGCATCATCAGCGACCGGGTCGAGGAGACCCTCGACCTCTACTTCGCCCAGTGCTCCATCCTCGTGACCGCCGCCGACCTCGCCGTGATCGGCGGCACCCTGGCCAACGGCGGGGTGAACCCGGTCACCGGCACCCGGGCCGTGGGGCGGGCGTTCACCCGTGACCTGCTCACCGTGGCGCTGACCTGCGGCATGTACGACTACGCCGGTGAGTGGGCCTACAACGTGGGCATCCCGGCCAAGAGCGGGGTCGGCGGCGGCATCGTGGGCGCGCTCCCCGATGTGGGCGGCATCGCGGTGTTCTCGCCCCGACTCGACCAGCACGGCAACAGCGTGCGTGGCATCAAGGTGTTCGAGCACCTCTCCGAGCGCTTCGACATGCACCTCTTCGACCCCGACCGGCCCTGGCGGCGGGTGGCGGGCGAGCCGCACGGCTCCGACGACCACCGCTAGCGTGAGCCACGACGCGGTCCCGGGGGGCGAACCGTCGCTGGCCCCCCTCCTCGGCCGCGACCACACGGCGCAGTGCTGCGTCGTGACCGACAGGGGGAGATGCGCAGTGACCGCAGTCATGAACGGCGTCCGGGTTCTCGAGGTGGCGGAGCACACGTTCGTCCCCGCTGCGTCGGCGTTGCTGTCCGACTGGGGGGCCGACGTGATCAAGATCGAGCACGTCGAACGGGGTGACGCCATGCGTGGGCTGGCCTCGTCGGGTGTGGTGACGCTCCCGAAGGACGTCCACGCCCTGCTCGAGCACTCGAACCGGGGCAAGCGCAGCCTGGCCCTCGACCTGACCAGCGAGGAGGGACTGAGCATCCTGTACCGGCTGGCCGAGACCTCCGACGTGTTCCTGACCAACAAGTTGCCGGGTGTGCGGGCCAAGCTCCACATCGACGTCGACGACATCCGGGCGCACAACCCGAAGATCGTCTACGTGCGCGGGACGGGACAGGGCGCCCTGGGTCCCGACGCCGACAAGGGCTCCTACGACTCGCTGGCGTTCTGGGCCCGCTCGGGGATCGCGCTCGGCGGTCGGCGACCGGAGTACGACCTCATCCCCGTGCCCCCCGCACCCGGGTTCGGCGACTCGATCGGCGCCATGACGATCGCCGGGGGGATCATGGGGGCGCTGTTCCACCGCGAGCGCACGGGTGAGGCCACGCTCGTCGACGTCTCGCTCTTCGGTGTCGGGCTGTGGGCCATGGGCCAGGCGATGGCCCTGTCGCTGCTCGTCGAGATGCCCTGGGCGCCACCCTCGGCCGAACAGATGGGCGGCAACCCGCTCACCCGGGTCTACCTGACCCAGGACGGCCGCCACCTGTCCTTCACCTGCCTGCAGGCCGGGAAGTACTGGGCACCGCTGTGCGAGGTGGTGGGCCGACCGGAGCTGGCCGACGATCCCCGCTTCGTGGACCACGCGACGCTCATGGCCAACAGCCTCGACGCCGTCGAGCTGCTCGAGGAGGTCTTCGCCGGCGAGTCCCTGGCCACGTGGCGCGAGCGCCTCGAGCCCTTCAGCGGCCAGTGGTGCGTGGTCCAGGACACCCTCGAAGCCGCCGCCGACCCCCAGACGATCGCCAACGGCTACGTGCAGGACTGCGTGACCTCGACCGGGGTCCCGTTCCAGATGGTGACCGCGCCCGTGCAGTACGACGGCGTTCCGGCCAGCCCGGGCCGCGCCCCCGAGCTCAACGAGCACGGCGACGAGATCCTCGCCGACCTCGGCCTCGACATGGACGCCATCATCGAGCTCAAGCTCCGCGGGGTCGTCGCCTGAGGGATTCGTCCCGGTGGGCTCCGCCCCCGTAGGCGCGGCCGGCCCACGGCGACGGGGCGCCCGTCGTGGTCGGCGGTCGGGTCCTCGGATCACCCGGCCAGCTGTACAGCGTTAAGCTCACCCCCAGGGGGGTCGTGCCGCGACCGCGAGGCCGGAGGGTGGGGAACCGATGCGAGATCACCGTTGCACGCGGAGGCCACGAGTGCGCGCGTGGGTCGGCGTCGCGCTCGTCGCGCTCCTGGGAGCCTGCGCCCAGAGCGGCGGCGACGACGCCTCCGACGCATCGTCGAATGCCGCCGGGTCACCGACGAGCGCCGCGATCGCGCCCGTGCCGCTGCCCGAGCCGGTGCAGGAGCTCCGGTTCGACGCCACCGAGTACTCGTTCGCGATCAGCCCCGACCCGTCGGCCGGGCTGAAGCCGGGCTGGACCTTGCTGACCTTCCACAACCTCGGCGCGGAGCCCCACCAGGCGATGTTCGCCCACATCAAGGACGGGGTGGACCTGGCCGAGCTGGCTGCGGCGGGGGCGGGCGACTCCTCGGGCGCCGGCGCCATCGACTTCGTCGACATGGTCGGCGGGGTCAGCTACATCGGGTCGGGCCAGAACACCACCGCGATGGTCAACCTCACCGAGGGCCTCGTGATGGCCATGTGCTACGTGCCCGACGCCAACGGCGTGGCGCATGCCCTCATGGGGATGACCACGCCACTGGTGATCTCCGCGCCGACCGACACCGCGACAGCGCCACCTGTGGCGTCGGGCGGCGAGTCCGTGGTCGGGACGATCACGCTCTCCGAGGACGGCTACCAACTGCCCGACGAGATGGGTGCCGGCTGGTACCGCGTCCGCAACACCGACTCCGCGGTGCACGAGCTGGCGCTGCTGCGTCTCGGCAAACCGATCGCCGACGAGCAGACGAAGCTCGTCGTGGAGGACCTGGCCGCCAACAGGACACCGTCGGTGACGGTCGAAGCGGTCGGAGGCATGGGTGCGATCTCCCCCGGGTTCGACGGCTACCTCTACCTCGATCTCGAACAGGGTGAGTACCTCGTGGTGGACTTCATGCCCGACCCCGGGGAGCCTCGTCCGCACATGCTCGACGGCTACTACACCAGGTTCAGCATCTAGCCGGACGGCCCGCCCGGCACCGAAGCAACGGGTCGGATCCACGGCCTCGACCGGCCGACCACCGCCACGGGCCTCACTACGCTGTCCCCCGATCGACGAAGAGGGGTTTCGCGCCACCTGTTCGCCATCCCCCGCCCTCGTAGCTCAGGGGATAGAGCATCGGTTTCCTAAACCGTGTGCCCAGGTTCGAATCCTGGCGGGGGCACCGGGTCACACCCATGGCCCATCGGGGTGCGACCCGGTGACCCAGGCGTCAGACGACGACGGTGGGGGCCTCGCCGAAGCCGGAGCTGAAGCGCTCGCACCAGATGACCGTGGAGCGGATCGTGGACAGGTCGAGGTCGGCGGGGATCTCGTAGTTCTGGCTGCCGATGTTGCCCTTGAGGCGACCGAGCTCGATGAGGTTCCCGTAGTCGCCCGACCCGACCTCGGCGGTGGACAGCACCACCCGCAGGTCGGGGCCGTTGTCGGTGTCGAGGTCCTCGATGCGCAAGATGCGCGAGCCGTCGGGCTGCACGACGAGGAACGCCGTCCCCGAGGTGGCGTGGTCGAGGCTCACGAAGTCGCCGGCGGTCACGGCCACCGGGGCACCGATGCGCTGGGCCTCGACGAGCGCCGCCTCGAACGGGTCCGTCGGCACGGGCGGCACGACCGGAGCGGACTCCTCGATCGTCGGAGCGGCGGGCGCCGCCGGGGGCTCGGCGGCAGGCGCCTCGGCGGCAGGGACCTCGCCGGCGACGACGAGGCCGGGGAGGGCCTCGTCGACCTTGTCGTCGATGAACAGCCGCTGGGGCTGGAACACGATCAACACGAAGGCGACGAGCGCCACGAAGACGACGCCCCCGCCGATCAACAGGCCCCAGAGCCACCGACGGCGGCGCGGAGGGGTCGGGGTCTCGTGGTCGCCGGGATACGGGCTCTCGGGCGACGTGTCGGTGTCAGGAGAAGAGGTGGTGGTCATGACGAGAAGCGTGCCGAGCGCATCTGTCATCACACCGACGAAGCCCACAACGATCGCGAAACTCCACCGGCCCCCACTCGGCAGGAGTGCCTCGCTCCCATACCCTGACGGGCGTGGAGACCAGCCACCAGCCCCGGGACCGTCCTGGTCGTCGACGACGAGCCGACCGTGCGCGACGTGGTCGCCGAGTACCTGCGCCGTGAGGGGTACGAGGTCCACGCCCTCGGTGACGGTGTCGCCGCCAACGCCTGGCTGGCTCGAGCACGAGCCCGACCTGGTGGTGCTGGACGTGATGCTCCCCGGCGTCGACGGGCTCACCATCCTCAAGGACCTGCGTCAGCGCAGCGCGGTGCCGGTGATCCTGCTCACCGCCCGCGTGGAGGAGGTCGATCGCATCATCGGGCTGGAGCTCGGCGCCGACGACTACGTGGTGAAGCCGTTCTCGCCCCGTGAGGTGGCGGCCCGGGTGCGCACCGTCCTGCGCCGCACCCAACCGGTGCTCGCCGGCTCCGGCTCCCCGGCGGGGCGGCCCGAGGCCGACGAGGTCGCCACGTTCGGGGCGCTGCGCATCGACCGCCGGTCCCGCGAGGTCAGCGTCGACGGGCAGCTGATCACCCTCACCCCCAAGGAGTTCGACCTGCTCGACCACCTGGCGTCGTCGCCACGCCAGGTGTTCTCCCGCCGGCAGCTGCTCGTCCAGGTCTGGGACTCCTCGCCCGACTACCAGGATCCCGCCACCGTCACCGTCCACGTGGGCCGTCTGCGCCAGAAGCTCGAGGCCGACGCCGACGAGCCCCGTTGGATCGTCACCGTGTGGGGCGTGGGCTACCGGTTCGAGCCATGACCGTGCTGCTGGCCGCCGCCGCCTGGAACGACGAGATCGCCGCCGCACCGGGCCGCGCCGTGGTCGCCGTGCTGGCGCTGGCCATGGCGGTGGTCGTCGCCGGCCTGGCGGTGCGCACCATGAACCGACGCACCCGATCGCTGCGCACCCAGGTCCTGGCCATCACGATGGCCGGCCTGGCCCTCGGCACGGCCGCGGCGCTGGCCCTGGCCTGGCTGATGGTCCTCGACGCCGGCGACCTCGCCACGGTCGTGTCGGTGCTGGCCATCACCTCGGTCTTCGCCGCGGGGCTGGTGCTCGTGGCCACCGCTCCCCTGTCCCGCGACGTCCGCCAGCTCGAGACCACGGTCGGGCGCATCGAATCAGGCGACCGCGAGGCCCGCGCCGGTCTCGACCGGGCCGACGAGCTCGGCCACGTCGGACACGCCGTCGACCAGCTCAACGCCCGCCTCGACCACCTCGAACGAGAACGGCGAGTCGCTCGAAGCCGAGCGCACCGCCGTGCTGTCGAACATCAGCCACGACCTGCGCACCCCGCTCGCCGCGCTGCGCGCCGCGGTCGAGGCGCTGGCCGACGGCGTCGTCGACGACACCCCCCGCTACTACCGGTCGATGCAGCGCGACGTCGAGGCGCTCACGTCGCTGGTCGAGGACCTCTTCCTGCTCGTGCGGGTCGAGAGCGGGCGCCTCGACCTGGCCCACGACTCGATCGACCTCGCCGAGATCGCCGACGAGGCCATCGAGGCCCTCGCCCCCACCGCCGCCGCGCACGGCGTCGACCTGGCCCTCGCCACCGCCGGAAGGGTCGGCACCCACGGTGACGCCAGGGCGCTGGGGCGGGTCGTACGCAACCTGCTCGACAACGCCATCCGCCACGCCCCCACCGGCACGAGGGTCGAAGTGTCCGTCGGCACCGACGGACGCGGCCCGTGGGTGCGCGTGGTCGATGCCGGCCCTGGCTTCCCTCCGGGGTTCGAGGACAGCGCCTTCGACCGCTTCACCCGCGCCGACCCCAGCCGCACCCGCGACACCGGCGGTGCCGGCCTGGGCCTGGCCATCGCCCGTGGCCTCGTCGAGGCCCACGGCGGCGACGTCTGGCTGGAACCGCCGCCCGGTGGACGGGTGGCCTTCCGCCTCCCCGCCGCGCCGTCCGGCCCCCTCGATCCTGTCGCCTGATCACGACGGCAGCCCTCCTCGGAGGATGTGGCCCGGCTCGTGGGCAGGGTTCGTCAGCACCGAGGGCCGGGGCGTCGACCCTGCTCCACCGCCGCGGTGAAGAGCAGATCGTTCTCCTTGTGGACGTGAAGGTGGGTGTCGACCTCGAGGTCGGCGAGGCCCTCGTAGAGCGACCGATAGCTGGCACATGCGTCGTCGGGCACGGCGTAGGCGAAGGACAGCGAGCGCAGCTGGCTCAGCAGCTCGCCCGCCCGATCGTGCTCCGAGCGCAGCACGCGGATGGATCGCGCCAGTGGCTCATCGTGGTCCGTCGCGTGCCGCCCGGCGACGGCGAGCTCACGGATCATCGGGAAGAGCAACTCCTCCTCGCTCCGGAGGTGGGGTTCGAGATCGGCCCGCAGCTCGATGAACGTGGCTTCGACCAGGGCCAGCTCCGGGTGTCGGTCGCCGTGCACCGCGGCGACCCGCTGCGCCAGCGCAGACAGACGTGGGAGCTCCTCGTGGAGGTGCCGGTGGTGGGTGGACTCGATGTGGTCGGCGAGGTCGGCGGGGCCCAGGTGCGCCCACGACGGCGGCGGTTGAGGCCCGAGGGCCTCGATCTCCCGGAGCACCCGTTGGGCGTCGACGCCGCGCTCGGCGCAGGCCGCCCGCAGGTGCCGAGCGCCGCCGCAGCAGTAGTCGAGCTGGTGGTGCTCGAGCACACGGGCCGCGCCGCGGCGGGCGTTGACGAGCTCCGCCAGGGTCGGGTCGGCGCTCGTGTCGATCGCCCCCATCTCGGTCTCGGCCACGCGGGTCCTCCTCAGGACAGGTGCACCCCTGCTGCCGATGCGAGCACCACGACGATGCCCAGTGCCATCTGCCGCAGGCCCAGCACCTTGGCGGGCGGAACTTCACCCCGGGCGAGGAGCCGCTGCACGACGACCAGCACCACGACCGCGATCGCTCCCCCCACGACGGCTGGGTCGACGAGCTCCGCCGCCACGACGAGCGCGACCGCTCCGAGGTCGCCGAGCACCATCGGGGCCGACGCGACCGGGCGACCGTGGATGCGGGCCACCTGGGCGCGGACGTGGGGCAGGGACGTCACGGCGCGTCCGGCGAGGACCAGCCAGAGGGCGACGGCGAGTCGGACGGGCCCGTCGCCGGCCAGCACGATCATGGCCACCACCGAGGCGATGCCCACCGAGCCGGCCAGCTCCGGCGCGAGACGACGGCTCCGTGACCGCATGTCGAACCAGAGCTCGACGACGACGAGTGGTGCAGCGACGAGCAGCGGCCACAGGAAGGGCCCGTCGGCCGACGCGAGGGCCCCGGCGGCCAGGCCGGCCAGCACGAGAGCCTCGACGGCGAGCACGCGGCGGGCCACGGCGTGGCGGTCACTGTGGCGATGGCGGACCCGGTCGACGAGGAGGACCTTGAGGGGGGTGCGGGCCACGAAGGCCACGAAGGCCGCGGCGGCGATGCAGAGTCCGGCGAGGCTCGGTTCGACGAGCAATCCGAGCACCGCCGGCTCGGCGGTGAGGCCCCAGCCACCGTGCTCGGTGGGCACGGCCACCGCCCGCAGGGTGGATCGCGGCGACGGACCCGGCGGCGGCGGTCCCCCTCCCGGAGCCCTCCGCGCGACACCCCTCACGGGCCGCCGGCCTCGGCCAGGGACGCCAACGACGTCGAGGCCAGCTCCCCGAGGAGCAGAGTGCGGGCCCGTGACCACGGCTGGTGCAGCGCGCAGGGGCCACCACCGAGGCAGGCGCGATCCTCGAGGACGCATCGGCGGGTGTCGGTCGGCCCCTCGACGGCCTCGATCACGTCGAGCACGGTGACGTCGGCGAGGTCGGCGGTCAGCCCGTAGCCACCGGTCGGCCCCGGATCGGAGCGCACCCAGTCCCGGGCGACCAGCGGCGTCATGGCCTGGGCCAGGAACCCGGGCGAGGCGTCGAGGCGCTGCGCCAGCTCGGCCCCCTTCACCCGGCCGACCCGGTCGGCGAGCACGAGCATCGCCCGCGTGCGCGAGATCCGCGCGACGAGTGACCTCTAATCGCATAGTTAGAGACTATAGAACTAGGGTCGGCAGGTGGCAACCGACGACGCTCCCTCCGCACCGATCCCAGGCGCACGCCTCCGCCCGATGCCTGCGGAGACGGCCCGCGACGCACCGATCGCCGACGCCGGCTCAGCCGACCGCCACGGGCCACGGACGAACGCCCGGGGCACCGACCCACCCGTCCACCCCCGTCTGCCCGCCGCGCTGTTGATGCTCGCGGTGGTGGTCCTGTTGGTGGTGGTGTCGCTGCTCAGCGTGCTCGGCCAGGCGCGCTGAACCGGCACAGCCGGGTTCCGCCCGCCGACGACGTGGCGCACGCCTGAGCGGGGAGCTACCCGGTGAAGGTCGGCGTGACGACGGCCGCCGCGGCAGGAGGCGGAGCCGTTGGTCGTGGTCGGCTCGACCGGCAACGAGACGGTGATCGGGCTCTCGGTGTCGATGGTGGCCTGCACGGTGACGTAGATGAGGGAGAGGAAGAACGTCTCGCCGAGGTCGCCGCAGCTGATCGGGGAGGCGAGGGTGGGCGGGTCGGGACGAGGAAGTCGACGAGGCCCTGCGCCGCGGCGAGCAGGTCGGGATCGTCGGCGTTGGTCGGCTCGTCCGTCTCGATGCAGGACTCGATGGCGGTCTGGTAGGCCGCAGCCTCCTCGGGGCCGACGACCGCGGCGACGAGAGCCACCACGGACGCCAAGGAGGCCTCGATGTCCGAGAAGCCCAATTCGGCGAAGACCTGGGGCAGCGCGGTGGTGGTCACCGGGTCGACCAGGGTGTACCCGTCGGGCACGCCGACGACCTCGAAGCCCACCGATTCCAGCGGACCGAGGTCGCCGAAGGCCGCAGGGCTGTTGACCAGCGGCTCGAGCGGCTCGACGACGATCTCCACCGGGCCCTCGTCCACCTCATCAGAGCCGACGTCGGGGTACACGTAGTGACCCGCCCCGGGGAACGCCGGCGCGATGAACGGCACGGCCCCCCAGGTCTCGTCCCACTCCGCCTCGGTGACCTCCTCGGGCACGCAGCGCAGCTCGTTGCCGTCGGTGTCGGTGAGCACCAGCACCACGTCGATCTCGCCGTTCTCGACCGTCGGGGCCTCACCGGACGGCGTGCCGCCCTCGACGGTCACGGGGAACGTCGTGAGCTCCAGGGCGGCGCCGTCCTCGTTCTTGCCGTAGCCGAAGTAGGCCGAGCACGACTCGTAGGTGCCGTCGGTGACAGGATCGGCCTGGACGAGGTTCGAGGCCTCGTCGCCGTCCTGCGCTCCGGCCACGGTGACCGTCGGCGCGAGGCCTGCGAAGGTCGTGACCGTCGCCGTGGCCACACCCACCGAGGCCAGCACGGCCCTGTTGCGAACGATCGACATGGTCGGCTCCCACCGGTCTGCGCTCCCGCGGGAGCAGACGAACGAGTCGACGCTACGGCGCGGACTGCATCGTGGCAAGGAATCCAGGCCCCCGGACCACCGCGGATCTCAGGGTTCACGCGACGAATCGGGGTCCATCGGCGGCATCAGCGTCGTCAGCGGCGCCGGCAGATCGCCGCGGCGCAGACCCGTCACCAGGCGCTCGCCCAGCGCGGTGCGCCGCCCGTCGCTGTGCAACCGGCCGGGCCAACCCATGAGCTGGTGGTAGGCCGAGGCCGCGAAGATCATGGCGAAGGCCACCCGGTGCCGCCGCCACTCGGGCGCGATGAAGACCTGGTCGACGACCGCCTCGTCGCGCCACCACCGCAGCGCCCCCACCTGGTCGGAGTTGCGCACCGGGAGGTGGAAGAAGGCCCCGTCGGTCACCACCGTGCCCGCCGGGACGCAGGGGTCGGTGTAGCCGACCAGGGCCATCGCCGGACGCGGGGCGGTGAGCTCGGGGATCCCGACGAACCACATCGGCGGGGTGTCGGGCACGGCACGAGGGTTCAACCACAGTCGCGGACGACCCTGCTCGTCCAGGTCGGCCCGCCAGATCTCGAACAGCTCGCTCGTGTCACCGGCATCGGCCACCACGGCGCCGTCGGCGTGGTCCCCACCGATCCAGCTGCGCACCTGCCACCGCCCACCGGGGCGCGCCTCGCCCCGCTCGTACCAGGCCGGGAACAGCTGATCGGGCAGCGGCCGGTCGTTGCCGGCCGGGCTGTCCGGGTCGAGGCCGCCCCACGCCGTCATGGCCAGCGACGATAGCGGGGGCGGGATCGAGCGGCCGGGGTGCGCGAGGGGACAGACTTCAGGAGCGGCGAGCTCCGTGCCGACGCACTATGGGCGGACACGCACACGCCGACCGCAGGGGAGATCGATGAGCGCCACCGAAGTGACCGTTGTGATCGTGGGACTGATCCTGCTGGTGGTCGTGCTGGCGGTGATCTTCGGCATGTTCGTGACCGTGGGACAGAGCACCGTCGCCGTCGTCACCCAGTTCGGCAAGTACAAGCGGCTCATGCACCCGGGCCTGAACATGAAGATCCCGATCCTCGAGAAGGTCCACCAGCGCATCCCGGTGCAGAACCAGGCCGTGGAACTGCAGTTCCAGGCCACCACCGTCGACCAGGCCAACGTCAACTTCTCGTGCATGGTCCTCTACACGGTGGCCGACGCCAGCGAGGAGATCATCACCCGCGTGGCGTTCAAGTTCCTCGACCAGCGCAACTTCATGCAGGCGCTCGTGCGCTCCATCGAGGGCACGATCCGCAGCTACGTGGCCACCAAGCGCCAGGCCGAGATCCTCGGCCTGCGCACCGAGATCGTGCAGCACGTGAAGGAGGAGTTCGACACCCAGCTGGCCGAGTGGGGGTACCACCTGCTCGACCTGCAGGTCAACGACATGAGCTTCGGCGCCTCCATCACCCAGTCGATGGAACGGGTGGTGGCGTCCAACAACGAGCGCGTGGCCGCCGAGAACGAGGGTGCCGCGCTGCTCATCCGCGAGACCAAGCGGGCCGAGGCCGAGGGCGCGGCCATCAAGATCGCCGCCGCCGCCGAGATGGAGGCGGCCCGACTGCGGGGTCAGGGCGTGGCCGCCTTCCGGCGCGAGGTCGCCACCGGCATGGCCGAGGCAGCCAGGGCCATGGAGGAGGCGCACCTCGACCCGAGCTTCGTGCTCTTCGCCATGTGGACCGAGGCCATCCGCCACTTCGCCGCAGAGGGCGAGGGGAACCTCATCACCCTCGACGGATCGGTGGACGGCATGTCCACGACCATCCGCCAGATGATGGCCGCCGGGCACTTCATCGGGAACCCGGTGGACGGCGCCGCCGCCCACGATCCGTCGTCCACGCTGCCGCCCACCTCCGGCTTCGGGCTCCCGATCGTTCCGCCCGATCCTCCGGGCTGAGCGGCCGCATCGGAGTCCGAGAGCGCGGGCGCGCCGGCGCCGACCGTGGGAAGCTCAGAGGATGAACGAGCCCCAGGACACGCAGGGCCCCGACGCCACCGCGCCGATGACGCCGGCTCGGCCGGGAATCCTGGGCGGGCTGTTCCGCGACCCGTCGACACTGGCGGCCACGGGCCTGCTCGTCGCCTCGGTCTTCAACGTCGTGGGCGGCTTCATCAACTTCTTCAGCGACCCGGTCGGTGAGGGCGTCAAGGGACGGCTGCTCTCGCTCACCGATGTGGTCGAGATCGGTGACGTCGCTCTGCTCGGCCTCGTCGTGGCCCTCCTGGTGGTCACGGTCGATCCGCCGGGCGGCATCGATCGACCGCTGCTGTTGAACGTCGCTGCTGCAGTGGCCGGCATCATCGCCGCCTTCGGCCTCCTCCGGGCCTTCGTGCTGCTCTTCGAGAGCGGACCGGCGCCGTTCCGCCTCGCCGGGTTCCTCGTCACCATCGGCGTGACCCTCGCCGCCGCCACGGTGTCGTACTGGGCGGCGCGCGAGTCGTTCCTGAAAGAGCAGCTGCACGGGCGTCACTGACCGCCGTCCGCCCAGACGTCCACGATCGACGCCGTCGAGCTCACGAAGCCGGGGGCCGGCCCGAGACACCGAGCACTCCCGCAGGTCCACAACCCAGGATTCGGCGCACTCGCCACCAACGCGCTCCGAGGCATCTGGGCGAGCACGCCCGGGAGACCCGCGGCGGTCAGCCGGGAGCCGCCGTCGAGGCGAACACCCAGACGTCGTCGTCGACCCGCGTGTAGTTCAGCGGATCGGTGAAGTCGAAGGTCTCACGATCTCCACCGACGGTGAGGATCGCCGGCAGGCCGGACCGATCGTCGTCGATCACGACCGAGTCGAAGTCGTAGCGCACCTGCTCGGGAGACGACGCGCCCCACGGTGACTGGTCCAACTCTCGCCAGGTTGCGCCGTCCTCGCTCGCCCACATGTCGACCGGGTTCGTCGGTTGCCCGAAGCCGCCGAAGCACACGATGTCCGCGGCCAGGACTTCGCACTGGTGGCCCGGGCGCGAAGACCAGGACGCAGCAGCCGTGACCTCCTCCCACGTGACCCCGTCCTTGGTCTTCCAGACGTCGTTGTAGTACGGCGGTTCGCAGTCAGGCTGGGGTGAGCAGATGAAGCCGGTCTCGCCCCCCAACAGGAAGAGTTCACCGTCCTTCACCACCACGGCAGACCCCGCCCGTGGCGACCACGGCGCCGACGGCGTGAGCTGCTCCCAGGTCGCGCCGTCGACGCTGCGCCACACGTCGTTGAAGTACTCACGTGTGGGACCAGTCGGGCCGACGACAGCCGAATCGTCGTTGCGGGAACCTCCGAAGACATAGAGCGCTCCATCGAATGACGCGGCCATGAGGCCCGCCCGGCCCTGCCAGGGGGCCGCGGCAGTGACCTGCTCCCAGTTCGCGCCGTCGGCGCTGCGCCACACGTCGTTGAAGAACGTCGACGAGGGGAAGGCGAAGTTCTGCCCGCCCATGACGTAGATGGATCCATCGAGGGTCGTCGCCTGGAAGTACGCGCGCGCCGGCCACGCCTGGCCTGTGTCAGCCACCTGGGTCCAGGCGGAACCGCCATCATCGCTCTGCCAGACATCACCCCACAGATCGCTGTCACCCGGAATCGGCGAATCCTTGGGCGTTCGCCCGCCCATCACGAACAGCGTGTCGTCGAGATCCACGACGCGCAGCCCGGCACGCGGACCCCACGGTGCACCGTCCAGGACCGTTTGCCACTGGTAGTCGGCCAGAGCGTCTACCTCGACGGCGGTCGTCGCCGGTGCTGCGTCGTCCTCACTCGAGGAGCACGACCCGACGATCGACATGACCGCGACCACACCGACGACGATGCCGAGGACTCGCTTCATCATGGTCGTACTCCCCCCGAGATGCCTTCACGATAGTCGGCTGGGGGCGACGTCCCGGGCCGTGAGGACGCCTGGAGCCTCAGGCCTCGGTGCCCTCGAAGGCCAGACCCGACGGGGCCTCGGCCTCGCGGTCCCGGTCGGGCAGGAACACGAAGGCGGCGACGGCGCCCGCCACGGCGAAGCCGGCGGCGGTGAGGCTCCCCGCGGCCATGGCGTCCATGAACGACGCCCGCGCGGCGTCGGCGATCGGCCCCGCGGCCACGTCGGGGGCCTGAGCGGCCACCTCCAGCGCCGCGGCCACCGACTCCTTGGCTGCCGCGAGCGCATCGGCAGGGATCGGGAACTGGGCCACACCACGCCCCAGAGCAGGACCGAAGACCGAAGCGAACACGCTGCCGACCACGGCGACGCCCAACACCCCGCCCACCTCTCGGGTCAGGTCGTTGACCGCCGCGCCGGCACCGGCATGCTCCTTCGGCAACGAGCTCATCACCGCCTCGGTGGCCGGCGCGGTGACGAGCGACAAGCCGATCGCCAGCAACGCCATGGAGACGATGACCGGCCCCCAGTAGGCGCTGTCGACCTCGACCGTGCTGGCCAGCAGGAGCCCCGCGGCGAGGCTCACCAGGCCCGGGCCCACGACCTTGCGAGGTCCGTGGCGAAGCGCGAGACGTGCGGCGATCGGCGCCGTGACGCCGGCGAAGAAGGCGAACGGGAGGGTGTGCACGCCCGCCGACAACGTGGAGTAGCCGAGCACGAACTGGAAGTACTGGGTGATGATGAAGATGAAGCCGAAGAGGCAGAAGAAGGCCACGGCGATGGAGCCGGCGGCGGCGCTGAACCTGGGGATGCGGAAGATCCGCACGTCGATGAGGGGCTTGGCGACGCGCAGCTCCCACCACACGAAGACGGCCAGCCCAACGGCCGCGGCGACGAAGCCGGTGATGGTGGCCGCCGACGTCCAGCCCCAGCGAGGCGCTTCGATGACCGTCAGCACCAGCACGGAGATGGCGAAGATCGACAACACCGTGCCAGGCACGTCGAAGCGCCCTGCCTCGGGATCCCGGGAGGTCGGCAGGAGGAACGCACCACAGAGCAACGCGACAGCGACGATGGGGACGTTGACCAGGAAGACCGATCCCCACCAGTAGTGCTCGAGCAGGAAGCCGCCGGTGATCGGGCCGAACGCCACTGCGAGGCCCGAGACGGCCGACCACACGCCGATGGCCTTGGCCCGTTCGGTCGGGTCGGTGAACACGTTGGTCAGGATGGCCAGCGTGGCCGGGAAGACCAGCGCGGCACCGATGCCCATGACCCCGCGGGACACGATCAGCTGGTTCGTCGTCGACGACAGCGCACCGAGAGCGGAGGCGACCCCGAACACGACGAGGCCGAGCTGCATGGCCCCCTTGCGCCCGAACCGGTCGCCAAGGCCCCCTCCGAGCAGCAGGAGCCCGGCGAACACCAGCGCGTAGGCGTCCACGATCCACTGGAGCTCGGAGATCGAGGCGTCGAGCTCGCGGTTGAGGGTCGGGAGGGCCACGTTGACGATGGTGTTGTCGACCACCACCAGGAAGACGCTCGCGGCGAGGACCGCCAGGATCAACCAGCGCCGTCGATGGATGACCTCAGCGTCCAACGTCGCCCCCCGTCGCGACCGCAACCGCAGCCGACATCTGCGCACAGGATGATGGCACGATCCGCCCCCGCTCGGAGCGCCCCGGATCATCGCGCCCGATACCGTCGCGGCGATGGTCGAGCTCTCCTTGGGATTGACGATCCTGGTCGACGTGGCTGCGTGGACGATCGTCGGCGTCGGCGTCGGGTACGGCATGCACCGGGTCTCGCTCTCCCGCCTCGACCACGACACCTGGCTCACACGGCCGCGAGCCTTCGAGCGGCAGGGACGGGCCTACGAGCGCCTCGGCATCCGGCGGTGGAAGGACCGCACCCCCGAGCTGGGCGGGCTGTTCGCCGGGGGCGTGTCCAAGCGCAGCTCCGGGGGCCGCAGCCGCCTGGACCGCTTCGCCGCCGAGACCCGGCGCGCCGAGTACACGCACTGGTTGGTGATGGCCGCAGCACCCTTCTTCGCGCTGTGGAACCCGTGGTTCCTGACCGTCGCCATGGTCGTCTACGCCCTCGTGGCGAACCTTCCCTGCCTCATGATCCAGCGCTACAACCGGGCGCGCATCACCAGGATCGCCGAACGCGTCACCGTGCGCAGCACCCGACCCGATCCCGACGAGGGCCGGGCCCCGACCGCCACCTGACGCCCTCGCCACGCCACCGAGCCGTGCCACCAGCACGCACGCGCCGAACGGGCGAAGAGGCCCACGAATCCGGCCAGCAGTGCGGGGTGGGCCGGGGCCACCCACCAGCGGAACCGGCCCAGCCGCTCGGCGAGCAGCCGGAACTGCACGGCGAACGCCAGCCAGGCCGCCAGGGCGACGAGCACTCCGGTCCGGTCGCGGCGGCGCACGGCGACCAACGGACCGCCCAGGCCCGCCGTCACCCAGAGCGCCACGAGCGCCGACCTCCACCACGGCACGGCCGTCGACCCCGCGGCCATGTTCTTGGTCCATCCCTCGATCAGCTGCCGCGGCCCTGCGGGGTACATGCGGAAACCCACGAGGTCGCCACCGGCGCGTGCGCTGACCGGCAGGCCGGCCTCGTGGAAGCGCCGGGCGAGGGCGATGTCCTCCACGACGTCGGCGGCCACCGACGCCAACCCCCCGACTTCGGCCAGCTCGACCCGGCTGGTCACGAGGCAGGGCCCGAACGCGGCATCGGCGCGACCGGCACCCGTGGGCGCGGCGGCCCCGGACCCCATCACCGACACCAGGTTGAACGGGGCCGACCACTGCTCATAGCCGGGACCCGGGCGATGCTGGGGCAGCACCGACACCAGCCCGCCCCGGTTGCGGTGCTCGGCGACGACCTCGGCGAGGGCGCCGGGCGCCAACGTCACGTCGGCGTCGAGGAAGACGAGGGTCGGGGCGGTGGTGGCCTGGACCCCGATGTGGCAGGCCCATGGCTTGCCCGCCCAGCCCTCCGGGAGGTCGCCGGCGGCGACGACACGAGCCCCGTGGGCCGAGGCGATGGCCGCCGTGGCGTCGGTGGAGCCATCGTCCACGACGACGACCTCCGCCGGGGACGGAACCTGTTCGGCCAAGGAGGCCAACAGCGCGCCGATCGACCGTTCCTCGTCTCGGGCCGGGACGACCACCGCGACGACGGGCCTGGCCCGGGGGCCTTCGATGGGGACGACCCGGCTCGGGCGACCCAGCTCGGGCAGCCGCCAGCCCAGCCACCAGCCTGCGCCCCAGCCTGCGGCCCATCCGACGACCGGGAGCATCCGGCGCAGGCGCACGGCGGCTATGACGCCACCTGCGCCTCGGTCGGCCGGGCGCTGTCGCGCCAGGCCTCACCGAGGGGGACGAGCATCCCGAACGGCTCGCCGCTGGCGACGTGGTGGCGACGGTGGGCCCGCGACAGCCGCCGGGCCAGGCCCGAGCGCCGCGCGACCGCCGCACCACCCGGGAGGCGCCGGTGCACGACGCCGTCGTGGACGAAGGCATAGGTGGCCCCGTACGCGGTGACTCCCGCACCGACCGCCAACAGGCTGCGAAGGCGCGGGTAGCGGGCGCCCAGCGCCATCGCGGTCACGGTGCCGGCGGCGAAGGTGACGGGGTACAGGTCGTTCTTCTCGAGCAGCGTGGTGCGGGGCACGTGATGGCTCTCGTGCCACCCGAGACCAGGTCCGTGCATGATCCACCGGTGGGCGGCGTAGGCCACCGGCTCCATGGCCAGGAACGCCGCTGCGGCCTGCAGGCCGTAGCGCGTCGCCGGCCTCACGACCCGACCTCGGCATCGAGGGCACGGTCCCGCGTGCCGAGCGCCTTCCAGCGGGCCAGGACCGCGGTGAGCAGAGAGAAGCCGAACACGTAGTCCTCCACGGGGATGTCCCAGGGGAAGCGGGGACCGAGGTGCTGATCGGGGGTGTAGAGCACGATCGGCGCCGAGAGCTTGGTGAACCAACCGTTGACCAGGATCATGAAGGCGTAGCAGATCCCCATGGCGATCCAGAATCGGGAGTCCGAGAAGATCCCGCTGCGCAACCACAGCCGTTCGTAGACCACGACCACGACGACGGAGACGACGGCGAAGAGCGTGTACTCCATCAGCGCACGTCCTGAGGGGCGCTCGCGGGCTTGCCGAGCAGCCGGGCCACCCAAGGCACCCGTCCGTCGAGGATGTTGCGGACGCTCTCGTAGGAGAGCAGGGCGCACAGCGGCACGACGACGAAGAAGACCAGCTCGTCGAGGGGCACGCCGAACGGGAGGACGATGCCGGTGACGTACTGCTCGTTGAAGAACCAGTGATCGCGAGCGATGGCCACGGCATCCCAGACGTAGAACACGGCGACGACGGGGACGAGCGCCCGCAGCGTGCGGGCCGGCCGACGGTAGACACGCGCCGAGAAGGCCCACTCGAGAGGAAGGGTCACGACCAGACAGGCGGCCATGACGAACAGGTACTGTCCTTTGTCCACGGGCCGTCCTTCCTGATCCGTGTCGGCCGACCGAACGGGCGGGGCCCGAGGGCCCACGCCGAGGAGCGCCACTTGGCTTCCCGACCCTCCACCGTACGTCTCCGCGGCTCCCGAACCGCAGGCGTGACCGACGGAACCTCCACCTGATGCGCGTCGTCGTGGTGGGTGCCGGACTGGGCGGGCTCTCGGCCGCGTGCCACCTCCGCGGGTCCGGGCACGACGTGCTCGTCCTCGAGCAGCAGCCCGGCCCGGGGGGACGGGCCCATGCGCTGTCCATCGACGGCTATCGCTTCGACGCGGGCCCCACGGTGTTCACGATGCCCGAGCTGGTCGACGACTGCTTCCACGCGCTCGGTGTCGATCCTCGGGCCTACCTCACCACCCACCCCGTCGACCCGCTCTACCGCACGACCTTCGCCGACGGCAGCGTGCTGCACGTGCGCCGCGGGCGCGAAGCCATGGCCGCGGAGATCGCCGAGGTCTGCGGTCCGACGGAAGCGGCCGCGTTCCACGCGTTCGCCGACTGGCTCGGGGAGCTCTACGAGGTGGAGATGCCCAACTTCATCGGGCGCAACTTCGACTCGCCGCTCCAGCTGGCCCGACCCCTCGGCCCGGCGCTGCGACTGCTGCGCATGGGTGGCTTCCGGAAGCTCTCGGCCAAGGTGGCGCAGTACTTCGCCGACGAACGTCTGCACAAGGTCTTCGGGTTCCAGGCTCTCTACGCCGGGCTGGCCCCCTACGAGGCCCTCGCCGTGTACTGCATCATCACCTACATGGACTCCATCGCCGGGGTGTACCACCCGGAGGGAGGCATGCAGGCCATCCCGGCCTCGATGGCCGCCGCGCTCGTCGACCGGGGCGTCGAGCTCCGATACGACACGGCCGTCGACCGCGTCATGCTCGCCGAAGGCACCTCGGGCAGGGTCACCGGGGTGCGCACGACCGACGGCGAGATCGTCGGAGCCGACGCGGTGGTGTGCAACCCCGACCTCCCCGTCGCCTACCGCACCCTCCTCCCGGGGACGCCCATGCCGCTCCAGGCCGCGACGGGGTGCCTACTCCCCCTCGTGCATCCTCTGGCACGTGGGGCTCGGGAGCACACCGGGCCCCGAGGCGGCCCACCACAACATCCACTTCGGCGACGACTGGCGCGGCGCGTTCGATGCGCTGCTCGGCGAGGGCGTGCGCATGCCCGACCCGTCGATCCTGGTGAGCGTGCCGACCGTCGACGAGCCCGACATGGCCCCCGAGGGCGGCAGCGTCCTCTACGTCCTCGAGCCGTGCCCGAACCTCGACGGCAAGGTCGACTGGACGACCGAGCGCGACCGCGCTCGTGACGATCTCCACGAGCGGATCGCCAAGCTCGGCTACCCCACCGACATCGTCGTCGAACGACTCGTCGACCCGCTCGACTGGGAGCGCCAGGGGATGGAGCGCGGCACCCCGTTCGCCCTCGCCCACACCTTCTTCCAGAGCGGCCCGTTCCGCCCGAACAACATCACCCGCCACGCCCCGGGCCTCGTCTTCACCGGTTCCGGTACGGTGCCCGGCGTGGGTGTGCCGATGGTCCTGGTGAGCGGACGACTGGCGGCCGAACGGGTCGCCGGGCTGGCGTGAGCCCGCGCCCCGGTCCGGTCACGCTCGAGCAGTCCTACGAGGAGTGCCGCCGCCTGAACCGGGCCTACGGCACCACCTACTACTGGGCCACCTACGCCCTCCCGCGGGTGAAGCGGCACCACGTGCACGCCCTCTACGGCTTCTGCCGCTTCGCCGACGAGATCGTCGACGACCCCGGCTTCGGCACGGTCGCCGAGCGCGAGGCGGCCCTCACCGACTTCTCCGAGCGCTTCTTCGCCGACCTGGCCCGCGGCAGCTCCGACGACCTCGTCCTCAAAGCGGTCATCCACACCATCAAGGCCTTCGACCTCGACGTCGACCTGTTCGTGCGGTTCCTGCGCTCCATGACGATGGACCTGACCGTCGAGACCTACGAGACCTGGGCCGACCTCGAGGTCTACGTCGACGGTTCGGCGGCGGTCATCGGCGAGATGATGATGCCCATCCTCGAGCCCCCGACCGAGCAGGCCCGCGCCGGCGCCCGGGCGCTGGGCATCGCCTTCCAGCTCACGAACTTCCTGCGCGACGTCGGGGAGGATCTCGACCGAGGACGCGTCTACATCCCCCAGGAGGACCTGCGCCGCTTCGGCGCCGACCCGCACCGCCGCACCGTCGACGATGCGTGGATCCACCTGATGCGCTTCGAGATCGAACGCTGCCACCAGCTCTACGCCGATGCCGACCTCGGCATCCGCGAGCTCCCGGCGTCGTCGGCCAGGGGCATCTGGGCGGCCCGTCGGCTCTACGGCGGGATCCTGGGACGCATCGAGGACAACGGCTACGACGTGTTCACCCGGCGCGCCCGGGTCCCGGCGTGGGAGAAGGCGCGCGTGGTCGCGCTCTCGGCGGCCGGGCGTCCGCCCGGCGGGTCGCTGCGCTAGAAGCCGAGGCCTGTCTTGGATCCCGAGCCCCGGGCAACGCCCTCGGACGGTTGGACCATCACCCAGCCCTGTCCGGAGAACGACATCTGGAAGGTCTCACCCGAGCCCTTCCCGATCAACGACTTGACGTTCACGTCGCTCTTGATGCCCATCTGCACGCCATGGGTCCACATGACGACGGCCTGGGGATCGGCGAAGGTCGGTGACGACGACACGTCGAGCACCACCGGCGGACCGTCGCAGGTGATGGCGACGTACCCGGTGCCGGTGAGCACGACGTTGTACATGCCCCCCGGCCATGGCGCCCGCTCCGCCGATCGACTTGATGTCGTAGCCGATCGACGCGCTGAACGCGAGCACGTTGGCTCCGTTGACCCAGATGCTGTCGTCGTCGAGGTACATGATCTGGATCTCGGCCGCCTGGTTGGCCAGGAACACCTCGCCCCCACCGGTGATGTCCATGACCGGCACGCCCTCACCGGTCATCTTGGACTTGAGGTAGCCACCCATCCCACCCGACCCGGCATGGGAGAACGCGGCGTCGCCCTGGTAGGCGACCATCGACCCGATGCGGGCCTTGACCGGCCCGTACTGCAGGAAGATCTTCAACAACTTCTTGTTCTGGAGGGTGAACGGGTCCGCACCCGTCGTCTCCTGGAACTCGGTGAAGTCGGCGTGGATCACGTGACGCTCCCCGTGGCATGGCCCCGATCGGGCTCCGGACGCGGCAGCGTAGGGGACCGGACCGGCGACGTGTCGCTCAACCCAGCCCGAACCACCCGAGCACGGTCTGCAGCACCACCGCCGAGGCCAGCAGGGCGATGACCACCACGCAGACCGTGGCCACGACCCGGAACCAGGGCTTGTTCACGGCGTCGCCGAGCACGGAGCGTCGGCTGGCCAGCACGAGGATGAAGGTCAACACGATCGGGGTGATGACCCCGTTCAGCACCTGCATGCTGATCAGCAGGGTGATCAGGTTGCCCGGGAGGAGGGCCACCCCGGCGCCGATGACGATGAGCGCCGTGAAGATGCCGAGGAACAGCGGGGCCTCGCGGAACGTGCGCGAGATCGACCGCTCGGCGCCGAGCGCCTCGGCCACGGCGTAGGACGTGGCCAGGGGCACGACGGCGGCGGCCAACGCCGAGGCGCCGAGCAACCCGACCCCGAACAGGACCTCGGCGCCGGGGCCGGCGACGGGCTCGAGGGCCTGAGCCGCCTCCGACGCCGAGTTCAGAGGCCCGCTGCCGCCGATCGTCGCCGCCGTGGCGATGATGATGGCCATGCTCACGAGGTTGGCCAGCACCGACCCGACGATGCTGTCGGCGCGCACCATGGCGTAGTCGTCGGCGCCCGCCCCACGATCGGCCACGGCGGCGGCCTGGTAGAGCTGCATGTACGGGGTGACGGTGGTCCCGATCAACGCGACCACGATGAACAGGAACGTCCGGTCGGCGACGAAGTTCGGGGCCACCAGGTTCTGGGCCACCTCTCCCCAGTCGGGGCGGGCCAGCACCGCGGCGATCGGGTAGGCCACGAAGGCCAACGCCAGCAAGAGGAACACCCGCTCCGCGTAGCGGTAGTTGCCGATGACGACGACTCCCCAGATGGCCAGGGCGGCGATGGGGATCGAGATGTAGCGCGAGACCCCGAACAACTCGAAGGCCGCACCGATGCCGGCGAACTCCGAGACGACCAGTCCGAGGTTGGCCACCACGAGGCACACGATGGCGAAGGTGGCGGCGCGCAGCGGGAAGTTCTCGCGGATGAGGGCCATGAGCCCTTCACCGGTGAACGCCCCCAGGCGAGCCGACATCTCCTGGACGATGACGAGGGCCACCGTGACCAGGAGCATGACGAAGAGGGTGCGATACCCGAACTGGGAACCGGCCGAGGCATAGGTCGCCACGCCGCCGGCGTCGTTGCCGGCGTTGGCGGCGATGAGCCCGGGGCCGAGGACGAGCATCCACAGCTTCCACCGGGCGCGGCGTCGCCCCCGCGGCGCGGCGGTGGTGTCGGCGGGCGGGTCGCGGTCGCTCATGGCCGCCCGATCAGGAGAGCAGACCGGAGAGGCGCCGGCGGCGGTCGGGCAGGAGCGCATCGACGACGTCGTCGGCCAGGATGCGCCCCAGGGGACGCCCGGCGTCGTCGACGACGACGATCGACGATCCCCGGTTCTCGACGAAGGCGTCGACCACGTCGGCCAGCGCCGTCTCGGGTGTGACGGTGACGAGGGTCGGTTGGGGCACGAGGTCGCTCAGACGCTGGTCGGGTTCGGCGACGAAGAGCCGGCCCATCGACACGTCCTCGACCAGGATCCCGTCGGCGTCGACCACGAGCACGCCGTCGATGTCACCGAGGTGCTCGCGTTGGCCGAGCAGCCGGCGGCGGGCCTCGGCCACCGTGGTGCGGCCCTCGCACACCAGCACCGTGGTCGTCATGGCGCCACCGGCGGTGGCCTCGTCGTAGTCCAACAGGTCGGTGAGCACGGCCGCGACGTCGGCGGGCATGGTCGCCAACAGGTCGTCACGGGTCTCCGCGTCGAGGTCGCGGAGCGCGTCGGCGGCCTCGTCGGGCTCCATCTGGGCGACGAGGGAAGCCGCGCGCTCGGGCTCGACCTCGCGCAGCAGGGCCCGCAGCTCGTCGGGCTCCATCTCCTCGAGGGCGTCGGCCGCGGTCTCCTCGTCGAGGGCGTCGAGGAGCTCCTGGCGCTGCGACCGCCCGAGCTCCTCGAGCAGGTCGGCCAGCTCGCCGGGGCGGAGGCGCTGCAGCTCACCGTTCGGCCGGCGCATCCGCACGGGCTCGCCGGGCTGGGAGAAGGGCTGGATGGCCGCCCAGTCGATGACCCGGTCGGGATGCGGCTGGGCCCGCCACCGCGCCGGGCCGAGGCGGCGCATCAGGGTGCCGAGACCGACGTCGGCGCCCACGAGGCGGTAGCCGGACCCGACCCGAGCGAGGAACAGGTCAGCGGCGCGGAAGACCCTCACCCCGTCGACGTCGACCATCTGGTGGTCGAGCACGTCGTCGGCGAGGCGCACCTCGTTGTCGCGGCGCACGACGTCACGCAGGTCGAAGCGCACCGACGCCAGCGTGACCTGCCGGGTCGCCATCTCCTCGATCTTGTCGGCCGGCACCCAGGCCAGCCGCCGACCCACCCGCACCACCAGCCCCGTGAGGGGCGGATAGGGCTCACCCTCCCAGCGGACCACGATGTCGACGAGGCGACCCACTTCGGCGCCGGAGCTGTGCACGACGGGCGCGCCGGTGAGCGTGGCCACGGAGAGCAGGGACTGCGAGACGGCTTCGAGGGCCAGCAGCCGTTGCGTTCGCTGTTGGCGGCGCTGGCGCAGGGCACGCGGCGCGTTGAGGGGACTGACCATGGCGGACCTCCGGGATCGAGCGGGACGAACCCCCCTCCGCCTCGGCGCCGGCACGCCGGATCAGGTCGAGGTGACCAGAGCCGTCAGCGGCGAGGTTCGGGGGTGGGGCAGGAGCGCACGGCCGGACTTGGGGGCTCACACGTGGGCATGTGCCATCACCTCCTCGAGATGTCACGACGAACGGTATCGACGACCGCTGTGTCTACCACGGCACCCTCCGCACGGCCCCATGCCCGATGTCACCACCCCGTCGGTGGTCTCGGGCCTCACCGTCGCGGGCAACATGGCCGGATGCCTCGCTCCCCCTCATCCTCCTGCCGCCCTCGGAGGGCAAGTGCCCCGGCGGGCGAGGTGCGCCGTGGGCCCCGGGGCGCAACGCCTTCGGTGAGCTCGACCCCCGCCGCCAGGAGGTCATGGCTGCCCTGGCCGCAGCGATGGACGCGACGGGATCGGCCACGGCGTCGCTGCTCGGCGTGAAGGGCGACGCACTGGCTGCCGCGGTGGCCCGGAACCGGCAGATCGGCGAGGCCCCCACCATGGCGGCCATCGACCGCTACACCGGCGTCCTCTACGACGCGCTCGACGTGAGCGAGCCTCTCGGCCCGGGACCGCCGTCGTCTCCGCGCCCAGGTGGTCATCTTCTCCGGCCTGTTCGGCCTGGTCGCGCCGGGCGACCCCATCCCCGACTACAAGCTGAAGATGGGCGCATCGCTCGAGCCCATGGGTCGTCTGGCCACCTGGTGGCGAGCGCCGGTCACGGCGGCGCTGGCGCCCCTCGCCGCTCGGCGCGTGGTGTGGGACCTCCTGCCCGGCGAGCACCGAGCGGCCTGGGCGCCGGGACCGATCACCTCGGGCGCCGGACCGGCGCTCGTGGTCTCGGTCCGGTTCCTCGACGAATCCGCCCCGCAGGGTGGAGAGCGACGCTTCACCACGGTGAGCCACTGGAACAAGCTGCTCAAGGGCGCTCTGGTGCGCCACGTGCTGAGCCGCCAGCTGGTCGATCCGGAGGGCCTGAGCACCTTCCGCCACCCCGAGGGCTACGTGCTCGACCCCAGCCTCACCGAAGAGGACGACGGCCGCGTCACCCTCGCTCTCGTGCGCCCGGCGCGCTGAACCACCTCAGGTGCGCAAGAGGCGCTCGACGGCCGCCATGGCCTCGTCGAGCTTGGCCGTTCCGGCCTCGTCGCTCTCCTGGGCGGCCGCCATCACGCAGTGGTGGATGTGCTCGTCGAGCAGGCCCAGCCCCACCCCCTGCAACGCCTTGGTGACCGAGGCGATCTGGGTGAGGACGTCGATGCAGTACTTGTCGTCCTCGATCATGCCCTGCAGGCCACGCACCTGCCCCTCGATCCGGCGGAGGCGGGCGAGGTACTGCTCCTTGGTCAGCGAGTAGCCCCTGGTGGTCATCGAACCAGCCTACCGCAGGTAGGGTAGGGGGGTATCAGCCACCTACGGCCCGGAGGTCGTCGTGCCCATCCGCACCTACGCCGTCCCCGGCATCTCCTGCGACCACTGCAAGGCGGCCATCGAGGCCGAGTTCGCCAAGCTCCCCGCCGTCGATCACCTGCGCGTCGACGTCGACGCCAAGACCGTGGTCGTGGACGGCGACGTGAGCGACGCCGAGAGCCGAGCGGCCATCGACGACGCCGGCTACGACGTCGCCGGGGTGAGCTGAGTCACGCGGCGGCGGAGGCCTCGCGCTCCGCCCGCCGGGCGTAGGACCAACCCGGACCCCGGAACACGTGCGACAGCCGGTCGCGCCAGGTGGCCGCACGGGCCACGTCACGGAACATCTCGACGTGCTCGTGGGTGGCGATGCGCACCGGATCGAAGGTGTCGATGTTGCGGGTCAGCCCGTAGACGACCGGCTCGTCCTCGCGGGCGAAGGTGCCGAACAGCCGGTCCCAGACGATCAGGATGCTGCCGTGGTTGCGATCGAGGTACTGCGGGTTGCTGCCGTGGTGCACACGATGGTGCGAGGCGGTGTTGAGCACCTCTTCGGCCGGGCCGAGGCGATCGATGGCCTCGGTGTGGATCCAGTACTGGTAGAGCAGGTTCACCCCCCGGGCCGTCTCGACGACCGACGGGCGCACGCCGGCCAGCGAGAGCAGCCCGTAGGGCAGCATCGCCCCGAAGTGCTCGGCGACAGGCTGGCGCAGCGCGGTGGAGAGGTTGTAGCGCTCGCTGGAGTGGTGCACGACGTGGATGGCCCACAGCCAGCGGCTCTCGTGCATGAACCGGTGGTTCCAGTAGTAGATGAAGTCCCAGGCGGCGATGGCCCCGAGCGTGACGAGCACGCCGGCACCCAGGTCACGACGGTGCCCCGAGCAATTCCACGCGTACCGCGCAGAGGTACGAGCGCCCCATGCCGCGCTCCCCGTGACGATGGCTCCGGCCACGGCCACCACCGATGACGACGCCGAGACCTTCCGGGCCAGGGCCACCGCCCGCGCCCGGCGCCGCACGCGCCGCGGGGACCGCGACGACGGATCGACGCAGACCGGAGCATCGAGGTCGGCGCTCGGGCCCGAGCCGGGCAGCACCCCGGGCGGGGTCAGCCCGTCACGGTCGAGGCGGGCGACCACGTCGGCCACGGTGGTGAGCGTCGCCGCACCGACGACCGCACCGACGGCGACCCTGGCGTAGCGGCCCCGGCCGGGCGTGATCGGCGCCACCAGCCTGGCCATGGCCATCGGGACGAGGAAGCTCCCCACCCCCATCGCCAGGCTGGCCATGGTGTCGCGGCGTTCGTAGCCGAGCCCGATCGGGCGCCCCGCCTCGCTCCGGCGCCGCAGGTAGGCGTGCTCGAGCCCCATCGTGGCGAAGAAGCCCGGGATGGCACCGACGATGAGGTCCACGCAGACTGCCTTTCGATCGTGGCGCCAGTGTGCCCGGCGGGCATCCGTCCCGCCAAGCCCCGACGATCGCCTCCGACCCGACCCACCGAGGGCGAAGAGCGCGCCGTCGGGCTCCTCGACTCAGAGCGTCCCGGCATCGAGTCGGACGAGCACCTCGACGGCACGAGCCCGCACGTCGGGGAGATCGGACAGCCGTCGCATCGCCGCCAACTGGTTCCCCATGCGGTGGTTCCCCCGGAACGTCTCCTCGTGACGGGCCAGGAAGTCCCAGTAGAGCGTCGTGAAGGGGCAGGCATCGGGACCGACCCGCTTCTTCGGGTCGTAACGACATCCTCGGCAGTGGTCGCTCATCCGGTTGATGTAGGCGCCCCCCGAGGCGTAGGGCTTCGTGGCCATGCGGCCACCGTCGGCGTGCAGCCCCATGCCCACCACGTTGGGCACCATCACCCACTCGGCCCCGTCGACGAACGACGCCCACATCCACTCGAGGAGGTCGGCGGGTCTGACGCCGCTGAGCAGCGAGAGGTTGGACAGCACCATCAACCGCTCGATGTGGTGCACCCAACCGCGACGGTGCACGCCGTCGACCACCGATGCGACGCAGGCCATCTCGGTGCGGCCCTCGCCGACGCCGGAGGGAGCGGACGGGTGGCGTCGAGCTCGTTCAGGTCGCGGTACCCGGGCATCCACCTCCGATAGACACCCCACACGTACTCACGCCAACCGATGACCTGACGGACGAAGCCCTCGGCGGAGGCGATGCGGTACACGGCCCTCGCGCCATGCCGACTCGGCGGCGTCGGCCACCTCTCGGGGATGGAGCAGGCCCAGGTTCAGGTAGGGGCTCAGGGTCGAGTGGGCCATCTTCCACTCGTCGCGCAACATGGCGTCCTCGTGGGGTCCGAACTGCGGCAGGACCTCTTCGACGAAGTGCCGGAGGCGACGCTGGGCACCGGCACGGTCGGTCGCCCAGGTGCCGTCCGGTGGGGCGCCCCACACGTTCGGGACGTGGCGGTCGATGTGGGCGAGCACCTCGGCATCGAGGTCGTCGAGCTCGTCCACCGGCGCTGCCGGCCAGGCGCGCCCGTCCTTCGGTGGCGGCTCACGGTTCTCCGCGTCGAAGTTCCATCGTCCGCCGGCCGGTTCGGCGCCCTCCATCAGGTAGCCGAGCCGGCGCCGCTGCCACCGGTAGAAGTCCTCCATGCGGAGGGTCTTGCGGGTGTCCGCCCAGGCCGAGAACGCGTCCGCGGAGCACAGGAACTGCTCGTCGGGCAGGATCTCGACGCCCTGATCGCGAAGCATCCGTTCGCCGTCGAACGACGTCGGGGTCATCGCCCGCACCTTCGCGGGCCGGTGGTCCCGACGATGGGCCTGGAGACCCGCAGCGAGGGTCGGGGCCTCTCGGTGGTCCACCTCGAACCCCTCGGCCCGGAGCTCCCCCACGAAGCGGCGCATCGAGGTCAGGAGGAGGTGGAGCCGCTGACGGTGCCAGCGCTTCGACGCCAGCTTGGCGCTGCTCTCCACGACGAGCACTCGCACCTCGCCCGGTCGACGACCGCGCAAGCCACCCACGTCGCGGGACAACTGGTCCCCGAGCACCCACACCGTGTCCACGCCAGGACCCTACGTGGGCGACCGAACGACCTCCTGGGCGCGCCGGCGATCAGGCCGGCTGGTCCGGCCCACCCGCCGTCACCGCGTGCTGACGCACCCAGGTGTGCATGGCGATCCCGGCAGCAACCCCCACGTTGATCGAGCGCGTCGAACCGAACTGGGCGATCGAGCAGACCCCGTCGGCCAGGTCGAGGGCGGCGGAGGAGAGCCCGGGCCCCTCCTGACCGAAGAGCAGGACGCACGCCCGCGGCAGGACGGTCGTCTCGAGCGCTGTCGCGCCCGGCACGATGTCGATGGCCACGATGGGCAGTTCCGCCGCTCGGGCCCAGCGGCCGAGGTCGGACACCTCCGGGTGGTGCGCGACGTGCAGGTACCGGTCGGTGACCATCGCCCCGCGACGGTTCCAACGGCGTCGCCCGACGATGTGCACGCCGGCGGCGTTGAAGGCGTTCGCCGTGCGCACGACGGTGCCGATGTTGAGGTCGTGCTGCCAGTTCTCGATGGCGACGTGGAACGGGTGCCGGCGCGTGTCCAGCTCGGCGACGATCGCCTCGTTCGACCAGTACCGATAACGGTCCAGCACGTTGCGGCGATCGCCGTCGGCGAGCAGGGCAGGGTCGAGTCGGGGATCATCCGGCCATGGGCGTGGGTGGGGTCCCACGCCGACCTCGGTCTCCCCCGGGTCATGGGGTCTCTCGACGTCCCCCGTAGCCTCCATCCTCGATGATCCCTTCCTCTCGGCGCCGAGTCTCGCGTCCCCGACGCATGTTCGCCCTCGTCGTCTCGCTGGTCGCCGTCGTGCTCCTGGCGGCGGGCTGCACCGACGACGTCTCGGATCCCGGGACCGATGCGGAGGGCGTCGACGGGAGAGGCCCGGTGATCACCGTCCCGACGGTGCCCTTCGCCCTCGTCGACGAGCAGCTCGCCGGGCGCGTCGCCCGTGCCGGGCTCGACGGGGCCACCCTGGTCGTCGAGCAGGACGGCACCGAGCTCCATCGCTTCGTCGCCGGGACCGCCGCCACGGACACACCGCTCCCCCTCGCCGAGACCGGCATGTGGATCACCGCGGCCACCTTGATGACGCTCGTCGACGACGGGCTCGTGTCCCTCGACGAGCCGGTGGGCGACCGCCTCGCCTTCATGGCCGACGGACCGGTCGGGGAGATCACCCTGCGCCAGCTGCTGTCGCAGACCTCGGGGCTGCCCCGCCAGGTCGACTGCACCACCGTGGCCGACTGCGACGAGGTCATCGCCGCGACGCCGTTGCGAGGCGAGCCGGGGAGCGTCTTCGCCGTGAGCCCCGTCGGGTTCCACGTCGCCGCCCGGTTGGCCGAGGAGGTCACCGGTGACCGCTGGGACGACGTGGTGGGCGATCGGCTCTTCGATCCGCTGGCCATGAGGGCCACCCGGTTCCGACCACCGGACGAGGCGGTCCCCGGGTCGACGAGCGTCCCCGACGCCGGTCTGCTGGCCGCCGACGGGGAGACGACCAGCGACGACCTGGGTCGGTTCCTGCGCATGATCCTCGCCCGGGGCGCCACGCCCGACGGCCAGCTGATCGAGGCGAGCTCGGTCGAGGAGATGGAGCGGGACCAGACCCCGAACCTCGACACCAGCGACGAAGCGTGGGTGGCGGCCACCGGCATACCCACCTACGGGCTCGGCGTGTGGCGAGACCGGCTGCGCGGCGACGGGACGGCTCTGGCCTCGATGGTCAGCGCCCCGAACCGGTTCGGCGTGTACCCGCTCATCGACCGGACCCGCAACGCGTGGGCGGTCATCGCCGTCGACGACGATCCCCTCGCCCCGTTCCAGGCGGTGCGCGACTCCGCCGCGGTCGCCCAGCTGATGGCGGCGGCGATCGACACCGACGGCCGGGCCATCCGTCGCCCCGGGTCGACCATCCCGCGCTGAGTCGGCGCCGGGTCAGCCTTGGAGGAGCGCCGAACCACCAGCGTCGTCGAGCAGGAAGCGGGCCATCCGCCGACCGAGAGCGGGTCCCGACGTCGTCTCACCTTCGAGGCGGTGCCGCAGCAGGGTGTGACCGTCCATCGAGGCCAGCACGGCGTCGAGCACGAGGTGTTCGCCGTCGACGGTGGCGAAGGCGCCGGCGGGCAGGTCGCAGTCCCCGCCGAGCTCGGCGAGGAAGGCCCGCTCGGCGTCGACGGCCAGGCGGCTGGGCCGGTGCTCGATGGCCGCGAGGAGCTCGGCGGTGGGCCCGTCGTCGGCGAGGCACTCGACGGCCAGCGCGCCCTGCGCGACCTGCGGCAGCATCACGGACGGTTCGAGCACCTCGACGGGCCGGCGGCCCGTGTCCAGGCCGAGGCGCTGCACCGCCGCCGAGGCCATCACGATGGCATCGAAGGCGTCGGCCTTCGACAGGCGGGTGGCGATGTTGCCGCGGAGGCCGGCGAAGGTGAGGTCGGGCCGCAGCCACGCCAGCTGGGCCCGACGGCGCACGGAGCCGGTGGCCACCACTGCGCCGGGAGCCAGGTCGGCGAGCGCGCTGCCGATCAGCACGTCACGGGGGTCACCGCGCTCGGGCACGGCCGCGAGGCGCAGCGCCGCCGGGGTCCGCGCCGGCAGGTCCTTGCCGGAGTGCACGGCCAGGTCGGCGCGGCCGTCGAGCACCGCGGCCTGCACCTCCTTGACGAACACGCCCTTGCCGCCCATCTCCCAGATGGGGATGTCGAGCCGGACGTCGGCGACCGTCTCCACCACGACCGCCTCGACGGTCACGGTGGTGCCGATGTCGTCGCCCGCAGCCGCGAGCAGCGCGGCCACGTGGTCGGTCTGCCAACGCGCCAGCGCACTGCCCCGGGTGGCGGCCCGCAGGCGGACGGCGCGCACGGCGCTCAGAGGGAGAACAGGTCGCGCAGGGCCTCGGAGAGGCGCTCGCCCTTCGGCGTCCCCGCCGCGTCCTTCAGCCCGACGGTGGGCTCGTGGAGCAACTTGGCCACGATGCCCCGCGTCAACGCCTCGACGGCTTCGATCTGACGTTCGTCGAGAGCACCGAGCCGAGCCCGGTACCGCTCGAGCTCGGCGACGCGGACGTCGTCGCCGCGGCTGTGCAGGGTCGCGATGAGTGGTGCGACCTCGCGAGCCGAGCTCACGGCCACGTAGCGGTCGAGCTCTTCGGCGACGAGCGCCCGGACCGCATCGACCTCCCGCCGGCGTTCGGCCTGACCGGCCTCGGCGAAGGCGCGCAGGTCGTCCATGTCGAGAAGGGTGACGCCGGGCAGGTCGGCGGCCGCCGGGTCGACGTCACGTGGCACCGCGACGTCGACGACGAGCAGGGGTCGCCCGCTGCGGCTGGCCATGACCCGGGCGATGTCGGCGTGCTCGAGGAGCATCGACGTGGCGCCGGTGCCCGTGAGGAGCAGGTCCACCTCGGACAGCGAGGCATCGAGGTCGGCGAGGCGGATGGCCCGACCTCCGACCCGATCGGCGAGCTCGACGGCGCGGTCGCGGGTGCGGTTCGCGATGCGGACGTCGCGCACGCCCTTGGCGGCCAGCGCCCGCACCATGCCGTCGCCCATCTCGCCGGCACCGAGCACCAGGATCGAGCGACCGTCCAGTTCGCCGAGGTGCGCCGCGGCCATCGCCACCGCCGCCGTCGAGACCGACGCCACGTGACGGCCGATGCCGGTGTCGGTCCGCGCCCGCTTCCCCGTCTCGAGGGCGTGGCGGAAGAGGAGGTTCAATCGGCTCCCGACCGCCCCCTCGGCCTGGGCCCGCTCCCACGCGTTGCGGACCTGGCCCAGGATCTCCGCCTCACCCACCACGGCCGAGTCGAGCCCCGACGCCACCGTGAAGAGGTGCGACGCCGCCGATTCGCCGTCGTGGACGTAGAGGTGGTCGGCGAAGGCCTCGGGCGGCAGGTAGGCCATCTCCGACAGGAAGTTGCGCAGGTCGGCGTAGGCCGGATGGAACTTCTCGGCCACCGCGTAGACCTCGGTGCGGTTGCAGGTCGACAACACGACCGCTTCGCTCACGTGGTCACGCGACACGACGTCGTGGAGCGCCTTGGGCAGACGGGAGTCGTCGATGGTGAGCCGCTCGAGCAGGTCGAGGGGCACGGTGCGGTGGTTCAAGCCGATGACGACGACAGACACGCCTGGAGGCGCTCCTTGGCTTCGGCGAGGCGGCCCTCGCGGATCAGGTCCAGCATTCCCGAATCGAGCGCCCCTTGCCAGTCCAGGCCCTCGGTGGACCTGCCCTCGGCACGGAGTCGCTCCCTCGCCTCGGACAGCACGTCGAGGAGCGTGAGGTACTCGGGACCGAATTCTGCCCCGAAACGTCGGCGAAGCCATGTCGCAAGCGCAGGAGATCGGCCTCCAGTGGCGAACGTCACCAGCAACGGACCCTGACGGACGCGACTGGGCAGCGTGAACGCGCAGTTGGCCGGGTCGTCGGCGGAGTTCACCCAGACACCGTGCGCCTCCCCCTCCAGGAACACCTGGCGGTTGACGGCCGGGTCGCTGGTGGCGGTCACCGCGAGGCGATAGCCGGCCACCTCGCCGGCCTCGTAGGCGCGCCGATGGCAGGTGACCCGGAGAGCGGCGAGGTCGTCGACGATCTCGGGCGCCACCACGTGGACCTCGGCCTCGCAACGCACGAGCTCGGCGGCCTTCTGGAGGGCGACCGGGCCGCCGCCCACCACCAGGCACCGCCGCCCGGCCACCACGAGGTTGACCGGGTAGAGCGGCTGGTCGACGGGCACGTCAGCCCTCGGCGTTGGCCGACGTCGCGTCGCTCGACGCCCGATCGCGACCGATTGCCACGAGTGGCCGTTGTCACGGACGTCGAGACCGTCGCGCTGGCGGTAGAAGCTCAGGATCTGCAGCTCGAGGGCGAGGTCGACCTTGCGCAGCAGCGCCGGCGGCTCGACCGAGATCACCGCAGGGGCGAAGTTGAGGATCGAGGCGACGCCGGCGTCGACGAGCCGGTCGGCCACGTCCTGGGCCACGCTCGCCGGCGTGGCGACGATGCCGATGGCGATGGCGCGCTCGACCACGAGGTCGGGGAGCTCGTCGAGGTGGTGGATGGCATGGCCGGCCACGAACGTGCCGACCTTGTCGCGATCGGCGTCGACGAGCGCGGCGACGGGGAAGCCCCGGTCGCCGAAGCCCCCGTAGTTGGCGAGGGCCGCCCCCAGGTTGCCCATGCCCACGATCACCACCGGCCAGTCGTGGGTGAGACCGAGCTCCCGGCTCATCTGGAACAACAGGTACTCGACGTCATAGCCCACCCCACGGGTCCCGTAGGTGCCCAGATAGGAGAGGTCCTTGCGCACCTTGGCCGCGTTGACGCCCGCCATCTCGGCGAGGCGCTCGGAGGAGACGGTCGTGACCTGGCCGTCGCGCATCTCCGCCAACGTGCGCAGGTAGACCGGGAGCCGGGCCACCGTGGCCTCGGGTATGCGACGACGGGTGCGGTCCACGGAGGCGACGCTACCGACCTCGTGCCCCCGTTCACAAAGTCGCATGGGCACCGCCCGAGGCGTGCGACAGGGCCGGCGACTCACCGAAGGACGCGGCGAAGCACCTTGCCCGTCATGCCGAGCGGGAGCTCGTCGACCACGGCGAACTCGGTCGGGCACTTGTAGCGGGCGAGATGGTCCCGGCAGTGCTCACGCAGCTCGACGGCGTCGACCTCGGCACCGATCGAAGGCACCACCCACGCCTTCACGGCCTCGCCGGTGGCATCGTCGGGCACCCCGACCACGGCGGCCGCCTCGACCGCTGGGTGCTCGATCAACACGTCCTCGACCTCGGCGGGGAAGACGTTGAACCCCGAGACGATGATCAGCTCCTTGGCCCGGTCGACCAGGAAGATGTTGCCGTCTTCGTCCACGACCGCCAGGTCGCCGGTGCGCAGCCAGCCGTCGGGGGTGAGCGCCCGAGCCGTCGCCTCGGGATCGTTCCAGTAACCGACGAACACATTGGGCCCGCGCACCCAGATCTCGCCGGGATCGTGCTGGAGGGCGGGCTCGCCGTCGGCGTCGACGATCCGGACCTCGACCCCCGCCAGAGGCACCCCGACCGATCCCGCGGGCGATTCGACATCGGTGCTCGACGTCACCACGGGCGAGGTCTCGGTGAGGCCGTACCCCTCTGCGATGTCGAGGCCGAAGCGGGTGAGGCATCCCTCGGCCACGTCGATCGGCAGCTTGGCCGCACCCGACGTCGCCGTGCGCACCGACGAGAAGGAGGCGTCGTCCACGTCGTCGGCTCGCAGCCATGCGGCCCACATCGCCGGCGCGCCGGCGATGTGGGTGACCCCGTGGCGGACGACGAGGTCGGCGGTCTCGACAGGATCGAAGCGATCGCACAGCACCACCGTGGTGCCGCTACGCAGACCGAGGTGGAGCACCACGTTGAGGCCGAACACGTGGAACAGCGGCAGGACGCCGAGGCTCACGTCACCCGGCCGGAGGCGACGGCGCTCGAGCGACCAGATCTGATCGAGGTTCGCGCTGAGGTTGCCGTGGGTCAGCATGGCCGGGCGAGGTGCACCGGCGGTGCCGCTGGTGAAGAGCAGCACGGCGAGGTCGTCGGCGTCACGCTCCACGATCGGCGCCGGGGTCGAGGCGAGCAGCGCATCCCACTCGGGGCTCCCCCCGATCACCACCTGGCGCAGGTCCTCGCAGTCTCGACACGCCATGGCCGCCTCCGCCACCGCAGCCCCGCCCAGCAGGACCGACGCGCCCGTCACCTCGATCTCGTGGGCCAGCGCGGGCGCCGGGGCCAACGGGTTCAGCGGCACGGTGACCGCACCCACGCCGATGGCGGCGAGGTGGGCGACCACGAACACCAGGTCGTTGCCCGACACCACCGCCACCCGGTCACCGGGGCGCACGCCGAGAGCCACGAGGCCCCCCCGGGCTCCTGCGACCATCGACCGCAGCTCGCCGAAGGTGACCCGTTCGTCGTCGACGACCAAGGCGACAGCGGACTGCGGATGGGACTCGACGATCGTGGCCAGGTTCACGTGATCCCCCTCGGCGCCGCCGCCCGGTGGCACCACTGCATCCGGCTGACACCGTCGTCAGGCCCGGGGGGTGATGGTAGTGAACCGGCGCCCACCGACCCGATTCGGCGCTCGAACGGCCAGACTGTGGCGGTGGACGCCGCCATCGAGACCGAAGGCCTCACACGTGCCTTCGCCCACGGGCCGGCCGTCGACGGGCTCTCCCTCCACCTCGGCCGCGGCGAGGTGCTCGCCCTGCTCGGGCCGAACGGAGCGGGCAAGACCACCACGGTGCGCCTCCTCGACGGGGTGCTGCTCCCCGACGCCGGCCGATCCGCCGGTGCTCGGCTTCGATCCGGTCACCCAGGGCGAGGAGGTGCGGCGCCGGACGGGCGTGCTCACCGAGAACGCCGGCCTCGACGATCGGCTGACCTCGCTCGAGAACCTCAGCTACGTCGCCCGGGTCCGGGGATACGGCCGACGCGAGGCGCGCCGACGCTCGATGGAGCTGCTCGAACGCTTCGGCATGGCCGATCGCGCCGATGACCTGACCCAGGGCTTCTCGACCGGTCAACGCAAGCGGGTGGCGCTGGCCCGCGCCCTGCTCCACGACCCGGAGCTCCTGTTCCTCGACGAGCCGACCTCCGGGCTCGACCCGGCGGGCACCAGGGACGTGATCGACCTGATCGGGGAGATGGCCGCGGAGGGTCGCACCATCGTGCTGGCGACGCACTTCCTGGGCGAAGCCGGACGACTGGCGGACCGCATGGCGGTGCTGCACCACGGTCGCCTCCGGGCCTTCGGTGCTCCCCACGAGCTCGCCGCCGGCCTGTGGCCGGGCATCGGCGCCGAGCTCGACCTGGGCCGCACCGGCGACCCCGCCGTCGTCGGTGTGCTCGATGCGGTGGCCGGCGTGCAGCAGGCGTTCGCCCACCCGAACGGGGTGCGGCTCGTGGTCGACGACCGCGACGTGCTCCCCCGGGTCGTGGCGACCGCCGTCGGCCTCGGGCTCGACGTGTTCGGTGCGGCGCTGCGTCCTCCCACGCTCGAGGACGTGTACTTCGCCATCGAGCAGCGCATCGCCGACGAGGACGGCGTGCTGGCCACCGACGGGTTCGCCCGCAACGGGACGGCCTCCGACGAGGCCCGCCGCGAACCCGACTCGCTGGCCGACCTCGACGAGGTCAGCCGATGATCGCCGTCGATCGGCTGGCCGTGGCCACGATCGTGGGACGCGACCTGAGAGCCGTGAGCCGATCGAAGGCCATCGTCCTGCCGATGATCCTCGTCCCCGCGCTGCTGTTGCTGGCCCTGCCGTTCTCCATCGGCCTGCTGGCGCGCTCGGTCCCCGGCGAACAGGTCGACACCGCCCTCGACTCGCCGCTGCTGTCGGGCCTCGTGGACCCGATCCTGGCCCTCCCCGAGAAGGAGCGCCTGATCGTGCTCGTGCTCGGCTACCTGCTCCCCCCACTGCTCCTCGTCATCCCCCTGATGGTCTCGGCCGTCCTGGCCGCCGACGCCTTCGCCGGGGAGAAGGAGCGCCGCACGCTCGAGGTCCTGCTCCACCTCCCGGTGAGCGACCGGGACATGTTCATCGCCAAGGTCCTCTCGGCGTTCGTGCCCGCCGTGGCGATCACCTGGGCCGGTGCCGTCGTGTTCGCCCTCATCGGCAACGTGGTGGCCTGGCCCGTGATGGGGCGGATCTTCCTGCCCTACACCCAGTTCTTCATCATGGTGGTGTGGGTGGGACCGGCGGTGGCGCTGCTGGCGCTGGGCCTGCTCGTCGTCGTGTCGTCGCGGGCCAAGACCACCCAGGAGGCGAACCAGCTGGGCGGTGCGGTCATCCTGCCGCTGATCTTCCTCGCGGCCGCTCAGGCCTCGGCGATGCTGCTGCTCCCACCGCTCGGGGTGGTCGGCGTGGGGGCGGTGCTCTGGGTCGTGGCCGCGGCGCTGCTGTGGGTCAACAGCCGTCGCTTCACCCGCGACCGACTGGCGTCGCGCGCCTGAACCACCCGCGCGTCAGCGCGCGAGGATGAACAGCTGCAGCGTCGCGGCGCCCAGGATGACGAGCAACAAGATGCCGAGGGCGATGACGGTTCCGGGCCTCATGAGCTGGCCTCCTCGCCGACCGTGCGGCGGATCGAGAGCGTGACAGGGGTGACGATGCCGGCGCGACCGTCGTCGTCGTCGAGCGAGCGGATGACGACGCCCGAACCGGCCGAGAGACCGAGCTCTCGCGCCGCCGAGTCGCGGTCGAGGGCCAACGCCACCAGACCGTAGGAGTCGACGACGAGGCCGACCTCCCCGGGGGCGACACGGGCGAACGTGTCGGCGCGGCGACCGGTGTGATGGCTGCCGTCGACCACCACCGCGACGCGCTCGTCGAACCCGTCGAGCTCCTCGGGCTCCACGTTGAGCTGGGCGTTGCCGTAGCGGTCGACCCAGAGCACCTCGGCGACGAGCTCGCCCTCCTCGTGGCGGCTGAGCGGCACCAGCCCGGGCATCAGGGTGACCGGGTCGACGACGGGGCCGAGCTCGGTGAGCTCGACGCCCAGGGCCAGGTGGGCCGCTGCCGGACCGAAGATGTCTCGCCCGTCGAACGTCGCCGCGTCGGTGTCGAGCCGATGCTCCTCGGAGGTCAGCACCACGGCGCGGGTGGCCCCGCCGCACATGGCGACCGCCGGGGCCAACAGCCCGTTGTCCGGCCCCACCAGCACCGACGCACCGTCACCCACCTCGACCGCGATCGGTCGGCGGGAGGTGCCGACGGCAGGGTCGACCACGGCCAGCACCACCCCGGGACAGAGGAACTGGGCACTGCGGGCGAGGGTCAGCGCACCCGCCCGCACGTCGTAGGGATGGATGTCGTGGGTGAGGTCGACCACGGCCACGTCGGGAGCGATCGAACGGATCACGGAGTGCACGATCCCCACGAACTCGTCGACGCGCCCGTAGTCGGACAGGAAGGAGATGGTGTCGTACCGGGGCGCCATGACGCCGCCGAGGGTACCGGTCCGAGCGTGCCGGTCCGCCGGCGGGAGCCGCGATCAGCCCGAGCCGAGCTGGCGGGCGCGCTCGGTGGCGGCGCGCACGGCGTTGAGCAGCGCGGCCCGCAGGCCCCCGACCTCGAGGGCGTGCAGCCCGGCGGCGGTCGTGCCTCCGGGCGAGGTGACCGACGCCCGCAGCGCCGCCGCGTGCTCGTCACTCGACTCGAGCAACCGCCCCGAACCCAGGATGGTCTGCACCGCGAGGACCTCGGCCACCTCCCGACTGAGCCCGACCAGCACGCCCGCCTCGATCAGGCTCTCGGCCACGAGGAACACGTAGGCCGGCCCCGACCCCGAAAGGCCCGTCACGGCGTCGAGCTGCGCCTCCGAGACCCGCACCACGACGCCGACAGCGTCGAGGATCGACACGGCCCAGTCGACGTCGTCGGGGCCCGCACTGGCGCCGCCGGCGACCGCCGACGCCCCCGCCCCGACGACCGCCGGGGTGTTGGGCATGGCCCTGACCACGGCGACGCCACCGCCGAGCGCCCCTTCGAGCGCCGGCGTCGTGACCCCGGCCGCGATGGACACCACCCGGCGAACCCCGGCGAGAGCGACCTCCGCGCAGGTCTCGGCCACGTCGGTGGGCTTGACGGCGAGCAACGCCCCGTCACACGCCGTGGGGCGGTCGAGCACGGCCACGCCGGGGAAGGTCGACGCCAGCTCCGCCCGTCGGGCCTCGACCTTCTCCACGACGGCCAGCTCCGCGGCGTCGGCCCACTCGGCGGCGAGCAGCCCACCGAGCAGCGCCTCGCCCATCTTGCCGCCGCCCACGATCTGGAGTCGCACCATGGGCCGAAGCTACCGCCCAGGCGGGTGAGGGGCGGGGTGGAACCCGGCGCCCGACCTCACTGCGATGGGCGGTCGGGTCGCCGACCGTCTTCCCCGATCAGCCGGCGACCCGAGCCGGGGCCACCGTACGCTCTCCTGACACTGAGATGCAATGAAAAGTACTGAGATGTCCGTCGAGTCGCCGGGCCCGATCGCTCACGGCTCGACGAACCGCGAGGCGTACCCGATGCGCAACGCGGGCAGGAAGCACCGCTCCACGTACGCGTAGAGCGATCCCAGGATGCGGTCGAGCTCTCCCTCGTCGACGGCGTGCACGGGGAGCGACCCCTCCAGGAAGACCGCGTCCTCCTCGCCGATGGCGAACGACGCCCCCACGAGGTGACGGTTGCGCCGCAGGAGGTGCTCGAAGAACGCCGCGTGGTTCTCCTCGGGCGCCGGCATCACGTAGGTCTCGTAGTGCAGCGTGCGCTGGCGCAGCGTGAACCAGATCGTGAACACGTCCTTGGCCTCGCCCGTGACCCGCACGTACCAGCGCCGTTCGTCGGGCTCGCCACGCTCGACCGCCGCCACGACCGGGTTCTCGTCGAGCTGGGCGCGGAACCACGCGTCGATCCGCGCGTCGAGCGCGGCCAGCGTGGCGGCGTCGGCGATCTCGTCGGCCATCCCCGTCAGGCCCGACCCTGCGTCAGCACCGCACCGGCTCGCGGACGGTGAGGTCGGCGTAGAGGCGCCGGAGGCGGGCGGCGCTCGTGGACCAGGTGTAGCCCCGGGCGCGCTCGGCGGCGGCCGCGGCCATGGCGGCGGCCCGGGCCGGGTCGTCGAGGATCTCGCTCGCGGCTGCGGCGTAGTCGCCGGGAACGCGGGTGTCGACGAGGACGCCGGTGACGCCGTCGTCGACCAGGTTCAACAGGCCCCCCACGGCCGCGGCGACGACCGGCGTGCCGCAGGCGGCCGCCTCGAGCGCGACGAGGCCGAACGACTCCGATCGACTCGGCACCAGGCACACGTCGGCGGCGCGGTAGTAGGTCGACAGCAGGTGGTGCGGCTGAGGGTCGACGAAGCGCACCTTCTCGGCCAGGCCGTGGCGCTCGACGAGCGCCGTCGCGTCGGCGAGCTCGGCATCACCGTCGGCGCCGCTCGGACCACCGACGACGACCAGCACGGCGTCGGGGTGGGTCCGGGACAGCTCGGCGAGCGCCTCGATGGCCACCCCGAGGCCCTTGAGCCGCTGGATCCGACCGACGAACAACAGCACCGGGTGGGCGCCCAGGCCGAGGGCGGCACGGGCCCCGGCTCGGTCCCCCGGAGAGAAGAAGGCGTGGTCGACACCGGGGGGGACGATCTCGATCCGGTCGGGGCGGCGCCGTACAGCTCGACGAGCTGGGCGACCTCGGCCTCGCAGTTGGCCAGGATGGCGTCGGAGCAACCGATCACCTCGGTCTCGGCCTCGACACGCCGATCGGGCTCGGGGTCGCCCGTCTCGGCCTTCACCCGGGCCAGCGTGTGGAACGTGGACACCAGCGGCAGGGAGAGCTCGTGCTTGAGCCGATGCCCGGCCAGCCCCGACAACCAGTAGTTGGCGTGGATGGCGTCCGGTCCGTCGCGACGCGACAGGTGGGCGGCGACGGCCTCGGTGTAGTCGTCCACCACCTCGGGGAGGTGCTCCTTGGCCAGATCGACCGGGCCGGCATCGACGTGCACGACCCGAAATCCCGGTTCGACGTCGACGACCTCGGGGAGGTCGTCGGCTCCCCGGCGCACGTAGACCTCGGTGCGGACGCCGGCCTGGGCCAGCGCGGCGACGAGCTCGCGGACGTACACGTTCATGCCGCCCGAGTCGCCGGATCCCGGTTGGGCCAAGGGGGACGTGTGCATCGAGAGCACCGCGAGGGATCGCACGCCGACAGGCTACGGCGAGGACAGCCGGTCGACTCCGGACGATGGGCCGACGGTCACTCGGGCTGTGACGAGAGCGCACCTTCGACCGTGGCGGCACCGGTTCGGTAGCGCTCGGCCAGCTCGCCGTTGAGGGCATCGATCTCGCGGTGCAGGGCCTGGCGCCGATCGGAGATGCGCCGCTCGAGGGCATCGAGGTCGTGGGACAGGGCCACGAGGTCGTCGTTGGACTCGCCGGGGAGCCCTGCGATCTTCGCCCCGCCGCCGGTCAACCGGTCGAGCTCGGCCTGGAGCTCGGGGTCGAGCTCGGCCGGGTCGATCGACCGCGGGAGGCGTCCGCCCACGCCGCCCCGACCCGTCTCCGTGAGGATGTCGGGTAGCTGCTCGACCATCGCCGCGAGATCGCGCTGCTCGCCTGCGGCGCGGTGCTCGAGCTCGGCGCGCACGAGGTCCAACGGGCCCTGCACGAGGCGACGCAGGTAGGACAAGCCGCCCTCCTCGGCCACCGCAGCGTCACGGCGGGCCCGGAGATCGGTGAGGTCGAGGGCCGCGACACCCTCGCCGGGCCGGCCCGCCATCTCGGATTCAGCTGTCATGAGCTCTCCCCCGGCCGTCCGACCGGCGCACATCGGAGACTGGAGTGTACGCCACGACGACCGGCGGGTTCCCGGCGTCGCCGAGGACGGCGACGACCCGGATGGCACCGTGACGCCTCACCCGAGGTAGTCCCACAGCATCCACGCCCAGAACGGCGCCGTGACCAGCCAGGAATCAAGGCGACGCATCGCCGGACCCACCGCGGTCGCCGACGGGACGAGGGTCGCCGCCAGGATCGGGCCCAGCGGGGCGGTGACCGCCACCATCGCGCCGAACACCCAGGCGGCAGCCGTGTCGAACACCGCCAGCTGGTACACCGCCACGCCGAAGGTCAGCACCATCACGGCCGCCATGCCGGCGATGGGGCCCTCCAGCCTGCTCGCGGCACCCGACCCCACGAGGTAGTCGCCCACCTCGTAGCCGCTGATGAGGACCAGGAGCACGAGGAAGGCCGGCCCACTGGCCCGGGCGACCAGGACGGCCGAGGCCGCGGCGAGCCCGGGAACGATTCCGCAGCGCACCGCGATCCCGGCGAGCACCAGGACCTGGGGGCGCCGACCCTCGGTGCCGTGCCTCGCCGCCCGGTCGGTGAGCACCGCCGCCACGACCGCCCCGACCGCCCCGACCAACACGACGAGCCCGACCAGGGCGATGCCGAAGGCCGCCGCCAGCGGGAGCAGCCCCGCGGTCACGGCGCCGGCGACGCGCATCTGCGTCGTGCGGGCCGGTCGCCAGGTGGCGACGCACTGCAGAGCGGCCACGGCGGCCACCGCGGCGAACACCACCGCCAACGCGAAGAGGCCGATCACCCCGGCCAGGGCGGCGACCGCGAACCACAGCACCCCGAGCCGTCCCCGCGGGCCCGCCGGTTGGTCGCCGGCGATCACCCGCTCCACCCAGTGCGGTGCCGCCCCGAACGGACCCCGAACCGACTCCGCCGCCACCGTCGAACGCTCGGGTGCCCTCGCCGCGGGCCGCGGGCCGGGCACCCGGCGCCGACCGGGCCCTGCGGAGGCCGCCGTCATCGACCCACCGGTCCGTGCCCGCCCGACACCGGCGGAAGGACCGCGATCTCGTCGTCGTCCCCGACCGGTTCGTCGAGCTCGGCCGGCTCACCGTTGCACCAGACCCGGCTGTGATCGACGACGTCGGCGAACTCGGGCCCGAACCGGGTCACCGCGTCCTGCAGCGCCTCCGCCACCGTGGCCCCGCGCACCTCGGCGCGGGCGGTTCCCGCCGCGTCGCGGGCACCGGCGAACAGTCGGAGACGGGCCACGGGCGAATGCTAGTGATCCCTCGCCGGCGCCCCGGCGTCGGCGCTGTCCCGACGGGCCGCTACCGTCCTGCGGCGATGACGTCCATGCTCCTCGTCCGCCACGGCCAGTCCGAGTGGAACGCCGTCGGCCGCTGGCAGGGCCGGGCCGATCCGGCCCTCACCGACCTGGGCCGCCTCCAGGCGCTGCACGCCGCCCGCCGCGTCGGGTCGGTCGACGTCATCTGCGCCTCGCCGCTGCAACGGGCGCTCGACACCGCCCGCATCATCTCCGAGCAGCTCGGCGTCGGGCCCGTGGTGATCGAGCCCGACCTGGCCGAGCGCGATGCCGGCGAGTGGCAGGGCCTCACCCGGGTGGAGATCGAGCAGCAGTGGCCCGGCTACCTGGCCGGCGATCGGCGCCCCCCCGGCTACGAGGGCCACGACCTGTTGTCGGTGCGGGCCCGGGGCGCCCTCGACCGGATCGAGGCCGAGTACCGCGGCGGCGAGGTGCTGGTGATCACCCACGGCGGCTTCATCGGCGCGGTGGAGCACGATGCGGGGCTGCCGTGGGAGCGCATGCCCAACCTCGGTGGCCGGTGGGTCACCCACCACGGCGACCGGCTCTCGGTCGGCGATCGACTGGTCCTCGTCGACGACGACGAGCTCACCGTCCCCACCCAGATCTGACCCAGGGGAGACGCCTCACCATGGCCATCCCGTACAGCGAGTACCCCGTCGAGATCGTGCGCAGCAACCGCCGACGCAAGACGGTGCAGGCCCAGGTGGTGGAGGGCCGCATCCGTGTCCTGGTGCCGGCCCGCCTGTCGCGTCGGGAGATCGACGAGTACGTGCACGAGCTCGTCGCCCGCCTGGACCGCCGGCGCCGCCCCGTCGACGACATCGACCTCAGAGCCCGCGCCGACACGCTGAGCCGGCGCTACGACCTGCCCCGAGCGGCCTCGGTGCGCTGGGTGGGCAACCAACGCACCCGCTGGGGGTCCTGCACCGTCCAGACCGGCGACATCCGGCTCTCCGACCGGATGGTCGGCTGGCCCCGGTTCGTCATCGACTACGTCCTGGTCCACGAGCTGGCCCACCTGGTCGAGGCCAACCACTCTCCCGCCTTCCACGCCCTCGTCGCCCGATTCCCCCGGGCCGAGCGCGCCGTCGGCTTCCTGCTCGCGCAGTCCTACCCGGCCGACGGCGACGGGCGACGGCGACGGCGACGAACCGGACCACCTCGTCGACTGAGGGGTGCGACCCGACCGGGCGCTCACCTCCGCCAGGCCGCCTCGGCGCGTCCCAGAGCGGTCACGGGCGGATCGTCGTTGCGGTACTCCTGCAGGATCCCGCGCCACCGGTTGCGGCCCTCGAGACGACCGAGCATCGCGCTCATCCCCCAGACCACCCGATCGAGCAGCACGAACCCGGCGGGCATGTCGAGGGCGGCGATCACGTCGGCGTTCGGCCCACGCACGTCGAGCAGGGTGGCGAGGGCGTCACCCACGTAGCTGGTGGTGAAGGTGAACTCGTCGGTCAGATAGGCGCGGTACGGGGAGCTCGACCACGTCGAACACCCGGCTCGGATCGAGCCCGTGGCCCTCGTGCAGGAAGCCGGCCGCCTCCATGGCGGCCACCACACGCCACCGGGTCGCGGGCCAACACGTGATCGATGGCCGGAGCCAGTCGTTCCCACTCGTCCCGGCGAGAAGGCCTTGACCAGGCCGAAGTCGAGGAAGGTGATGGTGCCGTCGCGATGGAACCGGTAGTTCCCGGGGTGGGGATCGCGCGTTGAACACACGGTGGCGGTGCAGCGAGCCCTGCACGAAGCGGAACAGCACCTCGGCGGCGCGCTGGCGGGACTCCGGCGTCGCCGTCGCCCGGAACTCGTCGAAGGTCATCCCGTCGACCCACTCGGAGGTCAGGACCCGGCGCGGCCGAGCGCTCCGGGACCACGTCCGGGATGCGGACGAACGGATGGTCCGCGTAGCGCTCGGTGAACCCCATCTGCGCCGCCGCCTCGAGCCGGTAGTCGAGCTCGTCGGCCATGCGGGCGCGGAGCTCGTCGACGAGAGCATGGGCGTCGAGGCCGGGCAGCGCCAACCCGGCGGCCAGGGCGTAGAGCCGATCGGCCTGGTCGAGATCGTCGGCGATGGCGCGGTCCGACCCCGGGGTACTGGACCTTGACCGCCACGATGCGCCCGTCGGGCATCACCGCCCGGTGCACCTGGCCGATCGATGCTGCGGCGACGGGCACCGGATCCCAGTCGAGGAAGAGCTCGTCCACCTCGGCGCCGAGCTCGGAGCGCACGACCTGCTCGGCGAGGCTCGGGGCCATCGGCGCCACGTCCTGCGTGGAGGCGGGCCAACGCCGCCTGGGCCTCGGGTGGGAGGCCGTCGGCGGCGAAGCCGAGCATCTGCCCGAGCTTCATGACCGCGCCCTTCATCTGCCCGAACTCCTCGGCCACGTCGGTGGCGCTGCGCACCGCGAACCGTTCCTCGAGCTGACGACGACGTTCCTCGTCCGCACCGACCCCCCGCAGCTTGACCACACCGAGCTGGCCGACCCGGCGCGCCGTGAGGCGGGCGATGCGGGCCTGGCGCGCCCACCGTTCACGGCGCTCGCTCCGCGTCGATGCCGACCATGCTCCTGGTCGCGAGCGACTCGCCGCCCCCGACGACCCGGGTCCCTCACCCCCCGGGGTGCGTCCGACCAGCACGATGGAGAGCCCGAACGGGATGGTCCGACGACGCAGCCACCACCGCTCGGCGGTGGAGAGCGCGGCCAGCACGCCGTCGAGCGTCGGACCGAACGAGCTGGCCTCTTCAGGCGTGTCCGCGGTCAGGTGACGCAGCGGCGTGCGGCGCAGGAGCGCCGCCGGAGGGAGCAGGAAGGCGTAGTAGTAGCTGCAGGTGTCGACCACGATCCCGGCGTCACGGGCGGCGCGGCGCAGCTGGGGGGCGGTGTACCGGCGCCGGTGGGCGGCCCAGTCGTCGTGGTCGCTCCAGAGCCACTCGTAGGCCGGAACGGTCAGGACCACCGGCGCACCGGGCCGGCACACGCGGACGTACTCCTCGAGGGCCACGACGTCGTCGTCGACGTGCTCGATCACGTCCATGCTCACGAGCGCGCCGAACGTGGCGTCGGCGAAGGGCAGGTGCTCGGCCAGGGCCCGCATGACCCTGGGCCGGGGACGGCGCCGGATGGCGTGGTCGAGCGCGGCCGCCGACAGGTCGGTGCCCACCGCGATCCGGGCGCCGGCGGCCTCGAGCACGTCGAGCGACTCCGACGTGCCGCACCCGACGTCGAGCGCGACCGCGTCCGGGCGGACGCGTCCGGCGAGGAGCTGGGCCAGGAGGCGGCGGCGACCCTCGTACCACCAGTGGGACTCCACCGACGACGCCATGACGTCGAAGTAGGCGTCGTCGGGCTGGGCCTCGACGCCGTGGGCCGCACCGGGGTGCGCCGACGGTGACGGATGGGGCTGATGGTCGTTCACGCCGGAGCCGTGGCCAGGATGACGCAGTGCGGGTGCGGGTAGCCGTGATCGAGTCGCTTGAGCATCGTGACGCAACCCCGGTCCTCGAGGTGGGCGGCGATCGCCCGGGGATCGGCGAAGGCCACGTGGTCGCCTTCGGTGATGCGCAGCACCCGGGTGGCGGCGAGCTCCTGCACGGTGGCGAGGCCCGCCTTCCAGGCGGGAACCCGGTCGATCTCCTTGATCACGAGGAGGCCCCCCGGGGCGAGGGCGTCGACGCACTGGTCGAGCAGCGCCTCGCGGCCCTCGGCGCCGAGGAGGTAGAGCACGTCGGCGATCACGATCGAGCGCCAACCCGAGGCGATACGGGGCACCGAGCCGGTGCTCGCCTCGAAGCGCACATCCGCCTCGTCGGGCCTCAACTGCGCCGCCGCAGCGACGGCGACGGCGATCTTGTCGACGTCGACGTCGGTCCCGACGACCTGGCGGGCCCGCCCGGCGATGGCCAGGTAGCAGCTGAACAGGCCGTGACCGCAGCCCACCTCGAGGATCGGACCCGCCAACGGGACCTCGAGCTCGAGGTCGGCGAAGGGCGCACTCCACCATCGCAGCCTGGTGTGCAGGCGATCCCCCCGAGGAGCGGTGTCGTAGAGCGACAGCGCCCGACGCCGGCCGCGGGCGATCTCGGTCCCTTCACGTCGAGAGCCCTCCCCGGCGTGAGGCCGCGACGAGGTCGCCGAACGTGCCGAGCCGGAACCCGAGCTCGTCGACCGCGGCGCGGACGGTGGCCGAGCGCAGGGCGGCGTACTCGTCGTCCCACCGGTAGGCCCAGCGGTAGCGGGCGCGGTCCGGGTCGTTCGGGCGACCGGGGTGCGTGGCCAGCTCCGCCGACGAGGCGCCGGTCGCGGCCAGACGGCCGAGGGCACCGACCATGGCGGCCAGGTCGAGGTGGCCGGCCTCGTCGAGCCCCGTCGACGCGTCGGCGTAGGTCCAGCTGCGCTCGTCGAGCCGGCGCTCGAGCTGGGCGGCGAGTCGACGCACGGTCAGGCCGATCGGGCCCCGCTCGCCCGAGCGGGTGACCCGGACGACCTCGACGTCGTGGCGCTCTCCGAGATCGAGCACGACGTCGGCGACCATCGGCCAGAGGTGGAGGTTCTGATGCGTGTCGAGGTGGTCGACCACGACGCCCGCGCCGACGATGGCCTCGAACTGGGCCCCGAACTCGCGGGCCAGGTCGTCGGGATCGATGCGCCCGGCAGCGGCCCGGGGCAGGAACGACCGCCACGACGGCCAGAGCCGTCCCCGGGCGTCGACCAGGCTGGGGATCTCGCGCGCCGAGAGGATGGGAGGGTCCTCGCCCACCGGCGGCCAGGTGGGCGCCGCACCCCAGCCGGGGGGCGTCGGCCAGCCGCGAGGCCGCGGTGGCGAACGCCGGCGCCAGGGCCAGCACCGACGTGGAGGTGACCACGCCGTGGTGGTGCGCGTCGAGGATGGCCTCGGAGACGCCGGTCGTGAGGCCGTAGTCGTCGGCGTTGACGATGAGCAGCGCCCGATCGTCGCCGTCCCCGCCGCCCCGACGGTCCCCGTCGGCGGGGGACATCAGCCCGCCGGCCGCCGCACCGACTCGGGCAGCGGCTGGAGGGCGTCGAGCTCGCCACGAAGGCTGCGCATCTCGCGCAGGATCGTGGCGATCACCGCGTTGGACGACAGCGTCGAGATCCCCCTCGTGCGTGGGAAGTAGTCGACACCGAACTGGACGATCGAGAAGCCCATCTTCTGGGCGCGGGCCAGCAGCTCGACGTCGATGAACGAGCCCTCGCTGCGCAGCTCGACGTGGTCGAGCACGGTGCCGGCGCACCAGCTTGAAGGCGAAGTTCATGTCCCGCAGGCGCAGCCCGAACACCGCCTGGACCAGGTGGTTGTAGGCGTAGCTGTAGAGCAGCCGACGGGCGCCCTCGCCGGTGCGATCGAAGCGGTAGGCGCTGACGATGTCGGCGTCGTAGATGCGCAGCAGCCTGATCGCCTTGGCCACCTCGGCCATGTCGAAGGGGAGATCGGCGTCGGTGTAGAGCACGAGCTCGCCGGTGGCGCCGGCGAAGCCGGACCGCAACGAGCCGCCGAGCCCGCGGTTCACCGGGTGGTGCACGACGGAGATCCGGGGGTCGCCGGCCGCCATGGCGTCGGCCATCGCCCCCGTGGCGTCGGTCGAGGCGTCGTCGATGAGCAACACGTCGTAGGAGCCGATCTCGCCGTCGGCGACGAGGTCGTCGGCCGCCTCGAAGGCCGCGGCCACGGCGCGGGCCATCGATTCCTCTTCGTTCCACATCGGGTAGAAGATCGTGAGGCTCGCGAAGTGAGGGGGGTCGCCGGCAGCCATACGCTCACGCAACGTAGTAGCCGCGGGCGAAGGCGAAGGCGAAGCCGCACGACAGCATCAGGCTCACGGGCACCCAGATGCGGCGCAGCGTGGGCCGGTCGACCAGGAGCAGCGCGGCGGCTGCGACGCACGGGAACGCGGGGAGCAGGTAGCGCCCGACGCCCTGGAAGTCCTTGCTGCCGAGGAGCGGGACGGCCAGCACCGCAGCGGCGTACACGGCGTACCCCCATCCGATGCGTCGCCACACCACGACGAGCAACGCGGCGAAGGCGAGGATGAGCAGCGCCTGCACGACCAGGCCGGCCGTGTAGAGGGTGTCCTTCCACGCATCGATCCCACCGTTGGGGTCGAGCCAACCCTCGATGTAGTCGGGGAGGCGAACGAGACGCTCGAGGAAGGTGACCTTGAACCAGGTGCGCGGGCCGGTGCCCTGATCCCAGCCCGGGGCCTGTTGGACGGTCTGGAACGCCAGCGGGTTCCCGAAGGTGCGCCAGAGGTAGGCCATCCACCCGAGCAGGCCGAGGAGGGAGAGCAGGACCCCCGCATCCGCCGGGCGCAGCCGGCCGAGGTGGATGCCGCACCCCACGACCGCTGGCGCGGCGCTCGATGACCCGGCGGCGCATCGCGACGACCGCCACCAACCCGATCACGACGGCCACGCCGGCGGGACGGGCACCGGTGGCCACGACGCCGGCCAGGCCGGCCAGGACGGGATGGCCCTTCTCGAGCAGCACGAAGCTGGCCAGCACCGCCACCAGGAAGAGGGCGTCGGCGTAGACCGCGCCGAAGAGGAACCACGCGTAGGGGTACACGACGAGCAGGACCACGGCGAGCTGCGCAGGACGGCCCCCGATCCGCTCGGCCGACCACCGGTGGAACAGCACCACGGCGCCGGCACCGCAGATGACGGTCACGAAGGTGCCCACGAGGGGGACAGGGAGGTCGGTGACCGCGTGCACGACGCGCAGGACCATCGGGTAGGCGGGGAAGAAGGCCACCGGCGACTGCTGCGCGGGGCCGGCGTAGCTGTAGCCGTCGGTGGCGATGATCCCGTACCAGCCGGCATCGAAGCGGAACCATCCCCCGAACACGCCTGACCACGTGTAGATGGGCGGCACCGTGTTGTAGAGCGCCACCACCCCGTCGCGGGCAGCCCACCACACCACGGCCGACAGCAGCACCCACATGCCCGAGAACAGCGCCAGCGGCTGGCGCCACGACCAGCCCTCGGCGGGGTCGATCGACGTCGCACGGCCGTGACCGCCGCCCTCGGCACCGGTGCCCAGCGCTTCGCCGTCGGTCGACGGCGCGACCGGTGCCTGGCTCATGGCGTGACGGTAGTCGGCTCCGACCCGACCCCCGAGGCACCGCGAGGGCGCCGCTAGGCTCGCCGTGCCCCTGTAGCCAAGCGGTCAAGGCAGCGGACTTTTAATCCGAAGATCGTGGGTTCGAACCCCACCGGGGGCACCCACCCCGATCCCGATCCGACCCTTCTCGCCCCAGACGAGCGGTGCGCCATGTTGTTGCACAAGCAGTTCCGCTTCGAAGCGGCCCACCGTCTGCCCAACGTGCCGATCGACCACAAGTGCGCCCGCCTGCACGGCCACTCGTTCGCGGTGACGGTGTGGGTGAGCGGCGAGGTGGGAGCGCAGACCGGCTGGGTCGTGGACTTCGCGGAGATCAGCTGCTGCGTTCGCCCCGTTGCTCGACCAACTCGACCATCGCTACCTCAACGAGGTCGACGGGCTCGCCAACCCGACCAGCGAGGTCCTGGCCATGTGGCTCTGGGACCGGCTCGCTCCCACCCTGCCCGGCCTGGCCCACATCGACGTCCACGAGACGTGCACGTCGGGGTGCCGCTACGACGGCCCCGGTCGCTGAGCGTCGCGTACGGGGCGATGACGAGGCGCACGACACGGGGCGCCCGCACGACGGTCATCGCCACGTTCGCCGCGCTGTGCCTCGCCTGCGGCTCGGCTCCCGACGGTCGCCTCGTGGAGGCGGGGCGACTGCCCGACGGCAGCCCGCTCACCATCCCCGTCGACGCCGGCTACAACGCCACCGACGTCAACGAGGCGCTGCGCCTCGTGGAGCGCCACGAGCGGCGCCGCGGGCTGCTCGAGCTGATGGTGCGCGAAGGAACCGACCCCGAGACCCGTGAGGTCGCCCGCCGCGTCCTCGCTGACGCCGAAGCCGGCGACGCCGTCGCCCTCGAACTGCTGGCGCGGTGGGGTCAGCCACAGAGCGCCGAGCTCGGCCCGAACCCCAGCCTGGACGTGGGCCTGTCACGCCTGGCCGCCACGCCGGCCGACGAGTTCGACGCCGAGGCGCTGGCCCTCCTGCTGCCGGAGCTGCAGGCCGACGTCGTCGACGGCGCCATCGCCCGCAACGACGGTCGCGACGACGAGGCCCGGCGCCTCGGGAACGACACCGTGGAGCGCGCCCAACGCCGCATCCTGCGGGTGCGGGAGCTCCTGGGGCAGTAGGCGCCCGAACGGTCGCCCTGGCGGGCTCAGGCCACCGCCCGCCCCGAGCGGGCCGCCTCCAGGAGGGCCTCCCACTGGTCGGTCGTGATCTCGCCGCTGGCGCGCTGGACCACGGTGCCGTCGGCGGCGACCACGATGAAGCCGGGGAACCCGCTGACGCCCAACGCCTGCGCCGCGGTGTTGGCCTCGTCGTCGAGCAGCGTCGGCACGCTCCACTCCTCGCTGCGCAGCCAGTCGCCGGCCGGGTAGTTGACCCGGGTGGCGTCGTTGGAGGTGGCCACGGTCACGATCTCGACGTCCGAGGGCATGCCGTTGTCGTCGAGCCACTGCTGGATGCGGGGCACCTCGGCCTGGCAGTGGGGGCACCAGTGCGCCACCGCGAGGACGACCTGGGGCTTGCCGTCGGGACGGATGACGATGGTCGAGCCGTCGAACTGCTCGCCCGTGACGGTCGGGATGGTCGCACCCACCGCCGCGTCGCTCCCCGAGCCCGCCTGGGGCAGCGCCGCGCCCTGGGTCTCGACGGTGCCCGTGGTGAGGTCGCCACCCGGGACGACCGTCCCGCCGCTCGGCGAGGCCTGCCCGCCCGTCGACGAGCTGCTCGAGCGGGAGACGCCGATGGCGACGATGCCGGCCACGACGACGACCGCGGCGAGCGCGATCCAGAGCACGACGCTGCGGCCCTGACCGGCCTGGGCGGCCTTCGAGACCCGCGACGAGTGCGAGGGGCTGCGGGTGGGCTTGTTGCTCATTGGTTCTCCTCCGAGAGGTGGGCCGAGCGGGGGGTGGGCCGGGCGACGGCGAGCAGGACGATCATGAACACACACGCCGAAAGCGCCATGAAAGGCAACGAGACGAACCCGAACTCCCACACGTAGCGGGCGGTGCAGGGGTTGTCGGCAGTGCAGAACGCCGACCCGGACTCGGGTGGGTAGGCCTGGATCCAGTGGTTGTAGGCGGCGATGACCGCGCCGATGGCCAGCACCGGGATGGCATAGATCCGGATGCCGGCGTCACGCCGCCAGGCGGCGATGGCCAGGATCACCGCGAAGGGGTAGATGGCGATGCGCTGGTACCAGCACAGCTCGCACGGTGGGTAGCCCTGGACCTTGGAGTAGTAGAGCGAGCCCACGGTGGTCGCCGCCGCGATGACCCATGCCAGCGGGAGCGCGGCCCGCCCGATGTCGTCCCAGGTCGTCGCCAGGGTCCCGGGGAGGCCGGTGCGAGCGGCGACGACCGCGAGCACGACGACGATCGCTGCGCCCGCCCAGCAGGCGAGCGCGAGCACCGCGACGAAGGTGGAGACCTGGTCGACCGTCATGACGTCCTCATCCTGACAGGACGGTCACCGCACCCACACGTCGGCGGACGGGACCAAAGACCCTTTCCCCGGTGACCACACCCCCGAAGGATCCTCCCAGGCCCGGTGACCCCGGTCCCCACCCGATTCACCCCGAGGAGACCGATGGCCCCCGACAACGACCGCAGCATGTTCACGGTGTTCGCCTCTTTGACGGCGGTGATGGCCTTCCTCCTGGCCGCCGTGGGGATCATCGTGGTCGTCAACGACGACGGCAGCGGCAGCACCGTCGCCACCCAGGCGCCCGTCGCCGTCTCGCTCGCCGAGTTCTCGATCACCCCGGACGCCATCACCGTGCCCGTCGGCGGCAGCCTCCAGGTCACCAACGACGGATCGATGGCCCACAACCTCGCCGTCGTCGGCGAGGAGATCACGACACGAGACCTGAACGCCGGCCAGTCGGAGGCCCTCAGCCTCGCCGGCCTGGCCGAAGGGACGTACTCGGTGATCTGTACCATCCCCGGACACGAGGCCGCAGGGATGAAGGCCACCCTGGTCGTCACCGGGGGCGGTGAGAGCGGCGGCACGGCCACGGCCACCGCCGCAGCCACCGAGACCAGCGGCAGCCACGGCAGCAGCGGACTCGACTACGAAGCCATGGACGCGGCGATGATCGCCGGGACCACCGAGTACCTCGAGGCCTTCGCCGAGTTCGGCACGGGTGTGCCCACCGCCGGCGAGGGGAACGTGCCGCTGGTCCCGGTCGCCGGGCCCGACGGTGTGAAGCAGATCGACCTCGAGGCCTCGATCATCGACTGGGAGGTCGAGCCGGGCAAGGTCGTCAAGGGCTGGTCGTACAACGGCCAGATCCCCGGCCCGGCGATCCGAGTCGAGCCGAACGACCGCCTGCGCATCACGCTGAAGAACAACACCCCGATGGGCCAGGACATCCACTGGCACGGCATCTCCACCCCGTTCCCCCAGGACGGCGTGGCGCCCATCACCCAGCCGATGATCAAGCCCGGCGAGAGCTACACCTACGAGTTCACCGCACCGGCCAAGCACGAGATGGGCATGTACCACGCCCACAACGGCGGCGCCGTCTCGGTGGTCAACGGCCTCTACGGCCAGTTCCAGGTCGGTGACGTCCCGCTGCCACTGGGCAAGACCGTCAGCGGCGACGTCGTCCCGGATGACCTGAAGGTCGCCCAGGCCCTGCCCATGGTGCTCAACGACGCCGGCACGATCGGCCTCAGCCTCAACGCCAAGGCCTTCCCGGCCACCGACCCGATCGTGGCCAACGTGGGCGAGACCACGCAGATCACGTACCACAACGAGGGCCTGGCCTGTCACCCCATGCACCTGCACCGGGTGAAGCAGATGGTGATCGAGAAGGACGACTGGCCGCTCGACCAGCCGTACTACGTCGACACCCTCAACGTCTGTCCGGGCGAGCGCTACACGGTGCTGATCACGCCACAGGAGGCCGAGGTCGGCATCTGGGCGTACCACTGCCACATCCTCACGCACGCCGAGACGGAGGAGGGCCTGGCCTACATGGTCACCGTGCTCGTCGTGCCGCCCGTCCCGGAGCGGGGCCAGAGCGCGCCACCACCGACCTGACGGTCGCGGGGACCTGAGACCGCTCCGGTGGCGCCTCCGGGGGGAGGTCTGCCGGAGCGGTCTCGCGTGCGGACGGCAGACCCGCCGTGCTCAATCGGCCGGGAGGGGCGTGATGCGACGCCCGCTCACCCGCTCGGGGTGCACGGCCACGAAGTGGGGCTTGTCGTGGTCGGACCAGGGGTCGAGCTCCAGCGCCTCGGCGCGGGCCACCTCGTCGGGGGTCTCGACCATCCGGGCCCACCCGGTCACCACGACGCTCCACGCCGCCCGGGTGTCGGTGTCGGTCCAGTCGATCTCGAACGACACCGGAGCCCCGCGGACCGTGGCATCGAACTTGGTGCCCGGTGCCGTGCGGAACACGATGTGCTCGCCGTCCATGGCGAAGTTGACGGGGAAGATCACCGGGTGGCCGGCATCGACGACGGCGACGCGCCCGACGTCGGTCGAGGCCAGCAGCTCGAAGCACTCCGCCCGATCCATGACCTCGATGCCGGTTCTGGTGTCGATCAGGCGCATCTCGGACCTCCGGTTCGGGGCGGGCGGACCCCGCTCCCCGCCATGTTGCCCCCTGGACGCCGCACGGGCCAAGGGACCGAGGACCCGGATCGGCCGCCGACCCCGAGTCGGGACCTTGCGCCCTGCCCGGGTCGACGATTCCGACCCATCATGTCAGTGACCACCGACGAGCCCCGGCCCGACGGGCCGGCAACGGTGGTCGGAAGGGATCGAGATGGACGTTCGTGACTTCGAGGTGTCGGTCACCACCAGAGGCGACGTGCCCGAGGACGCCACCGAGTACGCCGTGGCGAAGGTGGCCGAGTTGGGGCGCTTCACCGGCAAGCCGGTGCTGTTCGCGCAGGTCAAGTTGATCCAGGAGGCCAACCCCGCCCAGGCCCGGCCGGCCCTGGCCGAGGCCTCGCTCGACCTCAACGGGCGCGTCGTGCGGGCCCATGTGGCCGCCGGGGACCTGATGGAGGCGGCCGACCTCCTCGAGGCGAAGCTGCGCCGCAACCTGGTGCGCGAAGCCGACAAGCACGGCCACGGCCACGAGCGGCCGTCGCCGCCCGAGGACTGGGCCCACGGCACGCACCCGGACCACCGCCCCGAGACCGTCCACCGCGACGTCGAGGACCGCGAGGTGGTGCGCCACAAGACCTTCGCCCTCTCCCCCATGACCGTCGACGAAGCGGGCCTCGACCTCGAGCTGCTCGGCCACGACTTCTACCTGTTCACGGAGGTCCACACGGGCCTCGACGCCGTGCTGCACGTCACCGAGAGCGGCTCCCTGGAGCTCCAGCTCGCTCGGGACGGGGTTCCCCGTCCCCCCGACTGCGACGAGCGCATCGTGGTCGGGCCCACGGCGTCGAGGTCGACCCTGGCCGAGGCCGAGGAGCGCCTCGACGTGGGCCACGAGGGGCGTGTGTTCTTCGTCGACGCGACGACCGGGCGGGGCCACGTCGTGTACCGACGCTACGACGGGCACTACGGCCTGATCACTCCGGCCTGACCCGCGGCGGGCGGGCGTCCGACCCTCCCGGGGGCGGAGCCCGTTCGTGCGGTAGACAACAGCGATGACCGCGACCGTCGGTGATCCGGCCGATCTCCGGGGGTTGACCGCCGCCGAGGTCGAGCAGCGCCGGACCGAGGGCCGGACCAACGACGTCGAGGACCCGACGAGCCGCTCCATCGGCGACATCGTCAAGGCCAACGTCTTCACGCCGTTCAACTTCTTGTTGGGCAGCCTGCTCGTCGTCATCCTCGCCGTCCAGGAGTACCGCGACGCCCTCTTCGGCATCGTCCTGGTGCTCAACGCGGTCATCGGGATCGTGCAGGAGGTCCGGGCCAAGCGCTCGCTCGACCGCCTGGCCCTCCTCAACGCCCCGCACGCCCAGGTGCGACGAGATGGTGCGGTCATCGAGATCATGTCGAAGGACCTCGTCGAGGACGACGTCATCGAGCTCCGACTCGGCGATCAGATCGCCGTCGACGGCCTCGTGCTCGAGGGAACCGGCCTCGAGATCGACGAGTCGCTCCTGACCGGCGAGGCCGACCCGGTCGCCAAGGCCACCGGGGACGAGGTGCTGTCGGGCAGCTTCGTCGTCGCCGGCAACGGGGCCATCCGGGCCACCGGGGTGGGTGCGGAGGCCTACGCCTTCAAGCTGGCCAGCGAGGCCCGTCGGTTCTCACTCGTGAAGAGCGAGCTGCGCTCCGGGATCAACCAGGTCATCAAGATGATCAGCTGGCTGATGGTCCCCACCGCGGTCCTGTTGGTGTCCGCGCAGCTGGCCGCCGACGTGGGCGTCGTCGAGGCGGTGCAGGGCTCGGTGGCCGGGCTCGTCGCCATGGTCCCGGAAGGCCTGGTGCTGTTGACCAGCATCGCCTTCGCCGTGGGAGCCACCCGGCTGGCCCGCAAGAAGGTGCTCACCCAGGAGCTCGCCGCCATCGAGGGCCTGGCCCGCGTCGACGTGATCTGCCTCGACAAGACCGGCACCCTGACCGAGGGCTCGCTCGCCCTCGCCACCGTCGAGCACCTCGGCCACTACGACGACACCACGATCGACGTCGGTGCGGTGCTCGCCGCCCTGGGCAGCACCGACGACCATCCGAACCCGAGCCTGGCGGCCATCGTCGCCCGGCACGCCCACCCGCCCGACTGGACCGTCACCGGCGTCATCCCCTTCTCGTCGGCCCGCAAGTGGAGCGCGGCGTCCTTCGCCGACCGCGGGGCCTGGCTGCTCGGCGCACCCGACATCCTGCTCACCCGGGCCCCCGCGGACGACGCCACGGACTCGGCACGCGATCGACTCGACCACTACGCCCGTCGGGGCCGTCGGGTGCTCATGCTCGCCGGCGCACCTCATGGGCTCACCGGCGAGGACCTGCCGACGACGCTCGATCCGGTCGCGCTCGTCGTGTTGGACGAGAAGATCCGCGACACGGCCCCCGACACCATCTCCTACTTCGGCGAACAGGGAGTGACGGTCAAGGTCATCTCCGGCGACAGCCCGGTCACGGTCGGCGCGGTCGCCGAGCGGGTGGGGGTCCCGGGGGCTGACCACCCGGTCGACGCACGAACCCTCCCGGAGGACGTGGACGAGCTCGCGGAGATCATGGAGCACAACGCCGTGTTCGGTCGGGTCACGCCCCAGCAGAAGCGGACGATGGTGCACGCCCTCCAGCGCAAGGGCCACACCGTGGCGATGACGGGCGACGGGGTGAACGACACGCTGGCCCTGAAGGACGCCGACATCGGCGTCGCCATGGGAGCCGGCTCTCCGGCGGCGCGCGCCGTGGCCCGCTTCGTGCTGCTCGACGACGACTTCGCGGTGTTCCCGTCAGTCGTGGCCGAAGGGCGCCGTGTCATCGCCAACGTCGAGCGGGTGGCCAACCTCTTCCTGACCAAGACGTTCTACGCGCTGGCGCTGGCGCTGGCGGTGGGCGTCGGGCGCCTGCCGTTCCCGTTCCTGCCCCGCCACTTCACCATCATCTCCGCCCTCACCATCGGCATCCCCGGCTTCTTCCTGGCCCTGGCCCCCAACGCCCGACTGGCCCGACCGGGCTTCCTGCGCCGGGTGCTGCGCTTCGCCATCCCCGCGGGCCTCGTGGCCGCCACGGCCACGTTCATCGCCTACCTCATCGCCCGTGACGGCTCCGACGCCGACCTCCCCGAGGCCCGCACCGTGGCGGTCATCGTGCTGTTCGTCGTCGCCCTCTGGGTGCTCGCCTTCCTGAGCCGACCTCTCACGAACTGGCGCGGTGCGCTCGTCGTCGCCATGGCGCTGCTGTTCGTCGGCGCGCTGGGCATCCCGTGGTTCCGCGACTACTTCGACCTCGTCCTGCCCGACGCCCAGGGCATCGCTGCCGCGGTGGGCATGGGTGCCGTCGCCGGCGGGCTGTTGCAGGTCGGTTGGCACCTGAGCGGTTGGGCGCCGCCGCCGGCGGATGACCACACGACGATCGTCGACTGACCCGAGGACCTACTCGGTGCTGCGCCGGTGGCGTTCGCTGAGGCGGGCGGCGTACACGGCGGCCTCGGTGCGTCGCTGCATCCCCATCTTGGCCAGCAGGTTCGACACGTAGTTCTTCACCGTCTTCTCGGCCAGGTACATCCGCTCGGCGATCTCGCGGTTGGTGAGCCCCTCGGCCAGGAGATCGAGGATGCGGCGCTCCTGGTCGGTGAGCGACTCGAGTCGGGAATCGCCCATCGTGCCGCCCCGCAGGCGTTCGAGCACCTGTGCCGTGACGCCGGGGTCGAGCAGTGACTGCCCCGACGCCACCGTGCGAACGGCGTCGACCAGCTCGTTGCCACGGACCTGCTTGAGGACGTACCCGGAGGCACCGGCCATGATGGCGTCGAACAGGGCCTCGTCGTCGGCGTAGGAGGTGAGCATCAGGCAGCGCACCTCGGGCTGGCGGCTGCGGATCTCCCGACAGACCTCGACACCGTCACCGTCGGGGAGGCGCACGTCGAGCACGGCCACATCGGGGGCGAGCGACGGCACCCGCCGCAGGGCTTCCTCCGCGGTGCCGGCTTCGCCGATGACCTCGAGATCGCCCTCGGCTTCGAGCAGCTCGCGCAGCCCACGACGGACGATCTCGTGATCGTCGAGGAGGAAGATCCGAGTCGCCACAGGGCCAGTCTGCCCCTTCCGCACAGGGCAGAGGGCCATCGGAGCAGATGCCGACGGCCGACCGGGGTGTCGCCCACCGTTACCATCGCCGCCGTGAACCGTCACAGCGTCGACGTCAAGGAACTGCGCCAACTCCTCGACGCCGTCGTCACGGTCAACTCCGAATCGACCCTGCCGGGAGTCCTGCGGCGCATCCTCGAGAGCGCCACGAGCCTCGTCGACGCCCGCTACGGCGCCCTCGGCGTGCTCGACGCGTCCGGCTCGGGGCTGTCCGAGTTCCTGACCACCGGCATGGACGACGCCACGATCGCCCTCATCGGCGACTCGCCCCGGGGGCTCGGAGTGCTCGGGATGCTGGTCGCCGACCCTCGGCCCATCAGGCTCACCGACCTCTCCGCCCATCCCGACCGGGCCGGGTTCCCACCCGGCCATCCGGCGATGACGACCTTCCTCGGGGTGCCCATCCGAGTCCGCGGGGAGGTGTTCGGCAACCTCTACCTGACCGAGAAGGCCGACGGCCTGCCCTTCACCGAGATCGACGAGGAGCTGGCCGCCGGACTGGCCGTCACCGCCGGCGTGGCCATCGAGAACTTCCGGCTGCACGACCGCATCGCCGAGCTGCGGGTCGTCGAAGACCGCGAGCGGATCGCCCGTGACCTCCACGACACCGTGATCCAGCGGCTCTTCGCCACCGGGCTGAGCCTCCAGGGCGCCGCCGCCCGCACGAGCGACCTCGCGCTGGCTCTTCGCCTGGAGCAGGCCGTCAACGACCTCGACGACACGGTGCGACACATCCGGACCACCATCTTCGAGCTTCAGCGCCGCCGGCTGCCCGGTCGCAGCCTGCGCCAGGAGCTCCTCGACATCATCGACGAGATCGCGGAGCCCGCCCACCTCCCGCGAGAGGTCAGCTTCGAAGGACCGATCGACCTGACCGTGCCCCGGGACCTGAGCGACGACGTCGCCGCGGTGGTGCGGGAAGCCGTGAGCAACGTGGTGCGCCACGCCGGGGCGAGCCGGGTGACGGTGCGGGTCGCGGTGACCGGGTCCGACCTCGAGATCGAGGTCGACGACGACGGATGCGGCCCGACGACAGCCGACAGCGGCGGTCAGGGCCTCGAGAACCTCCGGACGAGAGCGAGCCGACGGGGCGGTTCGGCCCACATCGAACCCGGGCACGGAGGCGGTGCCTCGTTCTCCTGGCGGGTGCCACTCCCGCGTTGACCGGACTTCACGGCACCCGCCGACCGCGGACGAGATCGGTGCGGATCGCCGCGAACTGATCCTCGGCGCCGGCGCCGGCGCCCCACACCCGCCGGTGCGGATGACGGCTCACCCGCACCGGAGGCGGGACGGGGAGGACCCGTACCGGCCCCTGCACGAGCACGCTCCAGCCGATGCCTTCCCCCCCGCCCCGGCCGTCCGCCTGGAAGGCGACCACGGCCTCGTCGAGCGCCTCGGTGATCCGCCGACCCGCCATGGCGCAGATCACGACGTCGTCCTCGTGGACCGCGAAGGCCACGGGCAACACGACCGGGAGGGCATCGATGCACAGACCGACCCGTCCGATCGAGACCGTGCCGAGCAGGTCGAGGCAGATCGACCGACCGAGCACCTCGAGGCCGTTGGCGTCGAGTTCCATGCCGATCATGGTGACGAGCGGCGGACGCCGTCGGCAGGGCCGAACGACCCGGGCTCCGCACAGACCGCGGACCGTGCGAGAGTGGCCCATGGCCGCAGCCCCACCAGGAGGCGAGCTCCCAGCGCCGGGCGAGCTCACCCGACCGACGGGCGCCCCCGACGACGAGGTCCGTCTCGAGGTGCCCGCCGAGTCGACGTTCGCCCGGGTGGTGCGGATCGCGGTGTCGGCCCTGGCGGTACGGCGCGGGTTCGACGTGTCGGTGGTCGAGGACCTCCGCATCGCCGTCGACGAGTCCCTCATCCTGTTGCTGCGCGCCGTGCAACCGCGGCCGGCGGGTGCGGCGCCGGTGACCGGTTCCGACGGACCTTCGCTGATCCTGACGTTGAGCGGAGGCCGCGACGAGATGCGCATCGACCTGCGCCTCGCGCCTCCACCGCCCGTCGACGATGCCGACGCCGACGATGCGCTGGCCCGCTTCGGTGAGCTGGTCCCCCCGCGTGTCGTGGTCGAGGAGGTCGACCCCGTCGACGGCCACGTGACCCTGTTGCTCACCCCGGGCTGAGGGGGCGGGTCGGGCACACCGCGTCCGCGACGATCAGCGTCCGGTGTGACCGAAACCGCCGTCGACCGCGGCTCGACGCGCCGAGATCGTCGAGATCGGCGACCTCGACGAGCGAGGCGTGCTCGACCGCCTGGATCACGAGCTGGGCGATGCGCTCGCCCCGCGTGACCACGAACTCCTCGACCGGATCGGTGTTGACCAACAAGACCTTGAGCTCACCCCGGTAGCCGCTGTCGATGAGGCCCGGGGTGTTGAGGCATGTGACCCCGTGGCGCAGGGCGAGACCGCTGCGGGGCTGGACGAAACCGGCGTGGCCGTCGGGTATGGCCACCGCCACCCCGGTGGCCACGAGGGCGCGACCTCCACCTGCGGCGAGCACTGCGTCCTCACGGGCGCACAGGTCGAGGCCGGCATCGCCGGGCTTCGCGTAGGCGGGCAACGGGAGGGACGGATCGAGGCGGACCACCGGGAGTTCGAGCACCCGGCGATGGTAGGCAGGGCCGGTCGGTAGATTCGTCCGATGCTCGCCTGGATGGACCTCGAGATGACCGGGCTCGACCCGACCCGCCACGTGATCGTCGAGATCGCCACCCTCATCACCGACGACGAGCTGAACCTCGTCGCCGAGGGTCCCGACCTCGTGGTCCACCAGCCGGATCCGGCACTGGCGGCGATGGACGAGGTCGTCGTCGAGATGCACACCAGGAGCGGCCTCCTCCCCGCCATCAAGGCATCCACGGTGTCGCTGGCCGAGGCCGGTGCCGCCACCCTCGCCTTCCTGCGCGAGCACATCGACGCCCCCCGGTCGGTGCCGCTGTGCGGCAACTCCATCGGCACCGACCGACGCTTCCTCGCGGCCTACCTCCCCGAGGTCGAGGAGTTCCTCCACTACCGGTCGGTCGACGTGTCGAGCGTCAAGGAGCTCATGAAGCGCTGGAACCCGGCGCTGCTGGACCGGGCTCCGCGCAAGGCGGAAGGCCACCGCGCCCTCGACGACATCCAGGAGAGCGTCAAGGAGCTGCGCTTCTACCGCGACACCTTCTTCCGCCTCCCCGACCCGTCCTGAGCGATCGAGAGCACCGAACCGGTCCGGGAATTGTGGGTAGCGTCGACCGACGTGACCGACCCGCAGCCGCACGAGCACCCTCCCGCACGCATCCCGAAGCAGGAGCAGGAGGAGGCGTCGACGGAGATCACCGAGGTGGCCAGGGGCATCCTGCGACTGCAGCTCCCCACGAACTTCACCGGCCTCGGCCACGTGAACACCTACGCCATCGAGGACAGCCGCGGCGTCACGCTGGTGGATCCGGGCCTCCCGTCGCAGGAGTCGTGGAACGCGCTGCTCGACCGTCTCCGCGATGCCGACATCCCGCTGGCCCGGGTCCACACCGCGTACGTCACCCACAGCCATCCCGACCACTTCGGGGGCGCGCACCGGTTGGTCGAGGCCGCGGGCACCGACGTGTTGACCTCGACGATGTTCCGTCGCTGGTCCGACGTCCTCGACCTCGAGGAGACCCCCCTCGAGCCGAGCAACCCCGCCGACGATGGTGAAGCCGTCACCCTCCTGGCCGCCGAGCGGGACCTCGACCCGGCCGCCGCGGCGGAACTGGAGATCTCCTTCCCGGCGTTTCGCAACTTCCGCCAGCGCCTCCGCAGCGCCATCGAGGACGGCCGACTCGACGAGCTCGACTGGATGCGCGTGCCCCGTCCGACCATCGCCGTGGACGACCAGGAGGTCGTGCGCCTCGGTGACCGCGACTGGATCGCCGTCACGACGCCCGGGCACACCCACGACCACCTCTGCATGTGGTCGCCCGAGGACGGCGTGCTGCTCTCCGGCGACCACGTGCTGCCCACGATCACCCCGCACATCGGCGGCTTCATGGGCGGCGATCCGCTCTCGGCCTACCTGGCCAACCTCGACAAGGTCGCGGCGCTCGAGGGCATCACCCAGGTGCTCCCCGCCCACGGCCACCCGTTCCCCGATCTGGCCGGACGCTGCGAGGCCATCAAGGACCATCACGCCCAGCGTCTCACCCAGTTGGCCGACGCATCCTCGGAGGTCGGGTGGGCGGCGGTCACGAAGTGGTCCGAGACCCTGTTCTCCCCGCGCAGCCGTGGGCCGATGGCCGACAGCGAGACGCACGCCCATCTCGAGCACCTCCGCCTCGCGGGCCGCGCCGAGCGGCGCGAGGTCGGCGACGTCACCGAGTACCACGTCCTGACGTGACCGTCACGGCCGGGGAGCTCTTCCGCGACCGGGCCGTCGTCGCTGCTCTCGCCACGACCCTGGCCGCCACCGCCGCGGCCGTGACCCAGGTGACGGCACTCGGGATCCTGGTCTACGACCTCACCCGCAGCGACCTCGACCTCGGCTTCCTGGGCCTGGCCGAGTTCCTGCCGGCGATCGCGCTGGTCCTGCTGACCGGCTCCCTGGCCGATCGCTTCGACCGGCGGCGGATCATCACGCTGGGCCTCGTCGGTGAGATGGCCTGCTCGGCCGCTCTGGCCGTACTGGCCTTCAACGCCAACACCTCGACCGCCCCGATCTTCGCGCTCGTCGTGGCCTTCGGCGTGGCCCGCGCCTTCCTCGCCCCGGCCACCCGGTCGCTCAGCGCCGACAACGCCCCACCGGGGGGCCTCCCGCGGCTGGTCGCCTTCAACGCGGCGACCTGGCAGATCGCCCTGATCGGCGGACCGGTCCTGGCCGGTGTGCTCTACGTCATCGGCCCGGCCTGGCCGTTCGTGGCCTGCATGGGGTTCGCGGGCCTCGGGGCGATCGTCGTGTGCTTCACCGCGGCCCACCGAGCACGATCGGGCGATCGATCACGGCACCGGGCCGTCCGTCAACGATCCCGCGGCGGGAGCCCTGGTCGACCTGGCTGACGAGAGCCGACCGGCGGAGGTGCTCGACGGTGCGGGCGAGGCCACGGCCGCGGCCGTGCACCCCGAGCTGGCGGTCCTCCGGGAGGGGCCGCCGGCCACGCCTCAGGGACGGCTGCGCCAGGCCGCCGAGGGGCTCGTCGTGATCCGGAAGCGTCCCATCCTCCTCGGCGCCATCTCCCTGGACCTCTTCGCCGTCCTGTTCGGCGGTGCGGTGGCCCTGCTCCCGGCCATCGCCCAGACCCGACTCGGGGTCGACGCGATCGGGCTGGGCTGGCTCCGGGCGGCCGGCGGCATCGGCGCGGCGGCGATGACGCTCTGGTTGACGATCCGGCCGGTGCAACGACACGTGGGGCGCACGATGTTCGCCATGGTCGCCCTCTTCGGCGTGGGCACCATCGCCCTCGGCGTCACGAGGGTCTACGCGGTCGCCTTCGTGGCCATGCTCGTGTTGAGCGCCGCCGACGCGGTGAGCGTCTTCATCCGTTCGACCATCGTCCCGCTGGTCACGCCACCCGAGGCCCGAGGCCGGGTGCTGGCCGTCGAAGGCGTGTTCGTCGGTGCCTCCAACGAGCTGGGGGCCTTCGAATCGGGCGTCGTCGGCGCTCTGCTCGGCACGGCGGCGGCCGTCGTCACCGGCGGTGTGGCGACCCTGGTCGTGGTGGTGGCGTGGATGGCGTTGTTCCCCGCGCTGCGGCGGATCGACCGCTTCAGCGAGCTCTCACCGGACGTGCCCTGAACGGGTTCAGACCACCGACCAGGGGCGGGTGAGGGCCTTGCCGGTCACGCGCCCCTCGGCGGCCAGCTTGAGCAGGTGGGCGTGCACCGAGTGCCTGGCCACGGGGTACAGCTTCGGGTCGACGTCGGTGTAGATGTCCTCGACGAGGACGGGGATCTTGGCCGTCCCCCGGGCGGCGAGGGCGTCGTACACCATGGCCTCGCGCTCGATCCGGTGGTCGATGTACCACTGGAGCAACGGCTTGGGATCCTCGATGAGGTGACCGTGCCCGGGAGCGATCGACTTGAGGCGCAGCGCCTTGACCTTCTCGAGCGAGGCCAGGTAGGCGGCCATGTCGCCGTCGGGCGGTTTGATGACCACGGTCGACCCCTGCATCACGTGGTCGCCGGAGAAGAGCATGCGCTCCTCCTCGAGGTAGTAGCAGAGGTGGTTCGAGGCGTGCCCCGGGGTGTGGTGGGCCGTCAGGCGGAACTCGGTGGCTTCGATCTGGTCGCCCTGGCGGAGGCGCCGCCCGACCTTCAGACCGTCGCGGTTGCCCCACGCCGCGATCTGGGCGCCGGTGCGTTCGCGCAGCGCGGCCGCGCCGGGGGCGTGGTCGGGATGGGTGTGGGTGCAGAGGATCCAACGGATCCGATCCCCACCGCACCCGGCGATCGCCTCGAGGTGATCGGCGTCGTCGGGGCCGGGGTCGATGACGGCGATCTCGTCGATCCCGACGAGGTAGGTGTTGGTGCCGGGACCGGTCATCATCCCGGGGTTGGGGGCGACGATGCGGCGCACCAGCGGCGACAGCGCCCGGGCCACGCCGGCGACGAGCGGAGGCGGCGGGGCGGGGGCGTCGTCGCCCTCGGGATCGGTCGTGGCATGGGCCATGTCAGCTCGGCTCTCGTTCGTCGATGATCGGGGCGGCGGGGAGGGCATCGACATCGGCGGGGTCGAGCCGACCGTGGCCGACGAGGCGGTTCATGCCGGAACCCGTCGGGAGGTCGGCCGGCAGAGCGGCCTCCGCGTAGCCGGGATCGCCGGGCAGGGCGATGCGGAACCCTCCTTCGGGCTCGGCCACGATGCGCGGCAGGATCGCCGGGACGGTCTCGATCGCCGAAGCTGCGTCGAGCGCGGCGTCGACGGTCCCGAAGCGTTGGAGCACCTCGAGGCTGCGGATCGTGGGGAAGATCAGCTCGAACTCGCCGGCGTGGTGGCGGGCGAGGGCGTCGGCGGGCCGGATCCACAGGTTGGCGATGACCTCCCGGTCGTCGTGCAGACCGACCTGGGCCTCGGGGGCGCGGGCGACGAAGAAGCGGGTGTCGTAGCGACGCGGCGCGCCGAGCGGGGTGATCCAGTGGCTGAAGTAGTGGATGGTGTCGACGGCGAGCTGGAGGCCCTCCTCGAGGCAGACGTCGACGAGGCGACGAGCACCGGAGTCGACCGCCGAGCGGTGGGCGTCGAAGCGGGCGGCGACGGCCGGATCGTCGAGGCGGATCACGTCGCCGCCCACCTGGCCGGCCGGGCGGGCGAGCAACAGCCCGGCCTCCTCGAAGCATTCCCGCACCGCAGCCACCCAGTAGGCCAACCCTCCGTGCTCGATGCCCAGCTGAGCCGACGCCGAGGCATCGGAGCGGCCCTGGCAGATCGCGTCGAGGTCCGCGTGGCGGTCGGCGTCGTCGACGCCACCCCCGGGGAAGACGTAGGCCCCGCCCACGAAGTCGCTGTTGAGGTTGCGGCGCAGCATGAAGACCTCGAGCCCGCCCGGGGCGTCACGCAGGATCATCACCGTGGCGGCGTCGCGGACGGGCACGTCGCCGTGGCTCCAACCCGGTGCGGTGGTGCTCACCGGCCCGGGCCCAGCTCCGGGGGCACGTCGCGGGTCGGCGACGGCCGCGGGGAGACGTCGCCGATGTACTCCACGTCGATGAACGTGGTGCGCGGCCGCATGCCCGCGCCCCATCGGTTGACCAACCGGTTGCGGAACAGCGCCCGCACCGGGGGGAGCAACAAGAGCAGGCCCACCGCGTCGGTGACGAACCCGGGCACGATCAGCATCGAGCCGGCGGCCAGCAGGAGCCCCCCGTCGACCATCTCGGCGGCGGGCACCTCACCTCGCTCGACCACGCTGCGGGTCCGTCCCCACACCCCGATGCCCTGGCGCTTCACCAACCAGGCTCCGCCGAGGCTGACGGCCACGAGCAGGGCGAGGGTCGGGACCAGGCCGATCAGCCCCGACACGGTCACGATGACGTAGAGCTCCACGATCGGGAGCACGACGAAGATCGCGATCAGGACGAAGACCATGACGTCACATCCTACCGGCGCACCCCCGCCTGTCCCCGGGGCGCCCCCCTATCCTCGGCTCGTGCCCGACCCGGACGCCACGCCCTCGAACCACCTGCCCGACGCCCCTCGGCCTCCGTCGATCGATGCCCTGGCCCGCTCGCTCCGCGACAGCGGTCTGCCCCACCCGCTGCTCGTCGACGTGGCCCGCGAGGCCGTGGCGGCGGGCGAGCCCGCCAGCGCCGCGGCCCGCGCCGAGGCCCGGCGGCGGCGGCTGCTGCAGCCCGTGATCAACGCCACCGGGGTCCTGTTGCACACCAACCTGGGTCGCGCTCCGCTGGCCCACTCCCAGCGGAGCCGGGTACGCCAACCTCGAGATGGACCTGGCCACCGGCGAGCGGGGTTCACGCCACGACCACGTGGGCGCACTCCTGGCCCGGGCCTGCGGGGCCGAGGCGGCCATCGTGGTCAACAACGGCGCCGCCGCCGTGCTGTTGGTGCTCGCGGCGTTGGCCCGTGACCGTGACGTGGTGGTGTCACGCGGGGAGCTGGTCGAGATCGGTGGCGGCTTCCGCGTACCCGAGGTGATGGCCACGTCGGGGTGTCGGTCTGGTGGAGGTCGGGACCACCAACCGCACCCGACCGCGCGACGTCGTCGCCGCGGTCGAGGCACCGGGCGCCGACGTGGCGGTGCTGCTCCAGGTACACCAGAGCAACTACCGGATCGTCGGGTTCACCGAGGCGGTCACCACCGCCGAGCTGGCCGCCATCGGCCCGCCGGTCGTCGTCGACCTCGGCTCGGGCCTGCTCGACGCGGCGTGCCCGTGGCTGGCGGGCGGACCTCCGGCCTGGCTCCGCGACGAACCCGCGGTGCGCCAGACCCTGGACGCCGGCGCCGACGTGGTGGTCTTCTCGGGCGACAAGCTCCTGGGAGGCCCGCAGGCCGGGGTGATCGTCGGTTCGACCGACCTGGTGCAGCGGTGCGCCTCGCACCCGCTGGCCCGAGCGCTGCGTCCCGGCGGCCTGGTGCTCGCCGCCCTCCAGGAGGTGGCGCTCGCCTACCTGGGCCGTGAGGCCGATCAGCTCCCGTTCTGGCGCATGGCCACCGCCTCCGTGGCGGAGCTGCGCACCCGCGCCGACGCCGTCGTGGCATCGACGGGCGGCCACGACGAGGTCGACGTCGTGGCCTGCGCGTCGGTGACCGGTGGCGGGACACTCCCGGGCGTCGAGATCGAGTCGTGCGCCGTGCGGGTCCGCGGCGACCACCGTCGCACCCTGCGCGCCGCAGACCCTCCGATCGTCGCCCGGGTGACCGAGGGCGACACCCTCTGCGACCTGCGCACCGTCGATCCGGTCGACGACGAGCGGCTGGGCACAGCGCTCGCCGAGGTCGTCGCAGGCCGGTGAGCGACGAGCCGATCGTCCGGCTCGTGGCCACCGCCGGCCACGTCGACCACGGCAAGTCCACGCTGGTCCGAGCCATCACGGGCACCGATCCCGACCGGTGGGCCGAGGAGAAGGAGCGGGGCCTCACCATCGACCTCGGGTTCGCCTCGGCAGCGCTGCCCTCGGGGGCCGTCGTGTCGTTCGTCGACGTCCCCGGCCACACCCGGTTCCTCAAGAACATGCTCGCCGGCGTCGGCGCCGTGCCGGCCTGCCTCTTCGTGGTGGCGGCGACCGAGGGCTGGAAGCCCCAGAGCGAGGAGCACCTCCGCATCCTCGACCTCCTCGGCGTCCGTCACGGGATCGTGGCGCTCACGAAGGTCGGGCTCGTCGACGACGACCACGTCGAGCTCGCCCAGCTGGAGCTGGCCGACCACCTCGCCGGGTCGTTCCTGGCCGAGGCCGAGGTGATCGAGGTCGACGCGCCCACCGGCGTCAGGGCTCGACCACCTGCGCGCCGCGCTCGATCGGCTCGTCCACGCCACGCCGGAGGCGGTCGACCGCGGCCGACCCCGGCTCTGGATCGACCGCTCCTTCGTGGTCAAGGGGGCGGGGACGGTGGTGACCGGCACCCTCGGCGACGGGTCCCTGAGCGTGCACGACGAGGTGGTCGTGCACCCGTCGGGTCGCACCGCCCGCGTCCGGGGCCTGCAGAGCCTCCACCGGGACGTCGCCGGCATCGGTCCCGGCCACCGGCTGGCCATCAACCTGAGCGGCGTCGAACGCGCCTCGCTGGACCGCGGCCACGTGGTGGTCACCCCCGACCGGTGGCACCTCACCCGTCGGGTCGACGCCGAGGTCGACGTGCTCGCCTCGCTCGACCACCCGGTGTCGCGCCGCGGCGCCCACGTCGCCCACCTCGGCGCCGGGGAGTTCGCCGTGCGGCTGCGGGTCCTGGGCGACGAGGTGCTCGACCCCGGCACGACCGGGCTCGTCCGACTCCACCTGCCGGTCGCCCTCCCCCTGCTGCCGGGAGACCGCTTCGTCCTGCGCGAATGGGGCCGCGACGAGACGGTGGGCGGTGGCGTGATCCTCGACGTGGACCCGGTGGTGCGCGCCGCGCAGGCCCGGCCGGACAGGTCCGTCGACCGGGTCGTGGCCGAGCGCGGCTGGGTCGACGTCGACCACCTCGAACGCCTGACGGGCGAACGCCGACCCGCCGACGTCGGGTCGTGGGTGGTCGCCCCACAGGTGCTCGCCGCCGCTCGCACCGAGATCCGTGAGCGCATCGAGGACGCCGGGCCGCGAGGGATCGAGGTCGCCGCCCTCGATCCGCACCAGCAGGCCGTCGTGGCCTCCTCGGACGGCATCGAGGTCGTCGAGGGGTGGGCCCGACCGGTCGGGTCGTCCCAGGAGGCGGCGACGGCGCTCTCGGTGGACCCGTGGCTGGCCGCACTGCGAGCGACGCCGTTCACCCCGCCCGACGCCGAGGGCGTCGACCCCGCGGTCGTGCGCGACCTCGTCCGACAGGGCCTGGTCGTGCGCATCGACAAGGTCTGGTTCGCCGCGGAGGCCGTGGATCAGGCGGCGGCCGTGGTGGCCGACCTGCTCGACACCCGACCCGACGGCGTCACGGTGGGCGACGTCCGCGAAGCGCTGGGCTCGACGCGCAAGTTCGTGGTGCCGCTGCTGTCGCACCTCGACGCCACCGGGCGGACCCGTCGGCGGGGCGATCTGCGCATCGCCGGCCCTCGGCTGACCCACGGGTGAACCCGGTGCGAAAAAGGCCCCGGCGCCGGGTCGGACAGCTGTCCAGTCCCCGGCGCCGGGTACGCAGCGAGCATCCGTCCCCCCGAACGGATGTCGCAGACCGTCAACCTGTGCGTTGGATGAGCACCTGCTTGCGCTCCAGCTCGTTGAGCCCGCCCCAGATCCCGTGGGGCTCACGGATGGCGATGGCGTAGTCGAGGCAGTCGTCACGCACGGAGCAGCCGGCGCAGATCTCCTTGGCCCGACGCTCACGCTGGAGTTTGTCGTCCTTGCGCTCGAACTGCGGCGGCGGGAAGAACACCGCAGCCTGCGGACCGCGGCATGCGGCCTTGAGCTGCCATGTCTCGTCGTTGCGCTGCGCACTCACCCGTCACGACCCCCTTCACGAGCGAACATATCGCCGGGGGAAGGCCGGGACAAGAGGTTTCTGCGACTTTTGTCACGTCTCCGGATCGGGGGCGCTCCGGCGCTCGCGGTAGTCCCGGGCACCGCCCTCCTCGGGCTCCACCTCGAGGACCAGACCGTCGATCCCGATGACCCGGACGCGGTCGAGCTCCTCCACCGGCGTCGCCCTGTTCGTCGAAGCCCGCCACAGCGCGTCACGGATCTGGACGATGCCGTCGGGGTCCACGGCGGACACCGCCCGGCCCACCTCCCCGATCATCCACTCCCGCCCGATGGTGGGCGTGGAGAAGCGGGTGCGCACCATCGAGGGCATTCCACCGAGGAAGGCCAGGAGGACCCCGACGATCCCCACGAGCAACGTGACCCACGACAACGAGAGGCCGTCGTAGAGGAAGAAGGAACCGACCGCGAACATCACGACCCCCGCGCCGGTCCAGAAGCGCGGCACGCCGGTCTGCACGTCGATGGCGAACGCCAACATCGACGCCACGATCAACGCCAGCGCCCACCAGTGCACCGGCAGGACGGCGAGGCCGTAGCAGGCCAACACGAACGACCCGGCACCCACCACGCCGGCCACGCCCACGCCTGCGGTGAAGAGCTCGAAGATGATGAGGGCCAGGCCGACGGCCAGGAGCAGGTAGGCCACGGCCGGGCTGGCGGCGGTGTGCATGAGCTGATCGAGCAACGGGAGCTGACCGAACTGCACCTGCGTGAGCGGCTCACGGCGGGTCTGGTCGTCCTGGGTGATCTCGCGGGTCTGCACGCCGGGGATGTTGACCAGGAAGTCCCCGATGGTGGGGGCCGGGAACGACGTGATGTCGAGCTCGGCGGCCTCCTGGGTGTTGACCACCCGGTCGGTGATCGGCGCGAGACGGGCCAGGTCGAGGCCCTCCGCCACCGGTTCGCCGGCGTCGCCGAGCCGTGAGCCGGGGGCCATGCCGACGTCGTCGGCCGCCCCGACGAGCTGCGCACCGAGACCGGTCAACCCGGAGCCCGACGGGCCCACCCACACGTCGACGCGCACCGAGGCACCGGTCATCCGGTCGAGGAGCTCGGCGAAGCGGGCGTCGGACACCACCACGTCGCTGGAGTCGATCTGGAGCACGAGGGCGATCGCGCCGGCGGCCTCGGCGTCCTCGATGGAACGCTCCACGAAGTCGACCAGCACCGGATCGAGCAGGCCGTCGACCTCGATCACCGCGACGAATCCGGCATCGCCCCCGGAAGGCGCCGGATCATCGGTGGTCTGGGCGGCCGCGGGCAGGATCGGGGCCAGGACTGCCACCACGAACCCGGCGAGGGTCAGGATGAGACCCGTGACCGATAGTCTGCGCACCGAAGTCCTCCGAGGAGATTGAGTGGATACTGCGCAGTTCTTCGCAGCATCACGCGTGCTCATCGTGGCCGGGAAGGGGGGCGTCGGCAAAAGCACGGTGAGCGCCGCCGTGGCACGGTGCGCCGCACTGGCCGGGCTGTCGACCCTCGTCGTCGAGGTGGAGGGCAAGAGCGGGTTGGCCGGCCTCTTCGGCCAACCGTCGTTCGGCTACGACGAGGTGGTGCTGTCGCCGGGCGGCGGACCTCGGGGGCGGCCGACGTCCGCGCCCGTGCGCTGACCCCCGACGACGCCCTGCTCGAGTACCTCGCCGACCACGGGCTGAGCCGGGTCAGCCGACGCCTCCTCTCCAGCGGCGCGCTGGACATGGTCTCGACTGCGGCGCCGGGCATCCGCGACATCCTCGTGCTCGGGAAGGTGAAGCAACTCGAGCGCGGCAACGACGCCGACCTGATCGTCCTCGATGCCCCGGCCGCAGGACACGCCATCTCGTTCCTGCGCTCCGCCCGCGGCCTCGTCGACGCCGTGCGCTCCGGCCCGGTCGCCACCCAGGCCGCCGACGTCCTGGAGATGCTCACGGACCCCGAGCGATGCCAGGTGATGCTGGTGACCCTGCCCGAGGAGACGCCGGTGAACGAGCTGATCGACACCGCGTTCAGCCTTGAGGACGAGGTCGGCGTCAGCCTCGGTCCGGTGGTGGTGAACGGCGTCTACCCGGTCCGACCCGGGCTCGACGTCGATCCCGAGGTCGCGGCGTCGACCGCAGGCGTGACGTTGGGATCCGGCGAGGCCGAACGGCTCCGCGCCGCCGCCGGGTTCCGGGCCCAACGCACGGCGTTGCAGGACGAGCAGATCGCCCGCATGGCCGCCACCCTGCCGCTCCCCCAGGTCCAGCTGCCCTTCCTGTTCTCCACCGACCTCGGCCCCGCCGACGTCGACGTGCTGGCCGACGCGCTCGCCGACGGCATCGCCCACCTCACGCCGCTGGCCAGCCGATGACCACGGTCGAGCCGTCGCCACCCGCCGACGCGACACCGGACCCGCTCTCGGCGCTGCTGGCCGACCACACCATCGTGGTGTGCACCGGCTCCGGTGGCGTCGGCAAGACCACCACCGCGGCGGTGATGGCCATGGAGGCCGCCCGCCAGGGCCGACGGGCCTGCGTGGTCACGATCGACCCCGCGCGGCGCCTGGCCAACGCCATGGGCCTCGACGGGCTCACCGACTCGGCGTCGCTCGTCACCGGCGAGTGGCCCGGGGAGCTGTGGGCCCTGATGCTCGACACGAAGACCACCTTCGACGCCCTCGTGACGCAGAACGCCTCCGATGCCCAACAGGCCGACTCGATCCTGAACAACCGCTTCTACCGGAACATCTCCACCGCCCTCTCGGGCACCCAGGAGTACATGGCGATGGAGAAGCTCTACGAGCTGCACCACGACGAGCGCTTCGACGTGATCGTCGTCGACACGCCGCCGACACGGAACGCCCTCGACTTCCTCGAGGCGCCCGGCCGGCTCACCCGGTTCCTGGACCACCGGCTCTACAGGCTGCTGATCACGCCCACACGGGGCCTCGCCCGCGCCATGAACGTGGCCGCCCAGGCCTTCCTGCGCACGGTGTCCCGGGTGATCGGTCGCGAGGTGGTGACCGATCTGGTCGAGTTCTTCACCGCCTTCGACGGCATGGAGCAGGGCTTCAAGGACCGCGCCGCCCGGGTCGTCGAGCTCCTGAGCGCCCCGGAGACGGCGTTCGTGCTGGTCACCGCACCGCGCCGCGACGTCGTGGAGGAGGCCAGCTTCTTCGCCGAGAAGCTCGACGAGGCCGGCATCCCCGTGCGCGCGCTGATCGTGAACCGGGTGCATCCGCACTTCACCGGCGAGCCTCCCGCTGCGGTGGCGGCGTGCGCCGAGGTGCACGCGGGCACGGCGCTCGGTGAGCTCTACGCCAACCTCGCCGACTTCGCCTCGGTGGCCTCCACGGAGGACGCCCACCTGGTCGGTCTCTCCGGGCGGGTGGCGCCGGCACCGGTCGTGAAGGTGCCGTTCCTGGGCAGCGACGTGCACGACGTGGACGGCCTCGACCGGATCGCCGAGCACCTCTTCGCCACGCCGGGCTGAGCGGTCGACCCGACGGCGTCCCCGCAGGATCAGTCGACGGGATCGAGCAGCGCCGCCTCGGCGTCCTCCACCGTCTCGGTGACCGCCACGATGCGGTCGAAGCCGGTGGTGTGCAGCAAGCGGGTGAGCGTGGGACGGCTGCAGGCCACCGTGACCTCGCCGTCGGCCTCGCGCGCCCGGCGGATGCCCCCGATGAGGGCACCGAGACCGGAGGAGTCCATGAAGGGCACATCGGAGAGATCGATCAGTAGCCGGCGCACCGTCGACAGCTCGGCGAGAGCCTCCCGGAAGGACCCCACGGTGTAGGCATCGAGCTCACCGACGGGCCGACACAACGTGTACCGGTCGGTGTGCTCCACGGTGATCTCCAGCAACGGCTTTCCTCCCCACAGCGGTTCCGCCCGACTGGCACGGAAGGGTCCGATGGTAGCGGTGTGCCCCCGAGCCGACCAGCGCCACCCGCCTGACCGGCGGTTGGGGGCCGCAGGGGCGACGAACTACCCTCCCCGCCGTGCCTACCGTCTTGCTGGCCACCGACGCCGACTGGATCTTCGACGAGGTCGATGCCGCCCTCGCCACGTCCGACACCCTCGTGTACCGGGTGCGCGCCGGCATCGACGTGCTCGAGGCCATCGACCAGGTGCAACCGGACCTGGTCATCCTCGATCAGCAGATCGGCAACATGGGCGGCATGGCCACGTGCATGGCGATCCGCAACGCCGAAGGCATCGACCGCATCCCCATCACCGCGGTGCTGATGTTGCTCGACCGGGCCCACGACGCCTTCCTGGCCCGCCGCCACGACGCCGATGGCTACCTGGTGAAGCCACTCGACGCCTTCCGCCTGCGCAAAGCGGCCAAGGTGCTGCTCGACGGGGAGGGCTGGTTCGAGCCGATCGACGAGACGACCAGCCAGGTCGCCGACGTCACCATCCGGGGCTGACCCGCCGTTTCGCCGCCTCGGGGTCACCCGGGTAGGCTCAGCGCCCTTACGGGCTGTAGCGCAGCTTGGTAGCGCGCTTCGTTCGGGACGAAGAGGTCGTGGGTTCGAATCCCGCCAGCCCGACCAACTGCCCCGCCTCGGTGCGGGGCGGTTCCCGTTGCCGGACCGCTCCGGCGCCTCGCCCCCGCGCCGGTGTCGACCGCCGGGTGGCCCCCATCCGGCGACCGGGGCGCAGGCCCACCCGCACGAGCGCGGCACCGTGGGAGAGTCGCGCATGCACCTCGACGAGCTCCAGGACCTCATGGCGGACCTCTACGGCGAGGCCGACGCGACGAGGGGCATCCCCTCGACGGTGGCGTGGCTGTGCGAGGAGGTGGGCGAGCTGGCCCAGGCGGTGCGCAAGGGCACACCCGCAGAGCAGCTCCACGAACTGGGCGACGTGATGGCATGGGTGGCGTCGCTGGCCAACCAGCTCGGCCTCTCGCTCAGCGAGGCCGCCGACCGCTACGTGAGCGACCCGCCGGCCTGACCACCGACGATCCGCTCGGTACGGACTAGGCGGCGCGGTTCCGGCGGGCGAGGAGCTCTTCGGCGATCTGGACCGCGTTGAGCGCGGCGCCCTTGCGGAGGTTGTCGCCGGAGAGGAACAGCGACAGGCCGTGCTCGACGGTCGGGTCGACGCGGATGCGCCCGACGAAGGTGGGGTCGACCCCGGCGGCACGCAAGGGCGTGGGGATGTCGGCCAGCTCGACCCCGGGCGCCTTGAAGAGCAGGCGGCGGGCGGTCTCGGGGCTGATGGCCCGGGAGAAGCGAGCGTTGACGGCGAGGGAGTGCCCGGTGAACACCGGGCACGCGCACGCAGGTGGCGGAGACCTCGAGATCGGGGAGCCCCAGGATCTTGCGCGTCTCGTTGCGCAGCTTCTGCTCCTCGTCGGTCTCGCCGAGCCCGTCGTCGACCAGCGTCCCGGCGAAGGGGATCACGTTGTAGGCGATCGGGGCGGCGAACTTGGTGGCCGCGGGGTAGTCGACCGCGGTGCCGGACATGGCCAGCGCCGGTGCACCGTCGCCGATCTTGCGGATCTGGTCGTCGAGCTCGGCGGTACCGGCCAGACCGGCGCCCGACACCGCCTGGTACGTGCTGGCCACCAGCCCGACGAGCCCGGCCTCGACGTCGAGCGGCTTCAGCACCGGCATGGCCACCATGGTCGTGCAGTTCGGGTTGGCGACGATGTTCTTCGGGATCGACTCCAACGCCGATGCGTTGACCTCGGGAACCACCAGGGGCACATCGGGGTCCATCCGCCACGCCGAAGAGTTGTCGATCACGATGGCGCCGTCCTCGGCCACCTTCGGGGCCAGCTCGCGCGACGAGGCACCACCGGCGGAGAACAGCACGATGTCGAGGCCGCCGAAGTCGGCGCGGGCGGCGTCCTCGACGGAGATCTCGGCGTCTCCCCAGGGGAGCCGGCGACCCGCGGAGCGCTCGGAGGCGAACAGACGCAGCTCGGTCACGGGGAACTGCCGCTCGGCCAGGATCGACCGCATCACGCGACCGACCTGCCCAGTTGCTCCCACGATCCCGATACGCATAGGGATCCAACCCTATCGGCGGGCGCAGACGTCTCCCCCGCGGGTTTCAGTCGATCAGGGCCGGGCCCTCGTCGAGGCGGAACGCGGCGTGCAGGACCTGGATGGCCCGCTCGGCCTGGTCGACGGTGACGACCACGGAGATCCGGATGGCCGAGCTGGCGATCATCAAGATGTTGATGTCGTTGGCCGCCAGCGTCTCGAACACCGTCGCCGCCACCCCGGGGTGGGTCTTCATCCCGGCACCGATGACGCTGACGCGTGCGATGTCAGGGTCGCCCGAGATCTCGTCGGCTCCCACGGCCGCCGCCTCGCGCTCGCACACGGCCATGGCCGTGGCCAGCTCCTCGTCGGGCACGGTGAACGAGATGTCGGTCCGACCCGCCTCCGAGGTGTTCTGGACGATGAGGTCGACGCTGACCCGCTCGTCGGCGAGCGCGCGGAAGATCCGGGCGGCGATGCCCGGTCGGTCCTCCACCCCCCCGATGGTGACCTTGGCGTCCGACGCGTCGTGCACGACCGCCGAGACGATGGCTTGTTCCATGTCGTCGTCCTCTCTGGTGACGAGCGTGCCGGTCTCCCACGTGAAGGCCGACCGGACGTGCAGGTCGACACCGTGGGTGCGGGCGTACTCCACCGACCGCATGGCCGGCTTCGGGCATCCGTTGGCGGTCATCTCCATGAGCTCGTCGAAGCTGATCCGGGGCAGCTTGCGGGCGCCGTCGACGACACGGGGGTCGGTGGTGTAGACGCCGGAGACGTCGGTGTAGAGCTCGCACACCTCGGCGTCGAGCGCATGGGCCAGCGCGACCGCCGTCGTATCGGAGCCACCTCGGCCGAGGAAGGTGATGTTGCGCTCCGGGGAGATGCCCTGGGCCCCGCCGACCACGGCCACGGCTCCCCGGCTCAACGCCTCGCTGACCCGTTCGGGCCGCACGTCGATGATCTTGGCGTCCTGGTGGGTCGAGTCGGTGAGGAAGCCGGCCTGGGAGCCGGTGAACGACTCGGCGTCGACCCCCTGGTCGGCGAGCGCCATGCACAGCAACGCCATCGCCTTGCGCTCCCCGGCGGTGACGAGCATGTCCATCTCCCGTCCCGGGCGGGTGTCGGACACCTCTCGGGCGACGCGGAGCAACTCGTCGGTCTCCTTGCCCATGGCCGACACCACGACGACGACCTGGTTGCCACGGCGCACCGTGCGAGCCACGTGATCGGCCACGGCGCGGATGCGCTCGGCATCGCCGACCGATGTGCCACCGAACTTCTGGACGAGCAGAGCCACGGGCGCCAACGATACCGGCGGCCTCCGGTGCCCCCGAACCCTCCCGGGCCGGGGGGTACCGTCGGGCCCGATGTCCACATCGAACCGACGCCGCCGTGACGACGACCGCCGACGCGAGGCCGCCACGACCTCCCAACGCGCCCGATCCCGCCAGCGGCGCATGCAGGTGATCGCCGCGACCATCGCCGTGGTCGTCCTGCTCTCCACCGTCGCGGCGGGCATCGCCGCCACCAGATCCACATCGACCACCTCCTCCACGACGACGACCTCCACGCCGAGCACCACGGGCACCTCCACCCGCTCGGCCGCCGACTACCCGGCCACGGGCGTGGCGCCGGTCCCCGCCTCGGCGGGCGCCGCCCTCACCGGCCCGACGCCCTGCCCCGCCCCCGACGGCTCGTCACCGCGGACCACCTCGTTCGAGGAGCCGCCGCCGCTGTGCATCGACCCCACCCGCTTCTACTCCGCCGTCGTGACCACCACGGCCGGGTCCATGACCTTCCAGCTCAACCCGACGCGGGCCCCGGAGTCGGTGAACGCCTTCGTGGTCCTGGCCGGCTACGGGTACTACGACGGCCAGCCGATCACCCGGATCGAGCCCACGGCGTGGTTCGAGGCCGGCGGGCTGTTCGCCGACGGGACCTCAGCCGATGCCTTCCCCATCCCCGACGAGGTGCCCGCGGCGGGGCAGATCTTCACCTCGGGCACGATCGCCATGACCGGTGACGGGACGCCCGGCACCAACAAGGGCGCGTTCCTGGTGGCCACCTTCGAGAACGCCCCAGCGATCGACCCCGGCGTCAGCTCGTTCGGGATCATGCTCGACGGCGCGGCCACGTTGGCGGCCATCGACCGGCTCGGCAGCCAGGACGGCCTCCCGGTGCGCCCGGTGCGCATCGAGTCGGTGACCGTCACCGCCGGCGCGGCGATCCCCTCGCAGTGAGAGCTCGCGGCAGGGGCTCACGGAGCCCGCGGTAGCGTCCCCGCCCGATGGGTACCGCGAAACGTGAACGCCAGAAGGCCGGCCACCAGGCCCGCCTGTCCGCCGAGGCGGCCGCATCGGCCAGAGCCGAGCGACGCCGTCGCCTGACCGCGGCAGTGGCCATCGCCGCCTTCGTCGTGGCGATCATCGGGATCCTCACCGTGGTGAACCGTGACGACAGCAGCGACGAGAGCGCCTCCACCACGTCGACCTCGGTCGCGGAAACCGACTCGCTGGTGCCCCCGCCCCCGGGACCGGGCGCGACCATCACGGGCGCCACACCCTGCCCCGCCACCGACGGCACGGCCCCGCGCACCACGTCCTTCGCCGAGCCGCCTCCCACGTGCATCGACCCCGCCAAGAGCTACACGGCCACCTTCGTCACGAGCGCCGGCACCGTCACGGTCGACCTCGACACCACGACGACGCCGGAGACCACCAACAACTTCGTGGTCCTGGCTCGCTACAAGTACTACGACGGATCGGCCATCTTCCGCGCCGACCAGAGCATCGACATCGTGCAGGGCGGGGCACCGACGACCAACAGCCCGAGCGACCCCGGGCCGGGCTACACGATCCCCGACGAGGGCGGGTCGTTCACCTACGTGCCGGGCCAGTTGGTGATGGCTCGCACGGCGCAGCCCGACTCCTCGGGTGCCCAGTTCTTCCTCACGGGCGGGCCGAACGTGTCGAGCCTCGACGCCCAGGGCACCTACGTGGTGTTCGGGACCACCGACCAGTCCGGCACGGACCTCGTCGCCCAGATCCTGGCCACGGCCGTGGACAACCCCAGCGGCGGCGGCCTGGGCGGCGTGCCCCAGCCCGCCGTCGTCGTCGAGTCGATCACCATCACCGAGAGCTGACAGGGTCGCCGGCGGGCCGATCAGTGTTCGGGGAGGTCGGCCAGCGTGGCCTGGTGGCTGCCACGGTGCACGGTCACCAGACCGGAGCCGACCGTGCGCCACGAACCGTCGGGGTCGCGCACGATGCCGCTGCGCTCGGGGAGGCTCACGACCACCAGGTCCGGCGGGGCCAGCTCGACCGTGCGCCGCACCTTGTCGGGTGACCACGTGTCGGAGCGGGGGATGACGGCCATGTCCGGCACCAGTCCGAGGCCCACGGTGAACGCGCCGCCGCGGGTGTCGACCATCGGGTCGCACAGCACGTCGGCACCCGCCCCGCTGCCCACAAGCACCGCCCCGCCCCGCCACGCCTGCACGAGGGCGTCGTAGACCGGCGTGTCCTTGAGCACCGATCGGAGGTGCATGGGCGAGGTGCCCACCACGTACACGAACCGCGCCGACGCCACCGCCGCCACGTTCTCGGCGCTCAACGCGTCGGCCCGGGAGTACACGGGGATCTCGCGCACCCCGACGCCGAGGGCGGAGAACCACGACTCGGCGGCCGCCACCGACCGCTGGGGGCTCTCGTAGGCGAAACCGGTCGGGATGATCGCCACCTCGGCGGCTCCCGACGCGGCCAGCAGCTCGGTGTCGAACTCGCAGCCCTCGGAGAACTCACCGCCCCCGACCAGGGCGAGGAGCCCCGCAGAGGTGGTCGAGCGGTCGTCGTCGGGGGGAGCAGCCACGACGTCACGCTAACCAGGACGGGGGGTGGGTCGGGCCGCATCGGGGGACCACGTTTGGTACCGGGAAGCTACCGATCGGTAACATCGGGCCGCGGCGGGCGCGAGGCCTGCACGGACGGGAGTCTCCACATGACCATCACGCGTATCGGGATCATCGGTTCGGGGATCATGGGATCCGGCATCGCCGAGGTGGCCGCCAAGGCCGGCATCGAGGTCGTGCTGCGCAGTCGGAAGCAGGACTCCGCCGACGCCATGGTCGCCGGGCTGTCGAAGTCCGTCGGCCGCCAGGTCGACAAGGGCCGGCTCGAGGCCGACGCCGCCGCCGAGATCCTGGCTCGGGTCAGCGCCACGGACGACCTGGGGCAGCTGGCCGACTGCGACCTCGTCCTCGAGTCGGTGGTCGAGGACCTCGAGGTCAAGAAGGCCCTCTTCCGCGAGCTCGACGGCATCGTGAAGCCCGGAGCCATCCTGGCCACCAACACCTCCACGCTGCCGGTGATCGAGATGGCCATGGAGACCGGCCGCACCGACCGCGTCTGCGGGGTGCACTTCTTCAACCCGGCGCCGGCCATGAGCCTGGTCGAGATCGTCCGGCCCCTCACCGCCTCCGACGAGACGATCGCCGAGGCGAGGGCCTTCGCCGAGGCGTGCGGCAAGAACGCCGTCGAGGTGAAGGACCGCGCCGGGTTCATCGTGAACGCCCTGCTCTTCCCCTACCTCAACAACGCCGTGCGGATGCTCGAGAACGGCACCGCCGACCGCGACGACATCGACACGGCCATGAAGGGCGGCTGCAACTTCCCCATGGGCCCGTTGGCGCTGCTCGACCTGGTCGGCCTCGACACCTCGCTGGCCATCCTCGACGCCCTCTACGACGAGTTCCGCGACCCCAACTACGCGGCCATGCCGTTGCTGCGCCGCATGGTCAGCGCCGGCCACCTCGGTCGCAAGTCCGGCATCGGCTTCTACGACTACGCCCGGTAGGACACCTCGCCCCACCCCACGTGCTCCGGCGCGTGGGCACCCCACCCGGGAGAGGCGCTAGAAACGGCTCGTGCCCACCGAGCCACCGGCGTCCTCGTGGGACTTCCCCGATCCGCGCGACCTGCCCGACGAGGACGGCCCCGGAGACCTGGTCGGGTTGGGTGCCGACCTCGAGCCCGGCACCGTGCTGGCCGCCTACCGCAGGGGCCTCTTCCCCATGCCCCTCACGGGTCGACGCGGCATGGCGTGGTGGTCGCCGGACCCCCGTGGGGTGATCCCCCTCCACGGCCTGCACGTCTCTCGGTCCCTCCGCCGGTCCGTGGCGCGCCACGAGGTCCGCGTCGACACCGCGTTCGAGGAGGTCCTGACCGCCTGCGCCGACCCCCGCCGGGACGGCGCATGGATCTCCCCGGAGATCCGCCAGGCCTACCTGCGCCTCCACCACCTCGGCTGGGCCCACTCGGTGGAGACCTGGACCCCCGACGGCGAGTTGGTGGGTGGGCTCTACGGCGTCCACATCGCCGGTCTGTTCGCCGGCGAATCGATGTTCCATCACGCCACCGACGCGTCGAAGGTGGCCCTCGTCGCTCTGGTCGGGCACCTCCTGCGCATCGGCGCGACCTTGCTGGACGTGCAGTGGCTGACCCCGCACCTCGCCTCGCTCGGTGCGGTCGAGATCAGCCGCCGCGAGTACCTCGACCGGTTGGCCTCGGCGCTCGACCGTGGACACCGGACCCTTCGCGTGACGCCCGGGCCGACGGCGAGGCCGACGAGCAGCGCCGGCGCCGAGGTCCGGAGATGCCCTTCGTTCTAGGGCGCACGTCGAGACGAACCCACTCGCGACGTGATCTCGTCGACTCTTCAGTCACCATTTCTTTCGATGATTTCCTGGTTCGGTTGTTCCGTACGTGTGTTTGGTAGCGTGCTTGCATGGTTCGGCCGACGAGCACGATCTGAGCGGGGCGATCGCTCGGTGGATCCGCAGCCGAACTCGGTCGTCGTCGCCGAGTTGCTGGCAGGCGCGGGAGCGGCTCGAGGCCAAGGTCTGTTCGGCGTTGTCGGGGTTCCTGGCCCGGGGGTTGCACCAGGTCGAAGGGTGGTCGTCGCCGGTCGGGTGGCTGAAGGCCCAGGGGTTGGCCGAGCCGGACGCCAGGCGCCTGGCGGCGCAAGCTGCACGGTTGGCGGCGTGGCCGGAGCTGGCCCGGCTGTGGTTCGGCGGGGAGCTGTCGGGCGCGCAGGTCGATGTGGTCGTGCGGTTGCTACCGAAGCCGTTGGTGGACTTGTTCGCCGAGCACGACGCTGAGGTGTCGCCGCTGCTGGTCGGGTTGTCGCTGGTCGACACCACCTCGGCCGTTCGACACTGGGTGGCTCACGCGGAAGCCGTCAACGACGAGACAGACCCGACGGGTTCGGACTCCGACGGCTCACACGTGCACCTGTCCCGAACGCTCGACGGTCGGGCGATCCTCGACGCCGAGCTCGACCCCGACACCGCGGCGATGACCGAAGTCGCGTTTCGGATCGCGGAGCGCCCCGACGAACCGGGCGAGTTCCGCACCGCGGCGGAACGACGCGGTGACGCGTTCGGGACCATCGTGCGGTTCTTCTGCGACCACTACGCCGAAACGGGTGCGCGTCCCGGCCGTCAGCACCCGCATGTCGCGGTCACCATCGATCCCGACGACCTCATCGCCGAGCGCGCTGCGGGGGTTGGGGATCACCACCGTCGAGGATCTCGAACGGCTACTCGCCGACGCGAGATGTCGGGGTCTTCGAAGAAGCCTTGTTCCGCGACGCGCTGGCCAACGCGGCGGGCACCCCGGTCGACCACGATCGCCGACCGCTCACCGCCGACAGCCTGGCGAGGTTGTTCACCGAAGGCACCCTGATGCACCGGCTGCTGCTCGCCGACGGCGTCGTGATCGACCGCAGCCGCGACCTGCGTCTGGCGTCACCGAACCTGCGTGACGCCATGGTCGCCCGGGACCGGGGCTGCCGGTTCCCGCACTGCGACGCCCCCACCGCATGGGTCCACGCCCACCACCTCGACCACTGGGAGAACGGCGGCTCGACCGACCTCGCCAACCTGGCCGGGTTGTGCGCCACCCACCACGGGGTCGTCCACCGCCACGACTGGCACCTCGAGCTCGAACCCGACGGAACCCTCCTGTTCCGACGACCCGACGGCCACACCCTCACATCCCCACCCCCGAGACGTCACCGACCACCACCTCTCCCTCTGCACCACCCGAAGACCCGCGGGCTCATCCCCGAGTTCCCCGACCGGGCCGCACCACGTCGACAGAGGTCCGCCTTCGGGTCGGGAGTCGTTACCGAACCCGAACCGCTCGAGACCCATGCGCTCGAACCCGACGAACGCAGCGAACACGAGATCAACCGCATGGTCCGTGCCCGTGTCGTCGACCTCGTCCGACGTCACCATCGGCACCGACGATCCCTCACGACCGACCACGGGGAGATCCCGGAGAGCTGGCCCCCCGACCGGTGGCCACGCCACCCGCCACCAACGTCGCATGCACCTGGCCCGAGGCGGTCCGACCCGGTTACCGAACGGTCATCGTTGTGACAGACGGACCGATCTTGGTGAACGATTGGGGGATGGACGCCAACCCGCAGCCTGCCGCCCGCCATGAGCCCGATCGGCCGTGGATGATGCGCACCTACTCGGGCCACTCCACCGCCAGGGCGTCCAACGAGCTCTACCGGACCAACCTGGCCAAGGGCCAGACCGGGCTGTCGATCGCCTTCGACCTGCCCACCCAGACCGGCTACGACCCCGACGACCCCCGGGCGAGGGGCGAGGTGGGCAAGGTCGGCGTGCCCGTCGCCCACCTCGGCCACATGGAGCAGCTCCTCGACGCCATCCCCGTCGGCGAGATGAACACCTCCATGACCATCAACGCCACCGCGGCATGGCTGCTGGGGCTCTACGTGGCCAACGCCACCGAGCACGGCGTGCCCACCGAGGCGCTCCGGGGGACCACCCAGAACGACATCGTCAAGGAGTACCTGTCGCGGGGCACGTACATCTTCCCGCCCGAGCCCTCCAAGCGGCTGATCGTCGACATGGTCGCCTACTGCGCGCGGCACATCCCGTCGTGGAACCCGATGAACGTGTGCAGCTACCACTTGCAGGAGGCGGGGGCCACACCGGTGCAGGAGGTGGCGTACTCGCTGGCGACGGCCATCGACGTGCTCGACGCCGTGCGCGACTCGGGACAGGTGGAGCCCGAGGACTTCCCTGCGGTGGTGGCGTCGATCTCGTTCTTCGTCAACGCCGGGATCCGCTTCGTGGAGGAGATGTGCAAGATGCGCGCCTTCACCGAGATGTGGGATCGCCTCACCCTGGAGCGCTACGGCGTCACCGACCCCAAGGCCCGCCGCTTCCGCTACGGCGTGCAGGTGAACTCCCTCGGCCTGACCGAGGCCCAGCCGGAGAACAACGTCCAGCGCATCGTCCTCGAGATGCTGGCGGTCACGCTCTCGAAGGACGCCCGCGCCCGATCGGTCCAGCTGCCGGCGTGGAACGAGGCGCTCGGCCTCCCCCGCCCGTGGGATCAGCAGTGGTCGCTGCGCATGCAGCAGGTGCTGGCCTTCGAGACCGACCTGCTGGAGTACGACGACCTGTTCGCCGGGAGCCACGTGGTCGAGGCGCGCACCGCCGAGCTCGTCGATGCGGCCACGGCCGAGCTCGACGACGTGCTCTCGCTGGGCGGTGCGTTCCGGGCCATCGACGAGCTGAAGGGCCGACTGGTGTCGTCCAACACCGAACGGGTCCGCCGCATCGAGTCCGGTGAGCTGACCGTGGTCGGGGTCAACCGGTTCGCCGAGACGGCCGAGTCGCCGCTGGGCGGTGAGGAGAACATCCTCAAGGTCGACCCGGCCGTCGAGGCCGAGACCATCGCCGAGCTGGAGCAGTGGCGCGCCGCCCGCGACGCCGACGCCGTCGCCGAGGCCATCGCCGAACTGCGTCGGGTCGCCGGCACCGACGAGAACCTCATGCCCGCCACCATCGCCCTGGCCCGCATCGGCGGCACCACCGGCGAGTGGGCGGGCACGCTGCGCGAGGTGTTCGGCGAGTACCGCGCCCCGACCGGGGTCAGCGCCGCCGCCGGGGTGGGCGCACTCGGTGAGGGCCTGCGCGCCGTGGCGGACCGGTTGCGGGCTGCGCCCGGCGGCCCTCCCCGCCTGCTGGTGGCCAAGCCCGGGCTCGACGGGCACTCCAACGGCGCCGAGCAGATCGCCGTCGCCGCCCGGGATGCGGGCATGGAGGTCATCTACCAGGGCATCCGCCTCACCCCGGAGCAGATCGCCGCCGTCGCCCGCGACGAGGACGTCGACGTGGTGGGCCTGTCCATCCTGTCGGGGAGCCACCTCCAGCTCGTGCCGGAGGTCGTCGACCGCCTGCGGGCCGAGGGCGTCCAGGCCCCCGTGGTGGTGGGTGGGATCATCCCCGACGAGGACGCCCAGGTCCTCCTCGCCGCCGGGGTCGAGCGCGTCTACACGCCCAAGGACTTCGAGCTGGCGCGGATCATGAGCGACATCGCCGACCTCGCCCTCGCCGATCGCCGACCCTCGGCGCCCCGAACGTGATCTCCTGAACCGAGCTCGGTACGTGTCGCCGCAGGATCACCCCGAACGGGTGACGATCGGCGTTCAACTTCGGGGGCGGGCGACCGACGGATAGGCGTGGATCGACTGACCGTCAGCGCCGTGCTCGCCGGAGTGCTCGGCATGGGCACCGGCGTGGCCGTGGCCGTCGGTGCACCCACCGTGCTGGCCATCGTCACGGGCGGCATCGCCGCCGCGTGCGCCGCGGTGGTCGTCGTCGACCTGAGCCGACTTCGCGTCTGGCAGGAACGCACCCGCGCCGCCGAGATCGAGGTCGACCGCCTCCGCCGGGACCTCCACGTCGCCGACGAGGCCCGCGAGGACGCCGAGGCCCGACTCGAGTGGCGTACCACCTTCACCGCCCGTCGCCGTTCCACCGAGGCGAACCGCCTCACCGACGAGACCACCGGCCTGCTCTCGGAGGGCTGGTTCGTCGTGGCGCTGGAATCACGCATGGCCACCGCCCGGCGCAACCTGCGCCCCGTGGCCGTGGTCGTCATGGAGATCGTGGTGGGCCTTCGTGCGGGATCGCCCGAGCCCGCCGACCCCCGACGGGTCACCGCGGCCGTGACCGCCACCATCCGTGAGGCCGACGAGGCGTTCCGCCTCCGCGACGGGGTGTTCGCCCTCCTTCTGGAGGACACGACCGATTCCGGCGCCACGTGGACGGCGGAGCGGATCAGGACGGCGATGGCCGACGTCGAGCCCGACGCCGTCATGTGGGCCGGCGTGGCCTGCTACCCGGCCCACGGCCTCACCACCGAAGAGGTGCTCGATCGCGCCGACCAGGCCCTCGACCTCGCCCGCGAGTGGCGCCAGCACCGCATCGAGGTCGCCCCCGCCGACGGCTGAGCCACGACAGACTCGTCGACACTGACGGGGTTCGGTGATCGACGGGCATCGACAGCCGGGGGCTCGGATGGGTGCGAACGACTCAGACACGCTGGTGCAGCGAGGAAACGCCACTGGCGACGATCGCCGACTCGCAGTGGCGGTCACCACGGTGGCCTTCTTCGTCGCCGCCGGGCTCCCCGACCGTCCGCCGTGTCAGCCGCCTGTCCGCGCCCGCGACGATCGGCACTGACGGTCACCGTCGACACGTTGCTGCGTCGACGAGCGAGTTCGTGACCGTCGCCGGGAGCGGCTACCCGTCCGGCACGAGCGTGTGCCTGGCCCAGTGCCAGAGCGACCCCGTCGACAGCAGCGGCGTGAGCATCGCACGACGCAGCTCACGTCACCAGCGACGGCACCGGCGGCTTCTCGGTCGGGTACCAGGTGACCACGAGGCTGATGACGGGTCGGCGGCGTCGAGACGATCGACTGCGCCATGCCGGGCGCCTGCATCGTCGGCGCAGGCGTGCTGCCCTACGGGAGCGCCGGCGGCCGTGGACACCGATCCAGTTCGACCCCGATGCGTCCCGCTGCCCCCGCCGCCGACGCTGAGCGTCGACCCCGAGCACGGACCTGCGTCGACGGCCAGACCGTGACCGTGACCGGTAGCAACTACCAGCCCTGCAGCGGCGCGTGGGAGTCGTGCAGTGCCGCGACGCCTCGCACTGGCGGCGCAGGACTGCGACCGGTCGAGCAGGTCAGTTCGTGCCACCGTCGACGAGAGCGGCGGCTTCACCGACCCCGTTCACGGTGCGCCGAGCTCATCCGGGTGGGGACCGCGACGCTCGACTGCGGGATGCCCGGTCCGTGCGAGATCGGCGCCGGCAACGTGCCCGACGCTCGGCGCGCAGGCCTCGATCTCCTTCGACCCCGACGGCCCGCTGGCGCCGCCGCCGGTGGCCACGGTCACCCCGTCCACGGGCGCTCTCGGACGGGCGCGACTCGACGTCAGCGGAAGTGGCTGGGAACCGGGAAGCGGTGTCTACGTGATCCAGTGCGAGGTCGGCGGACTTCGACGCGGCAGGAGCCTCACCGACCTCGGGATCGTCCTCTGCGGCGAGCTCGGCGTCGAGCTCGGCGAGCACCTCGTCGGTGTCGGCGCCGAGGGCCCGCGCCGGGAACCGGACCCGACCGGGCGTGGCCGACAGCCGTGCGATGACGCCCTGCATGGGCACGCCGTCGACCGGAGCCAGCAGGTCTCGCTCGACGACCTGGGGGTCCGCGGCCACCTCGCGCTGGCCGTACACCGCGGCCGCGGCGGCATGGGCGGCCTCGACCTCGGTCAACACCTCTTCGAGGGTGCGGGTCGCCACCCAGGCCGCGACGAGGCGATCGACCTCGGCGCGGTGCTCGACCCGGCCTTCGAAGCTCTGGAAACGAGGGTCGTCGCCGGCGCCGACGAGCGCCATCATGCGACCGGCCACGGCCTCGGCCGAGGTGGAGATGGCCACCCAGCGGCCGTCGGCGCAGCGGTAGGTGCCCCGGGGCACCGTGTAGGGGATGCCGGCGCCGAGGCGGGGCTGCTCGTAGCCCAGCACCGCCCAGGCCGACGGCAGCGGCCCCATGAGCTGCAGCATCGTCTCGAGCAGGTTGGCGTCCACCACCTGGCCGACGCCGGAGTGCACCGCCACCATCGTGGCGAAGGCGGCGGCGATGGCGGTGACCTCGTCGGTGAGGGCCACCGGCGGCAACAGGGGTGCCCCGTCGGGCTCCCCGTTGACCGACGCGAAGCCGCTCATGGCCTCGGCCAGGGTGGCGAAGCCGGGCCGGCCGGCGTAGGGACCGGTCTGCCCGAATCCCGTGATCCGGGTGATGACCAGCCGAGGGTGCGCCGCCAGGAGATCGTCGGGCACCAGGCCCAGGGCCTCGAGCTTTCCGGGGCGCATGTTCTCGACCAGGACGTCGGCCGTGGCCACCAGACGGCGGAGATCGGTCCGTCCCCCCTCGGTGGCCAGGTCGAGCACCACGCTGCGCTTGCCCCGTCCGGCCAGCTTCCAGAAGAGGGTGACGTCGTCGGCCGGGTCCCGCCAACCCATGGATCGCAGGGTGTCGCCGGTGCCGGGCCGCTCGACCTTGATGACGTCTGCGCCGTAGTCGGCCAGGTGGCGCGCACAACCCGGGCCGGCCAACACGGTCGACAGGTCGACGACGCGCAGGTCGGCCAGCGGGAGCGGTCGCCCGTCGGCGGGAGGCGACTGCGTCACGCCGGCGCGGCCGGCATGGCGAAGCACCGGTCACCGAGCTCGCCGAAGGCGTACCCGAAGTACATGCCCCCGAACATGCCCCGGGTCCTCTCGGTCCAGAGCAGCGCCTCGGGGGTGGAGATGCGGTGGAAGACCTGGAGGATCCCGCCCTCGAACACGCGGTACTCGGCCCAGGCGCCGGGGAAGTCCTTCACCGAGGCCACCTCCACCCACGGGATGTCGCGGCTCACGCTGATGTGGCGCACGCGGTTGCGATGGGTGTGCCCGGCGAAGTAGCCACGGAACACCCGGTGGGCGGCCACCACCTCGATCAGCCGCTCCGAGGAGTCGGGGTCGATGCCGAAGTAGGTGTCGGCCCTGTTCGTCGAGTCCGGGCTCCACACGTGGTGATGGCCCATGAGCAGCACGGGCCGGTCGGCCTCGGCGCCGAGGTCGTGGAGCCACGTGAGCTGCTCCCCGGTCACCCGGCCACCCGCGCTGGCCTCCATGGACGTGTCGATGAGCGCCACCGTGACACCGGGCAGGTCGACGCGCTGGGTGGGCACCGCGGCGAGGTCGCCGCCGCCGTAGCTCTCGTGGTTGCCCCGCACGTGGGTGAGCAGCTCACCGAAGGCCTCGCCGTAGAAGTCGAGGAAGTCGTGGTACTGCTCCTCGCTGCCGTCGGAGGTGAGGTCGCCCTTCACGACGACCGCGTCGGGGTCGATCTGCTCGATCTCGTGGATGGCACCACGGTTCATGGTCTCGGGGTAGGGCTCGGCACCGTCGGGGACGCTGAACGTGGGGCCCATCTCGAGGCCCTCCATCACGCCGCACTCGGTCTCGCCGAAGTGCACGTCGTTCACCGTGGCGATGGTGGCCAGGCGCTCCCCCGCCGGTCGGGCCAGGGTGCGGAACACGAAGCCGTCGTACTCGTAGACCGTGTCGGGCTGCAGGTCGTCGTAGCGCCGCACCTCGAGCCCGTCGTGCACCACGGCGTGGTCGTCGGCGACGGTCGTCAGCTCCATCGGCTCATTCTGCCAGCCGGGCCGGCGACGACGTCCGGAGGCCGCGGTTCAGGGGCGGGCGCGGCGAGACGGCACGGGGCGCGACCACCAACGCCCCGAGAACCTCCAGCGCGACGGCTCCGCCGCCGGCTGGCCACCCGAGACCACCAACCGCGGCCAACCGGCCTCGACGGCCGCGACGATGGCCACGGCCTCCTCGACGGTGGGCGTCGGCGTGATCGAGGCCACCCGGGGGGCAGCCGCCTCGGCGTCGCTCACAACGGCACGTTGCCGTGCTTGCGCTGCGGCAGTTCCTCGCGCTTGGACTTCAGCATCTCGAACCCGGCGACGACCTTGCGACGGGTCTCGGCGGGGTCGATGACGTCGTCGACGAACCCGCGCTCGGCGGCCACATAGGGGTTGGCGTAGCGCTCGGTGTAGTCGTCGACCAGCTCGGCGCGACGCTTCACCGGATCGGCCGACCCCTCGAGCTCGCGCCGGTACAGGATCTCGACCGCGCCCTGCGGGCCCATGACGGCCAACTCGGCCGAGGGCCAGGCGAAGGCCAGGTCGGCCCCGATCGACTTGGAGTTCATGACCACGTAGGCGCCGCCGTAGGCCTTGCGGGTGATGACCTGGATGCGCGGGACGGTGGCCTCGCAGAAGGCGTAGAGCAGCTTGGCGCCGTGGCGGATGATGCCGCCGTACTCCTGGTCGACGCCGGGCAGGAAGCCGGGCACGTCGACGAACGTGAGCAGCGGGATGTTGAAGGCGTCGCACGTGCGCACGAACCGGGCCGCCTTCTCGGCGGACTCGATGTCGAGCACACCGGCCAGCACCATGGGCTGGTTGCCGACCACGCCGATCGGCTGGCCGTCGATGCGGGCGAAGCCGCACACGATGCTGCCCGCCCAGCGGGGGAAGTACTCGAAGAAGTCGCCGTCGTCGACCACCGACTCGATGACCTTGTGCATGTCGTAGGGCACGTTGGGGCTCGACGGCATGAGCTCGACGAGCTCGGGGCACAGACGGTCGGGCGAGTCGGCGGGGACGTCGATCGGCGGCATCTCGAGGTTGTTGGACGGCAGGAAGCCGAACAGGTACCGGACGTCGTCGAGGCACGACTTCTCGTCGGGCGACACGAACGTGGCCACACCCGACTTGGTGGCATGGCTCTTCGCCCCGCCGAGCTCCTCGAGCGTGACCTCCTCGCCGGTCACGGTCTTCACCACGTCGGGTCCGGTGATGAACATGTGGGACGTCTCGTCGACCATGAAGATGAAGTCGGTCATGGCCGGGCTGTAGACCGCACCTCCGGCGCACGGGCCGAGGATCACCGAGATCTGCGGTGTCACCCCTGAGGCCAGCACGTTGCGGTGGAAGATCCCGCCGTAGCTGGCGAGGGACACGACCCCCTCCTGGATGCGGGCCCCGGCCCCGTCGTTGAGGCCGATCAGGGGCGCCCCGACCGACAGGGCGAGGTCCATGACCTTGTGGATCTTCTCGGCGAACACCTCGCCGAGCGCACCGCCGAAGACGGTGAAGTCCTGGGAGAAGATGAAGACCTTGCGGCCGTCGATCGTGCCCCACCCGGTGACGACGCCGTCGCTGTAGGGGCGCTCCTCGATGCCGCTGTCGTGGGCCCGGTGGCGGGCCAGCATGTCGAGCTCGTGGAACGAGCCCTCGTCGAGCAGGTAGTCGATGCGCTCGCGGGCCAGGAGCTTGCCCTTGGCGTGCTGGCGTTCGACCGACCGCTCGGAGCCCGCGTGCAGGGCCTGTTCCTTGCGCTCGCCCAGATCTGCGAGCCGGTCCTGCATGGTTCGTTCCGACATGGCGGGGATCCTACCGACCGCCCGGAGGGCCATCGAACGCCCGGCGTCGCCGGTTACGGTGCCGCTCGTGGACCTCCCCGTGATGCCACCCGTGTCGCCCATGTTGGCCAAGGCATCGCCGTCGATGCCCGAGGGCGACGGCTGGTGGTTCGAGCCGAAGTGGGACGGCTTCCGCTGCATCGTGTTCCGCGACCTCGACGAGATCGTGCTGGGCAGCCGCAACGAGAAGCCGCTCACCCGCTACTTCCCGGAGTTGGCCGAGGCGCTGCTGCGCGAGCTGCCCGAGCGCTGCGTGGTCGACGGCGAGATCGTCATCGCCACTCCGGACGGTCTCGACTTCGACGCCTTGCAGCAGCGGATCCACCCCGCCGAGTCGCGGGTCGCCCGCCTGGCCGCCGAGACACCGGCCAGCTTCGTGGCCTTCGACCTGCTCGCCCTGGGCGACCAGTCGCTGATGGAGTGGCCGATGTCGGATCGCCGACGGGCCCTCGAGCTGGCGCTGGCCGACGCGCAGGCCACCGGTGCACCTCACCCCGGGCACCACCGACCACGAGGTGGCGTCGGACTGGTTCGTGCGCTTCGAGGGCGCCGGCCTCGACGGGGTGATGGCCAAGGCCCTCGACGGCCACCTACACCCCCGACAAGCGCACGCAGACGAAGGTGAAGCACAAGCGGACCTGCGACGCCGTGGTGGCCGGCTACCGGCGGCACAAGAGCGGCGACGGCATCGGGTCGTTGCTGCTGGGCCTGTACGACGACGACGCCACGTTGCACCACGTCGGTGTGGCCACGTCGTTCACGGCGGCCCGGCGGGCCGAGCTCGTCGACGAGCTGGCACCGTACGAGGCCGACGCGCTCGTCGATCACCCGTGGCGCGAGTGGGGCAACGTGGAGGCCCACGGCGACGGCAGCGGCCGCATGCCGGGGGCACCCAGCCGCTGGAACGCCACCAAGGACATGACCTGGAGCCCGTTGCGCATCGAGCTGGTGGCCGAGGTGGCGTACGAGCACCTCCAGGGTGACCGGTTCCGCCACGCCACCCGCCTGGTCCGCTTCCGCCCCGACCGCGACCCGGCGTCGTGCACCTACGACCAGCTCGAGCAGGTGGTCCCCTACGAGCTGCACCGCATCTTCGCCCTCTGACCGACCCTCGCACTGGTTCCCGAGAACCGGCTGCTGGCCGTCGACCGTCGTTCGCCAGGCGCGCCGATGACGTCGTGAGCGTGATGGTGGCCGGGCGCTTCGTGGTGAGGCGTCAACCGTCCTCGGGCTCGTGGCGGGCGCGGCTGGGTTGCACCCGGGGGCTCGCCGGCCTGCTTCGGGAAGTTCGGGGGCCACGGGGCGTCACCCAACCCGCCTGCCTCGTCGCGGGCGGCGAGGTCGAGCAGCGGCCGCAGCGAGAAGGCCTGGTCGTCCATCGGGGCTTCGAGGTCGCCCACCTCGGCCCATCGGGCCGGCATCGACGCCAGGGTGAAGTCGCCCAGCTCGACGGCGTCGAGCTCGTCCCAGCGGAAGGGCGCCGACACCCGGCCCTCGGGGTTGTTGCGCACCGAGTAGACCGACGCCACCGTGCGGTCCCGGGCGTTCTGGTTGTAGTCGAGGAAGACGCGGTCGCCGCGCTCCTCCTTCCACCACTTGGAGGTGGCCAGGTCCGGGATCCGCCGCTCGACCTCGCGCGCCAGGGCCAACGCCGCCCGACGGACCTCGAGGAAGCCCCAGGAAGCCACGATGCGCACGTTGACGTGGATCCCCCGCGACCCCGAGGTCTTCGGCCAGCCCACCAGGCCGTGCTCGGTGAGCACGTCGTGCACGACCGCCGCCACCTGCCGCACGGCGGCGAACGGCACACCGGGCTGGGGATCGAGATCGACGCGCAGCTCGTCGGGGTGGTCGAGGTCGAAGCGGCGCACGGCCCACGGGTTGAGGTCGAGGCAGCCGAGGTTGGCTGCCCAGATGACGTGGGCGAGGTCGGTGGGGCACAGCTCCTCGGCGGTGCGCCCACTGGGGAAGGCCACGGTGGCCGTCTGCAACCACTCGGGGCGGCTCTTCGGCACCCGCTTCTGGAAGAACATCTTGCCCTCGGCGCCGTCGGGGAAGCGCTTCAGGACCGTCGGACGCAGGTGCACACCGCGCAGCGCCCCCTCGCCCGACCAGCAGGTAGTGCTGCACGAGGTCGAGCTTGGTCTCGCCCCGAGCCGAGAAGAACACCTTGTCGGGGTTGGTGACCTTCACCTCGCGCCCGGCCACCTCCACCATGGTGAACGGGCTGGCCATGGCCGGAGGGTAGATCGGCGCCGTCGACGGCGTCGTCGATCCCACCGGCGATCGGCCCAGGCACCTGCACCGAATGTGAACGCAGGAACGAGACTTCGCCGGCGTGGGTACCGCCCGGGGGCCGGAGGTCATACCCTGGGACCGTCGCTGGTCCGACATCCGGCTCCGGCGCCCGAAAGGAATCCGTGTTCGCCAACATCGGTGCCCCCGAGATCCTCATCGGCCTCCTCGTCATCTTCCTGCTCTTCGGCGCCACCAAGCTGCCGAAGCTGGCCCGGTCGCTCGGGTCCGCCAAGGGCGAGTTCCAGAAGGGCCTCGAAGAGGGCGACGCGTTGACCAAGGACGAGACGGACCAGCAGGTCTGAGCAGAACCCGGCAACGGGCGAAAGGAAACCCCATGAACCTCGGTGCACCAGAGATCCTGATCGCTCTGCTCGTCATCGCCCTCCTGTTCGGTGGCGCCAAGCTGCCCGAAGCTGGCCCGGTCCCTCGGCTCGGCCAAGGGCGAGTTCGAAAAGGGCATGAAGGAAGGCGAGAAGCTCAGCGAGGAGGCCAAGAAGGACGCCTCGCCGAGCGACGAGAGCACGACCGACAAGTCCTGACGGCGGGATCCTGAGCGGCGACCGTCAGGCCCGGCGTGCGACCAGCCGGTCGGCCCGGGCGACGAGCCCCGGCGCCTCGAGACGCTCGGCGAGTCGAGCCAGCTCCGGTCGGGCCCCGGTCCACTCCAGGTCCGCAACGGCGTCGATCGTCGGTGCGTCGGTCTCGATGGTGGCGATCCGACGGAACAGCATCGCCAGATCGAGCTGGTCGTGCAGCGTCGCCGCCAGCTTGGCACCGCCGCGCACGGCGACGTCCCAGTCGCCGGCCAGGCGCGGGATGTCCTCGAGGTGCCGGTAGCGGGCGAGAACCGTGGCGGCCGACTTCGCCCCCCACCCCGGGAGCCCGGGGAAGCCGTCGGCGCTGTCGCCGACGAGGGCCAGGTAGTCCGGGATGGAGGTCGGTGGGACGCCGAACTTCTCCTCGATCCCGGCGGCGTCGTACACGACGTCCTTGCGGCGGTCGTACTGCACGATCCGGTCGCCCAGCACGCACTGGCCGAGGTCCTTGTCGGGCGTGCAGATCAGGACCTGTTCGACGGCCGGATCGGCGGCGGCGACGGCCGCCGCCGCGCCGAGGGCGTCGTCGGCCTCGAACTCGACCATCGGGAACACGGTGAAGCCGGCGGCGGCGAGTGCCTCCTCGAGCAGCGGGAACTGCGAGAGCAGCTCCGGGGGCATGCCGGCACTGGTCTTGTAGCCCGGCCACAGGTCGTTGCGGAACGACTCGATCACGTGGTCGGTGGCGACGCCGACGTGGGTGGCGCCGTCCTCGAGCAACCCGAGCATCGAACCGACGACGCCACGGGTGGCGGCCACCTCACGACCATCGGCGGTGACGTGCGACGGCAGGGCGAAGTGGTACCGGAACAGCTCGTAGGTCCCGTCGACCAGGTGCACCCGCATGCGGCCTTCCTCCCCGTCGGGGTGGTCACGCCCCGACGTCAGGAACGGAGAATCGCACACGTCGCATCGGCACGCGTCCCCGAGGTGCCGGCACGAGGAACGTTCGGCCCACCACGCCGCGCCGACCGGATCGAGCAGGCGGGACGGTCGCAGGTCGCCGACCGACCACGGGGGTGGTGGGTCAGGTGCTCAGCAACTTGGCCTTCGCCGCCGCGAACTCGTCGTCGGTCAGGATGCCCTGGGCCTTGAGGTCACCCAGCTTCTGCAGCTGGTCGGCGATGTCGTCGGACGAGGTCGCCGCGGGCCGGAGGCGCCGGCGGCGCTAGGACGCGGCGGGGGCCATCTGCTGCTCGTAGGCCTGCTCGCGCTCGGCGTAGATCGACGCATCCCGACCGGCGAACCGCTCGGCCTGGCGACGCTGGACGCGACCGCTCACCGCGGTGGCGGTGCCGGCGACGACGGCGGTACGGGCGACGCCTCTCAGCAGTCCTGGCATGGTGATCTCCTTCGACGGTCGTCGGGGCTCACGCGGTCTCGAGGGCGTCGAGCGCCTCGATCACGTTCTCGGCGGGTATGCGGGCAGTGGCGATCATCTGACCGCCGGCGCGCAGCGCGGCGCCGACGAACGGCCTGGCCCACGTGTTCTCGAACACGACCAGCACGGCCACCGTGCCCGGGGCCATCGCATCGGCGGCGTCGGCCAGGTCGTCGTCGCCGAGGAGACCCGACCGGGCTCCTTCGAAGACGGCGAACGACGTGCCGAGCTCGTCGAGGGCGATGCCCGAGAAGGTCCCGTCGGACTCCTTGCGGATCGCCACCAGGTCGTAGACCGCCACGGTCCCCCGATCGACGAGGTCCATCAGGGCGCCTGCGGTCTCGTCGAGCGGCCCGCTGCCGTCGAACTCGAGCAGGACGAAGTCGATCGGGCCGTGCACGTCGATGTCGGTCATGGTGGCGTCGCTCTCTTTCGGGTGGGAACTCAGACGTCGCACTGGTGGACGGCCAACAGGCCTGGGGACGGTCGACGATTCGATCGCCACCTGGAGGATGATCGGCGAGGCAGCTGGAGGACTGCGAGGTTAGCCAACCGGATCTGGTGTCGGTTCTCGACGCGCGGCGATCGATCGAGCACAGCGACTCGATCACGGTCGCATCCGGCGTCGGGCTGCCGTGCCGTCGCCATCCCACGCTCCGCCGTCGGTTAGCACGACGGTACGGTGGACGACGTGCCAGAACGCCCCCGGGGGGAGTCCGCCGCGACCGGCGTCGTTCCCACGATCCCGTCGCCCGCCTCGCCCTCGACGCGACGGACACGCCCGCTGTCGGGCCACACCGGGGCCCTCGTCGAAGGGATCGACCTCTCCGGTCCCCTCACGCCCGACGAACACGACACCATCGTCGCCGCACTGCAGCGTTGGAAGGTGGTCGTCTTCCGGGACCAGCGCCTCGATCACGCCGCGCACATGGCCTTCGCCCGCCAGTTCGGGGAGCCCACCTACGCCCACCCCTACGAGGACGACCCCCCTGACGGGTTCCCGGAGATCTACACCATCTCCCCCGAGCGGTTCGCCGAGCAGTACCGGATGACCGGGCGCACCGCGGATGCGCTGCGGACACGCTCCTCCTACGCCAACGACTGGCACACCGATGTCACCGCCGCGGTGAACCCTCCCGCCGCATCCATCCTGCGGGCCGAGGTCGTCCCCGAGTACGGGGGCGACACCCAGTTCACCAACCTGGTCGCCGCCTACGAGGGTCTCTCGTCACCGGTGAAGCGGTTCGTCGACGGCCTGCGCGCCGAGCACCGCTACGGTGCCGGACTGGCCCGCCGGGGGCTCGGGGGCGACAGCTCGGTCACCTCGGCCCACCCCCTCGTGGCACAGCACCCGGTGGTCCGGGTGCACCCCACGACCGGCGAGCGGGCCCTGTTCGTCAACCCGGGCTTCACGACCCACATCGTCGGGCTGCATCCCGAGGAGAGCCACGCCATCCTGGAGATGCTCTTCGCCGAGGTGACCTCCGCTCGCTACACCGTGCGCCTGCACTGGGAACCGGGCACGGTCGCCTTCTGGGACAACCGGGCCACCGCCCACCTGGGCCCGCAGGACATCGACCACCTCGACGTGGACCGGGTGATGCACCGGGTCAGCCTCGTCGGTGAGGTCCCGGTCGGCCCCGACGGTCGGGCGTCGACACTCGTCGAGGGGCAGCCGTTCTCCGCACGGCCCGCCGGCGCCTGATCGAATCCGGCGCCGGTCCCGGACGCCGACCCAGTCGACGTCGGTGCCCGGGTCGAGCAGGTCCTCGTCACGGGCCCGCACGATGATGCGGCGAACCTCCCCCAGGAGCTCGTCGAAGGCGGCATCGACCTCGGGGTCGACCTCGACACCCACGCGCACCAGCACGCGGTAGGCCACCGACTCCTCCACGATGGCCTCGAGGATCCGGTCGAGGGCGGTGAGCGGCGCCATGTCGTCGGTGGGCACGGCCCGTACGGCGTCGCCCACGTGGTCGAGCGCGGCCAGCCAGACGGCCTGGCGGAGCTGGTCACGGGACGGGAAGTGCCGGTGGACGGTGGCCCGACCCATGCCCGACGCCGAGGCGACCTGGTCGATGGTGGCGGTCGGGTCGTCGGCGAAGACGGCCATGGCCGCACCCAGGATGCGCTCGCGGTTGCGGGCGGCATCGGCGCGAGGGACGTCGGCGGGGATCGGTCACGACTCGAAACGATACTCGCTTGACTCATTTGTCGGTCGGCCTGCAAATATGAGACAGCTCGAATCTCACTTAATGAGGCCGTCCGATGCACGCCACCGCCCCCACCTCCGCCCCGACCACCTGCCGCCCGACCGGTGGCGCGTCGCTGGCTGATCGTCGCCACCGGGGCCTTCACCACCACCGAGGCCATCCTCTTCGTCGCCGTCACCCTGATGGCCCTGACCCACGGGCCCGGCTGGTGCCGCCATCGCCCTCGTCGCGCAGGCCCTCCCCCGCGCCGTGCTGCTGCCGTGGGGCGGCACGCTGGTCGACCGCTACGGATCCGACACGCGTGCTGCGGGTCACCGCAGCGCATCCGCGTCGTCGCGCTCGTCGTGCTCGCCGGCGTGGCCACCGTGGTCGGCATGCCCTCGATCGTCGTCCTGGTCGTCGTCGGCGCGCTGCTCGGGGTGGTGGACGGCGCCTCGTACCCGGCGGCCTACGCCGCCGCGCCGGCGGTGGTCGACGACGACGCTGCTGACCCGCACCAACGCCGTGATCGGCGGCGTCGAGGGCGTGGGCGACCTGGCCGGGCCCGTCGCCGCCGCTGCGCTGTTCGCCTGGACGGGCGCCGCCGGAGTCCTGTGGATCGTGGTCGGCGTCGCCGCGCTGTCGGCGCTCGCCGCCGACCGGCTCCACCGGGTGGCTCCCGTCACTCGGGTCGCCGAGGAACGGCCACGCTTCGTCGACGGCCTCCGCGCCGCCTACTCCGACCGCCCCACGTGGCGCATGCTCGTGGCCCTCGCCGCCCTCAGCCTGCTGATCGTGGGGCCGATCATGGTCGGAGGGCGCGCTCCTCGCCGAGCAACGCCTCGGCGGCTCGGACCGGCTGGCTGGCTGCTCGCCGCCTTCGGCGCCGGATCGATCCTCGGGCTGTTCGCGGCCCCGGCGCTCTCGCGGCGATCGATGGGTTTCGCCCTCGGGTTCGGCGGGGCCGTCCTGGGCGGCGGGATGATCGCGATCGGCTTCGCCTCCGACCTCGCGGTCGTCCTCACCGTCGCCGCCGTGATGGGCGCCGTTCGGCGCCGCCCTCGGAATCGTGCTCTCGACATGGCTGCAACAACGCACCCCCGAGGCGACCCGGGGCCGGGTCATGGCTCTGGTGGCCTTCGCCATGCTCGCCCTCGACCCGCTCTCCTACGCGCTGGCCGGCGCGCTGCTCCCGCTGGGCGCGACGGTGTCGCTCGTGCTGCCGGGCATCGCCGTTCTGGCGGTGGCGCTGTGGGCCGGTTTCTCCCGCGACACCGACCGACCGGCGGTCAGCTCAGCCGGCTGAGCGGCGAGGTCAGGCGAAGACGGCCGACGCGGTTCGGCCCAGCAACTCGATCGCCTCGGGGTCGGTGCCGTTCGCCGGCAACGAGAGCGTCATGCCGTCGATGCCGGCGGCCTTCACCTTCTCGAAGTACTCGCCCATCTCGTCGGGGCCGCCCATCTGCACCATCGAGAGCAGCACCTGCTGGGTGGCCTCGTCGGCGGCGTCGAAGTCGATGCCTCGCGCCGACAGGAAGCCCTTGGCCAGCTCGAAGGCCTCGTCGTGGGTGGGGGCGATCACGCAGACGCCCTGGAGGCTCACGGTGATCTCGGACCGGTCGCGCCCGAGGCGCTCGCAGTGCCCGGCGAGGGCGTCGAGCTTGCGGGGCACCTCGTCGAGGGAGCACGTGAGGTTCGACTCGTCGGCGTACTGGGCCACCATGCGCAGGGTCTTCTTCTCGCCCGGAGCCGCCGATCATGATCGGGACCTTTCCCACCGGTGGCGGCTGGTTGATGGCGTCGCGCACCGTGTAGTGGGCACCCTCGAGGGTCGGCCGCTCGTCGGCCAGCATGGCCACGATGATCTGCAGCGCCTCTTCGAGCTTGGCGAAGCGATCGGTGAACGTGCCGAACTCGAAGCCGAGCGAGTCGTGCTCGAGCTCGAACCACCCGGCGCCGATGCCGAGCTGGGCCCGTCCGCCGGAGACGATGTCGAGGGTGGTGATGATCTTGGCCAGCATCGCCGGGTTCCGGTAGGTGTTGCCGGTGACGAGGGCCGAGAGGCGCGCCGTCGACGTGCGTTGCGAGAGCGCCGAGAGCAGCGTGTAGCACTCGAGCATGTAGTCGTCGGGGTCGCCGATCATCGGCAGTTGGTAGAAGTGGTCCATCACCATCACGGTGTCGAACCCACTGCGGTCGGCGACCGCCGCCTGGGCGGCGACGGCCTCGAACAGCTCGGCCGGGCCCACCCCGGGGTAGCCGAAGAACGGGATCTGGTAACCGACGCGTGTCATCGCGACTCCTCGTGGAAGGCCCCCTGCGGAGGCGGGGCGGTGCGCTAGGACCGAGGGACCTCGCTCCAGGGGAGCTCCTTGTCGACCCGGACGTCGCCGGGCAGGCCGAGCACACGCTCACCGAGGATGTTGCGCATGACCTCGGAGGTGCCGCCCTCGATGGTGTTGGCCCGGCTGCGCAGGAACCGCTGCTGGGTGGACTGGCCCCCGGCACCCCGCTTCATCTCGTAGGAGCCGTAGAGCATCCCCTCGGCCCCGAGCAGGTCGACGGCGAAGGCGTAGATGCGCTGGTTGAGCTCGGCCGACATGAGCTTGCCGATGGAGCCCTCCGGGCCGGGCGTGCCCACCCGTCGGACCTGGGCGGCGCGGATGTTGGTGAGACGACCGACCTCGGCCTGGATCCACAGCCGGGCCAGCTCGTCGCGCTCGACGGGCCCGCCTCCCACCTGGTGCCACACGGCGACGGCCTCGGCGATCGCACCCGACCCCTTGGGCGGGGTGCCGCCGCCGAGCGACACCCGCTCGTTCATGAGGGTGGTGAGCGACACGCCCCACCCTTCGCCCACCGCACCGAGGCGCTCGGCGTCGGGGATGCGCACGTCGGTGAAGTACACCTCGTTGAACTCGGCGTCGCCGGTCATCTGGCGCAGCGGGCGCACCTCGACCCCGGGGGCGTGCATGTCGACCACGAAGTAGGTCATGCCCTTGTGCTTGCGCTGGTCCGGGTCGGAGCGGGCCAGGAGCATCCCGAAGCGCGACACGTGCGCCAACGTCGTCCAGACCTTCTGGCCGTTGACGATCCACTCGTCGCCGTCGCGCTCGGCCCGGGTGGCCAGCGAGGCCACGTCGGACCCCGCGCCGGGCTCGCTGAAGAGCTGGCACCAGATCTCCTCGCCCGTGAACAGCGGGCGCAGGTAGCGGTCGGACTGCGCGTCGGAGCCGTGGCTGAGCACCGTCGGCGCCCCCATCCCGTGCCCGATCGGGTTCCGGGCCCACGCGTTGGGCCCGCCGGCGGCGGCGATGGCCTCGTCGATCTGCTTCTGGAAGATCGGTGAGAGGCCCAGGCCGCCGCGACCTTCCGGGAAGTTGACCCAGGCCAACCCCAGGTCGAACTGGGCGCCGAGGAACTCGACGGGGTCGCCCTTCGGGTCGTGGAGCTCGAGGAGCTGGTCGAGGCGCTGTTGCACCAGCTCGGTGTCGGTGGCTGCGTCAGTGGTCGTCACGGCCGTCCAGGGTAGGCGGCGAGCCCGGGGAGGGCACAGGGCGACGCCTCAGCTCGCGCGGCTGGTCGCGGAACGCTGCCCACGACGGCCACGACTCGGGCACCGTGCCCCGACCGAAGGAGCGCCGGGGCCAGTCGGCCGGGGGCTGATCGAGCGGGTTCTCGGCCAGGGCCACGCCGTACCAGAGCTCGTGGACCCGCCGTACGAACAACCACCGATCGGCGCGCCGCTCGTAGGTGTCGCGGTAGAGGATGGCCTGACGGATCATCCGGCCGTCCTCCTCGACGTCGGCCAGGCAGTAGACGCTGCCGGTGGCGTGGTCGTCGTCGACCAGGTCGATGACGTGGGTGCCGACGTGCAGCATCGACACGCCGATGGCCCCGAGGGACACGCGGAACGACGCCGCCAGGGCGTCGCGACCCCGCTCCTCGCGTCCGACCCGCACGTCGTCCACGAACAGGGCCACCAACCCGTCGATGTCTCGCGAATCGACGGCGACGGCGTAGCGGGCGGCGAGCTGTCTGATCTGCTCGTGGGCCCACAGCGCTCGCAGCATCGACGCCTCGTCGGTGGGCCGGTCCACCGAGCCCCCGGCAACCCCCGCGGTGTCGTCGTCCATGTCGTCACCGTAGGGCGAGGGCGAGGCACGACGTGCTGTACCGCAACCTGGGCCCCGGGTCGTCGGTGGTGTTCACCCCGGGGGCGCCGTGCTTCGGCTTCGCTGACGCGCTGAACGCCGACACCGAGCAGCGGGCCTGCTGACCGGAGCGCCGCCCCCTAGCCTCGGCGACGATGGCCTCCTCATCCGGACAGACCGACCCGACCGCGCCGTTCGCCCGGGGGTCGGTGTCGTTGCGGCTCTATCCGCACAACGAGCTGGTCGCCACGGCGATCGTGGACGAGCTGTGCACGCAGGCGGCGATGGCCGTCGACGCGGGATTCGACGGTGTCATGACGAGCGAGCACCACGGGGGCTTCGCCGGCTACCTCCCGAACCCGCTCCAGGTGACGGGCTGGCAGCTCGAGGCCATGGCGACCGGGTGGGCGGCCCCGTGCCCGTTGCTGTTGCCCCTGCGACCGGTGGCGGCGGTGGCCGAGGAGGTGGCCTGGCTCGACGCCCGCTTCCCGGGTCGGGTGGGCCTCGGCGTCGGTCCGGGATCGCTCGAGCTCGACTTCACGGCCATGGGCCTCGACCTCGCCGACGCGGTCCCGAGGTTCAAGCGGGATCTGCCCCGCCTGGCGGCGATGCTGCGCGGCGCGGAGCTCGGGGTGCTGGCAGGGGACCCGGCGCTGGCCGCTCTGGCGGGCGACGGCCGTTCGATCCCGCTGGTGAGCACGGCGATGAGCCCGGCCGCGGCCCGACGAGCCGGCGCGGTGGGCGCCGGGGTCATCTACGACGGCGCCAGCGTGACCAGCCGCCTGCGCCAGTTGTCCGACGCGCACGTCAGCGGCGGCGGGGTCGGGTCACGGGTGATGGTGCGCCGGGTCTGGCTGGGCGAACCGCCGGCCGAGGCCTTCGCCGCCCAGTTCGACGTGTACCAGGGCTACACCCCGGTCGAGCGCCGACAGCACTGGCAGGGATCGGGGTGGCTGTGCGGCGACGACCCCGATGCGCTGGCCGGCGCCCTGGCCACCGCGCTGGCGGAGAGCGGGGCGCACTGCCTGAACCTGCGCATCCACGCACCGGGCGTGTCCGCCGACCAGGCCCGCGGGCAGATCGTCGCGCTGGGCACCCACGTCCTCCCACCCCTGCGCGAGTTGCTCGCCCAGGGTCAGCCGACCCTGTCGAAGCGGGGCTGACCGGTGCGCCTGGCGCTCGATCGGATCGAGGTGGCCGGCGGCGGCCACGTGCGCCTCGCCGGCCCGTGGGGGCGCGACGACGGGCTGCGGGGGTTCTCGGCGGCGCTGACGGGACCAGACCCCTGGCCCGCCGACGTGCTGAGCGGCGGGGCCGACGGCGAGGTCTGGCACTGGAGCATCGCCGAGGACGGCGGTACGGCCCGCACGGTGCGCTCGGCATCGGTGGTGTTCCGCCTGGTCGACGTGGTGGGCCCGCTGCGCATGTTCCGCCACGGGTACCAGTCGTGGAGCCCGTGCGGCACCGTCGTGTTCGGGGTCGATCGCGACCCGACGCGGGCTCCGGGCTCGCTCGAGTTGCTCACCGGCGTGCACCAGGCCGACCAACGTCAGGTCGAGGATCCCGACGAGCTGCGCTCGGAATGGGTGACGGTCCTCGCCGACGACACCGAGGTTCCCGTCCTGGTCGGCTTCGCCGCCGGGACCGAGCACGACGGCACGCTGCGCCTGCGCCACGGCGAGCACGGACCCGAGCTGTGGTGCGAGGCCTTCCTGGGCGACGCACGACTCGGTGTGGACGAACGCCGCGACCTGCACGAGCTCGTCGTCGCGTCCGGAGCGCCGGCAGAGGACCTCCTGGGGGCCTGGGCGGTGCTGGCGGGCCAGGTCGGCAACGCCCGCGTCGACGCCCCGTTCCAGGTGGGGTGGTGCAGCTGGTACCACTACTTCCACGACGTCACCGAGGCCGACCTCGACGCCAACCTGGTCCTCGCCGGCGACTGGCCCTTCGACGTGTTCCAGCTCGACGACGGCTACCAGGCGGCCATCGGCGACTGGTTGCACACCAACGACCGCTTCCCCACCGGGCTCGACGCCGTCGCCGATCGGATCCGGGCCGCCGGGCGCCGACCGGGCATCTGGCTGGCCCCGTTCCTCGCCGCTCCGGACTCCGCGGTCGCCGCCGCGCACCCCGACTGGCTGGCCCGATCCGGGGACGGCTCACCGCTCGTCACCATGTTCAACCCCCCGTGGGGCGGCGGCCTCGACGGGTTCATGTACGGCCTCGACACCACCCACCCCGAGGTGATCGAGCACCTGGAGACCGTGGCCGGCACCCTCGTCGACGCCGGATTTCCGTACCTGAAGCTCGACTTCACCTTCGCCCCGAGCTTCGACGGCGTCTGGCACGACGACACCCGGACCCCCGCCCAACGCGTCCGAGCCGGGTTCGACGCGGTGCGCCGGGGAGCTGACCGAGCCGCGGCGGCCACGGGCGTCGAGGGAGGTGCCTTCCTGCTCGGGTGCGGCGCACCGCTGTCGCACGTGGTGGGCGTGGTGGACGGCAACCGCATCGGCGCCGACGTGGCCCCGTCGTGGCCGGTCGAGGCGACGACGGCTCCATTACCCGGCTATCGGGAGAGCCAACCGTCGACCCTCAACGCCTGGCGCAACACGGCGGCACGGGCGTTCATGCACCGGCGGCTCTGGCTCAACGACCCCGACTGCCTGATGCTGCGCAGCGAGCAGACCGCGCTGGGCCCCGAGGCCGCAGCCACCTGGGCGACCGCGATCGGGATCTCGGGCGGCATGGCGCTGGTCTCCGACGACCTGTCCCTGCTCGGCCCGGACGCCCGTCGCCTCCTCGACGACGCCCTCACCCTCGGCCGGACCGCCGACGCGGCCGCCCGCCGCGGCGATGTGGCCAGACCGCTGGACCTGTTGTCGTCGGATGTCGCGCCCGGCATCGCGTCGCCCGCCGGGCAGCTCGTCGTCGACCGGGCGTCGGGACGGTCGACGCTCAGATGACGCTCAGATGATGAGCTCGCCCATCTCACCACGGACCAACGTGCGGTAGAGCTCGGCGTAGAGGCCGTCGGCGGCCAGGAGCTCCTCGTGACGGCCCTGCTCGACGAGGTGACCGTCGTCGAGCACCAGGATCTGGTCGGCGTTGGCGATCGTGGAGAGCCGGTGGGCGATCACGAGAGCGGTGCGACCGTCGAGCGCCGTGGCCAGCGCCCGCTGCACGAGCGACTCGTTCTCGCTGTCGAGGTGGCTGGTGGCCTCGTCGAGGATCACGATCGCCGGGTCCTTGACCAGCACCCGGGCGATGGCCAGGCGCTGCTTCTCCCCACCCGAGAGCCGGTAGCCCCGTTCGCCCACGACGGTGTCGTAGCCCTCGGGCAGCGCGGCGATGACCTCGTGGATCTGCGCAGCCCGGCAGGCGTCGACGATCTCGGCGTCGGTGACCCCGGGTCGGGCGTAGCGCAGGTTCGCCGCCACGGTGTCGTGGAACAGGTGCGGGTCCTGGCTGACCACGCCGACCGCGGCACGCAGCGAGTCGAGGGTGACCGAGCGGACGTCGTGGCCGTCGATGCGCACCGAGCCCCCGGTGACGTCGTAGAGGCGAGGGACGAGCGAGCTGAGCGTGGTCTTGCCCGCACCCGACGGGCCCACGAGGGCGACGAGCTGGCCCGGCTCGGCGGTGGCGGTGATGCCGTGGAGCACCTCGACCCCGGCGCGTGGCGTCGAGCTCGTCGTTGCCGGCGCCCTCGAGGGAGGCCAGGGAGACCTCGCTGGCGGCGGGGTACCGGAAGGTGACGTCGTCGAACTCGATGCGCCCGGACGGATCGGGCAGGACGACGGCGTCGTCGGCGTCGACGATCGGGTTCTCCATGTCGAGGACCTCGAAGACGCGATCGAACGACACGAGCGCCGTCATGATGTCGACCCTGGCGTTCGACAGCCCGGTGAGCGGTGCGTAGATCTGCACGACCAGGGCGGCCAGGGCCACCATCGTGCCCAGGGTGATGGTGCCGCTGATCACGAGCTCGCCGCCGAGCCAGTAGACGAGGGCGGTGCCGATGGCCCCGACCAGGGTGAGGGCGATGAAGAAGGTGCGCCCGTAGAGGGCGCTCTTGATGCCGATGTCGCGCACCCGTCCGGCCCGGCCCGAGAACTCGTCGGACTCGCGGGTGCGGTGGCCGAAGAGCTTGACCAACATGGCGCCCGACACGTTGAAGCGCTCGGTCATCGTGGTGTTCATCGACGCGTTCAGGTCGAAGCCCTCGCGGGTCATCGCCGAGAGGCGGCGACCGACGCGCTTGGCCGGGATGATGAAGACCGGCAGCACCAAGAGGGTCAACAGGGTGAGTCGCCACTCGAGCAGGAGCATGGCGATGAGCGTGGTGGTGAGCACGATGAAGTTCGACACCACCGAGCCGAGCGTGGTGGTGACGGCGCGCTGCGCGCCGATCACGTCGTTGTTGACCCGGCTCATCAAGGCACCGGTCTGGGTGCGGGTGAAGAAGGCGATGGGCATGGCCGACACGTGGTCGAAGAGCCGGACCCGCAGGTCGTAGATCAGGCCCTCCCCGATGCGGGCCGAGTAGAGGCGCTCCACGAACGACAGCGCCGCGGCGGCCAGCGCGGCACCGATGATGAACGCGGCCAGCACGGTGAGCATCGAGCGATCGGACTGCGGGATGGCCACGTCGATGATGCGCCGCAGCAGCAGCGCCGGGACCAGCGCCAGCAGGGCCTGGGCGATGATCACGGCGATGAAGCCGATCAACGCTCCGCGGTAGGGGGTGGCGAAGGACAGGACCCGGCGGATCGTGCGACGTCCGACCTTGACCCCCTTGACGCGGGAGGGGTCGGAGCCCATGAGCATGTGCGGCGACTGGTGCATCATCAGGCGGTCAGGCTACGCAGGCGCACGCGGAACCGGCGCCCGAGGGCGCCGGTCGACCTGCATCGTGCAGCGGCGGAGAGTGTGGGATTCGAACCCACGGTGAGCCGAAACCCACAACGGCTTTCGAGGCCGCCCCATTCGTCCGCTCTGGCAACTCTCCGCCGGCGACCCTATCCGTCCGCTCCCTCGACGGGCCAGACCGTGCGCCCAGGGACCATCGCCGCCCGTTGCTGGCCTCGCGGGTTCAGCGTCGGTCGGCGAAGAACCCGGTGAGCAGCGCGGCGCACTCGGCGGCGCGCACGTCGATGACCGTCACGAACTCGTGGTTCAGCCGAGGATCGGACCCGAGCTGGTAGAGCGACCCGCAGGCTCCGGCCTTGAGGTCGCGGGCACCGAACACCACTCGCGCCACCCGGGCGTTCACCGCGGCGCCGGCGCACATCGGACACGGCTCCAACGTGACGACGAGGGTGGCGTCGCTCAGGCGCCACGTCCCGAGTGCCTCGGCGGCGTCGCGCAAGGCCAGGATCTCGGCGTGCGCCGTCGGGTCGCCGGTGAGCTCTCGCTCGTTGTGGCGCGACGGCCACGACCACCCCGTCGACCACGACGACCGCGCCCACCGGGACGTCGCCGTGAGCCGGCGCGGCGCGTGCTTCGTCGAGGGCCAACCCCATCAGTTCGTCGTCGGTCGTCGCCACGGACGGCGACGCTACCGGTGTCATGACCGGCGTCAGCCCGCCGCCGCCTCCAGGATGGCGATGACCTCCTGCACGCGCTCGGCGTGCTTGGTCTCCTCGCGTCCGTTCAACCGCAGGAGCCGGGCTACTTCCTCATCCGACTCACGATCGGCCCAGCGCTGGTAGCCGGCGTCGCCGTCGATCTCACCGGCCACGATGAACGGCAGGATGCTCACGTCGATGACGTCGGGTAGGTCCACGGTGAGCGGCTCGAACACCTCGGCGGGCGGTTCGTACCCGTCGCCCTCCTTGATGGCGAGGGCCCGCAGCACGCGCCGGGCATGACCGGCCTCCTCACGGCCATTACGCCGCAACAGCACCGCGGCCTCGTCGTTGCCCACCCGCTCGGCCAGCATCTCGTAGAACGCCTCGCCACTGTTCTCGAGCCGGGCCATCAGCTCGAGCGCGGGCGTGTCGAGCACGTCGACGGCGTTGACGGTGGCGGAGGCGGTCACGAAGTCCATGGACGCCATCCTCGCATCCGCGGCACCCGATGGCACCGCCCGGAACGCTCCGCACGACCCGGGCCTAGGATCGGGCCGTGCTGATCGTCGTGTTGCTCGTCATGGCCCTCGTCATCGCCGTGGGCATCCTCGTCACCTGGCTGTTCATGCGGGGCCGGGACTACCCCACCCCGCCGACCTCCGCCGAGGAGTGACCCGACCGTCCCCACCCGGCAGTGCCGGACGGGGACGGGTCGAGCGGAGGGAGTGGGATTC
>CAVQSE010000004.1:0-261768 GCA_963715425.1 uncultured Iamiaceae bacterium
GCGATGGAGAACGGGAGCATTCGGTGGCGAACCTCAGGAACACCTCGCGGATCGGGTTGGCGTTGGTGGCGCTGGCGATGGTGGCGGTCTCGTGCACGAGCGACGAGGAGTCGAGCCCCGACACCACGCTCGCCACGGCCGAGCTCCCGGCCTCGATCCTCGAGGTGATGAACCAACCCCGCTACGACGAAGCGACGTGGCTGCTGTTGGCCCGCGACGTCGAGACCGGGGAGACCCTCTACTCGCTCAACGCCGAGGAGATGGCCTTCACCGGATCGACCCGCAAGCTCTTCTCGGTGGGCTCGGCGCTCACGGCTCTCGGGCCGGACGCCCGTCAGACCACCACCGTGCACCGCGAGGGAGAGGTCGCGGCCGGCTCGCTCGACGGTGACCTGGTGCTCGTGGCCGGTGGCGACCTCACCTTCGGCGGCCGACGCATCGACGCCGACACCGTCGAGTACACGAACCTCGACCACAACGACGCCAACAACCTCGGCGGCTCACAGCTCACCCCGCAGGACCCGCTCTACGGGCTCGACCAGCTCGCCGCCCAGGTGAAGGCCTCGGGCATCGACACGGTGTCGGGCGACGTCGTGGTCGACGCCCGCTACTTCGAGCCCTACCGCGTGCCCAACGGAAACCTGCTCATCACCCCCATGATCGTCAACGACAACCAGGTCGACGTGAGCGTGACCCCCACCGAGACCGGTCAGCCGGCAACGGTGCAGTACCGCCCTCAGACCGAGGCCTTCACCGTCGAGGGCTCCGTCGTCACCGCCGCCGCGGGCACCGAGAGCGACCTCGCGCTCGGCGGCACGGAGGCGGACATCACCGACCAGGGGGCTCTGCGCCTCATCGAGTGCCTCGGCCGGCCCGGGTGCTCCGGCACCGTCGAGGGCGCCATCGCCACCGACTACGAGGCCCCCCTCAGCGGCGATCCGCAGTTCGTGCAGACCTTCCGGGTCGAGGACCCCGACACCTTCGCCCGCATCGCCTTCATCGACGCACTGCGTCGCGCCGGGGTCACCGTCACCGCTCCCTCCATCGCACCGAACGACGCCGCCGCCCTGCCGGCCGAGTCGCCCACGTCGACCGACACCGAGGTGGCCGCCTTCGAGTCGGCCCCCTACGCCCAGAACGCCCAACTGGTGCTCAAGGTCAGCCTCAACCTCGGCGCCAACCTGTCGCTCAGCCTGTTCGGGCTCACCGAGGGCGAACGCACCGTGGAAGGCGCACTGGCCGCCGAGCGGACGTTCCTCACCGAGACCTTCGGCATCGACGGCGACCAGTTCGACTTCCCCACCAACGGCAGCGGCTCGCCCGACAGCGAGGCCTCTCCCGAGGCCATCGTCGACCTGTTGGTGGCCATGGCCGGGACGCCCAACGCCGAGGTGTTCAAGAACGCCCTGCCCGTGCTCGGCGTGAACGGTTCGCTGGCCACCACCGGCACCGACCTACCGGCGGCGGGCAAGGTCTTCGCCAAGACCGGCACCACCGTCGGCGCCGGGCCCGACGGCGAGACCCCGGTCCTCGTCGCCCAGAACCTCGCCGGCTACATCGAGACCAAGAGCGGCCGGACCATCGCCTACGCGCTCATGGTCAACAACGCCGGCGAGCTGCCCAACTTCGAAGAGGACATCGGCGCGGTGTTCACCGACGAGGCCGTCATCTCCAACATCCTCTACGAGACCCTCTGACCGGTGCCGTGAGCATCGCCCCTCGCGGGACGTTGCTTCGCCATACTCGGACGGGTGTCAGGGCACCACGCAGCGGCCGCGACCACTGACGCCCGCCTCCGGCGTGGCCTCACCGTCGGGGTGGCGCTCGTGGCCGTGCTCGCGGTGGTGGCGGTGGCGTGGTTCTGGCCTCGCGGGGAGGCGCCCGAGCTGAACCCCGGCGGCGCGCAGCTCGAGTTCGTCGACGCCACGGTCACCGGGGTCGCCATCGAGGACTGCGTGAGCATCGAGGTCGCCGGGGCGGCGACCGACTGCCAGGTCGTCGACGTCGACATCACCTCGGGTGAGCCCGCCGGCACGACCTCCAGCTTCCGCATCCAGGCCAGCGACCTGTCCAAGCCCGACCTGGGCGAGGGCGACCGGGTCGTCCTCGCCCGCAACCCCCAGGCGCCGGCGGAGTTCCAGTACAGCTACGTCGACATGCAGCGCACCACGCCGCTGCTGTTGCTGGGCGTGCTCTTCGCGGTGGCCGTCATCGCCTTCGCCGGGTGGAAAGGGGTGCGGGCGTTGCTGGGCATCGGCGTCGCCCTGGCCGTGATCATGGTGTTCCTCCTCCCGTCGCTGCTCCGGGGCAACGCCGCGCTCCCGGTGGCCCTCGCCGCCACGGTCGTCATCGCCTTCGCCGTGCTCTACCTGGCCCATGGCGTGAACCCCTCGACCACGGTCGCCCTCGTCGGCACCTTGGTGAGCCTGGCCGTCACCGCCGTGCTGGCCCAGGTCTTCGTCGGCCTCGCCGGCTTCACCGGGCTCCTGGGCGACGAGGCGGTCACCCTGCGCATCACCGCCGACGTGATCGACCTGCGTGCCCTGCTGGTCGCCGGGATCGTGATCGGCGCGCTCGGCGTCCTCGACGACGTGACCGTCACGCAGGTCTCGACGGTCGTCGAGCTCCGCCGCAGCGCCCCCGAGATGAGCCGACGCGAGCTCTACCGGTCGGCGGTGAGGGTCGGTCGAGACCACATCGCCTCGGTGGTCAACACCCTCGTGTTGGCCTACGCCGGGGCATCGTTGCCGCTCCTGCTCGTGTTCCTCCAAGGGGCGCGACCGTGGGATCGGGCGTTGACGAGCGAGCTGATCGCCGTCGAGATCGTCCGCACGCTCGTGGGCAGCATCGGACTGGTGCTCGCCGTTCCGCTGACGACGGCGCTCGCGGCGGTGGTCATCGCCGAGATCGACGAGTCCGACGCGATCGGAGCCGCCGAGCCCCGCTGATCCTCCGGCTCACCTCGTGCCGGACCAGTGCGAACTCCACGGTCGTGCGCTCGGTGAACCCGAGTCGCTCGTAGACCCGGCGGGCGCCGTGGTTGGTGTCGGCCACGTGCAGGAAGGGCCGCTCGTCGCGCTCGAGGATGCCGCGGGCGACCGTGTGGGTCAGCGCCGCCGCCAGGCCCTTGCCGCGCGCCTCGGGGTGCGTGCACACCGCCGAGATCTCGGTGTGGCCGGGCAGGCGCATGCGTTCGCCGGCCATGGCCACCAGTCGGTCGCCGTCGAAGGTCCCGTGGTAGCGGCCCATCTCGATGGTGCGGGGCAGGAACGGCCCGGGTGTCGTGAGCGCGACCAGCTCCAGCATCGCCGGCACGTCGTGGGTCGTGAGCTCGCGGCTGGTCGGTGCTGCGGTCTCGCGCAGCGAGCCGGGCTCGAGGATCAGCTGGTGGCCTCGTCCGCGTGCCACCGTCTCCCAACCGGCCGGGACGTCGCCGATCCGGGTGCGGAACAGGGCCACCGGGTCGGCGCCGGTGGCGGTCGCGAGGTCGTGCCACGCGTCCTCGTCGGGCGTCTCGAGGGCACCGAAGACCGACACGGCGGGATGGAAGCGACGCGCCCGGCCCGAGCCGAGGGCGAGGGTCGCCTGATGGCTCGTCGACGCCCACCACACCGCGTTGTCAAGGAGGTGTTCGTCGTCGGGACCGCCGGAGGTGGGCACGGCGAACAGCATGGCCCCGGCGGACCGCATCACCGACACCCACCGCCGCGACCGGGGTACGTTCGACCCATGGCCGATCACGTGGAGGGGAAGGTCGTCGTCGTCACGGGGGCCGGGAGCGGGTTCGGGCGGCTCATCGCGGAGATGACCGCGGCCCGTGGAGCCAAGGTGGTGGGGGCCGACATCGACGAGACGGGGCTCCGCGACACGGTCGAGCGCATCGAGGCCGCGGGTGGGCAGGCGGCGGGATGGACGGCGAACGTGGCCGACCGCGCCGACATGATGGCCCTGGCGGGCCTGGCCGTGGACCGCTTCGGGGCCATCGACGTGCTCGTCAACAACGCCGGGACCATGCCGCTGGCCTTCTTCGCCGACCACGCCGACGCCGCCGAGGCCTGGGACCGCTGCATCGACGTGAACCTCAAGGGCGTGCTGCACGGGATGGCGGCCGTGTACGACCAGATGATCCGCCAGGGCCGGGGCCACATCGTCAACATCTCGTCGATCTACGGCAACGTGCCCACCGCCGGGGCGGGGGTGTACGCCGCCACCAAGGCGGCGGTCAACGTGCTCTCCGACTCGCTGCGCGTCGAGGCCCAGGGGCGCATCAAGGTGACGGTGGTGCGACCCACGGGCGTCCCGGGCACCAACCTGGGGTCGTCGATCGTGAACGGTGAGGCCCTCGTCGGCATCCTCGGCCAGAACCTGGCCAGCTACATGGACCACATCGGCCAGTCGATGACGGGCGAGCTCCCCGAGGGCCTCGCCGACCCCGACGACATCCGCTACTGGGCGGTCACCCCCGAGGAGCTGGCCGCCAACGTGGTGTGGGTCATCGATCAGCCGTGGGGCGTGTCGATCAGCGACCTGACGGTGCGGGCCTCGGGTGAGGAGTTCCTGATCTGACCGGCTGCCGGGTGGGGCCGGGCGGCCTCAGCCGGGGATGCCGCTGGCTTCGGCGTCGGCCACGATCTGGTCGCGCTCGGGCTCGAGGATGAACCCGGCCCGTACCGCCTCGTCGGCCGCGGCCGTCACCGCGGCCACGTAGGCGGCGTTGTCGGCATACAGCGCGCGCAGGCGTTCCGGGGTGAACGGCGTCTCCTGCCCGAAGAGGATGCAGAAGACGCTCGACGGGTTGCCCTCGCCGGTGAGCGTCGAGATCGGCGCGTCGACCGCAGGGGTGCGTACCCCACCCAGGGCGTTGCCGTCGGCGTCGCGGACGATGGCCACGCCCGCTCCCTCGATCCGTGGCGCGGTGGGCGGCGCGGTGCCGTCCACCACCCATGTGCGCAGCGACGACATGGCGGCGCGGGCCACGGGGGTCATCGGCCCGTCGTTGACCGTGCCGCAGTACGGCGTCGGGTCGTAGCTCGACGGTGGTCCACCGGGCCCCGGAGGCGGCGCCGTAGTCGAGCGACGACTGGTCGGCGTGGGCGGTGCCGGCGACCTGCCAGATCCGGACCGTCGCCGAGTCGGGCTGGCCCCCGTCGGGACCTTGGCTGCGGATGGCCTCGGTCTCGGACTGCAGCACCAGCACGGGCGCGTCGAGGTCGGTGCGGATGGCCACGGTCGCCGGCGGCTTGGCGGCGGGGTCGTCGCCGAACGTTGCCGCAGGAGTCGCTGCGGCTGTGGATGAGGAAGCCGTCGAAGGCCTCGGTGAGGGGCTGGACCCCGTTGGCGTAGCTGACGAGGCGGAACGCCGACTGGGACTGGCCGATGGCGATGACCTGTTCGGGCTGCAACCCGTCGAGGGGATCGACCGGCCCGGGGCGCGGAGCATCTCGGCCACATCGGTGAAGATGCCGTAGGAGTAGGCGTCGTCGGGCACGTCGAGCGGGGCGTAGCGCTCGGGGTCCCACTCCTTGGCCGGCAGCAGCGCAGTGGGGTCCACGCCCGGCACCTCGAGGATGGCGCCGCCGCCCATGATCCCCGCCGACTGGGCCGACACGCTCACGTAGGCGTAGCCCTCGCGCATCAGGTAGGGGTGGAGGAAACCGAAGTCGGGGTCGGACTCGCGCCCGGCGCTCACGTTGAGCCACTCGACCACGACGGTCCCGTTGAAGTCACCCGGGTCGATGGGCCGGCGCACCACCACACGGGAGGCGTACGGGGCCTCCGGGACCCTCGCTCAGGGTCCACATCCCGTCCTCGGTGAGGGGCGCGGTCGGCACGTACGAGGCGGCCTCCCCGGTGATGAAGTACTCCTCCTCGACGTAGCCGTACTCCTCGTCGATGCCAGGGGGCATGGGGACGTAGACGACGTCACGCACGCCGCCGGTGATCGGTCCGGTCACCTCGACGTCGGCGGGCACCGCGGTCGTGGTCGTCGTCGCGGCGAGGCGTCCTCGCCGTCGGTGCAGGCTCCGAGGAGCGAGGGTGGCGCAGATGGCGAGGGCGATCACTGCTCGCCTGGGCCCGTGACCCGAACCGTCGCGGCGCGTGCCGATCGAGGGCGTGTGGGCGCCTGGCGTGCCTCGTCATCGCTGTCCCCCCTGGACGTCCTCGTTCGAGGCCGGAAACCGAAGGGCTGTGTCTAGCAGGCGCCACGTCGTCTCGTGGAGCCGAGGGACTCCGTTCAGCCCGCCCCGAGCCGGTCGCCCAGGAAGGCCAGCGTCCGCGCCCAGGCGTCGGCCGACGAGGCGGGATGGAACGAGGCACGTTCGTCGCAGTGGAAGCCGTGGTCGGCCTCGGCGTAGCGCACGACCTCGGTGGGCACGGGGGCCTGCGCCGCCGCGGCCCGCAGCTGCTCGACCTCCTCGGAGGGGATGTGGGCGTCGAGGTCGCCGTAGAGGCCGAGCCAGGGCGTGCGCAGGCGCGGGGCCACCTCCACCAGGGCGGGCAGGCCGAAGCGGCCGGTGGTGACACCTCCGCCGTAGAACGTGACCGCCGCGCCGAGGGCGAGGCGGGCGGCGGTGGCGCAGGCGACGCTGCCGCCCATGCAGAAGCCGATGATGCCCTGCGCCGGCGGCGCGACGCCCCGATCGGCCAGTGCGGCGAGCGCGGCGTCCACGTCGGCGGTGATCCCCTCCCCGGTCATGGCCATGATCACGGGCCCGAGCTGGCTCATGTCGTCGTAGGAGAACACGGGGGCACCCGAGCGGTGGAACAGGGCGGGGGCGACGGCCACGTAGCCCTCGTCGGCCAGCGCGACGGTCACCCGTTCGATGTGACCCGTCAGCCCGAAGGCCTCCTGGATCACCACCACGCCACCGCGAGGCTCCCCCTCGGGTTCGGCCAGGAGGGCGGGCATCGGCCCGTCAGTCGTCTCGACGGTGATGGATGATGCGTTGGCGGCCATCCGGCCAGCTTGCCTCGTGAGGCTGCACCGCGCTGCTCCTCGGCCCGGACTCCCGAGCGGTGAGGTCGCCGGCGGCGGCACCGTCTGTAGTGTCACGACCGTGACCGACGCGGTGGGCCGATTCGTGCAGTGGCTCGTCGACTTCGTGAAGGCCCGTCCCGTGGGTGACCGCGTCGGTGGTGCTGCTCCTCGTGGCGCTGCTGGTGGTCGGCGAGCTCATCGGTCTCCCGTTCCCGGTCACCGTGGTGCTCTACGGCGCCGCCGGACTCGTCACGCTGCTCGTCGTCAGGTGGCTCCAGGATCGCCGCGGCGAGCTGCCGGGCGCCGCGCTCACGCTCGGTGTCTTCGTCGTGGTCGGGCTGGGCACGCTGCTCGTCATCCAGCTGGTGCCCTACGGGCGGGCCCACACCAACCCGCCCGTCACCGGTGAGCCGGCCTGGGCCACACCGGAGACGAGGGCGCTCATGGTCCGTTCCTGCTACTCGTGCCACTCGAACGAGGTCGAGTACCCCTGGTACTCGAACGTGGCCCCCGTCTCCTGGGCGATCCAGCGCCACGTCGAGGAGGGACGCGCCGCGGTGAACTTCTCGGAGTTCACCACCGATCCGCGCAACGCCCGCGACTCGGTCGAGGTGATCCTCGAGGGGAGCATGCCGCCGCCCTACTTCACCCGGTTCGGCCTCCACTCCCAGGCGAAGCTCACCCAGGAGGAGCAGGACCAGCTCGTGGCCGGGCTCCAGGCCACGCCCGGGCTGTCGCGCTAGGCAGCTCGGTGTCGACGGGCAGGCCCCTGCGCCGCTGACCGGACGCCGTCGGCGTCAGCTCGACAGCTTGCGGTGGTCCCAGGAGATCGTGCGCTCGACGTGGAGCTTCACCACCACGCGCTTGCGCAACATGATCTCGACGAACGGCTTCATCTCCTCGGTGTACGGGGCGTTGTAGCGCTCGAACACGCTCACCCCGAGCTCCCAGATGCGGTCGGGCTCCTCCACGATCTCGCCCTTGCCGATGAGCGTGACGCCCCGCAGCTCCTCGTAGGTGTCGCCGGCCTCGACCATCATCGTCAGGTTCGGGTTGCGGCGCAGGTTGACCACCTTCTGGGCCTTGGCCTTGCTCTCGATGGCCACCGCTCCCTCGAGGAAGCCGTACCACATGGCGATCGAGTGGATGCTCCCGTCGGCGCAGATGGTCGACATCGTCATGGCCCGGCGCTCCTGGAGGAAGGCGTCGACCTCCTCGGGGCTCATCACCACCTTGCTGCGCTGCTTCTCGCCCTTGAACGGCATCTCCTGCCCGGTGTCGGTCATCGCTCGGCTCCCCCTCGGCCCGGTGATCGGACCCCTCGACTCGCCGAGCGACGCTACACGGACGGCCCGGCGTCATCGCCCGGTCCCCCCGCCGACCCCGGGCGCGCTCGCCGTCGCCGCCCCCCACGCCGCTCGGTAGGGTGACCGCCGACCGGGGGCCGAACGCCCCACGACGAGGGGGGACCGATGACACCAGCGGACGCAGACGCGGGCCACCGCCGCCGCCATCGAGGCGCTGGGCGGCGCCTTCATGACCGACGGCGCCACCTACGCACGCGGCGGCGAGGCCGGCTTCTCGGGCATCGACTTCTACGTGCTGGGACGAGGTGGCGTGCTCGGTGACGTGGATGCCGACGTGGTGAGCGCCGCGTTCTGCTTCTGGAACCCCGACCAGGTCCGCACCCAGTGGGAGGCCGGCCGCGCGGTGATGAGCCCGGCCGAGGGGGCGGCGCTGTTCGCCGAGGTCGCCGCCGACTACGGCGACGCCAACATCGCCGACCACGACGGGTTGGTCCGCCTCGGTGACGTGCTCACGAAGGTGGTCGACTCGACCTCGCCGTCGGGGGCCCCGCTCTTCGCCGGTTGGCGCACCCTCGCCGTGCCGGGGCCCGATCGCCCGAAGGCCCGCATCGAGCACCAGGTCAACGCCCTGCGGGAGCTGCGGGGGGCCTACCACGCAGGGGCGGTGCTCGCCGCCGGCCTCCTCGCCGTCGAGGCGGTGGCCTTCCGCAGCGCCTTCATGGCGCCGATCTTCGGCTGGGACCTCGAGGGCATGGCCGAGGGCGCCACCTTCGAGGACCGGTGGAAGGTGGCCGAGGCCGGCACCGACGCCGCGATGGCCCGGGCCCTGGCCGTCCTCGATCCCGACGAGCTCGACGACTTCGTCACGCTCCTGACCGCAGTCCACGAGACCTGGAAGGCCCGCTGACATGGACGTCTACGAAGCGCTGTACACCACCCGGGCCATGCGCCGGGTCACCACCGAGCCGATCCCCATGGAGGTGCAGGCGAGGATCCTCGACGCCGCCGTGCGGGCCCCCAGCGGCGGGAACACCCAGAACTGGCGGTTCCTGCTCGTCGACTCCCCCGAGGTGAAGGCCCGCATCGCACCGCTCTACAAGGCGGCGATCGCCACGCTGTGGCAGACCATCTACGCCGATCGGCTGGCCGAGGCCCACGCCGCGCCCGACGACCCCGAGTCGATCTCGATGTTCGCGGTGCAGCGGTCGGCCAACTGGCTGGCCGACCACTTCGCCGAGGTGCCGCTGTTCCTGTTCGGCTTCGCCCAGCACGACACCAGCGGCAGCTCCGTGTACCCGGCGGTGTGGAGCGCCCAGCTGGCGGCCCGGGCCGAAGGGGTGGGCAGCTCGCTCACCCAGGTGCTCGCCTTCAGCGACGCCGAGGTGAAGGAGATCCTGGGCGTGCCCGCCGACGAGGGGTGGCACATGAACTGCTGCGTGTCGTTCGGCTACCCCACCGGGAAGTGGGGCGTGGCCGTGCGCCAGCCACCGCAGGAGGTGTCGTTCCGCAACCAGTGGGGTCAGCCGGTCGGCTTCGAGGTCACCGAGCCCCTCTGGCCCGGCGACGCCTGACCCGACGCGGCAACACTCCTCTTCTTGTTCGGGAGGGGGCGTGCGAGGGACGGGTTCAGCTCACGAACTCGAACTCGACCTCGGCCGAATCGAGCCCACGGACGAAGGCGTTGGGTGTGGCCACGGGCTCCGTGCCGGGCACCAGCTGCCAGCCCGCCGTGCGGCGCAGCAGCTCCTCGAAGAACACCTTGATCTCGAGGCGGGCCAGGGACGCCCCCATGCAGAAGTGGGTGCCGAACCCGAAGGCGATGTGGTTGTTCGGGTTGCGGGTGACGTCGAAGCGCTCGGGCTCGTCGAAGTGCTGCTCGTCCCGGTTCCCGGAGCTGTACATCAACACCACCTGGTGGCCGGCAGGGATCGTGGTGTCGCCCACCAGCGCGTCCTCGACGGCGACCCGGCACATGTTGTGGACCGGGGTCACCCAACGGATGAACTCCTCGACGGCGATCGTCATGTCGGCTCCGGCGCGGAGCTTGGCCAGCTCCTCGGGCTGTTGCATGAGCTCGAGGATGGTGCGGGCGATCACGGTGCGGGTGGTCTCCGCCCCGCCGTCGAGCAGGAGGAGGGAGTCGGCGATCACGTCCTCGGTGGACATCGGGCAGCCGTCGACCTCGGCCGTGGTGTAGTGGCTGAGCACGTCGTCGGCCGGGCAGCCCTTCTTGGCCTCGAACACGTCGGCAGCGGCCTGGGCGAACTCCATGGCCGAGACCATCCCCACCTCGCTGAAGTACCGGGGCCCACCGCCCATGGCGATCGTGGTCTCCGACCAGTGCTTGAGCTTGGGCCAGTCGTCCTCCTCGAAGCCGAGCAGCTTGCCGATCATCATCGCCGGCAGCGGCGCCGCCAGGTCGTTCACGATCTCGGCTCGCCCGTCGTTGGCGGCCACGCCATCGATGAGCCGATTCACCTTCGCCCGGATGTCGTCCTCCCATGCGGCCGCCGCTCGTGGGGTGAAGCGACGCGACACGAGGTTGCGGCGCTTGAGGTGCAGCGGGTCGTCGAGCCCGATGATGGCCCCGTCGGCGGGCAGGTTGGGCCGGTACCCGCCCTTCTCCTTGTCCGAGTTGACGAAGACGGCCTTGCGCTTCTCGATGTCGACGATGTCGTCGTAGCGGGCGATCCCCCACAGCTCGTTGACCTCGTCCCAGTAGACGGGCTCGTTGGCCCGCATCCAGGCGTAGGTCGGGTAGGGGTCCCCCCCGTACAGCTCCGGTGCCAACAGGTCGATCTTCAGTCGCTCCACGTGCGCTCCAAGGGTGCAGTCGCCGGGCGTCCCCGGTGTCGATGGGTGCAGGCTACTTCCCGTGATCTCCCCGCTGATCCGCACCGAGGTGGGCACCCGGAGCGAGTCGGCCCTCGTCGGGCGGCGCCGAGCGTCTACCGTCACCGGCGTGGACAACCGCCGCCGGGAGCGATCGCTGGGCGCCCGTCGCTGCGAGGACGGAGGGCCGCGATGAGTGCCCGCACCGCCTCACGGCCGGGCCGTCAGCGCAGCGAGGCCGCCGACGAGGCCATCTTGTCGGCCACCCTCGACGTGCTGGCGGAGGAGGGGTACGCGGGGTTCACCGTCGCTGCGGTCATCGCCCGCTCCGGGGTGTCCTCCGCCACGCTCTACCGGCGCTGGGCGACCAAGGAGGAGCTCGTGGTCGCCTCTCTGGCCAGCCTGCACCCCGAGCCCGTGGCCATCGACACGGGCACCTTCGACGGCGACGTGGCCGCGCTCGTCCAGGCGATGGGCAAGTCCATGTCGGTGCGTCGCGACGACCTGGCCGGGGTGCTGGCGGGCGAGCTGCGACGGGACCGCGAGCTGCGGTTGGCGGTCGAAGCCAAGTTCCTCGCTCCCCGCCTGGCGCTGATGGGCGAGATCCTCGATCGCGCCGTCGAACGCGGCGAGCTGGTCGATCCGCCGCCGGTCGAGACCGCATGGAGCCTGGTCGCCGGTCCGCTGCACCACCGGGCCTACGCCCGCAACGAGCCGCTCACCCCGGCGTTCCTCCACGCGGCGACCGTCTTCGTGACCGCAGGACTGCGGGCCCTGGCCGACGCCTGATCTCGCGCCCGACCCCCGGATCGCCCGTTGCATCGCACCGCCGACGCGACCGCGCGGTGTGGTGGGCGAGACTCTGGTCATGACGCTGCTGAACGTGGACGTGGCCGACCGGGTCGCCGTGCTCACCCTCGACGATCCCGCCCGCCGCAACGTCGTCTCCAAGGCCCTGAACGACGCGATCGTGGCGGCACTGGACGACCTCGAACGCCGGGAGGACGTGGGCGCGCTCGTGGTCACCGGATCGGGCTCGGCGTTCTGCGCCGGGGGAGACCTGGACGACCTGGCCAACTGCTCGAGCACCCACGAGCTCGAAGCCATCTACGCCGGCTTCCTGCGCATCGCCGAGTCGCCGATCCCCAGCGTCGCCGCGGTCAACGGGCCGGCCGTCGGCGCCGGGATGAACATGGCGTTGGCCTGCGACGTGATCGTCGCCGGTCGCTCGGCGCGCTTCGACACCCGGTTCATGCAGATCGGGATCCATCCCGGCGGTGGCCACACCTGGCGCCTCCGTCGCATCACCGACCACCAGACGGTGATGGCCATGGTCGTGTTCGGTCAGGTCGTCGACGGCGGTCGAGCCGCCGAGCTCGGGCTGGCATGGACGTGCGTCGAGGACGCCGAGTTGCTGTCGACGGCGCGGACGATCGCCGCCCGGGCGGCGGAGGCACCGCCGGACCTCGTCAGGCGCACGAAGGCCACCGTCCAGTCGCTGGGCGCCATCGACACGGGGTCCGATGCCGTCGCCGCCGAGGTGGGCCCGCAGTTCGCCTCGATGGGTGAACCGGCCTTCGCCGAGCTGCTGGCCCGCCTGAGGGCCCGCATCGGCACCGACGGCTGACGTCGCGTCGATCCGGGGACGCTCAGGTCGGGCGTCGGCGCATGAGCGCGCTGCGGATGCACCGGGCCACGAGCTCGTCGCGCTGGTTGAGCGCTCGGTGCTCGAAGGTCACGATGCCGGCCTCCGGTCGCGACGTCGAGTCCCGGGCCGCCACGACCTCGGTCTCGGCCCACAGCGTGTCGCCCACCAGGACCGGCTGGGGGAAGGCGATCTCGGAGAACCCCAGGTTGGCCACGGTGGTCCCGAGCGTGGTCTCGTGCACCGTCATGCCCACGAGCAGGGACAAGGTGAGCATCGAGTTCACGAGCCGCTCGCCGAACTCGCTCTGCGCCGCGAACTCGGCGTCGAGGTGCAACGGCTGCGGGTTCATGGTGAGGCAGCTGAAGAAGGTGTTGTCGGCTTCGGTGACGGTCCTGGTGACGGCATGGTCGACGACCAGGCCGGGTTCCAGCTCCTCGAACCACTTCCCGCTGATGGCACGGCGCACGTCGTTCTCCTGGGTCGGGGCGGCGGGTCAGCGCCGCGTCTCGGGATGCATCGGATCGTCGGACGTGTCGGGGTCCGTCTGGGCTCGGGCCCAGGCGTAGTCCGCCTTTCCGGCCGGGCTGCGCCGGACCTGGGGGCGGAAGACGATCTGCTTGGGCAGCTTGTAGCGCGCCAGCGAGCGGCCGGCGGTCGCTCGCAGCTCGTCCGGGTCGGCGTCGGCGCCGGGGCGCAGCGCCACCACCGCCACGACCTCGCTGCCCCAGCGCTCCGACGGCCGCCCGCACACGATCACGTCGGCCACCGCCGGATGGCCCAGGAGGGCCTGCTCCACCTCCTCGGCGAAGACCTTCTCGCCGCCGGTGTTGATGGTGACGGCGTCGCGACCGAGCAGCTCCACGGTCCCGTCGGCGCGGTAGCGGCCACGGTCGCCGGCCACGGCGAAGCGCTGCCCGTCGATCACCGGGAAGGTCCGTGCGGTCCGCTCGGGGTCGCCCAGGTAGCCGAGCGGGATGCGACCGCGTGTGGCCAGCCATCCGAGGGCGGGGTCGCCAGGTTCGATGACGGCATCGAGGTCCTCGGACAGGATGCAACCGTAGGGGCCGAGCGTGAACTCGGTCGCCCCGAGGGTGCCGTCGTCGGCGGTGTTGTTCCCGATGGGCCCCGCCTCCGAGGATCCGAGCCCGTCGACCACCACCGAGCCGGGGATCTGCTCGAGGATGCGCTGCTTGGCGGCGACGCTCAGGATGGCGCCGCCGTTGCTGACGAAACGCACCGACGACACGTCGTAGGCGCCGTGGGCCAGCTCGTCGAGCAGGGGGCGGGCGAAGGCGTCGCCGACGAGCTGGAGCAGTGTGACCCGCTCGCGCTCGACCGTCGTCCAGACCAGCGCAGGATCGAGCGACCCCGTGCCGGGCGCGATGATCACGGTGTTGCCGTGCGTGAGGGTCGTGAGCGCGGTCCATTGCGCCGCGCCCGTGCATGAACGGGGCCGTGGCCAGGTTCCGCTTGCCGCCCCGATCCCTGGCCTCCTCGACCAGCTGTTCGAGCGACGTGAACTCGTGACGGGTGCGCGCGCTCGTCCCACCCAGAGCGGCGACGAAGAGGTCGCCCTGACGCCAGAGCACCCCCTTGGGCGTGCCCGTGGTCCCTCCGGTGCACAGCACGTAGAGATCGTCCGGCGACGGGCCCACGGGCGGGGGAGTGGAGGGCTGGTCGCGGAGCAGGTCGTGGTACCAGTGCGCACCCGCGGGCGAGGTCCTGGCCCGAGTCGTCCCCGACCTGGACGAGGAGCTCGAGATCGGGAAGTCGGGGCGCGATCCGTTCGACGATCGGGGCGAACGCCGCGTGGAAGACCACGGCGCGGGCGTGCTGGTCGGCGAACAGCGCCACCAGCTCGTCGTCGACGTAGCGGTAGTTCACGTTGAACGGCGCCACACGGGCGGCGAAGGCACCCACGTTCGCCTCGAGGAACTCGATCCCGTTGTGGAGGTACAGCGCCAGGTGGTCCTGCCCCGACTCGAACCCGGCCAGGTCGGCCCGGTCCCGGTGAAGGCCCAGGCCGTGGGCGTGCAGCACGTTGGCGAAGCGGTTGGTGTTGGCGACGAAGTCGCGGTAGCTGCGGCGGTCCTCGCCGTGGACGACGCACTCGCGGTCGGGTACGGCTCGGGCGATGGCCGCGATCACGCCGGCGAGGTCGAACTCCACGGCGTCAGTCCCCGCCCCGCTCGGCGCCGAGGTCGTGGCCTTCGGGCTCGACGGTCACGATCGGTTGCCCCAGCCGCACGGCATCCCCGGTGGCTGCGTGGACCTCGGCGACCACGCCGTCGTGAGGGGCCCGGAGGGTGAACTCCATCTTCATCGCCTCGATCGCCGCGAGGGGTTGGCCGGCGACCACGAGGTCGCCCGGGTGCACCATCACCGCCGTGACCGCACCCGGCATGGGAGCGACGACGGGACCGCGATGTTGCGCGGTCACGGTCGCCCCCCTCGGTGTCGGCCAGACCGTCGACGCGGGTCGACCAGGTCCGCCCCCCGTGTCCGAACCAGGTCGAGCCGCCCGCGGCCTCGGCGTGGTCCAGGACCGTCGTCGTCCCGTCGAGCGACACGCGTAGCCCGCGGGCCGTGCGCTCCACCGTCGCCGTGCGCTCGGGCCCGTCGTCGGCGACGATCGTCCACGTCCCGTCGCGGTGTCGCATCGTGACCTCGATCGGCGGGTGGCCGGCGCCGTGCACCGTCGCCCGCAACGCACGCTCGCCCCCCGGAGCCCAGCCGGTGCGTCGGGACCACGGGTCGTCGACGGGTGCCGACGGTGTGAGCGGGAGCAGCGCGGCCCCCACCACGACGGCGTCGGGCAGCGGGTCGTCGGCCGGTGCGGTGAGTCGTTCCTCCACGAGCGCCGTGTCGAGCCGCCCGGCGCGGACCTCCGGGTCGGCCAGCAACGTGCGCAGGAAGCCGATGTTGGTGGTCACGCCGAGCACCGCCGTGTCGGCGAGCGCGGCATCGAGTCGGCGCAGGGCGTCGGTCCGATCGCGGCCGTGGGCGACGACCTTGGCCAGCATCGGGTCGTAGTCCGAGCCGATGCGCAGCCCGGTGCGCAGTGCCGAGTCGACCCTCACGCCGCGGTGGTCGTCGGCCTCACGAAGGTGGATCACCCGTCCCCCCGTCGGCAGGAAGTCGCGAGCCGGGTCCTCGGCGTAGATCCGCGCCTCGATGGCGTGGCCCTCACCGCCGACCTCCTCCTGGGTGAACGGGAGGGGTTCGCCGGCCGCGATGCGCAGCTGCAGCTCCACGAGGTCGAGGCCGTGGACCATCTCCGTGACCGGATGCTCGACCTGGAGTCGGGTGTTCATCTCGAGGAAGAAGAACTCGTCGGGCCGCGTCGAGGACACGATGAACTCGACGGTCCCGGCGTTGGTGTACCCGCACGCCCTGGCCACGTCGACGGCCGCGGCCCCCATCGCCGTCCGGGTGGCGTCGTCGAGCAGCGGCGAGGGGCACTCCTCCACGACCTTCTGGTGACGCCGCTGGAGGCTGCACTCGCGTTCGCCGAGATGGACCACGTGGTCGTGATGATCGGCGACGACCTGGATCTCGATGTGGCGCGGCGCCTCGATGAAGCGCTCGAGCAGGAGGGTGTCGTCGCCGAAGGCGGCGCGCGCCTCGCGCCGTGCGCTGCCGGCAGCGTCGATCAGCGCGTCGTCGTCGTGGACCATCCGCATGCCCTTGCCGCCACCGCCGGCCGCCGGCTTGAGCAGCACGGGGTAGCCGACCCGCTGGGCGGCGGACACGAGCTGTGCGTCGTCGAGGCCCCGGCCCTCGCTGCCGGGGACGACGCGGACACCCGCCGCGGCCACGACCTCCTTGGCCCGGACCTTGTCGCCCATGGCGTCGATGGCGCGGGGGGTGGGACCGATGAAGACCAGGCCGGCCCGGGCGCAGGCTTCGGCGAACCCGGCGTTCTCGGCCAGGAAGCCGTAGCCCGGGTGGACGGCCTGCGCGCCGGTGGCCGACGCCGCGGCGAGCAGCGCGTCGATGTTCAGGTAGCTCTGCGCCGCAGGTGCCGGGCCGAGCCTCACGGCGAGATCGGCCTCCACGACGTGGCGAGCGTCGGCGTCGGCGTCGGAGTGCACCGCCACCCCGTCGATCCCGAGGGCCCGCAACGTGCGCAGGATGCGCACGGCGATCTCACCGCGGTTGGCCACGAGCACCCTGTCGAACATCGTCGTCACATCCTGAACACGCCGTAGCCGACGGGCTGCAGCGGGGCGGCGCCGACGGCGCCCAGGGCCAGCCCCACGACCATCCGTGTCTCCGCGGGCTCGATGATGCCGTCGTCCCAGAGGCGAGCCGTCGAGTACAGCGCGCGCCCCTGCGCTTCGTACTGCGCACGTATCGGGGCCCGGAACGCGGCGTCGTCGTCGTCGGACCAGGTCTCGCCGCGCGCGTCCATCTGGTCGCGGCGCACGGTGGCGAGCACGGCGGCGGCCTGCTCGCCGCCCATGACCGAGATCCGTGCGTTGGGCCACATCCACAAGAAGCGGGGGGAGTAGGCCCGGCCGCACATCGAGTAGTTGCCCGCCCCGAACGACCCGCCCACGACGACGGTGAGCTTGGGCACCCGGGCGCAGGCGACCGCGTTCACCATCTTGGCGCCGTGCTTGGCGATGCCGGCCGCCTCGTAGTCGCGGCCGACCATGAACCCCGTGATGTTCTGGAGGAACAGCAGCGGGATCCGTCGCTGGTCGCACAGCTCGATGAAGTGCGCGCCCTTGAGGGCCGACTCCCCGAACAGGACGCCGTCGTTGGCGACGATCCCGACCGGGTGCCCCCAGATGCGGGCGAAGCCGGTCACGAGGGTCGTGCCGTAGTTCGCCTTGAACTCGGCGAAGCGGCTGCCGTCGACGATGCGGGCGATCACCTCGCGAGGGTCGTAGGGCTGGCGAGGATCGGTCGGGACGACACCGTGCAGCTGGTCCTCGTCCACGACCGGGTCCTCCGGTTCGGCAACGCGCCACGGCGGTCGCGGCGGTGGGAGGCAGCGTGTCGACGATCTGGCGGACCAGCCGCAGAGCGTGACGGTCGTCGTCGGCGAGGTGGTCGACGACGCCCGAGGTGCGCGCGTGCAGGTCACCGCCGCCGAGGTCCTCGGCCGAGACCACCTCGCCCGTGGCCGCCCTCACCAGGGGCGGACCACCGAGGAAGATCGTGCCCTGGTCGCGCACGATCACCGTCTCGTCGCTCATCGCCGGCACGTAGGCGCCCCCGGCGGTGCACGAACCCATCACGGCGGCGATCTGGGCGATGCCGGCCTTCGAGAGGTTCGCCTGGTTGAAGAAGATGCGCCCGAAGTGGTCGCGGTCGGGGAACACCTCGTCCTGGGCGGGCAGGTAGGCGCCGCCGGAGTCGACGAGGTAGATGCACGGCAGGTGGTTCTCGAGGGCGACCTCCTGGGCCCGGAGGTGCTTCTTGACCGTCATCGGGTAGTAGGTGCCGCCCTTCACCGTGGCGTCGTTGGCCACGATGACGCAGAGGCGCCCGCACACCCGACCCACCCCGGTGATCAGGCCGGCCCCCGGCGCCTCCCCCGAGTAGAGGCCGTGGGCGGCCAACGGCGACAGCTCGAGGAACGGGGTGCCCGGGTCGAGGAGGCCCTCGACCCGTTCACGGGGCAGGAGCTTGCCCCGTTCGGTGTGGCGGCGTCGGGCCGCGTCCGAACCGCCCTCGCGGGCGCTCGCCGTGAGGGCCCGCACCTCCGCGACCGCCCGGTCGAGCGCCTCACGGTTCGCCGCGAAGGTGTCGTCGGAGGCGTCGACGTTCGACGTGAGGGTGGGTGCCGTCGCCGCCGGATCGCTCATGGCGTCAGCCGGTCGTGATGCCGAGGTCGCTCGACAGGATCGCTCCGTGGATGTTGCGTCCGTCGTCGGAGGCGACGAAGGCGAAGAGCACGGCGATGTCGTCGGGCGTGCCCATGCCGCGGAACCCCATGTAGCGCCCGACGAGGTCGAAGTCGACGTCGGCGGGCATCTCGTACCCGATGGTCAGGTTCGACTCGATCCCGCCCGGAGCGATGGCGTTGACCCTCATCTTGGTCTTGGCGAACTCCATGGCCAGCGCCCGGGTGAGCTGCACGACGGCTCCCTTGGTCATGCAGTAGACGACCGTGTAGGCGCCGCCCATCAGCCCGGCGTTGGACGCCATGTTCACGATGTTGCCGTCGGTCTCGAGCAGGTGCGGGATGGCGGCCTGACACATGAAGAACGGCCCGTCGGTGTTCACGCCGAACATCCGGCGGTAGCCCTCCTCGGTGACGTCGGCGACGTGTTCGCCCCTGGCGATGCCGGCGACGTTGCCGAGCACGTCGAGGCGTCCGAACGTCTCGACCGCGGTGGCGACCGCCTGGCGGCACTGCGCCGGCTGGGTGACATCGGTGACGCACGTCTCGATGGTGCCGCCACCGTGCGCCTCCACCAGCTCCACGGTGCCGGCCAGGCCGGCTTCACTGATGTCGACGGCGAGCACCTTCGCGCCCTCGGCGGCCAGCCGCGCGGTGGTGGCTCGCCCGATGCCCGATCCGGCTCCCGTGATCAGCGCGACCTTCTCCTCGAAGCGCCGGTCCCCGATGGTCATGGTGTCCCCTCCTGCTCCCCGGCGTGGTCGCCGGCCGGGCGATGGTAGGTCGTCGCCGATGGGGCAGGGACGAGTCGTGGGGCCCGTCCATGGGGGCGGCCGGTGGGCCACGGTGACGGCGATACTGTGCTGTCGGTCACGGACACGAGGGGAACCATGGACATCAAGGCAGGACAGCGGTTGGCATGCCCGGCGTGCGGCACGGAGGTGGTGGTCGTTCGGCCGCCGTCGGTGCCGGTGACCGTGACGTGCGGCGGCGAAGCGCTCGTCGATCCCGGCGACGATCGTCCCGGCGGCGGACACGCAGCCGCCACCGGGGACGGCGCACTGGTGGGCAAGCGCTACACCGACGAGGACTCGACCCTCGAGGTGCTCTGCTCCAAGCCCGGGCCCGGCGCGCTGGCGGCGGACGGGCGCGAGATGCCCATCAAGGGCGCCAAGCCCCTGCCGTCGTCGGACTGAACCGGGCAGCCCCGTGAACCTCGGCCTGTTGTTGGAGATGGCGGGATCCACCCTGCCCGAACGTCAGGCGGTCGTCGGCGGTGACGTCGAGCTGACCTTCGACGAGCTGGCACGGGCCGCGGCGGCGTGCGCCGAACGCCTCGTCGCCGGCGGCCACGACGCACTGGTCTACTGCGGCACCAACGACGTCACCTTCCCGATCTCGCTCTTCGGTGCCGCCGCGGCCGGGGTGCCGTTCATCCCCCTCAACTACCGGCTCGGCGACGAGCAGCTCCAGCCCCTCGTCGAGGCCCACCCGGGGGCGCTGGTCGTGGCCGAGCACCTTCCGGTGGCCGGTGCCGACCCGACCCGCACCATCGACCGTCGGGAGCTGGTGGTCACCGGCGGCGTCGAGGAGACGGGCGACCTCCCCCCGTTCGTCGATCCCGACGACGTGGCCGTCGTGCTCTACACCTCGGGTACGTCCGGTACGCCCAAGGCGGCGCTGCTGCGTCATCGCCACCTCACGTCGTACGTGCTCGGCACCGTCGAGTTCGCCGCGGCCGACGAGGACCAGTCGGCGCTCGTCACCGTTCCCCCGTACCACATCGCCGGCATGGCCAACCTCTTGTCGAACGTCTACGCCGGCCGACGCATCGTCTACCTCGACGCCTTCGACGCGGCGACGTGGCTCGAGACGGTGCGCACCCGAGGGGTCACGCAGGCGATGGTGGTGCCCACCATGCTGGCCCGGGTCGTGGCCGAGCTCGCCGGCGCGCCGGCGAACGTGCCGACGCTGCGCACGCTCTCCTACGGCGGGTCGCGCATGCCGCTGCCCGTGCTGGAACAGGCCCTCGAGCTGTTCGACGGCACCGGGTTCGTCAACGCCTACGGCCTCACCGAGACCTCGTCGACCATCGCACTGCTCGGACCCGACGACCATGCCGCGGCACGCGCCGGCGACCCGGTGGCCCGCGAACGGCTCGGATCGGTGGGCAAGCTGCTTCCCGGCATCGAGGTCCAGGTACGGGGCGCCGACGGCACGGTCGTGCCCGACGGCGAGCTCGGGCTGGTCTTCCTGCGCGGCGAGCAGGTGTCGGGTGAGTACGACGGGTTCAGCGTGCTCGACGACGAGGGCTGGTTCCCCACGAAGGACCGGGGCCGGGTCGACGCCGACGGCTACCTCTTCATCGAGGGCCGGGCCGACGACACCATCATCCGGGGCGGGGAGAACATCGCCCCGGCCGAGATCGAGGACGTCCTGGCCCGTCACCCGGGCGTGGTCGACGTGGTCGTCGTCGGCATCCCCGACGACGAGTGGGGTCAGCGGATCGCCGCGGTCGTCGTGGCCGCCACCGGTGCGACCGTCGATGCCGAGGAGCTGCAGGCCTTCGCTCGTGAGCACCTCCGAGGGTCGAAGACGCCAGAGGTCGTGGTGTTCCGCGAGGAGCTCCCCCGCACCCCGACCGGGAAGCTCCTGCGCCGGGAGATCCTCGCCGACCTGACGGGCTGATCGGCGCGACGTGGTCGCATCGGGGTCGGCTCTCCTGGCCGCAGCCGCGGCCGTCGGTGATCGAGCGCTGGGCAGGATCGATCTGGGCCGCTCTGCCCGCGCCGGGGCGGAACCGACCTCGTTCACCGCCGCCGACCTGTTCGCCGAGCGGAGACCGCAGTCCGGGCGCCGGACGACCGGACCCGTCTCGGTGGGGGGCGCCTGTCGGCTCCTGCGGTCAGCCGACGGATGGGTCGCCGTGAACCTCCCGCGCGTCGGGGACGCCGAGCTGCTCCCGGCGTGGCTCGACCTGCCCGTGCCGTCGGATGGGATCGTCTCGTGGGAGCCCGTCGCCGAGGCCGTGGTCGGCCGACCCGGGTGCGAGGTCGTCGAGCGCGGCCAGCTCGTGGGCCTCGCGGTCGCCGAGGTCCCGGTGCGCGACGACGCGTTGTCGGCCGGTGACGAGCAACTCGTGAGTCGCGACATGGTCGACGGTCGGCGCCCGTACCTCGAACACCGGATCCCGCAGTCGACAGGTCGTCGGTCGCACCGCATCGGCACCGTTGGTCGTCGATCTGTCGTCGTTGTGGGCGGGGCCCCTGTGCGGCCGCCTCCTGGCGGCGGCCGGCATGCGGGTCGTGAAGGTGGAGTCGACCAGTCGCCCCGACGGGGCCCGCGGCGGCGATCCCGAGTTCTTCCAGGTGCTGAACGGCGCCAAGGAGCATCGTTCGTTGCCCCTCGCCACGGTCGACGGACGCCACCGGCTGCGTCGTCTCCTGTCGACGGCCGACATCGTCATCGAGGGCTCCCGACCCCGTGCGCTGCGCCACATGGGCATCGAGGCGGAGCAGGTCCTGTCGGAGCGGCCGGGATCGGTCTGGGTGTCGATCACCGCCTACGGGCGCTCCGGTCCCTGGTCGAACCGGGTGGGTTTCGGCGACGACGCAGCCGCGGCGGGCGGCCTGGTGGCCGTCGACGAGGGTCGACCGCGGTTCGTGGCCGATGCGGTCGCCGACCCCCTCGCCGGGATGGTTGCCGCCGGGGCCGTCGCCGACGCGTGGGCTCGCGGCGGCGGGTGCGTGTTGGACGTGTCGCTGCGAGAGGTGGCCCGCCATGCCGCGCTCGGTGCCGAGGCGAGGTCCGTGGTGGCTTCGTGAGCACCGTGGTGGTCGATGCCGAGATCGCGGGGAGCGATGGGCTCGCGGTGCGGATCGAAGACGGTCGGATCGTCGCGGTCGACACCACATCTCGCATCGATCGTCGGGGCGCCGACGTGATCGATGCCGCCGGCGGGGCCCTGCTGCCCGGATTGCACGATCACCACGTGCACCTGCTCGCGCTGGCCGCCCGCTCGACGTCACTCGACCTCTCCGACGCCGCGGATGCGGTCGACGTCGATGCTCGTCTCCGGCGCCGGGCCCGCGGCGGCCACGGCGATGGCGTCGGCTGGCTCCGCGCCGTGGGCTACGACGAGCACCGCCACGGGGCGATGGACCGTCACCGCCTCGACGGCGTCTGTGGGGATGTGCCGGCTACGGGTGCAGCACCGGAGCGGCCTGTCGTGGGTGGTGTCCTCGCCCGGGCTCGTGGCGCTGGGACTCGGGGTGGTCGCAGGTGGCGGGAGTGTGCAGGACCCGCCGTCGGACGACCGGGCGGGCTTCGAGACGCAGGGGCGGGCCGAGCCCGCGGTCGAGCGCGATGGCCGGCGGAGCAGCGACCGGTTGGCTGCACCGCCTCGACGGGTGGATGGCCCTGCGGCTGGGGCGCGACGCTCCCGACCTCGGATCGATCGGGTGCCTCCTGGCCGGCTACGGCATCACCGGGGTCACCGACACGACACCGGTGCTCGACGACGGTGCCCTCGAAGCCCTGGTCGAGGCCCGGTCGGCGGGCTCCCTGCGGCAACGCCTGATGGTGATGGGGCGAGGCGATGCCGCCGGTCTCGGGCCATGGGCGGAGCTCGGGCCCGTGAAGCTGGTCGCCGACGAACATCGCGGGCTCGACCCTGTCGGGATGGCCGTCGCCGTCGAGGCTGCTCACGCCGAGGGTCGGGCCGTGGCCATCCACTGCGTCACCCGCGCCGAGTGCGTCGCGGCGGTGGCGGCGCTCCAGGCGGCCGGCGCCCGGCAGGGCGATCGCCTCGAGCACGCATCCGTGATGCCACGCGACCTCGACGCCTATCTGGCCGCCGCCGCCGTCACGGTCGTCACCCAGCCGTCGTTCGTCGCCGAGCGTGGTGACCACTACCTCGCCGCCGTCGACCCCGTCGACCACCCCGATCTGTATCGCCTGGCGTCACTGCGGCGCGCCGGGGTCGCCGTGGCGCTCGGCAGCGATGCCCCGGTGGCGTCCGTCGACCCGTGGGCGGCGATCGCCTCGGCGGGACGGCGTGAGACCCGCGACGGTCGGGTGCTGGGCGCCGACGAACGAGTGGCGCCGTCCGTCGCGCTCGCCGGGTTCCTCGGTCCCGCCGACGACCCCGGCGGATCCTCGAGGTCCGTCGTGCCCGGCGCGGCCGCCGACCTGTGCCTGCTCCACGAGCCGCTCGCCTCGGCGTTCGGCCAGCCCCTGGCCGAGAAGGTGCGCTGCACCCTGATCGCCGGGGAGGTCGTCCATGGCCGGTGATCCCACCGTTCGCCGGGCCGTCGACGCCGCGGCCCTGCTCGGCCGAGCCGCCAGCGGGGACGACACCGGCGTGCTGGCCGGCGAAGCGATCATCGTCGTCCTCCTCGACGACGCCGATGCGTTGCACGACGTGGTGGCCGCGGCCACCACCGTGCCCGCCGTCGTCGTGGGCGTGCACACCGGCACCGGGCCGGTGCCCCCGGACGCCGATGCCCTGGATCTGGTGCTCGTGGTCGGGGAGGCACCTCGCGGTGGTCCGGGCCCGTCGCCGAGCGGCGCCATCGCCGTGGCAGACCTCGCCCCGGCCCTGCGCGCCCTGGCCCAGGGGGTCGCTCGCTCACCGGGAGCCGCGGTCGCCCTCGTCCAGCTCCTGCGAGCGGGCCGTGGCCTGTCGGTCGAGGAGGCGGTGGTGGCCGAGTCGTGGGTGTACTCGATGCTGCAGGCCGGCCCCGACCACACGCGCTGGAAGGCCGAGCGGTCCCGCCGCCGGTCCGCGTCGATCGACGACGGGGATCGCACCGTGGAGGTCGGCCGTGCGGGTGCGCGGCTCGACGTCGCCCTGGTACGACCGCACGTGCGCAACGCGGTCAGCGCCCGCCTCCGCGACGAGTTGCACGCGGCCCTGGGCGTGGCGCTGGCCGACCCGACGGTCGACGCCGTCCACCTCTGGGGCGTCGGCCCGTCGTTCTGCAGCGGCGGCGACCTCGACGAGTTCGGCACCGCGCCCGACCCGGTGACCGCCCATCTCGTGCGCACGACCCGGTCGCCGGCACTCGACCTCGCTCGTTGCGGCGCCCGGGTGACCGCCCACGTCCACGGCGCCGCCGTCGGCGCGGGCATGGAGTGGGCCGCCTTCGCCGACACCGTGGTGGCGCGCGCCGACGCCACCTTCCGGCTCCCTGAGCTGGCCATGGGCCTGGTCCCGGGTGCGGGCGGCACGGCCAGCCTGGCGCAGCGGATGGGCCCGCAGCGCACGGCCTGGGCGGCCCTCACCGGCGCCGTCATCGACGCGTCGACGGCGCTCGGATGGGGGTTGGTCGACGAGGTGCTCGACGGCGACGCCTTCGCGGCGAGGGCCGGCGCGGCGGCCCTGCGGTGGTGCGACGACCCGTAGCCCCTCCGGTGGCGGCCCGGCACCGGCCCTACGATCCCCGGCCATGGACGACTCCCGATCCGACGTGGTGGTGACCGCCACCCGTCGTCGCGCCGACGGCGGGCCCAGCGCGCGGGCCCTCCTCGTGGGCATCCTCGGGCAGTACGTGATGCCCCGGGGCGACGACGTCTGGACGTCGACGCTCGTCGGCGCCCTCGACGCCGTGGGGGTCGAGGAGCGCGCCGCCCGCCAGGCGGTCAGTCGCACCGCTGCCGACGGGTGGCTGGTGGGCGAGAGCGTGGGCCGCTACACGCGTTGGTCGCTCTCGCCGGCTGGGCGCCGCCTGCTCCAGTCCGCGCGCGACCGCCTGGCGCGATCGCTGCTCTCCGATCACGAGTGGGACGGTCACTTCTTGTTGGTGACCCTGACCGGGGCGATGCCGGAGCGTCGACGCAGGGAGCGCCTGGCCTCGGGCCTGGACTTCGAGGGCTTCGGGTCGCTCGGGCCCAGCCTCTGGGTGGCCGCCGACCAGCGCGCCGAGACGGGGGCACGGGTCGTCCTGGGGGAGTTGGGCCTCGAGGGCCACGCCGTGTTCTTCTCGGCTGCCCCCACGCCCGGTTCGGCCAGTCCCGGGGAGGTCGTGGCCGGCGCATGGGACCTCGCCGGCGCGGCAGCCGCCCACGAGCAGTTCCTCGACGAGTTCGCCGACGCCGACCCTGCGGACGACCGCGAAGCCTTCGCCCTGCGCACCCGGTTGGCCCACGAGTGGCGTCACCTGCTGAGCATCGACCCGGCCCTGCCCGCGGCGCTGCTCCCCGAGGACTGGGCCGGAGCACGGGCCCAGGCCCGCTTCAGCGAACTCCAGGCGCGATGGGCCGAGGCCTCGGAGACGTACTACACAACTCTGTGCGAACAGCCGGTTGCGTAGTAGATTGGCGCCATGAACGATCCCGGCTACCCCTGCTTCGACGCCGACAACCACTACTACGAGGCGCTCGACGCCTTCACCCGGCACCTCGACCCTCGTACCGGCCCTCGCACCATCGAGTGGTGCGAGATCAACGGTCGGAAGTACCACGTCATCGCCGGCAAGGTCTGTCGGGCGGTGGTCAACCCCACGTTCGACCCCGTCTCGCCTCCGGGGATCCTGAAGGACTACTTCCGGGGCAACCCGAGCGGCGAGTCCCCGCTCGAGCTCATGAAGCAGCGCGAGCCCATCCGCCCCGCCTATCGCGATCGCGACGCCCGCATCGCCACGCTCGACGAGCACGGGCTCGAGAAGTGCTGGCTCTTCCCCACCCTCGGCATGATCTACGAGGAGCTCCTGAAGCACGACCCGGTCGCCGTGCAGATGGTGTTCACCGCCTTCAACCGTTGGCTCGAGGAGGACTGGGGCTTCGCCTACCAGGACCGCATCTTCGCCGCGCCGTACTTCTCCCTCGTCGATCTCGACTGGGCCGTGAACGAGCTCGAGTGGGCCCTCGACAAGGGCGTGCGCACGATCGTCATGCGCCCTGCCGCGCCGACCACCGTCGACGGTCCCCGTTCCCCGGCCGACCCGATGTTCGACCCCTTCTGGGCGCGGGTCAACGAGGCGGGCATCACCGTCGTCGCCCATGCCGGCGACAGCGGCTACACCTCGAACGGCTACGCGGAGGACACCGGCTTCTCGGCCAACTTCAACAGCGGCGCCCGTCCCCAGCCCATCAAGATGGCCACGATGTTCGATCGCCCGATCGAGGACTTCCTCGCCGCGCTGGTGTGCGACAAGGTCTTCGAACGGTTCCCCAACCTCCGGGTGGCATCGGTCGAGAACGGCTCGGGCTTCCTGCGGGCGCTGCTCAAGAAGCTCGACGTCACCCACGCCAAGATGCCCGGTTGGTTCCCCGAGCTCCCGTCGGAGACGTTCCGTGAGCACGTCTGGATCAACCCGTTCTGGGAGGACGACGTGCACGAGCTGGTCGAGATGATGGGCGCCGATCGCATCATCTTCGGGTCGGACTGGCCCCACATCGAGGGCATGCCCGAACCGCTCGACTACGTCGACGAGCTGAAGAACTTCTCGCCCGAGGTGCAGCGGATGATCATGCACGACAACACCGACGCCCTGAACGAGCGCCGCCCGGCCTGAACGCCGCCGGCACGGCTCAGCCCGGGTAGAGGCGGATCTCCGTGGCCTTGGCGACGGCCACGACCTCCTCCCCGGGCGCCAGGGCCAGCTCGGCCAGCGCGTCGGCGGTGATCTCCGCCGTCAGCGAGGTCGGGCCCTCGAGCAGCACCCGCACGCGGTCGTGGAACACGTCGATGCCGGCCACGGTCATCGGCCAGCAGTTGCGGGGGCTGCCACCGGGACGTTCCCGGTAGACCGCGACCACGCGAGGCGCCACCGCCGCCAGCCCCTGCGTCGTGGCGGTGTTCGGCGTCGAGACGTGTCCCGTGCACGGTCATCGCGGACGGGGTGGTGAGCACGGCGCCGTCGAGACGGCCCTCCAACAGGTTCACGTCGGCCAGGTCGGCCACGTAGCTCGTGGCCGGATGGGCGGCGAGCTCGGTCAGTCGCCCCTGTTGGCTCACCCGCCCCTCCTCGAGCACCACCACCCGGTCGGCCAGCACGTGGGCGTCGATCGGATCGTGGGTGACGACGAGCGTGGGGAGGCCGGTCGCCTCGAGGTGGTGGCGCAGGTCCGTGCGGACGTCGAGCCGGGTCGACACGTCGAGGGCGGCCAGGGGCTCGTCGAGCAGCAGGGCGCGCGGCTTCGAGGCCAGTGCCCGCGCCAGGGCGACCCGCTGGCGCTGGCCGCCGGACAGCGCGTCCGGGTGCTCGGCGGCGCGGTCGGCCAGGCCGACCACCGCGAGCCAGTCCCGTGCCTGTCGGCGGGCCTCGCGGCGGCGCACTCCGGTCGCCCGGAGGCCGAAGGCCACGTTCTCGGTGAGGTCCATCTGCTCGAACAACGCCAGGTCCTGGAAGACCACGCCGAGTCGGCGGCGCTCGGGGGCCGTGAACTCGCCCGTGTCGCTGTCGTCGAGGACGTCGTCGCCGAGGACGACGCGCCCTCGATCGACGGCGTGCAGCCCGGCGATCGTCCGCAACAGGGTGGTCTTCCCCGCCCCGTTGGGGCCGAGCAGCGCCACCACCTCGCCCCGCCCGACATCGATGGTGGCGTCGAGGTCGAGGTCGCCGAGTCGAAGGGCGATGGAGGCGTCGAGGCCCCTGGCGGTCGTCACGGGGACGGCTCGCCGGGCGCCAGGCCCGCCGCCGAGCCAGCGGTAGCGCAGGCTCACGAGCACCGTGAAGGAGATGGCGACGAGGAGCAACGCCAGGAGGATGGCCTCCCCGGGGTTCGTCTCGAGGCGCTGGGCGACGGCGAGCGGGAGGGTCTGGGTGGTGCCGGGGAAGCTGCCGGCGAAGGTGATGGTCGCCCCGAACTCCCCGAGGGCACGGGCCCACGCCAGGACCGCACCGGCCACGAGGGCGGGACGGATGCCGGGGAGGGTGATGCGCCGGAAGGTGTACCAGGGGCTCGCTCCGAGCGTGCGGGCGGCCTGCTCGTCGGTCGGTGTCGCGCTCGGCGCAGAGCCGCGTCGACGGTGATGACCAGGAACGGCATGGCCACGAAGGTCTGCGCCAGCACGACCCCGGCCGTGCTGAAGGGCAGGCGGACGTCGAACCACTGGTCGAGGTACTGCCCGATCACCCCCCGCCGCCCGAGCGCGGCGAACAGGGCGACGCCCGCGACGACGGGCGGGAGCACCATCGACAGGGTGCTGAGGGCGCGCAGCGCCGAGCGTCCGGGCAGGGTGCTGCGGGCCAGGACCCACGCCAGCGGCACCCCGAAGAGGAGCGAGAGCAGCGTGGCCCACCCCGACGTCCACAACGACAGGCGAAGGGTGGTGAGCGTGTCCGGCGCCGTCAGGATTCCCCACGCGTCGCCCCACGGTGCCCTGAGCACGAGGCCGACGACGGGCACGGCGAAGAAGGCCGCGGCGATCCCGGCCAGCACTGCGACGGCGACGGGGATCCGCGGGGAGGTCCGTCGTGAGCGCGTCATGCGGGCGGGGCGAAGCCGGCGTCGGCCAGTGCCCGCTGGGCCGAGGGTCCGAGCAGGAAGGCCACGAAGGCCTCGCCGAGGTCGGCTCGACCGGCGTCGGTCAGCACCGCCGCGGGGTAGGCCGCCACGACATCGACGTCGGCCAGCTCGACCCCGGTGACCGCTCCGTCGGCGGCGACGATGTCGGTGGCGTACACGATCCCTGCGTCGGCCTCGCCCGCGCTCACCTTGGTGAGCACGGCTCGGACGTCGGGTTCGAAGCTGACCGGCTCGGCGGTGACCCCGGCGGCGGCGAGGGCGGAACGGGCGTATCGACCGATGGGGACCTCCGGCGCCGCTTCCACGTAGACGACATCGGGGCGGGCCAGGTCGGACAACCCACCGATGGCCAGCGGGTTCTCCGGGGCGACGGCGATGGCGAGGCGGTTGCGGGCGAAGACGGTGGCCGGCTCGACCACCAGCCCTTCGGCTCCCAGGTCGGACATGGTGCGCTCGTCGGCGGAGGCGAACACGTCCGCCGGGACGCCGCCTCGGATCTGTGTCGCGAGGGTCGACGACCCTGCGAACGACATCCGGACGGCGACGCCCGGGTTGGCGTCCTCGAACTGCTCCACGATGGCGGCGAAGACGTCGGTGAGCGACGCCGCCGCGACGACGGTGACGGTGCCGGGGTCGAGCCCGGTCCCCTCACCGGCCGAGGTGGGGGTGCTCCCGTCGCTTCCCCCGAGTCCGCAGCCGACCAGGACGAGCACCGCAGCCACCACCACGAGGAGACGGCGGATGTGCACCCGCCGCACAGTAGTCAGTTCCTGACTACTACGCCACGGGCCTCTACGCTGGCCTCGTGACCCGGACCCCTGCGTCGGCCGACCTCGCCCAGCAGGTGTGCCTCGCCCTGGTCGTCGAAGGCATCGATCACGGCTGGGCGGTCGGTTCCGTGCTGGCTCCCGACGGCGGGCTCGGGCGCATCTGGACGCTCAGCCGGCCGCTCGTGTACCGCGCTCTCGACCAGCTCGTCGACGACGGCCGCGTCCGGAGGCGGGGCACTGCCCCCGGGCGGGGCCGCAACCGCATCCTCCTGGCGGCGACCGCGGCCGGGCGCCGCGACGATCGCCAGTGGCTGGACCGCCCGGTCGTCCACCTGCGCGACGTTCGCATCGACCTGCTCGTGAAGTTGGAGCTCCGGCGTCGACGAGGCATGGGCTCCGAGGAGTTCCTCGACCGCCAGATCGGCGCGCTGGCGCCGTTGATCGCCGTGATGTCCGGTCGTGACGGCGACATCGTCGATCGATGGCGGGCCGAACAGGCCCGCGCCGTCGAGCGCTTCCTCCTCGTCGCCCGGGCGGAGGCCGCCGGTCGCGGCTGAGGCCACCGCCCCCACCGGACCCCGGGTTGGTGGGCACGGCGAGGCGGGAGGCGGCCCGGTGCAGATGTGCGACGATCATCGGCCATGACCGCATGGAACTTCGCCGATGTCTGGGAGACCGTGGCCTCGGTCCTTCCCGACGCTCCCGCCCTGGTGCAGGGAGAGCGCCGGTTCACCTGGACCGAGTTCGAACGCCACGCCGATGCGTTCGCGGCCTGGCTGCTGGCCGAGGGGGCCCAGCCCGGCGAGACGGTCGCCCAGTACCTCTACTCCTCGCCGGAGTACCTCGAAGCGGTCTTCGCGGCGTTCAAGCTCGGTCTGGCCCCGGTCAACACGAACTACCGCTACGGCCCGGCCGAGCTGGCGTACCTCTGGGACAACGCCGATGCGGCGACGGTGGTCTTCCACGGTGAGTTCACCGATCGCGTCGAGCAGGTCCGCCCGGACCTCCCCGTCGTGCGGCGCTGGGTGTGGGTCGACGACGGGACCGGCGAGTGCCCCTCGTGGGCGACCAGCTGGGACACCGTCATCGCCGGGGCGGGGGGCGTCTCCCGGGCCACGCGCCCGCCGTGGGGTCGCAGCCCTGATCAGCTCTACCTCGTCTACACCGGAGGGACCACCGGGTTGCCCAAAGGGGTGATGTGGCGCCAGGACGATCTCTTCGCCCTCCTCAACGCCTCGGCGGCCGTGCACCACCCCGATGACGGCGGGCTCGCCGGTGTGGCCGCCTCGCTCCAGAAGCCCGGGCCGGTCCACCTGACCGCGGCGCCGCTCATGCACGGCACCGGCGCCTTCAGCTCGTTCATGGCCCTGTCCAGCGGAGGGTGCGTGGTCACGCTCGTCGATCGACGGTTCTCCGTCGTCGAGATCCTCGACACGATCGAGCGGGAGCGGGTCAAGAGCATCGCCATCGTCGGCGACGCCTTCGCCAAGCCGCTCCTCGCCGCGCTCGACGCCGAACCGGATCGGTGGGACATCTCGTCGCTGCGCGTCATGACGTCGTCGGGGGTGATGTGGTCGGCTCCGGTGAAGCAGGGGCTCCTGGCCCATGCCCCGCGGCTGTTGTGCGTCGACACCCTCGGGTCCTCCGAAGCGGTGGGCATGGCTCTCTCGGTGGCGTCGGCCGACGGGGAGCGAGGCCGGGCCGGCACGGCGGCCTTCACCCTGGGCGACGACACCAAGGTCCTCACCGACGACGGTCGCGAGGTCCGTCCCGGGAGCGGGGAGATCGGGATGATCGCCATGCGGGGGAGGGTCCCGGTCGGCTACCACAAGGATCCCGAGAAGTCGGCGTCGACCTTCCGCGAGTTCGGCGGATCGCGTTGGTCGATGCCCGGCGACTACGCGACGATCGACGCCGACGGCACGTTGCGGCTGCTCGGCCGCGGGTCGGTGTGCATCAACACCGGTGGGGAGAAGGTCTACCCCGAGGAGGTGGAGGAGGCCGTGAAGGGCCATCCCGACGTGGTCGATGCCGTCTGCGTCGGTGTGCCCGACGAGCGCTTCGGTGAGGTGGTCGTGGCCATGGTCGAGCTCCGGCCCGGCGCCGAGCTCGACGAGGACGCGGTCATCGCCGTGGTCAAGGAGCGCCTGGCCGGCTACAAGGCCCCCAAGCGCGTCCACGCCTTCGCCACCCTCGATCGGGCGGCCAACGGCAAGGCCGACTACAAGGCCCTGAAGGCCCGGGCGGCCACGCTGGCCGCCCCGTCGGAGGCCTGAGCGAGGCGGGTCCGCACGACGCCGAGTGATCACTCTGCGTCAATATCTAAAGCACGCAGCGTGGTCGGTCGATGGTGGTCCGAAGGGCCCATCGGTCCTCCTGCCCCAGATCCTGCGGAGCCGTGATGCCCACTCCCGCCGCCGACGTCGCCCACCTGCTCCGACGCGCCGGGTTCGGTGGCTCCCCGAGTCGGATCGCCGAGCTCAGCGCCCTCGACCGCCCGGCCCTCGTCGACGCGGTGCTCTCGTCGGCCGGCGCGCCGGCCGACGTACCTCCGCCGGAGCTGAGCGACCCCGCGGTCTCCCAGTACCAGAAGTGGGTCGCCATGACGAAGTGGTGGGTCGACCGCATGGCCACCAGCCCCACGCCCCTCGTCGAGAAGATGACCTTCTTCTGGCACGGTCACTTCGTCTCCGGTCAGGGCAAGGTCTTCGACATGGACTGGATGGTCCGCCAGAACCGTCTCTACCGGTCCCTGGCGCTCGGGGACTTCACCGAGCTCACCCAACGCATGGCGATCGAGCCGGCGATGCTCGACTACCTCGACAACCGCCGCAACCGCGTCGGAGCCCCGAACCAGAACTTCGCCCGCGAGCTGATGGAGCTGTTCACCATCGGTGTCGGCAACTACACCGAAGCCGACGTCGACGCCTCGGCACAGGCCTGGACCGGCCACCGCATCAACACGACCACCCGCGACTACGAGTTGTACGCGCCGTGGCACGACACCACGCAGAAGACCTTCATGGGCGTCACCAAGAACTGGGACGGCCCCGACATCATCGACCACCTGCTCACCAACGCGACGACCCGTCCGAAGGTGGCCCGGTTCGTGGCCCGGAAGCTCTGGCTCTCCCTGGCCGGGCCCGAGCCCGCGGCCGGAACGCTGACCACGTTGGCCGACGCCTTCGCCGCCCGCTTGAACATCACGGATCTCGCTCCGGGCCATCTTCCTCCACAACGACTTCTGGACCACCGGGGTCAAGCAGGGCCTGGTGCGCTCCCCGATGGAGTTCGTGGTGGCGGTGCTCAGGGCCACGGGCCTCGACGCCGCGACCACGAATCCGCAGTGGTACCTCGAGTCGATGGGCCAGGAGCCCTTCGACCCGCCCAACGTCTCGGGGTGGCGGACCAACGGCTACTGGATCTCGACCAGCGCGGCCTCGGCGCGAGCCGGGTTCGCCCGGAACGTCACCTGGCGGGCACGCGATGCGGGGGTGCTGGCCAGCACCCTCGATGCCACGCCCGCGGTCGCCGTCCAGCAGGCCTTCGACACCTTCGGGGTCGACCGCGCCACGACCCGCACCCGTTCCATCCTCGAGGCCTGGGTCGCCGCCCAACGAACCGCCAAGCAGGCCTGGGCCGTCCAGCCCAACTTGTTGACCCTCGTGCCCCTCACCCCCGAGTTCCAACTCGCCTAGGCGGGAGACCACCCGTGCTGCCACCCGACATCGAGACCGCCGAGGCCCTCGCCCACCTCACGGCCCCCCCCGACCGCACGCCCGCCGGCGTCGGCCGGCGTCGATTCCTCCAGGCCGTGGGCCTCGGTCTCGGTGGCGCCCTCGTGGGACCTCAGGCGCTGGCCGCCATGGTTCCCGGCTGGGAGGCCTTCGCCGCCGACGCCGCGCCGATCGGTCCGACCGACGGCGTCCTCGTCGTGCTCCTCATGGGGGGCGGGAACGACGCCCTGAACATGGTCGTCCCCACGGGTGACGGCGCGTACTACAGCCAACGGGGAACGCTGGCCGTCGCCGCGTCGAGTGCGCTGCCCCTCGGGGACGGCTTCGGCCTGCACCCCAGCCTGACCTTCCTCAAGCAGCGCTTCGACCAGGGCCAGGTCGCCGTCGTGCGGGGCGTCGGCTACCCCAACCCCGACCTGAGCCACTTCACGTCGATGGCGACGTGGATGCAGGGGTGGGGCCCCGGCGGGCCGCCGACCTCGGGTTGGGTGGGACGGTGGCTCGACGGCATGAACACCGCGCCTGACCCGTTCCGGGGCATCAGCATCGGTTCGGGCATCCCGCTGCACCTGAACGGGGTGACGACCAGGGCCACCGCCGTCGGATCGTCGTCGCCGGCGTTCGGGGTCAGCGCCGATGCCAACGACCAACGGATGTACGAGGTGCTCCGCGAGATCGGGTCGGGCTCGACCACCGCCGGGCCATGGGGTGATGCGATCGCCGGGAACGGCAGGGCCCTCATCGACACCTCCTCCGCCGTGGCACCGCTGTACACCCCTGCGTTGCCGACCGAGAAGCTGGTCAAGGAGATGACCCTTGCGGCACGACTGATCAACGCCGACCTCGGTGTGCGCGTCATCGGGCTCGGCTTCGGCGACTTCGACAGCCACGCCGACCAGCCGGCCATGCACAACGCCCGCATGGCCGAGCTCAACGCCGGCCTGCAGGCCTTCTTCGCCACGCTGAGCCCTGCGTTCACCAGCCGCACCACGGTCATGACCTTCTCCGAGTTCGGCCGTCGCCTGGAGCGCAACGGCTCGAACGGCACCGACCACGGCACGGCCTCCTCGCTGTTCCTCGTCGGCGCCAACGTCGCCGGTGGACTCAAGGGCACGCCCCCGTCGCTCACGAGCCTCACGTCAGGGCGTCAGCTCGTCGCCACGAGCGACTTCCGCCAGGTCTACGCCACCGTGCTGAACCGGTGGCTGAACGCCGACGCCCGCCAGATCCTGGGCGCCGACTACGCCCAGATGGACCTCTTCGTCCGTACGCCGGGCCAGGTCGTGTCGCCTCCGCCGCCCCCGGTCGTCCTGCCCGACGCCGGCGTTGCTCACCCCGCTCGTCCCTGCGCGGATCCTCGACACACGCAACGGCGCGGGTGGAGCGAAGGCGCCCGTGGCGGCGGGCTCCCCGCGCGTCGTCCAGGTGGCGGGCCAAGGCGGAGTGCCGCTGACCGGGGCGACCGCCGCGGTGCTCAACGTGACGGTCACGGCGCCGAGTTATGGCCGGTTGGGTGGCAGTGCACCCGAGCGGGGAAGCCTTCCCGGACGTCGTCCAACCTCAACTTCGTCGACAGGGCAGACAGTGCCGAACCTCGTCATGGCCAAGCTCGGAGGGGACGGCAAGGTCGTGCTCACCAACGCGTTCGGCTCGGCCGAGGTGCGTCATCGACGTCTTCGGGTACTACGGGACGACGGCCGGAACACGATTCACGGCCGTTGTCGCCGGCTCGCGCATCCTCGACACCCGCGACGGCACCGGCCGAGCCGGGCGTGACGTCGATGATCGGGAGCCTCGAGTCCGATCGACCTGGTCGTCGCCGGTGTCGGGAGGGGTCCCGAGCTTCCGGGGTCGAGGCGGTGGTGCTCAACGTGACCGCCACGGCGCCGACCGCGTCGAGCTGGATGACGGTGTGGCCGAAGGGCTCGCCGCAGCCGAACGCATCGAACCTCAACTACGCGCCGGGCGACACGGTGCCCAACCTCGTCGTGGCCAAGGTCGGCACCGGCGGACGCATCAACATCGCCAACGCCGTGGGATCGACCCACTGCGTGGCCGACGTGGTCGGCTGCTTCGTGACCGATCCGGCCGCGGCCGGCTTCCTGGCGTTGACGCCGGCTCGCATCCTCGACACGCGCAGTGGGATCGGTCGAGCAGGGTCGAGCGCGGTCGGTGCGAACCAGGTCGTCGATCTGAAGGTCACCGGCGTCGGGGGCGTCCCCGCCACCGGGGTGAAGGCCGTGGTCGTCAACCTCACGGTCACCGCACCGACGACCGACGGCTACCTCACCGTGTTCCCGACCGGTGAGGGGCGACCGACCGCCTCGAACCTCAACGTCGGGGCCGGACAGACCCGGGCCAACCTCGTCGTCGCCAAGGTCGGGGCCGGTGGCAAGGTCTCCCTCGTCGCCACGCCGGGTTCGTGCCACATGGTGGCCGACGTCGCCGGGTACTTCGTCTGAGCCGCCGGTCCCGCGAGGCGACGGGCGGCGGTCCCGTCAGCCGCCGAGGACCTGGTCCTTCAGGTCTCGCTTGAGGATCTTGCCCGTGGCCCCCCTCGGCAGTGGGGCCTCGTGCACGAACCAGCGGGTCGGCACCATGAACGCGGCGATCCGCTCGCGAAGGAACGCCGTCATCTCGTCGAGGTCGATCGAGGCTCCGGCGCGAGGTTGGACGGCGCAGGCCACCTCCTCGCCCAGGCGCTCGTGGGGGAGCCCGAACACCGCGGCCTCGTGCACCCCCGGGTGCTCGTACACCGCCGCTTCGACCTCGGCGCAGTACACGTTCTCCCCGCCGCGCAGCACCATGTCCTTCACGCGGTCGACGATGAACACGAAGCCCTCGTCGTCGAGGTACCCGAGGTCGCCGGTGCGCAACCACCCGTCACGGATCGCCTCGGCCGTGGCCTCGGGTTGCTTCCAGTAGCCCCGGATGAGGCTGGCGCCACGGAAGCAGATCTCGCCGATCTCCCCGGTGGGGCGGGCCTCACCGTCCGGTCCGACGACGGCGACGTCGATGATCGGGACGAACCGCCCCGTGCTGGCGGGCTTGCGGAGGTAGTCGTCACCCGAGTTGCTCGGGCCGTAGGCGTTGGTCTCGGTCATGCCGTACCCGAGTTGGGGGCGGGCGCCGCCGAAGGAGCCCTCGATGCGCCGCACGAGGTCGGGGGCCATCGGCCCGCCGCCGCCGCTCACGTTCTGCAGCGACGAGGTGTCGCGGGTGGCGAAGTCCGGGCAGGCCAACAGGTCGGCCGACATCGTGGGGACCCCGACGAACGTCGTGACCCGTTCCCTCTCGATCAGCTCCAGGGCCCGTGCCGGGTCCCACTTGTGCATCATCACCAGCTTCGAGCCGGTGAGCGCAGCACCCAGCATCACGGGGATGCAGCCCGTCACGTGGAAGAGCGGCACCACCAGGATGAACGCCGTCGGATAGGGGTGCGGTTCCTTCGGCTCGTGGCGCAGGGACTCGACGATGGTGCGACAGCCGAAGCCGAGCAGTCCGGTGAGCACGGCGCGGTGGGTCGACACGGCGCCCTTCGGGTGACCGGTGGTGCCGGAGGTGTAGAGGATCGTGGCGTCGTCGTCGGGATCGATGGCCACGTCGGGCAGCGACGCTCCGTCGGTGACGACGTCGGAGAGGTGCGCCGCACCCGGTGGCAGGGTCGCCGACGACCTCGCGACGATCGCCGCCACTCCGAGCGTGTCGAGTCGCCCGGCGATCCGTTCGAGGCGGTCGTCGTCGACGATGACCACCTTCGCCTCCGAATCGGTCAGCCCGTACTCGAGCTCGGGCCCGGTCCACCATGCGTTGAGCGACACGACCACGGCGCCGATGGAGGTGATGGCGGCGTAGGCGACGACCCACTCGGGAGAGTTCCTCATGGCGATGGCGACGTGGTCGCCCTTGACCACCCCGTAGCGATCGACGAGCGCCGCGCCGAGCTCGTCGACGCTCGCGCATCACACGGGCGAAGGACCACTGCTCGTCCTCGAACACCAGGAAGGGGGCGTCATCCCTCGGCCGGAGGCTGTCCCACAGGGCCCGCAGCGAGGGCGGCGTGGCCGCGAAGACCTTCTGGGTCCGGCCACGTACGGGAGCCTCGATGATCTCGAGGGGTCCACCCGGGCCCGTCACGAAGGCCACCGCTTCGTCGAACGTCATCGCCATGGGTGCCTCTCCTCAGGATCGTCTGGTGGGTCGAACGGTGGACGCGGCCATCGTGAGCAGGCGGTCGTCGGCGCCACGGTCGCGAACGGTCACCCGTACGAGGTGGTCGTCGTCGCGGCTGCCGATCAGCTCACCACGCGCGACGAGTGGGCCGACCCGTCCCGGGCTCAGGAAGTGCATGGCCAGGTCGGTGACCGCGAGCTCGTCGGTGTCGACGTCGATCCCGGTCGGGTGGGCGACGGCGGCGCGTGCCGCGGCATCGACCGCGACGGCGATGGCTCCACCGTGCACGATGCCCCAGGGGTTGCGGACCCGGGGCGGTGCGTCGAGGCGGATCTCGCCCGGGAGGTCGCCCGGTCGCAGGTCGAAGAAGTCCTCGGGAGGGCTGGCGTAGCGGGGGTCGTCGATCGTCGGAGACCGGGCGGCGCCTGAGCGGGCGCGGCACGGGAGGGGGTCCCAGCTCGGGGGTGAGGATGGAGCTCGTCATCACCCCCGTGGCCAGGCGTCGGCCGTCCGATGCGGTGATGTCGACCTCGCAGACCGCCGTCGATCGCCCTCGCCGGAGCACTCGCGCCGCGAGGGCGATCGGGCCGTCCGGGTCGTCCAGGGGCCGTACCGCCCGTCGGAGGGTGAGGTTCGTGGTCACGATCCAGTCGGGGAGCACGGCGATGCCGCAGACCATGCCGCCCACGTTGTCGACCAGCGTGCTGAGCAGGCCCATGCTCAGCCGGCCGTGCTCGTCGAGCAGATGGGGGCCGGGTTCGAACCGGGCGTCGACGATCACGCCGCCGTCGCGTCGGGGGTCGGGGCGTTCGTCCATGAGCGTCGGCAGGTAGAGCGGCACCGCCATGCCCATCGCCTCGAGCTCGGCGACCGCAGGCAGGTCGCCGGATGCACCCGGCCAGGTGGGGGGTCGGGACGACGTCACGTGGGCACCGCCACGGCGCTGGCCCGGGTGAGCACCTGAGCCTCCTGGCCCTCATCGGTGACCTCGACGGTCAAGGTCGCCCGGCGGGCCGATGCCGCGTCGTGGTGCGAACCGAGCAGCTCGGCCCGGGCCCGTACCGGTCCGACCCGGCCGAGCTCCAGGAAGGCGATGTGCAGCTCCACCGTCTCGGCCGGACCGTGGAACGCGGCGGAGGCAGCGTCGGCCGCCGCGGCGTCGATCGCCGCGGTCAGGAAGCCACCGTTCAGGGCACCGAGGCTGTTGCGCACCTCGGGTCGGAGCTGGGTCTCGACCACGCCCTCGTCGACCCGTACGAGACCGATGGCCTCGGGCAGTGGCCGCCGGCCGATCGGCGACCCTGGCAGCACGGCGCGACGTCCGGACTCCACGACCGGCAGGACCGGCGCCCCGGGGGGTTGGGGCAGCACGGCGAAGCTGATCGTGGCGAGACCGGCGGGTTGGGCGCGATCACCGCGGATCTCGACCTCGACCACCAGCGTGCGGCGACCACGGCGCCGGATGTGCATCGTCGCGGTCAGCTCGTCGGTGCCTCCGGTGGGCACCAGGTGCACGGTCATGTCGGCGGTGGCCACGCGGTCGGGCGTGCAGGCCCGGATCGAGGCCATGCCACCCATCATGTCGACCCAGGTGGCGACGGCGCCCAGCAGCGGTTCTCCGGAGCCGGTGCGGATCGCATCGGTGACGGGCAAGAAGCCGTCGAGGGTGCCATCGGGCCGGAGGTCGATCTCCATCCCCAGCTCGCCCAGCACGTGGTCCGACGGGGGATAGGCGAGCACGGGGCCGGTCACGGGGAGCGATCCTACGGTTCCGGCGCGGAGCCGGCGCCGGTTCGGTGCCAGGATGACGCCGGGCGTCGGTGTCGAGCCGGCGGTGAGAGGGGGTCGCGGTCGATGCTCGATCTGGTGGTGCGTGGGGGGACGGTCGTGGACGGCACCGGGGCGCCGGGTGTGCTCGCCGACGTGGGGATCCGCGACGGGAGGGTCGTGGCCATCGGTGACGTCACCGAGCGGGCGGCCAAGGAGATCGACGCCGAGGGTCGGGCGGTCACGCCGGGCTTCGTCGACCTGCACACCCACTACGACCCGCAGATCATGTGGGACCCGGCGGCCACGCCGTCGTCGCTGCACGGGGTCACCACGGTGATGGGCGGCAACTGCGGCTTCTCGATCGCCCCGATGGATCCGGACGCGGCTGCGTACCTGCTCCCCATGCTGGCCCGGGTCGAGGGGATGCCCGTCGAGGCACTGGAAGCAGGCCTCGATCTCGAGTGGGACAGCTTCGGCTCGTGGCTCGACCGGCTCGAGGGCCGCGTCGCCGTCAACGCCGGCTTCCTCGTCGGGCACAGCGCGCTGCGGCGCATGGTCATGGGCGCCGAGGCCGTCGGGCACGAGGCGACGCCGGCGCAGCTCGACGCCATGGTGGCCTTGCTCCACGAGAGCCTGTCCGCCGGTGGCATGGGCTTCTCGAGCACGTCGTCGGCGAGCCACAGCGACCATCTGGGCCAACCCGTGCCGTCCCGTTTCGCCACCGACGAGGAGTTCGTGGCCCTCGCCGGCGCCGTGGCCGATCACCCCGGGACGACCATCGAGTTCATACCTGCCGCGTCCGCCCGCTTCACCGACGCCGAGATCGAACGGATGACCTCGATGTCGGTCGCCGGGCAACGGGCGCTGAACTGGAACGTGATGGTGGTCGCCTCCGGCGACGAGGCCCGCGCCGCCCGGGAGGCGAAGCTCGCGGCCTCCGATCACGCGATGGCCCACGGTGGTCGGGTCGTCGGGCTCTGCCTGCCCGAGCCGATGCGCATGAGGCTGTCGTTCGCCACCGGCTTCGTCCTCGACATCGTGCCGGGTTGGGCCGAGGTGCTCCACCTCCCCCACGGTGAGCGCCGGGCGGCGCTGGCCGATCCGGCCACGCGTCGCCGCATGGCGGAGTCGGCCGCCGCGGCCGGGCCGAACCACTCCATCGCCCGCTACGCCGACTACACGATCGTCGATGTCGCCGCTCCCGAGCAGCGTCCCCTGGTCGGACGCACCATCGCCGCAGTGGCCGCCGAGCGTGGCGTCGACGCCATCGATGCCCTCCTCGACATCGTCGTGGCGGACGACCTGGCCACGGGCCTCGAGCCGCTCACCATCGGCACCGACGACGAGGCGTGGGTCGAGCGGGTGCGCCTCCTCGACACCGATCCCCGGGTCATCGCCGGCGGCTCCGATGCCGGCGCGCACCTCGACATGATGAAGACCTTCGCCTGTCACACGAGCTTCCTGGCCGAGGGGGTGCGCAACCGTGGCCTGATGTCGTTCGAGCGTGCCGTCCAGCTGTTCACCGACGCGCCGGCGCGCCTCTACGGGCTACGGGGTCGGGGACGTGTGGCCGAGGGTTGGTGTGCCGACCTGGTGGTGCTCGACCCGGCGACGGTCGGCCCGGGCACGGTGGCCCCTCGCCAGGACCTGCCCGGTGGTGGCTGGCGGCTCTACAGCGAGGCCACCGGCGTGGCGTCGACGATCGTGAACGGCGTCGAGATCGTCCGTGAGGGACGCGTCACCGGCGACACCCCGGGGACGGTCCTGCGTTCCGGTCGCGACTCCGAGACCGTGCCCCTCTGAGGCGTTGCGCCCCGTCGGTGGGGCCTACAGGTCGGGGAACGGGAGCTCGAGGGTCGAGGCCTGGGTGCCGCCGTCGATCTCGATGATCTTCCCGGTCACGTAGCGCGCCGCCGGTGAGGCCAGGTACAGCACCCCGAGCGCGATGTCGGTCGGGTCGCCGATGAAGCGCAGCGGTGTGGCCGCCACCATCGCATCTCGGACCTCGGGCATCTCGAGCACCGTCTCCAGCGCCGACGTCGCCGTCGATCCGACGGCGATGCCGTTGACCCGCACCTTCGGGTTCACCTCGGTGGCGATGTAGCGCGTGAGGTGGCTCAGCGCGGCCTTGGCCGTGCCGTAGGAGGTGAGGCCCCGGCTGGCGACGCGGCCCGCCATCGACGAGATGTTCACCACGCTGCCGTGGTTCTCGACCAGCTGCGGCAGCGCGGCCTGGGTGAGGACGAGGGCGGTGGTGACGTTGAAGTGGAAGGTCGCCTCGAACGAGCGGGCGGAGAGGTCGGCGAACTGGCTCGGTGGTGCGCCCCCGGCGTTGTTCACGACCACGTCGATCCGTCCGAGGTCCGTCACGGCCCGGTCGGCGAGCTCGGCGAGGAAGTCCAGGTCGTTCACGTCGCCGGGCACGGTGACGGCTCGACGGCCGAGGTCGCGCACCTGGGCGGCGACGGCATCGAGCTGTTCGGCCGTGCGGGAGGTGATGACGACGTCGGCCCCGGCCTCGGCGAGGGTCAGGGCGCTGGCCGCTCCGATGCCCCTGCCGGCGCCCGTGACGATGGCGACCTTGTCGTCCATGCGGAATCGATCCAGGATGCTCACGGGCGAGGACCATATCCGCCACGAGTGCCCGGACCTCTCCTCGGCGGCGTTCTGATTGACCTTGTTCATTGACCTGATTCATTGACGGGGTTTGTTGACGGGGTCATCGGGCGCCTAGGTTCGAGAGCCGTGACGACCGTCTCCGCGGCGTCACCGCCGGTGGCCCCCGCCGCCGGTGCTGGCGAGCCGGCCCGAGGTCGGCCCGAACATGGGGGTTTCATGAATCACAAGCGTCTGCGCTGGCTCGGCGTCCTCGCCGTGCTGGGCCTGTTGCTCGCCGCCTGCGGCGGCAGCCGATCCGACGACACCTCGTCGCCGTCCACCTCCGCCGATGCCGGCGAATCCGGTCCGGCCGACGGCTTCGGTGACCTGGAATCGCCCTGTGGCCCCGCCGAGGGCACGAACGCGGCCACCGGTGACCAGGGCGTCACCGCCGACACCGTGACCATCGGCTACGGCGACGACGCCGGCTACCAGGGCGCCCCTGGGCTCAACAAGCAGATGTCGCAGGCCGTGGAGGCCATGATCGACTGGTGCAACGAGCAGGGCGGCATCAACGGTCGCACCGTGGTGGGCAACTACTACGACGCCAAGATCCTCGACTCGACCAACGTGATGCTCGAGGCCTGCTCCCAGGTGTTCATGCTCGTGGGCCAGGGGTGGTCGCTCGACGGTGCCGCCGAGCAGACCCGCGTCAGCTGCGAGCTCCCGCAGGTCCCCGGCTTCACCGTCAGCTCGACCGTGGCCCACGGCCCGCTGACCTACAACTCGGTCCCCAACCCGGTCGACCTGACCCCGATCGGCCAGGCCTACCTGCTCGCCGAGAAGTACCCGGAGCAGGTCAAGAAGGCGGCCGCGGTGTTCGGTGACTACGCCGCCACCCGCGAGTCCACCGAGAAGGCCCTCGACACCTACCCGCAGGCCGGCTGGGAGTTCCTCCCGGCGTGCGAGCAGACCTACCCGATCTCGGGCAGCGTCGTGTGGGCGCCGTACGTCCAGAAGCTGAAGGAGTGCGGGGCCGAGTTCGTGTTCTTCTCCGGCTCTCCGCTGCCGAACTTCCAGAACTTCCTCGATGCCGCCGCCCAGGCGGACTACGACCCGCTCTGGATCACCGACTCGAACTTCTACGACGCCAGCTTCGCCGCGGCCAACGCCAGCGGCAACGCCGACAACGTGTTCACCCGTCTGGCCTTCACGCCGTTCGAGGAGGCCAGCCAGAACAAGGCCACCCAGCAGTACCTCGACGTCATCGAGTCGTCCGGTGGCGAGCCGGCCCTCCTCGGTGCCCAGTCGACGTCGTCGTTCCTGCTCTGGGCGACGGCCGCGAAGGCCTGCGGTGCCGATCTCACCCGCGCCTGCGTCGTCGACCAGCTGTCGAAGGTGACGAGCTGGACCGGTGGCGGCCTGCACGCCGAAGCCAACCCGGCGGCGAACGAGCCGCCGGACTGCGTCATCGTCATGCAGATGCAGGGCACGTCGTTCGTCCAGGTGCTTCCCGAAGAGGGCGGCGAGTTCTCGTGCGACCCCAAGTACATCGCCGCCGTCGATCCGTCGGTGCCGACCGTCGCCGCGGCTCAGCTCGGTCCTGACCGCGTCTCCACCACCTACACGGGGGGCTGACCCCCGGCCCGTGGCCGCCGGCCACATCGTGTTGGGACGGGCCCCGGCTTCGGCCGGGGCCCGTCCGCGCCTGTTGGAGGGGTACCGCCGTCAGCGCTTCGTGATGGTGGCGGCGTAGGCCGCCATGTAGTCACGCACCTCGGGGGTGAGGATGCCCAGCTCCTGGTTGCGGTTCTCGAGGGCGATCGCCGATGCGGCGCTGGTCGCGTCCAGGTTGTGCCAGAGCACCTCCTTGGTGCGCTGCAGCCCGAAGCTGGTGTAGGCGGCCATCACGGCGGCCATCTCGAGGGCCGTGTCCAGGAGGTCGTCGTCGGGCACCACACGCGACACCAGACCCATGCGTTCCGCCTCGACGGCGTCGATCGTGCGGCCGCTGAGGATGAGGTCGAAGGCGTGCGCGGCGCCGATGAGGCGGGGCAGGAAGTAGGTGATCCCGATGTCGGTCCCGGTGAGCCCGGTGCGGATGAACGCCGAGCAGAACGCCGCGGACACGGAGGCGATGCGCAGATCGCACGCCGCGGCGAGGGCCATCCCGCCTCCGTAGGCCGGGCCGTTGACGGCGGCGATGACCACCTGGGGCGTCTCGCGCAGGTGGAGGGTCAACTCGGACATGAAGGCCTGTCCCGAGGTGCCGGCGTGGCGACGGCGGTGGGTTCCCGGCTCCGGCGGCGACCCGGTCTCGCGGAGGTCCAGTCCGGAGCAGAAGCCCCGTCCCGCGCCGGTCAGCACGATCACCTTCGCCGAGACGTCTCCGGCGATGTCGTCGAGCGCGTCGTGGAGGTCGGCGGTCAGTCCGAAGCTCAGTGCGTTCAGCCGGTCGGGCCGGTTCAGGCGGACGACCCGGACGGCCTCGGCGACCGTCTCGATCTCGACATCTCCCATCAGCGCTCCCCTCGTCGGGCGTGAGCGTAGGTGCTCGGTGCGCGCCCGGTCAGACGACGAGGCTCATCCCGCCGTCGACCGCGAGGGTCTGTCCGGTCACGTAGTCCGCGGCGGCCAGATCGAGGGTCACGCGGGCGACGTCGTCGGTCGTCCCGGTGCGACGCAACGGGGCCAGCGCCTGCACGCCGGCGCGCCGCGCGTCCCAGTCCCGCGTCCAGGGGGTGTCGATCAGCCCGGGGGCGACCGCGTTCACCCGCACCTCCGGGCCGGTCACCTTGGCCAGGAGCTCGGTGAGGTGGATCAGCGCGGCCTTGGACACGGCGTAGGGGATCGAGCTGCCCGTCTGGCGGATGCCGGCGATCGACGCCATGTTGACGATGCTGCCCGCGCCGGAGGCGCGCAGCGCAGGCAGCGCAGCGTCGATCACGCCCCAGGCGCCGACCACGTTGACGTCGAAGAGCCGTCGGAAGAGGTCTCGGCTGAGCGCATCGAGGTCGCGGTGGGGGATCACCTCGGTCGCGCCGGCGTTGTTGATCAACACGTCGAGCGCACCGAAGCGGTCGATGGTCGCATCGACGATCGCTGCGCCGGTGTCGGCGTCGGAGACGTCGCCTTGCACGTAGATGGCCTCGGGGAGCGAGGTCGCCACCGCACGCCCGGCGTCGACGCTGCGGGCGGAGTTCACCACCACCCGTGCGCCCCTCCGGGCGGCCAGGCGGGCGATCGCCTCGCCGATCCCGCTCGACGAGCCGGTGACCACGACGACCTTCCCGTTCAGGTCCATGTCCCCTCCACGGAGCGTCCGGATGCGCCTGCGCGCAGCGTCTCGACGTGCTGTGTCAGCCGGGCCAGCGCACCGGCGTCCACGTCGACCCCCAGACCGGGTCCGTCGGGCACGGCGATGCGCAGCGGACCGTCGACGGATCGGGCGACCCGTGGGGCGGTGATGTCGTCAGCCACGACGTCGGTGGTGACGGGGATGTCCCCCGGCAGCGAGCAGGCGCGGTGGCCGGCCAGGGCGAGGTTGGCGGCACGGCCGAGCCCGGTGTCGAGCATGCCCCCGATCCACGCCGGCACGCCGTTGGCGAGGCAGTGATCGAGCACGTCGACGGCGTCGAACCAGCTTCCGTAGCGCGGCGCCTTGACGCACACCACCTCGCAGGCGCCCATCTCGAGCGCCTGCCTGGTGAGGGCCATCGAGGTGAGCGACTCGTCGAGGCAGAGCGGGGTGGCGAGGCGCCGGGCCAGCTCGGCGTGGTCGACCAGGGCGTCCGTGGCGAGGGGTTGCTCGAGGCAGGCGACGGCCAGGTCGTCGATGGCGGCGAGGCGGCCGGCGTCGTCGGGGGCGCCCGGCTCGCCGTCGAGGCGGTAGGACCCGTTGGCGTCGAGCACGAGGACGGTGGCCGGCCCGGCCGCGGCCCGGGCGGCGCGGGCATGGTCGATGTCACGGCCGGGAGCGATCTTCACCTTCACCCGGCGGTACCCACGAGCGACCAGCGCAGCCACGGACGCGGCGGTGGCGTCGGGGGTGGCGCCGAGGCCGACGGCCGCGCCGGCGGGCACGTCCGGGGGTGGTGCCGGGCGAGCACCGAGCAGCCCGACGGCCATCGACGTCCCCGATGCGCGCAGCTCGGCGTCGAGGACCGCCATCTCGAGCGCCGCCTTGGCCATCGGGTGGCCGACCACGTCGGCGAGCAGGCCTCGCAGGTGGTCGGCGGGCGGCGCGGCGGAGTCGCTCGCGGCCGAGTGGAGGAGACGGGGGGCGAGATGCCGGCGCAGGGTGAGGAGGGCACCGTCGACGTACTCCGCGGTGTAGGTCGGCTCGGGCAGCGCGGCGCACTCACCCCATCCCTCACCTTCGGTCGTGATGGCCCGGACCAGCACGGAGGACCGTCGGGCGACGGTGCCGTGCGCGGTGGCGAACGGCGTCACCAGCGGGAGCGAGACCACCCGCAGCTCGATCGCCTCGATCCTCATGTCCGGAGGCTACGGCGCCGGCTCGCGCCGTTCCCGACCCGGTGCGCGGCGGCGGCGCAGCGGTAGCGTTCGGGCCATGTTCGGACTTCGCAAGCCAGAGATGGTCACGCCCGAGTCGGCGCTCCCCGGTCGCGCCGAGCCGATCGTCGTTCCGGGCCACCACGCCGTGCTCGGCACGCCCATGGCCCCACCCTTCCCCGACGGCCTCGAGGTGGCCCAGTTCGGCCTCGGGTGCTTCTGGGGTGCCGAGCGGATGTTCTGGAAGCTCGAGGGGGTCCACACGACCGCGGTGGGCTACGCCGGGGGCATCACGCCGAACCCCACGTACGAGGAGGTCTGCTCGGGTCGCACCGGGCACACCGAGGCCGTGCTGGTGGTCTTCGACCCCGAGGTGATCTCCTACGACCGGCTCCTCCAGGTGTTCTGGGAGGGCCACGATCCCACCCAGGGGTACCGGCAGGGCAACGACGTCGGCACCCAGTACCGGTCGGCGATCTACACCTCCGACGACGACCAGCTGGCGCGGGCCGAGGCCAGCAGGCGTGCGTTCCAAGCCGTGTTGACGAAGGCCCACTTCGACGAGATCACCACCGAGATCGCACCAGGTGGTCCGTTCTTCTACGCCGAGGACTACCACCAGCAGTACCTGCACAAGGTGCCCAACGGCTACTGCGGGCTCGGCGGCACCGGGCTGTCGTGCCCGGTGGGCGTGGCCCGCACGGAGTGACCGACGCCGACGCCGAGGTGCTGGTCGTCGGGGCCGGCATCGCCGGGCTCACGGCCGCCGCCACCCTGGCGGCCGCCGGCCGGTCGGTGATCGTCGTCGACAAGGGCCGGGGCGTCGGAGGCCGCATGGCCACCCGCCGCATCGGGGAGGCCGTGTTCGACCACGGCGCCCAGTTCTTCACCATGCCCGGCGAGGAGCTGACCTCGCTGGCCGAGCAGTGGCGTGACGCCGGCGTGGCGGTGCCCTGGTTCCACGGACGGCTGCTGCCCGATGGATCGATGGACCCCGACGGCCACGTGCGCTGGCGCGGCACCCCGAGCATGACCGCGGTGGCGAAGCACCTCGCACGCGATCTCGACGTGCGCACCGGGTGGCGGTTGACGTCGCTCACCGCCACCGGGTCGGGTTGGCGGGCGGAGGTCGACGAGGGGCAGCCCATCCACGCCGAGGCGACGGTGCTCACCGCGCCCGTGCCCCAGGCGCTGGCCCTGCTCGACGCGGGTGGCGTCACCCTCTCCGTCGAGGACGACCTCGAGCTGCGGGCCGTCGAGTACCACCCGTGCCTCGCCGTGCTGGCCCGACTCGACGCGCCGGCTGGTCTGCCGGCCCCAGGGGCGTGGCGCCTCGACACCGAACCCGTGGAGTTCGTGGCCGACAACCAGGCCAAGGGCATCTCTCCCGTCCCCGCCCTGACCGTGCACGCCGGTCCGCGCACGAGCCGTGAGTGGTGGGACCGCAGCGATGACGAGGTGGTGTCAGGGCTGCTCGCCGCGGTCCCGGGCCTCGTCGCCGGGCCCGTCGACGGTGCCGCCCAGGTCCATCGGTGGCGCTTCGCCCGACCGGTCGAGTGCCGTGGCGAACCGGCCCGAGTGCTCGCTGATCTGCCCCCGGCGGTGCTCGCCGGCGACATTTTCTCGGGCCCCCTGGTCGGTGGCGCGGCGCGCTCCGGGCTGGCCGCAGCCCGACTTCTCCACAGGTTGTGGGCAAATCCCCACTCTGAGTGAGGTTCACGCGCCCGAGGTGACCTGACCCAGGTCAGGCGATCGCCATGGCGGGCGAGGTCGGCCCCGACGCGGCGTCGTTCCATGCCCTTTTCGTGCTTTTCGTGTCGCGAGTGCGACGGAAGGGAGCGGGTCGCCGGGGGTCGAGGGTGCCAAGTGTCATGGTCCCGAATGTTGCGATGAATGTTGCATTTGGGTGACGGAACCAACAGAGTGTGCCGCTGAATGTTGCGAACCCGCCGAAGGTCGGCGGGGAAGGAGCCCCCCGAACATGACCCCCATCCGACAACGCCGAGTCAGTCGGTCACTCAAGACCGCAGCGGTCGGCGCACTCGCCCTGACCGCGGCCGTGGCGCTGCCCGCCTTCACCCGTTCGACCGACGACACCGTCCCCGTGTCCGCCGTCGTCTCGCCCGAGGTCGCCGAAGCCCGGGCCGCGACCGGGCGGTACCAGACCATCGCCGTCGCCTACGAGGCCGAGCGCCAGCGCGTCGAGACCGCCGGCATCGTGTCCGCCATCGCCGCCATGCCCCCCGAGGCGCAGTTCGACCTCAAGTGGAGCGTGATGACCGACGCCGAGCGCACCGAGACCCTCGACTACTTCGCCGCCCTCGAGGCGGAGGCCCGCGCCGAGGCCGAGCGGGCGGCCGCAGAGGCGGCCCGCGCCGCGCAGCGTCGAACCAGCGGCGTCACGACCTCCGGCGGCAACGGCGTCTGGGACACCATCGCCCGGTGCGAGAGCGGCGGCAACTGGTCCATGAACAGCGGCAACGGCTTCACCGGCGGCCTCCAGTTCATGACCAGCACCTGGTTGGCCCAGGGCGGCGGCAAGTACGCCCCTGCCGCCTACCTCGCCACCCCCGCCCAGCAGATCGAGATCGCGGAGCGCACCCTCGCCTCCGGCGGGTGGGGTCAGTGGCCCGCGTGCTCCCGCAAGGCCGGGCTGCGCTGAACCATCCCCCCCACGGAGGCGGGTCCGGCTCCGGCCGGGCCCGCCTTCGTCGCGTCCGGCCTGCGGGCCGCAGCGTGGGTAGGTACGACCCCGGCGCCGCCCGATAGGGTCGACGTCTCCGCTCCGACCGAGGAAGGGACCCCTCACCATGGCCTTCGAACTGCCCGCTCTGCCCTACGCCCAGGACGCGCTCGCGCCGCACATCAGCGCCGAGACCCTCGAGTACCACTACGGCAAGCACCACAAGACCTACGTCGACAACCTCAACAAGGCCGTCGCCGGTACCGCGGACGAGAACGCCTCGCTCACCGACATCATCGCCAAGGCCGAGGGTGGGCTCTTCAACAACGCGGCCCAGACCTGGAACCACACGTTCTTCTGGAGCTCCCTCTCCCCGTCGGGCGGCGGCGCCCCCACCGGTGAGATCGCCGACCGCATCAACAGCGACCTCGGCGGCTACGACGCCTTCCGGGCGGCCATCGTCGAGGCCGGGCTCACCCAGTTCGGCTCGGGTTGGGCCTGGCTGGTCGACGAGGGCGGCAAGCTCGCGGTCATGAAGACGGCCAACGCCGACCTGCCCATGAAGCACGGGGCCAAGGCGCTGCTCACCATCGACGTCTGGGAGCACGCCTACTACATCGACTACCGCAACGCCCGGGCCAAGTTCCTGGACGTGGTGCTCGACAGCCTCATCAACTGGGACTTCGCCAACGAGAACCTGGCCGCCTGATCGTCGGGGTCGGGTGCGGCCCCGGTCGTCCTCGACCCCTCCCGGTCACCCGAGCCGATCCGCACGCCGGTGAGCACGCCATGACGTCACGGTCGCGATGATCGACCCGTTCTCTCTCGTCGCTCAGACCACCACGACGGTGGTCGAGTCGGCCGGTGTGCTCGACGAGCTGACCAACCCCTCCACGTCGTGCGGGACGGACCCGTCGTGGGCCTGCACCTGGGTGTACGACCTCACCGGCTCGACGACGTGGGCGGGCCTCGCCGACTGGTTCGTCGCCAAGCCCGTCAGCATCATCGCCATCCTGCTCGTGGCTTTCGTGGTCAACCGAGCTGCTACGCGTCGTGGTGGGCAGAGCCGCTCGGCGCGTCAGCGATCCCACGTCGTCGCGCCGCCTCGGACGGCTCCGGGCCCGCACCCCTGCGGTGCTGCTGAAGACCGAGGAGGTGAGCGTCCGAGCCGAGGCCCGCGCGGAGACCCTCACCACCGTCGGCCGCTCCCTGGCCACCGGCCTGGTCGCCTTCGTGGCCTTCGTCGCCATCCTCCAGGTGCTCGGCATCGACCTCGGCCCGTTGCTGGCCGGGGCGGGGATCCTGGGCGTCGCCCTGGGCTTCGGGGCCCAGACCATGGTGCGTGACTACCTCAACGGCTTCTTCCTCGTCCTCGAGGACCAGTACGGCGTGGGCGACGTCGTCGACCTGGGCCCTGATGCCGCGAGGCGTGGTCGAGAAGGTCACGTTCCGCAGCACCCGCCTGCGGGCGGTGAACGGCACCGTGTGGCACGTGCCCAACGGCGAGATCCTGCGGGTGGGCAACGAGACCCAGGACTTCGCCCACGCCGTCATCGACGTGCAGGTCGCACTCGACGCCGACCTCGACGGCATCGAGGACCTCGTGCACGACACGGCCGATGGTCTGGTCGCCGACCCGGCGTGGGCGTCGGAGATCCTCGGGCCACCCGACCTGTGGGGGATCGACCTGCTCACCCGCGAGGGAGCGACGGTGCGTCTGCTCATCAAGGTCCGCCCGGGTGCGCAGTGGCGGGTGCAGCGCGAGATGCGGCGACGGCTGAAGGCGGCCTTCGACGCCGCCGGGTTGACCGCCACGTTGGCCGGCCAACCCGCGCCCGTCAGCTTCGGCTCCGGCGACGGCGACCGACCTCCGTCGGGGTCCTCGGACGCCGCCGGTTCGGGTCCACCGGCCGCCCCGTCGCCACCGGAGCGTCCCGCCCGAGCGACGGAGGAGGTGCCGCCGCGATCGCACCCCGGTCGTGACGAGCCCCGCCCCGACGAGCTCACTCCCGAGGAGAGCGCCCGCACCATCGAGCGCGATCAGCCCGGATGACGCGGCGGTAGGGTCCTGTGGCCGGGGGAGGCGCCACATGAGCGGACGCATCCACAACCTGACCACGGTGGAACGGTTCTTCACCGGGCCGCGCGACCTCGATCGCCTGAGCCTGCTCAGCGAGGACTGCGAGTGGTGGAACGGGCTGGGGGAGTTCCCGTCGGCACCGGGCCAGACGGTGTTCCGGGGTCGGGGCGAGATCGGCGCGCTGGTGCTCGGCCGGTCCCCGGCGCCGCCGCTGCGCAACGGGCGGCGGGTCGACCGCTACGACCTGGGCACGGCGCAGTTCCACGACGTCGTGACGATCGCCGACGGCGCCCACGTCTTCCGCCAGCACCGCTACACCGCCCGCACCCGCCAGGGACGTGACTACGAGAACCACTACGGGTTCCTGTTCCGGTTCGACGACGACGGTCGGATCGACCGGATCTGGGAGCACTGGGGCACTCTCGCCGCGTTCCGTCAGCTCTTCCAGGGGCCGCTCGTCGTGCACGACCCCGACGACCTGCTCATGACCACGGCCACCGTGCGCAAGCGCCTCGATCTGAGCCGTCCGGTCGACCGGGGGCTGATCGAGGAGTGCCTCGACGTGGCGGTTCACGCCCCCAGCGGGTCGAACCAGCAGGGCTACCGCTTCGTGTTCGTCGACGACCAGGAGCGCAAGGACGCGCTGGCCGACCTGTACCGCGCCTCGATGGAGGAGTTCGTCGGCCGCGCTCGCACCGACGCGCCGGAGGACACCGTCGACCGGTCGAGCGAGGCCGATCGCCGGATGACGGCCAGCGTCGAGTACCTGCGTGACCACTTCCACGAGGTGCCGGTGCTGTGCGTCCCCCTCATGGCGGGCCGCACCGACGGCGACGGGGCCGGGGCGCACGCCGAGCGCACCGCGGCGGTGTGGCAGGCCATGCGGTGGGGTTCGGTCCTGCCGACGGTGTGGTCGTTCCTGCTGGCGTTGCGGTCCCGGGGTCTCGGCTCGGCGTGGACCACGTTGAGCCTGGTGAAGGAGCGTGAGGTGGCCGAGGTGCTCGGCGTCCCGTACGAGCGTTGGACCCAGGTCGGGCTGTTCCCCATCGCCCACACCATCGGCACGGACTTCGCCGTCACCCCCCGCCGCCCGGCGGCCGAGGTGCTGCGGTGGAACTCCTACGCCGGCGACGCACCCGACGACTCCCCGACGAGCTGACCGGGCCGGGGCCCGAGAGGTCAGGCGGGGTCGGGCTCCGGGGCGAGCAGCACGTCGACGCGGGCGTCCTGGGCCACCTCGGCGGACACGGAGGCGGCGTTGGCGGCCTCGCCGACGTCGTTCGCGGCGGCGCGCAGGGCGTGCACCCGGGGCTCGTGGTCGACGACCACGACCGACTCGACCGGCCACTTGAGGTTGCGCTTGGCCTCGGTCTTGGCCCGGCGCACCTCGCCCAGGGCCAGCGCCGCCATCTCGAACACCAGGGGGTCGCCGTCGTCGGCGGCCTCGCGCAGCACGGTGGCGTCGGGCCACGGTGCGGTGTGCACCGAGCCCTCCTGCCACCACGACCAGACCTCCTCGGTGACGAAGGGGAGGAACGGGGCGAACAGGCGCAGCATCGTGGACAGCGAGAGCTGGAGGGCGGCTTGCGCCGACCATGCCGCCTCGTCGCCACGGGCCCCGTAGGCCCGGCCCTTCACCAGTTCGAGGTACTGATCGCAGAACGCCCAGAAGAACGACTCGGTGCGCTCGAGGGCCCGGGCGTAGTCGTACGCGTCGAAGGCGGCAGTGGTGTCGTCGACCAGCTCGGCCAGACGGGCCAGCACCGCGCGGTCGAGGGGCTCGGTGACCACAGAGACGTCGGTGGCCCGCGCCGCCCCGTCCCCTCCGCCGAGGCCCAGCGCGAAGCGGCTGGCGTTGAGCAACTTGATGGCGAGGCGTCGGCCGACCTTCATCTGGCCCTCGTCGAAGGCGGTGTCGGTGCCCGGGCGCCCGCTGGCCGCCCAGTAGCGCACGGCGTCGGCGCCGTACTGCTCGAGCAGGTGCATCGGGGTGACCACGTTGCCCTTGCTCTTCGACATCTTCTTGCGGTCGGGGTCGAGCACCCATCCGGAGATGCCGGCGTTGCGCCAGGGCAGGGTGTCGTGCTCGAGGTGCGAGCGAACGGTGGTGGAGAAGAGCCACGTGCGGATGATCTCGTGGGCCTGGGGGCGCAGGTCCATGGGGAAGGTGCGGGCGAACAGGTCGTCGTCCTCGCCCCACCCGGTGGCGATCTGCGGGGTGAGCGACGAGGTCGCCCAGGTGTCCATGACGTCGGGGTCGCCGGTGAACCCCCCCGGCTGGTCGCGCTGGGCCTCGTCGTAGCCGACAGGCACGTCGGTGGAGGGGTCGACCGGCAGCGCCGTCTCGGGGGCGAGGATGGGGCGGCCGTGGTCGGGGCGGCCGTCGGCGTCGAGCGGGTACCACAGCGGGAACGGCACGCCGAAGAAGCGTTGCCGACTCACCAGCCAGTCGCCGTTGAGGCCGTTCACCCAGTTCTCGTAGCGGACCCGCATGTGCGGGGGGTGCCAGTGCAGCTCGTGGCCCCGCTGGAGCAGCGCGGCACGCAGGTCGGGGTCGCGGCCGCCGTTGCGCAGGTACCACTGGCGGCTGGTGATGATCTCCAGCGGCCGCTCGCCCTTCTCGAAGAACTTGACCGGGTGGGTGATCGGCTTCGGGTCGCCGTCCAGCTCGCCGCTCTCGCGCAACAGCTCGACGATGCGGGCCTGGGCCTGCTTGACGTTCTTCCCGGCCAGCTCCGAATAGGCCGCGACCCCCTCGGCGCCCGCCGCGGCGACCCACTCCGGCGTCTCGGCGTGCAGCCGTCCGTTCTCGGCCACCACCGAACGGGTGGGCAGCTGGAGCTCGCGCCACCAGATCACGTCGGTGAGGTCCCCGAAGGTGCAGATCATGGCGATGCCCGAGCCCTTCTCGGGATCGGCCAGCTCGTGGGCCACCACCTCGACCTCGACACCGAAGAGGGGCGTGCGCACCCGCGTGCCGAACAGCGGCTGGTAGCGCTCGTCGTCGGGGTGGGCGACGAGGGCGACGCAGGCCGGCAACAGCTCGGGTCGGGTGGTCTCGATCATGACGTCGCCGGCGGGGCCGTGGAAGGGCAGACGGTGGTAGGCGCCGGCCATCTCGCGGTCCTCGAGCTCGGCCTGGGCCACGGCGCAGGTGAAGTCGACGTCCCACAGCACCGGAGCCTCGGCCTGGTAGGCCTCGCCGCGTTGGAGGTTGCGCAGGAACGCCCGCTGGGCGACGCGCTGGCTGCGCTCGTCGATGGTGGCGTAGGTCATCGACCAGTCGACGCTGAGGCCGAGGTGGCGCCAGAGCTCCTCGAAGGCGACCTCGTCCTCCGCGGTGAGGTGGTTGCACAGCTCGACGAAGTTGCGTCGGCTGATCTGGACCTTGGGGGCCTTGCGCTCGGCCTTGGTGCGCTCCTCGACCGGGGTGGGCACGGCGAAGTGCGGGTCGTAGGGGAGCGAGGGGTCGCAGAGCACGTCGTAGTAGTTCTGCACCCGGCGCTCGGTGGGCAGGCCGTTGTCGTCCCAGCCCATCGGGTAGAAGACGGCCTTGCCCCGCATGCGGTGGTAGCGGGCGATGGTGTCGGTGTGGGTGTAGCTGAACACGTGGCCGACGTGCAGCGACCCGCTCACCGTCGGTGGGGGCGTGTCGATCGAGTACACGTCGTCGCGCTCGGCGGTGCGGTCGAACCGGTAGGTGCCGTCGTCCTCCCAGGCCTGCCCCCAGCGGTCCTCGAGGCCGTCGAGGGTCGGCCGCTCGGGAACGGTCCAGGCGTCGCGGGGCGTGGGGGCAGAGGCGGTCATAGGTCCGCCGAGGCTACCGCCGGTGCTGTGCCGTCCCCGAAGCCCTTCCTGGGCGGGCTGCGTCCACAAGTAGCGTGGCCGACGTGCTGGAGCTGTTCGACACCGCCCGGGGAGCCGTCGTCCCCATCGAACCCCGTGAGCCGGGCAAGGTGTCGATGTACGTGTGCGGGCCCACGGTCTACGGGCCGCCGCACCTCGGGCACGGTCGGTTCTCGCTGGTGTTCGACGTGCTGCGCCGCTACCTCACGTGGAGCGGCTTCGACGTGACCTACGTGTCGAACATCACCGACATCGACGACAAGATCATCGCCCGGGCTGCTGAGCTCGGCGTGTCCACGGCCGACGTGGTGGCCGAGAACGAGGCCATCTGGTGGGCGGCCATGGACGCCATCGGCGTGGCCCGCCCCGACCACGATCCCCACGCCACCGCCTACGTCGACCGGATGGTCGAGCTCATCGGCGACCTCCTCGACCGAGGCGCGGCCTACCTGTCCGACGACGGCGTCTACTTCTCGGCCGGGGTGGTGGCCGACTACGGCCTGTTGGCCCGCCAGTCGCTCGACTCGCTCCAGGCCGGTGCCCGGGTCGACGTGGCCGACCACAAGCACTCCCCGGTGGACTTCGCCCTCTGGAAGCTGGCCAAGCCCGGAGAGCCGTCGTGGCCGTCGCCGTGGGGCGACGGCCGCCCGGGGTGGCACACCGAGTGCGTGGTCATGTCGCTCGACCTGCTCGGTGAGGGCTTCGACCTGCACGGCGGCGGCCAGGACCTGGCCTTCCCCCACCACGAGAACGAGCGCGCCCAGGCGGTGGCGTCGGGCCGCACGTTCGCTCGGCACTGGGTGCACAACGGCTTCGTGGAGGTGGGTGGCGAGAAGATGGCCAAGAGCGTCGGCAACTTCACCACGCTGTCCGATCTGATCGAGCGCACCGACCCCCGGGCCTACCGGCTGTTGGTGCTGCGGGCCCACTACCGCTCACCTCTCGAGGTCACCCCGTCGACCACCGCCGACGCCGCCGCGGCGTTGGAGCGCCTCGATGCGATCGCCCGGCGGGCCCACGCCGTCGGTCTCGCGCTGCACGGTCACGATCAGGGCGACGCCGACCCGACCGCGATGGTCGAGCTCCGCCGCGTCATGGATCGAGACCTCGACACCCCCGCTGCGGTGGCGCTGTTGTTCGGTCTGGTCACCAGGGCCAACACCGCCCTCGACCGCGGCGACACGGTTGCTGCGGCTCCGCTGGTGCGGGCCATCGGCGAGATCGGCCTGGCCGTGGGCCTCGTGCTCGACGGCGGGGGAGGGGACGTCCCCGAGGCGGTGCGGGCGCAGGCCCGCCGACGCGACGAGGCCCGTGCGGCCAAGGACTGGGCCGCCGCGGACGCGATCCGCGACGCACTGGTCGCCGACGGCTGGGTGGTCGAGGACACGCCGCAGGGCACGGAGGTCCGCCCGGCCTGACGCCGCCGTCCGGTGCCTGCCCGGTCGTCGGTGCGATGTGTGCCCGATCGTCGGCGAGCCGACCCGTCGTGCCCTCGAGTGGGCAGTCTTGTTACCGTTGGGTAACATCAGGGGATCCGGGTAGGTGCCCGGTCCCGACCACCCCCACCGTGAGGTGCACCCATGTCCGAGTACTCGCTCGACTTCAACGAGGACCAGCTCACCATCCAGAAGTGGGTCCACGACTTCTCCGACACCGTCGTGCGCCCCGCCGCCGAGGAGTGGGACGAGCGGGAGGAGTTCCCGTGGCCCATCGTGCAGGAGGCGGCCGACATCGGCCTCTACGGCTGGGAGTTCATGGCCAACGCCATGGGCGATCCCCTCGGGCTCACCCTGCCGATCGCCATCGAGGAGCTGTTCTGGGGCGACGCCGGCATCGGCCTGTCGATCATGGGCTCGGGCCTCGCCGCCGCCGGCATCGCCGGCAACGGCACCCCCGAGCAGGTCATGGAGTGGGTGCCGCAGTGCTACGGCACCGCCGACGACGTGAAGCTCGGCGCCTTCTGCGTGAGCGAGCCCGACGCCGGTTCCGACGTGTCGTCGCTGCGCACCCGGGCCGTCTACGACGAGGCCACCGACGAATGGGTCCTCAACGGCACCAAGGCCTGGATCACCAACGGCGGCATCGCCGACGTCCACGTGGTCGTCGCCGCGGTCGACCCCGAGCTGCGGGGTCGCGGCCAGGCCAGCTTCGTGATCCCGCCCGGCACGAAGGGCGTGTCGCAGGGCCAGAAGTACAAGAAGCACGGCATCAAGGCCTCGCACACCGCCGAGGTCGTGCTCGAGGACGTGAGGGTCCCCGGTCGCTGCCTGCTCGGTGGCAAGGAGAAGCTCGACGCCAAGCTGGCCCGGGCCCGCGAGGCCGGCCACACCGGTGCCAAGCAGCCCGCCATGGCCACCTTCGAGGCCACCCGTCCCGCCGTCGGTGCCCAGGCCATCGGCGTCGCCCGCGCCGCCTACGAGTACTCCCTCGACTACGCCCACGAGCGTGAGGCGTTCGGCCGGCCGATCATCATGAACCAGGCCATCGCCTTCAAGCTGGCCGACATGAAGATGGAGATCGACGCCGCCCGCCTGCTCGTGCACCGGGCCGCGTGGATGGCGGCCAGCGGCAAGGAGTTCACTGCCGCCGAAGGGTCGATGTCGAAGCTCAAGGCCGGCGAGGTGGCCGTGTGGGTGACCGAGCAGGCCATCCAGATCCTGGGCGGCTACGGCTACACCCGCGAGTACCCCGTGGAGCGGTGGCACCGCGACGCCAAGATCTTCACCATCTTCGAGGGCACCTCCGAGATCCAGCGCCTGGTCATCAGCCGGGCCATCTCCGGCCTGCGCATCGAGTAGTGCCCGAGGGAACCTCGACCTGGATCGGGGTCCGGTCTCCCGCGGTCACCCCGGTCGGGGCCCGCAACGGTGCACCGGTTACCGTCGAGTAGGTTCGCCTCGATGCCGCACCGCTGCCCACGCAACGCCCTGAGATCGGTCCGTCGGTGAGCCTTCGCCTGCCGGCGGCCGAACGGCGCGACCAGCTCCTGGCGACCGCCCTCGTCACGTTCGCCGGACAGGGGTACCACCAGGCGTCGATGAACGACATCGCCGATGCCGCGGGGGTCACCAAGCCCGTGCTCTACCAGCACTTCGGGTCGAAGCGCGAGCTCTTCCTCGAGGTCCTGCGCGAGGTCGGCGACGACCTGCGCGAGCGGGTTCGCGATGCCACCCTCGGCGCGCCGACGCCGCATCAACAGGTGCTTCGGGGCTTCGAGGCCTGGTTCGCCTGGGTGGACGAGCGCCGCGACGGCTTCACGGTGCTCTTCGCCGGGGACGTGCGCCGCGATCCCGAGTTCCTGGCCGAGGCCAGCAAGGTCGAGCGCCAGATCGCCGACAACATCGCCGACCTCATCGTGGTCGACGGGCTCTCGGAGGAGCGCCGGCGCCTTCTGGCCTACGGCATCGTGGGCCTGGGCGAGAGCACCTGTCGGCGTTGGTTGGCCAAGGAGATCGAGCTCGACGCCGACGAGCTGGCCGCCCAGGTGGCGGAGATGGCGTGGGCCGGGCTGCGAGGCCTGCGACCGGAGTGAGGGCGACCCTCGCTCAGAAGCCCTGCTCGCGGTCCTCGCGCTCGGCGGCCTTGACCGCGTAGCCCAGCACGATGGCCGGGGCCAGCGAGATGGACCCGACGGCCATCGTCGCCACGATGACGGTCACCACCCCGTCGGTGAAGTCGACGAAGAAGCCGTAGAAGAACGCCACGATGGCCACGGCGAAGAGGAGGTAACCGACGCGCTGGCCGATGGTGGCGGCGCGCTGCATCTGGGCTCGTCGTGCCCGCACCGGGTCGTCGGCGAAGCGACGTCGGCTCTCGTCGCGCGACGACGGATCGGTGGGCACCGCGTCGTCCGTCATGGCAACCAGCCTGCCTCATCGAACACGGCGTGCAGTCGGTCGGTCATCGTGGCCAGCGACAGGTGGCGTCGTGCGACGGCGGTGTTGTGGTCCAACAGGCGGTCGTCCGGGTGGCGCAGGAACGTGCCCAGACCGGCCGCATCGGACGGCTCGAACCACCGGAAGCCGAGGGCGCGCAGCTCCTCGGCGACCGGGTAGTGCGACACGGCGGCGGGGCGTCGGTGGATCGCCGCCTCCACCGGGGGGTTGCCGAACCCCTCCCACCTCGAGGGGAAGGCCACGGCATCGGCCGCGGCGTACATGGTCGCGGCATCCGGCGCGGGGGCGTGGCGCACCGACAGGCCCTTCGATCGAGCCGCTCCCAGGAGGCGCTCGAGCTCGGGCCCGTAGCCCTCCTCCGCCGGGCCGGTGAGCCAGTAGGTGGCCCCGAGCCCCTCGGCCAGGGCCAGCGCGGCGGGGACGTCCTTGCGGGCGATGGCCCGCACCGGGTGCACCAGCACCACCTCGTCGTCGCCGAACGGCACGGTGGCGCGTGACGCCTCGCGCTCGGCGAGGGCCACGTCGACGTCGAAGCCGTTGCGGATCGTGACGGCGTCGATGCCCCTGGCCCGCATCTCGTCACGGCTGAGGTCGTTGATGGTGACGTGGCGCCACGCCGGGTCGTCGCGGGGGAGCTCGAGCACGTCGTCGTAGCGCGACCGCTGCCACGACGGATCGTGATGATGGAAGAGCGCCGGTCGCCCGCGCAGCACGCGGGCCACCGCCCGCGCCGCCGGTAGGTTCATCGGGATCGTGCCCAGGTTCTCGACCACCACCACGTCCGCGTCGGCCAAGGCCGTGTCCACGGCCTCGACGAGCTCGGCCATCGTGGCGTCGTCGACCGCCCGGGGACCGTCGACCGCGACACGGCCGTCGGCGAACGCGCCGATGGCCAGGTTCGGCACACGGCGATCCACCGGGCCCTCGCCGGCCACCGTGACGACCTCGAAGCCGAACGATGCGACGGCCTGCGCCCAGGAGGCGGCCACGACGGAGACGCCGTCGGTGCCGCCGAGGCGGAACGAGACGAACGCACAGGCGGCCATGGTCTCCAGTGGAGGTCGGTGGTGACGGCCGACGGCGACACCGCCGACGGTGGTGTCACGCTACCGGTGGGCGGTGGCCGGACCGAAGGGCGAACGGCGCGCCTGCGGGCTGCGGCGCAGCAGGTGCTCGAGGCCAACTGGCGGGCGCCCTACACCGTGCCCAACGCCGAGGTGTACCCGTTCCAGTGGCTCTGGGACTCGTGCTTCCACGCGCTCGTCTGGGCCGAGCTCGGACGGGTGGACCGTGCGGCCTCCGAGCTGACCCACCTCTTTCGCACTCAGACCGCTTCGGGCTTCGTGCCCCACGTCGACTACGAGCGTGACCCCTCCCACCACGCCGCGTTCTGGGGATGCGAGGGACGCTCGTCGATCACGCAACCGCCGATGTACGGCCACGCCCTCGCCGAGATCCACCGGGCCGGCACCGATGTGTCGTCACTGGTCGGGCCGGCCCGCCGGGGTCTCGGATTCCTCCTCGACGACCGTCATCGCATCGACGGGTTGATCGTCCTGTGCCACCCGTGGGAGAGCGGTGGGGACGACAGCCCCAGGTGGGACCACTGGTGCCCCGGCGGGTGGGATGTTCGTCGTTGGTACGACGTGAAGGGCGATCTGCTGGCGTCGGTCGAACGGTCCTCCGACGGCTCCCCGATCGCCAACCGGGCGTTCCGGGTGGCCTCGGTCGGCTTCAACGCGCTCGTGGCCTTCAACGCCTTCGAGCTGGCCGCCGTGACCGGCGACGACGAGCTGCGACGCCGGGCCGACGAGCTCGTCGAGGCCCTCGACGCCCGTTGGGACGAGGCGGTCGGCACGTGGGTCGACGCCGGCGACAGCTCGACGACGAGCGGTCGTTGCCGAACGCTCGAGGGGCTCCTGCCGGCGCTGGTGAGCCACCGGGGCGATGCCGTGACCACGGCGTTGGCGGCGATGGTCGATCCCGGCGCTCACGGTGGGCGCTGCGGCCCGACCCAGGTGCACCGCGACGAAGGGGCCTTCGCTCCGCGCACCTACTGGCGGGGTCCGGCGTGGCCGCAGCTCACCTACCTGGGCTGGCTGGCGGCGCGCCGAGCGGCATCGCTCAGCGACGGCCGACGCCCTGGCCGAGATGCTCGTGGCCGGGGCCACGGCGTCAGGGTGGGCCGAGTACTGGGACGCCGACGACGGCCACGGCCTCGGTGCGGCTCCTCAGTCGTGGGCCACCCTGGCCGTGCTCGTCTGACCGGGAGCCGCAGCTCTCGGCCCGCTGGACCTGCGACGAACGGCGGATCAGGACGCCCGGTCGAGGGCGTCGCGGTCGGACCAGTCGAGCGGGGTGCCGGCGATGCGCACCTCGCCGGTGAGGTCGCGGGTCAACGCCAGGCTGTTGCGTGGGTCGGGCATGGCCTCCACGATCGACAACAGGGCGGTCTCGGCCCCAGCGGGCAGGCGGGACGCATGCTCGGCCCGATCGCGGCGGATGCCGACCACGAGCCAGACCAGCGCCGCTGCTGCGACCACCAGGGACACGGCGGCGAGGACGACGAGTGCGGACATGACGCGCGACGGTACGACTGCGGTCGGCGACGGTGGTGGATAGTTGGGTCGACGGCGGGGCCCACACTGTTGCGATGGACATTCGCGAACTGGACGAGGCCGATCGTGCCTACGCCATCGCCTGGCGTGGGCACGTCACCGAGCGCGGGGCGGCTCCACGACCCGCTCCACCGAACTGGAATCCACCGACACCTCGCTGGCACCTACGGATCTCGCCCGACACCGTCGACGAGGAAGACGCCCTCGACCGACGCGTCCGCCGACGGGCCGCCGCCGTCGCCCGAGCGACCCGAAGGCCGCGCCTCGAAGGACGCACCCCTGGACGGGACGATCCGCCCGAGGCGCTGGGCGGTCGCGCTGCGGCGTGCGCCTAGGGTGACTCCGTGATCCGGACCGAGCATCACGACGCCGTGACGGTGGTGACCCTCGACCGACCCGAGCGCCGCAACGCCGTCGACCACGACGCGCTGCACGGTCTCCGGTCCGTGCTCGACGGCCTCCCCGCCGGCACCCGGGTGGTCGTGCTCACCGGTCGCGGCGGGCACTTCTGCGCCGGCGCCGACCTCCGTGGCGTCGAGGACCCGGCGTTCGTCGCCAGCCTCACCGAGGTTCTTCGTGCGCTGCGCGACATCCCTCTCCCGACGATGGCGGCCGTCGACGGCTTCGCCCTCGGTGCGGGTACCCAGCTGGCCATGGCCTGTGATCTCCGCTCGGCCACCGCATCGGCCCGGTTCGGGGTCCCGGCGGCCAAGTTGGGCCTCATGGTCGACCAGTGGACGATCCGACGGCTGGTCGGCCTCGTGGGTCAGTCGGCGGCGCGGGACCTGCTGCTCAGCGCCGATCCCATCACCGGCGAACGGGCCCATGCCCTGGGGTTCGTCCAGCGCCTCGGCGGCGTGGACGACGCCCTCTGTGGGCGCAGCGCATCGCCGCACTGGCCCCGTTGACCCTCGCCGGGCTGAAGGTCGGCCTCAACGAGGCCGACGGCGACGACGCCGTGACGCCCGCCTTCGCCGACGCCTTCGCCAGGGCCTGGGCCTCCGACGACCTCGCCGAGGGGCTGCGGGCCTTCGGCGAGAAGCGGGCCCCCGTCTTCGAAGGCCGCTGAGGCCCCCGGCCCCGACCGACCACGGCCCCTGCGGACCAGCGTCCGTCGGGTGCAGCGGGCCCTCGGGTTCAGCGGGCCCTGCGGTTCAGCGGGACCTGCGGTTCAGCGGGCACTGCCCTGCGCAGGGGACGTCAGGGGACCGGTGGGGTCGAACACGACGCAGGCGATCTGGCGCCGGCCGCGATCCCACTCCTCGAGGGTCGGCAGGATCCATCCGACCTCCAGCGCCGACAGCTCGTAGGCCTGCCCCACGTAGGCGCTGTGGCTGTCGGGGCAGAGGCGTTTGCTGATCGCCACCAACTCGGTCTCACCGGGCCAACCGGCGACGAAGGGGACGTCCTTGACGTCGGTGACCTCGTACTGGTGCGGCTGGACGCAGTCGACGAGCACGACCACCTCGCCGTCGCCGACCCTCGTGGCGTTGGTGCGGATCGGCAGTCGGGTACCGCCCTCGGCGGCCCGCAGGTCGAAGCACTGGCCCGGCTCGGGGTTGTAGACGAACAGCTCACGTCCCTCGGCCAGCGGGACCTCGGTGGTGACGGTCTCCGCGGTCGGCGCGATGGTGGTCGGTGCGGTGGTGGTGGTGGCCACCGTGCCCGAACCGCCCGTGCAGGCGCCGGCGAGGAGCACGAGCGCCAGGATCGTCACCCAGGTCTTCGCCGGCGCACCCATCAGTAGGCCGCCGGGAGGAGGCGGGCGATGTCCTGGAAGGCCAGGAACAGCAGCACGGCGAAGACCGGCACGCCGATCACGTACGGCGGGAGGCTCCAGGCCCATCCGTCCTGACGACGGCGAAGGAGGCGACCGGCCAGCCAGGTCAGGAACCACGCCCCGAGCGCCGCCAGGGTCCAGGCGATCGCCGTCGGCCAGGCGCTCGGGTCGCCCCCGGCGAGCGGGTCGGCGGTGGCGTCCGTGGTGACGACGGTGGCGGGCGACGGTTCGGGGAGCGGCGTCGGCGGGGCCGGGTTCGACACCAGCGTCGCCGTCACCACGATGCGCTGGCGGGCGCTGTACTTGGGGTGGCAGGCCATGAGGGTCAGCCGGTTCGTGCCGTCCTGGTCGAGGATCTCGACCGCCGACGGGGCGACGATGAAGTGGCCCTCGACCCCCCCGTCGGGGAGGTCGTGGGCGTCGACGCGGTAGGTGAACGTCCCCTGCAACGTCTCGACGGTGATGTCGGTGCCGGGCGCGAGCTCGTCGATGCGGTGGAACGGTGCGGCGTAGGTGGTGCGATGCCCGGCCAGGGCGGCGTTGCCGGGCTGACCGGGCAGCGGGGTCTGGGGGAAGTGGCCGGGTCCGTCGCGCAGGTAGCGCAGCTCGACGCCCTGCATGAACACGAAGTCCACGTCGATCGACGGGATCATGATCCGGCCGATGGGCTGCCCCGGCCTCGGGGACCGGGACGTCGAGGGTCGCCGGCGACGGGACGGGCTCCGCGATGGTGCCGGTGGCAGCGTCGTCGTGGGCTGGACCTGCTCGAGCTGTTCCTGGAAGTCGCTGCTGAGGCGGTCCTGGGCCCGATCGGTGAGCAACGCCGTTCCCCAGAGCTGGAACGCCACGAACAACAGCACGAGCACGCCGGCTCGCATCAACGCCCGCCCGACTGCGCCCAGCGCGCGCCATCCATGCACGATCGGCCACCCTAGCGACGCGCTCCTACCGGCCCGGTCGCGGTCGTCGGGCTCGTCGCACCGGCTGGGCCTGCGCGCCACCGGCCCGGTACGCTCGGCGTCGCCTCATGGAGCCCTCCGACGACTGCGACGACTCCGGACCCTCGATCGACGCCGGGTCCGGCGCAGCACCCGTCGTCCACCTCCACGGCGCCGTCGCCCTCCTCGGCTCGTTCCCGGCTCTGGCCGGTGCCGACCTCGACGTGCGCCGCCGTGAGATCGTGCTGCTGCGCGGGCCCAACGGCGCGGGGAAGACGACGCTCCTGAGGGTCCTGGCGGGCCTCGTCCCCGTGACCCGGGGCGACGCGGTGGTGCTCGGCGTCGACCTGGTGGCTGGACCGCAGAGCCGTGCGGCACCGTGTCGGTCTGCTCGGTCACGCCACGGGGCTCTACGACGACCTGACCGTGGCCGACAACGTCGTGTTCTGGGCCCGGGCCGCCCGCGCCCGGCGAGAGGATGCCGACGCGGCGATGGAGCGTCTCGGCCTCGACGGACGGCTCCGGGACGTGGCGGTGGGTCGCCTGTCGGCCGGCCAGCGGCGTCGGACCTCGTTGGCCTGCCTCATCGCCCGGCGCCCGGAGCTCTGGTTGCTCGACGAACCCCACGCCGGCCTCGACCAGGAGGGCCGCGACCTCGTCGACCAGCTCGTTCGCGACGCCACCGTGGCCGGGGCGACCGTCGTCATGAGCTCCCACGAGCTCGACCGTGCGGTGGCGCTGGCCGATCGCGTCGTCACCGTCGCCGGCGGCGCGACCGACCAGCACGCCGGCTCCGACGGGGCACCTGCGAGCAGTGAGTCGACGCCGTCCCCGGAGACCGAGGAGCGCCACGATGTGGCGTGACGCGCTGCTGGTGGCGGGCAAGGACCTCCGTCTCGAAGCCCGTTCGAGGGTGGCGCTCAACCAGATCGTGCCCTTCGCCCTCCTGGTGCTCGTGCTGTTCGCCTTCGCCCTCGACCCCGACCGTGGTCTGCTCGAGCGCGCCACTGCCGGCCTCTACTGGGTCGCGGTGCTGTTCAGCGCGTTGTTGGCGCTGCAGCGGGCCTTCACCGTCGAGGCCGCGGACGGGAACCGTGACGCGCTGCGGCTGTCCGGACTCGACCCGGCGGGCATCTTCCTCGGCAAGGCCACCGCGGTGGCCGTGCAGCTGTTGGTCCTCGAGGTGCTCCTCGGTGTCGGCGTGGCGGTGCTCTACACGACCGAGTTCGCCGGCTGGCCGCTCCTGCTCGCGACGGTGGGGGTCGCGACCGCTGGGATCGCCGCCGCCGGTACCCTCTACGGCGTCCTGGCAGCGGGGCTCCGAGTTCGCGAAACCCTTCTGCCGCTCCTACTGTTGCCGGTACTCGCACCGGTGCTGATCGGTTCGACCCGGGCGTTCGAGGCCGCACTGGCCGGCGCCCCGGCCGACGGTTGGCCCTGGGTGGGCCTGCTCGCTGTCTTCGCCCTGCTGTACATCGTGGCCGGGGTCCTCGGATTCGGACCCCTGCTGGAGGAATCGTGACCCCTGAGTCGACCGCCACCACCACGACCCGGGGATCGTCGACGCCGGAACCGTCGGCGCCCACCACGACCGGTTCCCGGACCACGCGGATCCTCGGGCTGCTCGCCCTCGGCGCCACTGCGGTGCTGGTCCTGCTCGGCTTGTGGTGGACCCCGCCCGACGTGGTCCAGGACGAGTCGGTGCGGATCCTCTACGTCCACGTGCCGTCGGCCACGTTGGCCTACGTCGGGTGCTTCCTCACCTCTCTCGGCAGCGTGATGTACCTGTGGAAGAAGTCGCAGTGGTGGGAGCTGGTCGGCTACGCCGCCGCAGAGATCGCTGCGGTGTTCACCGCGATCACCCTGGTCACCGGGATGCTCTGGGGTCGTCCGACGTGGGGCGTCTTCTGGGTGTGGGACGCCCGCCTCACGTCGACGGCGATGCTGTTCCTGCTCCTGCTCGGCTACCTGGCCATCCGCCGTCTGCCCGCGGACTACGCCGTGCGGGCCAAGCGGGCCTCCGTCGTCGGTCTCCTCCTCGTGCCCAACGTGATCATCGTGCGCCAGTCCGTGCAGTGGTGGCGCACCCTGCACCAGGAAGCCAGCCTCTTCGCCGACGGTCCGGGAGCCACCATCGAGGGGATCATGTTGTTCGCCCTCTTCTTCGGGTTCGTGACCTTCGGGCTCATCTTCGCCTGGTTGATCGTCCACCGGTTCCGACTGGCCTGGCTCGAGGAGCAGGTCGAGGGCCAGGGGCTCACCGCAGCCCTGGCCGAGCGGCGGGCCGAGGCCAGCACCGTCGGGGGTCGACCGCCCGGAGCGTCGACGTCGGCCCCCGATTCACCAGGCCGGCATCGCACCGGAGGCTTCTCGATGAGCGACATGTGGGTCTACGTGATCGCCGCGTGGGCGATCGTGCTCGGTGGGCTCGGCGTCTACGCCTGGTCCATCGTCAGCCGAGGACGCAGGCTCAGCCGCATCGTTCCTCCGGAGGATCGCCGGTGGAGCTGACGCCGCGCACCGGACCCGACGCCGAGGGTTCTGCCGCCCCGGGCGAGACCGCCGGTCCCGGTCTCGGGCCCTCGGAGCCGCGCCCGAGCGGTCCTCGCCGTTCGCGGCTGCCGGTGATCGTCGCGCTCCTGGTGATCGTCGGCGTCGCCGGATTCGTGATCGTCAACGCGCTCGGCAACGCCACCTTGTTCTTCTACAACGCCGACGAAGCGGTGGCTCAGCAGAGCGAGCTCGGCACGTCACGCTTCCGCTTGCAGGGAACCGTCGTCGGCCCGACGGTCCAGCGCACCGACGACGGGGTCACCTTCGACGTCACCTTCAACGGCGTCGAGGTCCCCGTGCGCCACCAGGGCGATCCGCCCGAGCTGTTCCAGCCCGACATCCCGGTCGTGCTCGAGGGCCGCTTCGCCGCGGCCGGCAGCGCCGACGGTGAGGCCGCGGCGTCGCGGGCGAGCTCGTGTTCCTGTCGGACCGGATGCTGGTGAAGCACACCAACGAGTACGACGCCAAGAACGAGGATCGGCTGAAGATCGCCGAGGACGGGGGAACCGGGGGAACGGGGCAGGCAGGGACCCCATGAACGTCGCCATCGGCACGGCTGGTGTCGCGCTCGGCCTCGTGGCGTCGGTGGTCGGAGCGATCACCATCGGCTACGGGCTGGTTCGCCACAAGCCCCATCTGCTGCGCCTCGCGACCGCGTACGCGCTGCTCGTCCTGCTCGGCGGCATCCTCTGCGTGGTGGCCATGGAGCGGGCGCTCATCACCCGTGACTTCACGGTGCTCTACGTGGCCGAGAACGGCTCGACGCGCACGCCGGCGCTCTACAACTTCGCCACGCTGTGGGGCGCGCTCGAGGGGTCGATCATCCTGTGGGCCACGATCCTCGGCGGCTACACGACGATCGTGGTGCTCAAGTTCCGCCGACGCCTCACCGACCCCCTCGTCGGTTGGGCCGTGCTCACGATGCTCGTGGTCTGCGCGTTCTTCTTCTTCTTGATGATGGGGCCGGCGAACCCCTTCCAGTCGTTCGCCCCGCCGCCGGGGTTCGACGGGCCCGGGCCCAACCCGCTGCTGCAGAACCACCCCCTCATGGCCTTCCACCCACCGATGCTGTACCTCGGCTACGTGGGGTTCACCGTGCCGTTCGCCTTCGCCATCGCGGCCCTGGTCACGGGCCGGGTGGGCGAGGGCTGGCTCGTCGCGACCCGTCGTTGGACGGTCATCGCCTGGGGCTTCCTCACCGTGGGGATCATCCTGGGCGCCTGGTGGAGCTACGAGGTGCTCGGGTGGGGTGGCTACTGGGCGTGGGATCCCGGTCGAGAACGCGTCGCTGCTGCCCTGGCTCACCGGCACCGCCTACCTGCACTCGGTGATGGTGCAGGAGCGCCGCGGGATGCTGCGCGTCTGGAACCTCTCGCTGCTGTGCGCAACGTTCGCCCTCACCATCCTGGGCACGTTCATCACCCGCAGCGGTGTGCTCGACAGCGTGCACACGTTCACCGAGTCGGGCATCGGGCCCATGATCCTGGGCTTCTTCGCCCTGATCGTCATCGTCAGCGTCGGTCTCATCGGATGGCGCGGTGACCGGCTGCGCGCCCCGGGGCACATCGACTCGCCGCTGTCACGGGAGGGGGCGTTCCTCGCCAACAACGTGCTGTTCGCGGCGTTCGCCTTCGTGGTGCTGCTGGGCACGGTCTTCCCGTCTGCTCATCGAGGCGTTCAACGACGAGCGCATCTCCGTCGGGGTGCCCTACTTCAACCGGATGACGACACCGATCGGCTTGTCCCTGTTGTTCCTCATGGGGGTGGCTCCGGTGCTGCCCTGGCGCAAGGCCAGCGGCGAGTTGTTGCGCCACCGGCTCATGTGGCCCGCATGGGCCGGCGCCGCGGCCATCGCCGCCGGGCTGCTGGCCGGGGCCAGTGGCGTCGCCCCGTTGCTGGCCTTCGGTCTCGGCGGGTTCGCCGCCGGATCGGCGGTGCGCCAGCTCGTCCTCGCCGGGCGTCGACAGGGGTGGCGGGGCCTCGTGGGCCGGGCCAACGGCGGGATGGTCGTGCACCTCGGGGTGATCATGATCGCCGTGGCCGTGGCCGCCAGCGGGAGCTACGTCCGCCAGGCCGAGTTCACCCTGGCGCCCGGTGAGACGGCGACCTTCGCCGGCCACACGCTCACCTATGTCGGCCAGACCGTCGACGAACGACCGGAGAAGACCGTCGTGTCGGCGCAGGTGCTGGTCGACGGCACCGGTCCCTGGGGCCCGGCCATCAACCAGTTCCGGTTCGGCAACCAGGCCATCGGCACGCCGTCGGTGCGCACCACCGTCACCCACGATGTCGCCCTGACGCTGTTGGCGCTCCCCGACGAGACCGACCAGACCGCCACCATCCGGGTCACGATCCAACCGCTCATCGTCTGGCTCTGGATCGGTGGCGGTGTGATGGCGTTGGGCACCCTCCTGGCGGTCTTCCCCGGCAAGCGCCGCAACCCGATCGACCCGGTCTCGGCCCCGACCGGCTCGCGTCGTGATCGTCCCGACGACTCCGACGCCACCACCGGCGCGTCGGCGGGTGAGCGGCGCGACGAGCCCGCCGTCGCCGGCGTGTCGTCGGCCGTCGACCTCGGGGCGGGCGCGGCGGTGCGACCCGCCACGGTGCGCCCCGCCGAGGGGCCCGAGGGCCACCGATGAGCGCCCCCGTCGCGTCGCAGGGCGAGAGCCCGGCGCCGCCGCGTCCGCCGCGCACCGCCCGCAACGCGGCCATCGTGGTCGGCGTCGTGCTGGCGCTGTTCATCCTGGTCCTGGCCACACGCCCGACCACTGACGAGCGTGTGCCCGAGGCCAGCTCGCTGGGCGGGGCCGTCCCGCCCGTGGAGGGCACGACCATCGACGGCACCGCCTTCGACATCGACCTGCTCCGAGGCGAATGGGTCGTCGTCAACTTCTTCGCCACCTGGTGCGTGCCGTGCCGTGTCGAGCACCCCGAGCTGGTTCGCTTCTCCCAGCAGCACACCGCGGCCGACGACGGGGTCAGCGTGGTGAGCGTGGCCTACGACGACGACGACGAGGCCATCCGTGAGTTCTTCGCCGAGGAGGGCGGCGACTGGCCCGTGATCGTGGGCGAGGCCACCGGTCGCATCGCCCTCGACTTCGGGGTCACCGGCGTTCCCGAGTCCTACGTCGTCGATCCGAGCGGACGGGTGGTGGCCAAGTTCACCGGTGTCACCGCCGACGCCCTCGACGCGGTCATCGACGACGCCGAAGCGGCCGCGGGCGGTGGCGGGTGAACCCGTCGACGCCGTCGTCGCGCTCGCCGTTGCGCACCTGGCTGCCCTGGGCGGCACTGTTCGTCGTGGTGGTCAGCCTGCTGGCGTTCGGCTCGCAGGGGACGACAGGGGATCTCACCGCCCAGGACCGTGTCACCAACCTGGCTCGCACCATCAAGTGCCCGACCTGCAGCGGTGAGTCCGCCGCGGAGTCCAACGCCCCGTCGTCGCAGGAGGTGCGTCGCGACATCGCCCTGCGCATCGAACAGGGGCAGACCGACGACGAGATCAGGTGCCTTCTACGTGTCGCGCTACGGCGAGGGGATCCTGCTCACGCCGGCGTCGACGGGGGTGGCCTCGCTGGTGTGGATCATCCCCGTGGTCGCCGTGGTGGTCGCCGGCGCGGCGCTGGTGCTGGCCCTGCGCCGCGGCGCCGCGGCGCGAGGCCGGCGGGGTCACCGATGCGGATCGAGCGCTCGTGGCCGAGGCCCGCGGCGAGTCCTCGGAGCCATCGGCCGACGGGCACGGTGAGGGGTCGTCACGGTGAGCACGACCGAGCCGTCGCCGACGGGCGCGACCACAGGCACCGCGGCGCGCCGGGCTGCCCGCGACCGGACCCGCGACGGGTCGGCGCGGCCGACCCCCGTCCTCGGCGCGGTCGGGCGGTCACGGGTCGACGCGTCGCGACGAGAGCCGAGCCCGTCGGCGCCTCGATCCCGACGCACTCGTGGCCCTCGAGGAGGAGCGTGACTTCCTCCTCTCCTCGCTCGACGACCTCGAGCGGGAGCACGATGCCGGCGACGTCGACGACGACGACTACGCCGAGCTGAGGGACGACTACACGGCCCGTGCGGCCGCGGTGCTCCGGGCCATCGAGCAGCGCCACGAGCTGGCCCGCTCGCGCCGCGCCCCACGGTCGTGGTCCCGCATCGTGGCGTGGGTCGCCGTCGTCGGCGTGTTCGCCGTCCTCGGTGGGGTGCTGGTGGCGCGGGCCTCCGGCAACCGGCCGCCGGGCGGACAGGCCTCGGGCGACATCCGCCTGTCGAGCCGGGACGCCCTGCTGGAAGCGCAGCAGTTCACCGGGCAGGCCACCCAGCAGCTCGAGGCCGGCGATCCCCGGGCGGCGCTCGAGTCCTACCGTTCGGCCATCGAGTCCTACCAGCGGGTGCTCGAGGTGTCGCCGGCCAACGCGGAGGCGCTCACCTACCAGGGCTGGGTGCTCCACACGCTGGCGCTGAACGTCGCCGACGACGCGTCGGCCGCGGAGCTCGACGCGCAGGCACGTGCCCGCCTGGACGAGGCCGTGGCCGCCGATCCGACCTACCCCGACGCCCGCGTGTTCCGAGCCATCCTCTTGCGGGGTGCCGGAGACCTGGACGCCGCCCGAGCCGATCTGGCGGCCGTCCCCGACGGCGCCGTGCCGGCGTTCATGGAGCAGATGGTGACGGGACTCCGTCAGTCGCTCGCCGGCGACACCCCCACGTCAAGCCCCTGACCGACCCGGGAGGTCGGTCCTCTCAGGGCCCCGGCGGGATGTAGCGCCCTCGCCGCACCTCGCCATCGGCCGTCTCGAGGACCCAGACCGAGCCCTTCTGATCGAGCAGTGCGCCGTCGACGGCCATCGAGCGGGCCTTGAGCTGGCGAAGCACCTGGGGGATGACGTCGCCGTGGCTGCACGCCACGCCGTTGTCGGACTCGAGCTCGAGGAGGAGGTCCAGGGCGTCGCCGCCGCCGGCACCTTCGGCGATCCGACTGCTCGTCTCGACGGTCAGGCCCAACGCGTCGGCCAGGGGCGCCACCGTCTGCACGCACCGCACGTGGGGGCTGCTCACCACCCGCCCGATCGGGTCGTCGCCGAGGAGATCGACCAACCACAGGGACTGGGCCGTGCCCTTGTCGGACAGCGGTCGGAGCCGGTCGTCGCCGTCCCAGTCGGATCGTTTGCCGGCGTGGGCGTGGCGCACGAGGTGGATGGGCACGTGGAAACGCTAGTGAGCCGGCGCGTCCCGACCGGGGCACCTCGGTGTGATCCGGGTCACTGTGACGACCGCCACGAACACGCGCGCGCGTTTGGGCTATGGTCCTGGCCTGATCCACCGGGGGGTGGATCATCTCCGAGGGGGAACGAATGAAGCGATATCGCCTGTTGGCCGTGCTCATGGTGCTCGGTCTCGTCGCTGCGGCGTGCAGCCGTGACGACGACACCGCGACGACCACAGAGACCGAGACGACCACGGCCGCGGCCAATCCGGCCTGCGAGGGTGTCACCCTCGAGGCAACGGACACCGGGGTGACCGCCGACGAGATCACCATCCAGGTGATGGCCGACACGGGCTCGCCGCTGGCTCCTGGGTTGTTCCAGGGCAACGTCGACGCCGTCCAGGCCTTCGCCGAGTTCGTCAACGCCAACGGCGGTGTGGGCTGTCGTGACCTGAAGGTCGAGACCTGGGACTCCAAGCTCACCCCGGACGAGGCCAAGAACGGCCAGATCCAGGCCTGCACCAACGCCCTGGCCGCAGTCGGCGGGAACTCGCTCTTCAACCCGGACGTCACCGAGATGAACACCTGTGCCGACTCCACGGGGCAGCCCATCGGCATCCCCAACATCTCGGCGCTGGCCAACGACATCAACGAGCAGTGCGCCGTCAACTCGTTCATCATCCAGGGCATCGCCGAGACCTGCAACCCCGATGGCACCCCGCCGAGCGGCGAGCGGCCGCTCGTCTCCTTCGTCGGGACGGTCGACTACTACCTGACCGTCCAGCCCGAGCTGAAGGGCATCTTCATGGTGCCGGGCGACCTGCCCACCACCGTGCAGTCGGCCACCTTCCAGATCTCCGCCCAGGCCGGGCAAGGGGTCGACTGGATCGGGGCCTTCAAGGTGTCGGGTCGCTCCGAGCAGTCGGCGTACACCCCGCTCGTGCAGACGGCGAGCAGCGGTGGGGCCAACTACATCTACAACGGCTCCAACGACGTGGCCATGATCAACATGCGTCGTGAGGCTGCAGCGCAGGGCCTCACCGGCGTCGACATCTGGGCCTGCTCGCTGGCCTGCTACACCGAGAAGTTCAAGGACGCCGGTGCAGACGTCGACGGCACCTACGGGTGGATGCAGTTCCTGCCCTTCGAGGACAAGGGCTCCAACCAGGAGCTCGACAACTACCTCGACAACATCGGCACGCCCGACTCCTTCGGCGCCCAGGCCTGGATGGCGGCCGTCGCCTTCCAGCAGGCCGTCGACGAGATCGTCACCACCGACGGCCCCAACGCCATCACCCGCGAGAAGATGCTCGAGGTGCTCAACGGCTTCGGCGACTTCGACGCCAACGGCTGGATGGGCCCGAAGAGCCTCAAGGGCGGCTTCTCCGACTGCCAGGTGGTCGTGCAGCTCGAGGCCGGCGAGTGGGTGCGCAAGCTCCCCACCGAGAAGGGCGAGCTCGACTGCAACCCCGACTACCTCGTGACCCAGACCCTCGACCCCGCGGTCGAGGCCGAGAAGATCCAGTAGTCCAGCAGTCCAGCAGTTCCAGCAGTGCTGTAGTCAGTGGTGCTCGGTGGGGTCGGCAGCGTCTCGCTGCCGACCCCACCGGGTCTCCGTCCGATCCGAGAGCGCTCCCGGGGGAAACCAATGCGGCTCAAGGTGTCACCCAAGCTGATCGCCGCTCTCGGCGTGGCGTTGTTCACGATCTACATCGTCGTGGCCAACTGGGGCGGCAATCCCCTCAGCTTCAAGAACATCGCCACCATGGTGGTGGTGGGTGTCGCCCTCGGTGGCATCTACGCCATCCTCGCCGGCGGTCTCGTGGTCACCTACGCCACCACGGGCATCTTCAACTTCGCCCACGCGGCCATCGGCTGCTTCCTGGCCTTCGTCTACTGGCAGTTCAGCGTCGAGTGGGGCTGGCCGGTGCCGGTGTCGCTGGCCCTCGTCCTGCTGGTCGTGGCCCCGCTCATCGGCCTCGGTCTCGATCGGCTGATCATGCGGCGCCTCCGCGACGCGGCGCTGGTCGTCCAGCTCATGGTGACCGTCGGTCTGATGCTGGCCTTCATGGGCATCACGCTCACCATCTGGAAGCCGACCACCGGGCGCACCATCCCGCAGTTCTTCCGCGACACCAGCGGCGTCCAGATCGGCGACGTCACCGCCACCTGGCACCGCATCATCACCGTCGCCATCGCCATCGGCATCGCCGTCGGGCTGCGGTGGCTGCTCTACCGCACCCGCCTCGGCATCTCGATGCGCGCCGTCGTCGACAGCCGCAGCCTCGCCGGGCTCACCGGCGCCCGCCCGTCGCGGGTCAGCGGTGCCTCCTGGGCGCTCGGCTGCATGACCGCCGGTCTGGCCGGCATCCTCATCGCCCCCGAGACCGGCCTGGTCGTCGAGAACCTGGCCCTGCTCATCGTGGTCGCCGCCGCAGCCGCGGCGATCGGGCAGCTCAAGAGCCTGCCGTGGACCATCGCCGGCGCGCTGATCATCGGCCTCTCCAAGGCCTTCGCCGGGGTGTTCCTGAGCTTCGACCAGAACTGGAGCTACGCCCCCGAGGCCATCCCTGCGGTGATCCTCTTCATCGCCCTGCTCTTCCTGCCCCAGGCCCGCCTGGAGACGGGCAAGGCCCGGCTCACCAAGCGCACCGAGCGCCTCACCAAGCCGTGGGAGGCCCTCGTCGGTTCCGGGTTCGTCTTCGGCCTCGTGTTCGTGTGGGCCCAGGGCTGGATCCCCTGGTTCGGCACCACCTTCGGCACGCGCTCCGACGTGTGGCTCGGCCGGGCCGCCGGCTTCATGGTGCTCGGCGTGATCACCTTGTCGTTGGTGCCCCTCATCGGTTGGGCCGGCCAGGTGAGCTTCGCCAACTTCGCCATCGCCGGCATCGGGGCGGTGCTCTTCAGCCACTTCGGCGGTCAGAACGGCGACCCGATCGGCATCTTGTTGGTGATGGCGGTCTGCGCGCCGTTGGGCCTGCTCGTGGCGCTGCCCGCCCTGCGCCTCAAAGGCCTCTACCTCGCCTTGGCCACCCTGGCCTTCGCCGAGTTCGCCGACAAGGTGATCGTCAGACATCCCAACATGATCGATCCGTCGGCGACGGGCACCCTGTTCGAGCCCCTGCAGCTGTTCGGCTTCCAGATCAGCACCGACACCGGGGACCGCCAGGCGTTCGTGGTGTTCCTCGCCCTGATCTTCTGCCTGTTCATGCTCGGCTTCATGCTCATGCGGCGCACCCGGTTCGCCCGGCGATGGATCGCCATGTCCGACAGCCCCGCGGCGTCGGCCACGATCGGTGTGAACCTGACCACCCAGAAGATGCTGGTGTTCGCGCTCTCGGGGGCTGTCGCCGGCTTCGCCGGGTGCATGCTCGGCATCTCCTCGGGCGCGCTGCGGGTCGATTCCTTCCCGTTGTTCGCCGGCCTGCCGCTGGTCCTGCTCCTCGCGGTGCAGGGGGTGCGCTACCCGATCGCGGCCTTCATGGCCGTCATCGGCCTGGCCTCCTTCCCGGCCATCAACGAGATGCTGGGCAAGCCCTCGTGGTTGACCGCCATCGAGCTCATCGGCCCGGGTCTCGCCGCCATCAGCATGGCCTTCCGTCCCGAGGGCGCGGTGTTCTACGCCGGGCGCGATCTCGCCGGGATCCTGCCGTGGCGCAAGGACGCCCGCATCGAGAAGGAGCTCCGCCTGGCCACCATGCGGGAGCAGAACATCGCCAAGGACGAGATCAACGATCTGGGGCTGACGCGCCCGTTCACCCCCGACAAGATCTCGCAGCTCGACCGGGTGCTCAGCGTCGCCGACGAGCTCGACGAGACGCCGCTGGTTCCCTCGGGGTCGAACGGGCATCGGGGGAACGGCTCCGGGCACGGGCCACCGGGGACCAACGGCGCCAGCCGGGCCGGTGCCGACGCCGAGGTCACGGCATGACGGCGTTGTTGTCCACCGACGACGTGGTCGTGCGCTTCGGCGTCCTGCAGGCCGTGTCCAACGTCAGCCTCGAGGTGGAGGTCGGTCGCGTGACGGGGCTCATCGGCCCCAACGGCGCCGGAAAGACCACGTTCTTCAACGTCGTGACCGGGCTCCAGGAGCCGACCTCGGGGAAGGTCTTCCTCGACGGCCAGGACATCACGAACCGCAGCCCCTTCAAGCGGGCGCGCCTCGGCATCGCCCGGACCTTCCAGAAGCTCGAGGCCTTCAGCAGCCTCTCGGCGCGCGAGAACGTCCTGGTGGCGGCCGAGCAGCGCCGGGCCTGGGACAAGTCCAAGTTCGACCCCGCCAAGGTCGCCGACGAGATGCTCGACCGCGTCGGCATCGGCGACGTCGCCGACTTCATGGTGGGCACGCTGCCCACCGGCACCGCTCGCCTCGTCGAGCTGGCCCGGGCGCTGGCCACCGATCCCAAGGTGCTCCTGCTCGACGAGCCGTCGTCGGGGCTGAACGAGGAGGAGACCGAGGAGATGGCGGGGCTGTTGCGCCGCCTGGTGGCCGATGGGCTGGCCGTGCTGCTCGTCGAGCACGACATGTCCTTCGTCATGGGCACCTGTGAGTACATCTACGTGCTCGACTTCGGGCGCGTGATCGCCACGGGCACGCCGAGCGAGGTCCAACAGAACCCGACCGTGCAGGCGGCCTACCTCGGCGCGCTGGCCGAGGAGACGGTGGCATGACGGCGATCCTCGAGCTGCGCGGCATCCGTGGCGGCTACGGCACCATCGACGTGCTCCACGGACTCGATCTGAGCATCGAGCCGGGGCAGGTCCATGCGCTGCTCGGTCCGAACGGCGCCGGCAAGACCACCACGTTGGCCGTGTGCAGCGGCCAGATCGTGCCCTCGGCCGGGCAGTTGCTCATCAGCGGCCGGGAGGTCAACGGCGTCTCGAGCGACGGCCTGGCCCGTGCCGGGGTGTGCCTCGTGCCGGAGGGACGAGGGATCTTCCCGAACCTCACCGTCACCGAGAACCTGCGCATGTTCACCCATGCCGGGCCGTCGTTCTCCGAGGTCGCCGAGAAGGCCTTCACCCAGTTCCCCCGGTTGAAGGAGCGCCGCAAGCAGGTGGCCGGCACCCTGTCGGGCGGCGAGCAGCAGATGCTGGCCATGGCCCGTGCCCTCGCCACCGATCCCGCGCTCCTGTTGCTCGACGAGCTGTCGATGGGGTTGGCGCCGCTCATCGTCGAAGAGCTCTACGAGCGGGTCGCCGAGCTGGCCTCCCAGGGTGTGTCGATCCTCGTGGTCGAGCAGTTCGCCCAGGCGGTGCTCGGCGTGTCCACCGTCGCGTCGATCATGTTGCACGGCCGCATCACCCGTACCGGACCACCAGCCGAGATCGCGGAGGAGCTGACCGAGGCCTACCTCGGCGCCGCCGCAGACCCCACCAATGCCTGACCAAGGAGAATCCGTGACCGCAACCGAGACCACCTCGACCAGCGCCGACCCCTCGCCCCGACTCCAGGAGTTCCAGGAGGAGGTCGATCAGCTCAAGGTCACCGGCGGGAAGGCCAACCCGGAACGGGTCTGGGTCATCCTCTCCGTGATCGGGATGATCGTGGGCGTCGTGCTCGGGCTCTTCGGATGGATCGCCACGCAGGGGACGAAGAGCAACCTCGACTTCGCCAGCTACAACGCCATGGGCAACTTCGGCATCGCGCTGACCATCGCCTCTGCCGCGGTGTTCACGGTGATGTCGTTGCGCCGCTACTTCCGCTTCTGGCTGGTGCGGCTCATCTTCGAACAGCGCGAGCAGACCGACCGCATCACCGGCTCGCGCTGAGCGCCGAGGCCGTGACGCGCTGAGGGCCGGCCCCGGGTCAGCCGGGCCGGGACGCCAACGCGCGTAGCCGTCCCACGACCTCCGGGACTGCGACCAGGGCGGCGTCGACGTCGTGGTCGCTGGTGTTCCATCCCACGGAGAGGCGCAGGGAGCGGTGGGCGTCGACGCCCATCGCCTCGAGCACGGGCGACGGTTCGAGCGACTCCGAGGAGCAGGCGCTGCCGGAGTGCGCGGCGATGCCGACCCGATCGAGTCCGAGCAGCACGCCCTGGGGTTCGATGCCCTCGATGCTGACGCACACGTTGTGCGGGAGCCGGCCGCCGTGATCCGTCTCGCCCAGGACCTGCACGCCGTCGATGGTCCGTAGGCCGGCGATCAGGCGATCGCTCTGGCGGTAGGCGCGATCTCGCTCCTCGACCAGACGGGAGCTGCCGTCGTCGTGGACGGTCAGCAGCGCCGCCGCCGCGGCGCCGAGGCCGACGATGCCGGGCACGTTCTCGAGGCCTGCCCGTCTCGCCCGTTCCTGATCGCCACCGACGAGCAGCGGTTCGAGGCGGAGGCCTCGGCGGACGAAGAGCGCACCCGTGCCGGGCGGCCCGCCCAACTTGTGGCCGCTCATCGACAGGAGGTCGACACCGAGCGAGCGCGGCGTCGATGGGCATCCGCCCGCGGCCTGCGCCGCGTCGACGTGCAGCAGGATCCTCCGCTCCCGACAGGCCTCGGCCACCTCGGCGACGGGCTGCAGGGTGGGCACCTCGTGGTTGCCCCACTGGAGGTGCACCAACGCCGTCTCCGGCGTCGTGGCGCTCATGAGCTCGGTCGGGTCGACGCGGCCCAGGTGGTCGACCCCGACGGTCGTGACCGTGCCGCCGCACGCTCGGGTGAAGGCCTCCGCCGAGCGTCGCACGGCAGAGTGCTCGACGGTCGCGAGCACGATGTGGGGCCGGTGTCCCGCATCGGCGGCGCGACGGACCGCGCCCCAGGTCGCGGCCGCGATCGACTCGGTGGCGCCGCTGGTGAAGACGACCTCGCGGCTGCGCGCCCCGAGGAGCGTCGGCGACATGGGCCCGGGCCTCCTCGACCGCCACCCGGGCCCGCAGGCCCTCGGCGTGGATCCGCCCCGGGTCGGCCTCGCTCAGGCCCAGGTCGTCGTCGCCCTCGCAGCCATCCGATCATGGCGGCGCGCGCCTCGGGGCGCAGCGGGGACGTCGACGCATGGTCGAGGTAGTGGCGGCTCACGGCGTCAGCCTAGGGAGCCGGTCGTCGAGGTCGGAGCCGCAGGTCGGATCGCCCTGCGGCGCGCCAGGCGGGCCTACGCTCCGGCCCGGAGGTGAGGGGTGCTGCACATGCGACTCATCGTTCCCTCGGACCGCGCCGAGGTGGTCGTCGGGACCCTCGTCTCGGATCCGGCCGTGGCGCTGGTGACCCACCTCCGCGGCGGGGCCACGAAGCCGGCGGGCGACGTGATCACCGCGGACGTCGTGCGGGAGGCGGCGGACCGGATCATCACCGACCTCCGGGCTCTGGGCGTCCACCACGACGGCGCCATCAGCATCGATGCCCTCGACATGTCGCTCTCCGATGCGGCGATGCGAGCCGAGGCGGTCACGCCGGGGCTCGCCGGGGACGCCCTCGTGTGGGAGGAGGTCGAGGCTCGTGCCCGCGACGACTCCACGCCGAGCCCGTCGTTCTTCCTCTTCATGGCCCTGGCCGGAGTCATCGCTGCCTGCGGGATCATCCTCGACTCCCCGGTGCTCATCGTGGGTGCCATGGTCATCGGCCCCGACTTCGGACCGGTGGCGGCGGTGTGCGTGGCGTTGGTGAAGTTCCGTTCGTCTCGTCTCGTCCGGGGTGCCACCACCCTGGTCCTCGGCCTCGCCGCGACCGTCCTGGCCTCGGCGCTGCTCACGCTCGCTGCTGAGGGCCAGCGGCTACGTCGCCGACGATTTCGAGTTGTCGGCCCGTGGGCTGACCGCCTTCACGTCCCGGCCCGACGTCCTCGCCGTGGTCGTGGCCTTGGCCGCCGGCGTCGCCGGGATGCTCACCATCACCGAGGACCGCGCCGGCGCGCTGGTGGGCGTGCTGGTCTCGGTCACCACCATCCCGGCGGCAGCCAACATCGGCGTCGGGCTGGCCCTCGGGAACTGGCCCGAGGTGCGTGGATCGAGCGCACAGCTGGCGGTCAACGTCGGTTGCCTGATCGGGGCGGGCACGTTGACGCTCGCCGTGCAACGGCGCATCTGGGACCTGATCGACGTTCGGCCCACCAGCTGACGGATCCCCGGCCCGGCCCGGTCCCAGGTGTGGTCAGGTCTGGACGGCGGTGACGCAGACCGAGTCACCCATGGGCAGAGAGGACTCGAGAGCGAGGTCGGCCTCGGCCCCGTACAGCTCGCTCACCATCCCCTTCATCATCCCGCGGTCCACGGCGCAGATGACCGGGTTGGCCATGACCGCATCGCCGAACGGGCAGTGCTCGCTGACGATGCGCAGCTCGTTGTTGCGCTTCTCGGCGTGAGCGGCGAATCCGTGGGCGGTGAGGGCATCGGCGACCGTGTGCAGCGCGGACCGGACCGAGCGCTGGGCATCGGCCCGGTCACCGAGGCTGGCCGCCATCAGCCGGCCGTACTCCTGGCCGACCTCCTCGGCCATGGCCTCGGCCTGCTCTCGGGGCAACAGGTCGAGGGCTCGTCCCAACAGCGTGACCAGCACGTCGTCGTGGCGCACCGGGAGGTCGAGGCGGTCGCCCTTGGCGGTGGCCTGGTACCGCTTCGACGGGCGACCGGCGCCGCCACCCGGCTTGGCCACGTGGACCTCGAGGTAGCCGCCGCCGGTGAGCTTGTCGAGGTGGTGGCGGGCGACGTTGGGGTGCAGGTCGAACCGCTTGGCCACCTCGGTGGCGGTGACACCCTCGGGGGTCGATCGGGCGGCGAGGTAGATCTCTCGCCGGGTCGGGTCGCCGAAGGCCGAGGTGATGGCGGTGACGACCGAGGAGAACTCCGTCGGAGTGAGGGTCGCCTGGTCCACCTCGGTATTCTACCTATGGCCGTAGGAGAAATAGCGCAGGCGGCGCGATGGCGATCGCGCCTCTCCACCCCCCCCACGCCAGGAGCAACCCGCATGACCACCGAAGCCGATGTGATCGAGGCCCTCCGGCCCGTCGAGGACCCCGAGCTGCACCGCAGCATCGTCGACCTCGGCATGGTGCGAGGGGTGGCCATCGACGGGGGAGTGGTGGCGGTGCGCATCGCCTTGACCATCGCCGGTTGCCCGCTGCGCAACGAGATCCAGACGCGGGTCAGCACCGCGGTCGAGGCCCTCGAGGGCATCGACCGCACCGAGCTCGACTTCACCGTCATGACCGACGAGGAGCGCGCCGAGCTGCGCCAGAAGCTGCACGGCGACCCGGCCTCGACGGCCGGGAGCCAACAGGCCCACGGCCACGCCGAGGGGCGCGTCATCCCCTTCGCCGATCCGGCCAACACCACACGCGTGCTGCTCATCGCCTCCGGCAAGGGCGGCGTGGGCAAGTCCTCGCTCACGGCCAACCTGGCCATCGCCCTCGCCCAGGACGGCAAGAAGGTCGCGGTCATCGACGCCGACGTCTGGGGGTTCTCGATCCCCAGGATGCTGGGCGTCGATCGGGCCCCTGTGGTCATCGACGAGATGCTGGTCCCACCGGAGGCCCACGGCGTGCGCTGCATCTCCATGGGCTTCTTCGTGGAGGAGGACCAACCGGTCATCTGGCGAGGGCCGATGCTGCACAAGGCGCTGGAGCAGTTCCTCACCGACGTCTTCTGGGACGATCCCGACTACCTGCTCGTCGACCTTCCTCCGGGCACCGGCGACATCGCGCTCTCTCTGGCCCAGTTCCTGCCGCGCTCGGAGCTGTACGTCGTCACCACGCCGCAGCCTGCAGCGCAGCGCGTCGCCCAACGGGTGGCGTTCATGGGTGAGAAGGTCAACCTCCAGGTGCGGGGCGTCATCGAGAACATGTCGTGGTTCACCGGTGACGACGGCAAGCGCTACGACCTGTTCGGCTCCGGCGGCGGCGCCGATCTGGCCGAGCGCCTCGAGGTACCGCTGCTCGGTCAGGTACCGCTCGTGCAGGCGCTGCGTGAGGGCTCCGACTCGGGCCATCCCATCGTGGCCGTCGACCCGCACAGCGAGGCCGCCGAGGCCATCCGGGTCGTGGCCCGCCGGATCGACGTCGACCTGGCCCCCACCCGGCGCTACAACCCCGGACTCAAGCTGTTGTCCTGAGCCCGGGGGAGGGACGCACCGTGACCCCCGCCTAGGCTGGGAGCGCGTCCGCCGACCGGTGGTCGCGCCCGCCCGTACGACCAGGAGTGCCCCGTGGACGTTCGCATCGGTGTGATCCACACCCCCAAGGAGATCGACGTCGAGCTCCCCTCCGACGCCGACCGCGCCGCGATCCGCACCTCGATCGAGAAGGCGATGGGCGACGACGACGCCGTGCTGTGGCTCACCGACCGTCACGGCCGCGACATCGGGGTACCCGGAGCGAAGATCGCCTACATCGAGATCGGGAGCCCCGACAGCGAGCGGCGCATCGGTTTCGGCGCCGGCTGAGACCGGCCCGCCCGTGGTCCGCCCGCCCCGGCTCGAGCTGCTCGAGCGCCGGCTCCTCTTCGTCACCGGCAAGGGGGGAGTCGGCAAGACCAGCGTGGCCGCCGCGCTCGGGCTGCTGGCCGCGGGACGGGGGCAGCGGACGCTGCTCGTCGAGATCGACGCCAAGGGCTCGCTGAGCGACGTCTTCGAGTCGGGGTCGTTGTCCTTCGCGCCCAGGGAGCTGGCCCCGAACCTGTTCGCCATGGCGATGGACACCGAGGAGTCGCTCAAGGAGTACCTGCGCCTCCAGCTGCGGATCCCGCTGCTCGGGCGCATCGGGCCGCTGGCGAAGTCACTCGACTTCGTGGCCACGGCGGCGCCGGGGGTCAAGGAGATCCTCACCGTGGGCAAGATCGCCTGGGAGGTGCGCGAGCGCCACTACGACCTGGTCGTCGTCGACGCCTCCGCCACCGGGCACGTGGTCGGCCAGTTGGCCGCCCCCGAGGCCATCAACGACCTGGTCAAGGTGGGTCGGGTCCGCGACCAGACCGCGTGGATGCTCGACCTGCTCTCGGACCCCGTCGTCACCGGCGCCGTGGTGGTGGCCACCCCCGAGGAGATGCCCGTCACCGAGACCCTCGAGCTGGTCGAGCGGCTCGAGACCGAGACGCAGGTGCCGTTGGCCGCCGTCGTGGTGAACAAGGTGTTGCCCGAGTTGTTCGGCCGCGGGGAGGAGGAGGTCTTCGACCTGCTCCAGGAACCCGAGCACGCGGCGCGGCTGGCCGCTGCGGCGGGGGGAGACGTGGGGCCCGTCTTCGACGGGGCACGCCTGGCGGTGACCCTGCGTCGCACCCGTGCCGAGCACATCACCCGGCTCCGTCGCGAACTGCCCCCCGATCTGTCGTTGCTGTACGTGCCCTACCTGTTCACGCGGGCCCACGGGCTGCGCGCCACGCACAACATCGCCGACGGGCTCGGCGCCGAGCTGGGGTACTGACGTGCCCGGTTCACCGCCCGCGCCGCCTCCCGGCCTGCACTCGCTGCTGGCCTCGCGCGAGATCGTCATCACCTGTGGCTCCGGGGGCGTCGGGAAGACCACGATGGCGGCGTCGGTGGCGGCGATGGCCGCCGCGAACCTCGGCGGCAAGGTCTTGGTGCTCACCGTCGACCCGGCGCGGCGGCTGGCCGGTGCGCTCGGCCTCGAGCAGTTCGGCAACATCGAGACCAGGGTGCCCGACGAGCTCTTCACCGCCGCCGGGGTGCAGCCCCAGGGCGAGCTCTGGGCCGCGATGCTCGACACCAAGGAGTCGTGGGACGCCCTGGTGCGGGAGCACGCCCCCGATGTGCGCACCCGCGACGCGATCCTGGCCAACCCGCTCTATCGCAACATCACCGGGAAGTTCGTGCAGAGCCACGACTACATCGCCATGGAGCGCCTGTACGAGATCCACCGCTCCGGCCGCTACGACCTCATCGTCGTCGACACGCCTCCGACCCGCAACGCCATCGACTTCCTCGAGGCGCCGGAGCGCATGGCCGACTTCTTCTCGTCGCGCCTGTTGCGGTGGTTGATCGCCCCGGCTCGGTCCCGGCTGCTCAACGCCGCGTCCCGGCCCTTCTACACCGTGGCCGATCGCATCCTGGGCTCGCAGTTCCTGGCCGACATCGCGGAGTTCTTCTTGCTGTTCCAGAGCATGTACGACGGTTTCGTCGAGCGTGCCGAGGCGGTGACGCGCACCTTGTCCGACCGGCGCACGAGCTTCGTGGTCGTCTCGACACTCGAGGACGGGCCCGCACGCGAGGCCGACTTCTTCATCGCCGAGCTCCGGCGCCGTGAGCTCAACCTGGGCGCGCTGGTGCTCAACAAGGTGCTCCCGAGCTTCTTCACCGACGAGGCGGCGTGCGAGCTGGCCACTGCGCTGGTCGGGGAGCACGAGAAGCTGGCCGCCGCGCTCACGGAGGGTCCGGCCGCGGGCGGCCTGGGGGACCCGGCGCAGGTCAGCAGGGTGCTGCGTGAGGTCGGCCAGAGCTTCCTCGACTACCGCGTCGTGGCCACGCGCGAGACCGAGCAGGCGCTCGAGCTCGGCCGGCACACCGAGATGACGGTCATGGCGCCCTACCTCGACCACGACGTCGCCGACCTCGCCGGCCTGCTGACCCTCGGTCAGCGCATCTGGTGAGCCGACGCGGGAAGATCGGGCATGGCCAGCCTCGCTGAGCTCGCGCGCTCGCACACCCGGCTGACGCTCCACGAGGTCGACCACCTGCAGCGCCTGGTGGCGACCTGGGGGCTCTTGGCCGACCTGTGCTTCGCCGACCTGATGCTCTTCGTCGGCAGCACGCGTGACGCCGAGGGGCGGCGTACCGACGGGTCCGGCGAGGACCCCCCCGTGGTCGTGGTCGGTCAGATACGACCGACCACGAGCCAGACCCTGTTCCTCCAGGACTGGGTGGGTCAGGTGCTCCCGGGCGAGGAGCGTCCGTTCGTGTCGAGGTGCCTCGTCGCGGGCACGATCATGGAGGGCGAGTCGCGCGCCGAGCTCCGCCACGAACCGGTGCGCGAGCTCTGCATCCCCGTCGCCTACCGCGGCCGCACGATCGGCGTGCTCACGAAGGTGTCGACGCCCACGGTGGGTCGCCAGCCCGGCGAGCTCGAACGGACCTACGTCGAGGTCTTCCACCGCTTCGCCCAGATGGTCGCCGCCGGCTCCTTCCCGTTCGCCGGTGAGATGGGTCCGACCGAGGAAGCCCCTCGGGTGGGTGACGGGGTGATCGTGCTCGACCGGGCCATGAGGGTGGCCTACGCGTCGCCCAACGGCGTGTCGGCCCTGCACCGCGTGGGGGTGCACGCCAACTCCGAAGGCATGCGCTTCGGTGAGCTGGGCCTGCCCGAGGCGGCCATGCGCATCGCCTACGCCCAGGCCCGGCCGGCCACCGAGGAGATCGAGCGCGGACCCGAGATCACCGTGCTCATGCGCTTCATCCCCCTCGTCGAGCAGGGCGAGGTGAGCGGCGCGCTCGTGCTGCTGCGGGACATCTCGGAGCTCCGCCGTCGTGATCGGCTGCTCCTGAGCAAGGACGCCACGATCCGTGAGATCCACCATCGGGTCAAGAACAACCTGCAGACCATCTCCTCGTTGCTCCGGCTCCAGGGGCGCCGGCTCTCCTCGCCCGAGGCCAAGGTCGCCATCGAGGAATCGGTGCGACGGATCCGGTCGATCGCCCTCGTCCACGAGACGCTGTCCCACGAGGCCGGCGACGACGTGCCCTTCATCGAGATCGTCCGACCTCTCGTCCGCATGGTCGAAGAGGGCCTCACCGCACCCGAGGACCCGATCCGCTTCTCGATCCGTGGGGATGCCGGCACGTTGCCGGCGACGGTCGCCACGCCGATGGCGGTGACGCTCACCGAGCTCCTCCAGAACGTGGTCGAGCACGCCTACCCCGACGGCTTCGACGGGGAGGGGAAGGTGGAGCTCGAGCTGCAGCGCGGGGGCGGTGTCCTCACCGTGGTGGTGCGCGACGACGGCGTCGGGCTGCGGGACGGATTCAGCCTGGATGCCTCGACCGGCCTCGGCCTGTCGATCGTGCGCACCCTCGTGACCACCGAGTTGGCCGGCACCATCGACATGCGTCGAGGCGACGGACCCGAGGGGCGCGTCGGCACGGTCGTGCGCATCGTCGTGCCGCTCGAGGCCTGACGCGAGATCGGCCTCCCCGTGGGGAGACCGATGTCGGGTCGCTGTCAGATCGGGGCCGGGCGTCGTGGCGCCCGGGACGGTCGGCTCAGGAGGCGCGGCGACGGGCGCTCAGCCACTGGCGGCGCAGCTTGCGGCGTTCCTCCTCGGAGGTGCCGCCCCAGATCCCGGAGTCCTGGTTGGTCGTCAAGGCGAAGTCGAGGCAGGGGTCCTTGGCCTCGCAGCTGTTGCAGACCGCCTTGGCGTTCTCGATCTGCTCGACGGCCGGCCCGGTGGTGCCCACCGGGAAGAAGAGGTCGGGGTCGGTGTCGCGACACGCCGACAGGTCACGCCAGTCGTCGGGCGCAGCAGACAGGGACAACGAGCGGGACGTGGTGAGGGCCACGGTGCCTCCACTGATCGGGTCCACGACGACGAGGGTGACACCCGAGCAATCGTGAAGCTGTTCACATGCCACCGCGATGAGGTCATCCGTGTGGCTGGGACGTCGTCAAGATAGCCCTCGCCAGAGTGCTTGACAAGGGTCAGTTTCGTCACACCTGAGGGGGCTGCGCCGCGTGGTCACTCCCCCGCCAGCGCGTCACGATCCGAGGTGTCTAGGGTCACACCATGACCGTCGTCACCGCGCACCGGGGGGCATCGGCGGCCCACCCGCCGGGCAACACGCTCGCGGCGTTCTCCGGGGCCCGGACCCTGGGCGCCGACTGGGTCGAGCTCGACGTGCGCCTCACCGCCGACGGCACCCTCGTCGTGCACCACGACCACCACCTCGCGGACGGCGCGGTGATCGCCGAGCTGACCACGGACGCCCTCCCCGAGTGGGTCCCCACCCTCGCCGCCGCCCTGGACGCCTGCGCGCCGATGGGCGTCAACGTGGAGGTCAAGGTGGATCATCCGGTGTCGGCGACATCGATCGGGGAACGCCTCGTGGCCGACACCGTCGCGTTGCTCCTCGAGGCGCCACCCGTCGGTGGTCTGGTGGTCTCGTGCTTCGACTGGTCGGTGGCGGACCGGATCGCCCGCGAGGCGCCCTCCCTGCCCACCGCGCTGTTGGCCTTCGACCTGGCCGACGGGCGCGACATCGTCGAGGCGGCCCGGGCCGGAGGTCACCGCGCCGTGAACCCGTGGGATCCGTTCGTGACGCCCGAGCTGGTGGAGCGGGCCCATGGCGTCGGCATCGAGGTCCACAGCTGGACCGTCGATGATCCCCACCGGATGGCCGCACTGGTGGCGATGGGCGTCGACGGCATCATCACCAACGTGCCCGACGTGGCCCGAGGTGTGCTCGACGCCGCGCCCTAGCGGGAGCGCCGGGCGGGGGGCGTTCGGCCTCGCTCGGTCAGTGCATCCGGCCGACGGACGTGGCGGTCGGCGGGACGACCAGGCCCAGCACCGAGGGCTCGTGGCGGAGGCTCAGATGCTCCACCTCGCCCAGGTAGTCGCCGTCGACCTGGAAGGGGAAGGGCCCGTAGCCGATGATCTCGATCGAGGTCACGTCGTCGGCGTGGGCCACGTGCCGGCTCGAACGCAGCCGACGGCCCGATCCGAGGGCGGAGGCCACGACCCCCAGGAGGGGGACGGCGTCGAGGGTGCGCAGGGTCACCACCGAGAGCGCATGGTCCAGGTCGGCCGCGGGCGCGACGGTGAACGGCCGTGTGCCGACGAAGGTGTACGGGTCGGAGTTCTCGCAGATCGTGAACACCCCGTCGTCGACCGTGGGTCGTCCCTCGACCCGCACGGCGAACCGGGGGCGGTCGCGTTCGTAGTGGCGCCACCACGTGTCGACGGCAGCCCAGGCGAACAGGGCGTGGCTGGCCCAGCGCTTCAGCGAGCCCCGTCGCTCGACCTGGGCGACGACGGCCGCATCGAAACCGACGCCGACGTGGAACAGGAAGTAGCGATCGTTGGCCACCCCGAGCCCGATGCGGTGGATGGCGTCGGCGGCCAGAGCGTCGAGCAGCAACCCCGTGGCCTCGATCGGGTCGTCGGGCAGGCCGAGGGTCCGGGCGAAGACGTTCGTCGAGCCTCCGGGCAACGTGGCCAGCGCGGTGGAGGTGCCGGCCAGTCCGTTCGCCGCCTCGTTCAGCGTGCCGTCGCCCCCGAGGACCGCGACGACGTCGATGCCGTCGGCGGCCGCGCCCCGGGCCAGCCGGGTGGCGTGGCCGCGCCGGGAGGTCTCGGCCACCGTCACGTCGTGGTCGGCGGCGAGGGCCTTGGCGATGACCACCCGACCCCGGGCCGTGACCGACGAGGCGGAGGCGTTGACGATGAGCAGGACTCGCACGAGAACGGCGACGGTAGCGGAGCGCCGGTGCCTCGAGGGTCCCGTGGCCCGCGGGCTGCCGCGAATTTGGCCCTCAGCCGGCTGAGCGTCGAGAATGACGCCCATGAACGTCGTCGTCTGCGTCAAGCAGATCCCGGACCCGGCTGACCCGGGTGCGTTGGATCCCACCACCAAGACTCTCGAGCGGGGCGGGAAGCTCATTCTCGACGAGTCCGATTCCTACGGGGTCGAGATGGCCCTCCAGCTCGTCACCGCGGCCGGAGGCGGCGAGGTCACCCTCGTCTCCATGGCCCCCAACGACGAGGTGAGCGGATTGCGCACCGCCCTCGCCATGGGCGCGGCCAAGGCCATCCTCGTGAGCGACCCGGCCCTGGCCGGCTCCGACGCCCTCGGCACGGCCAAGGTCCTGGCCAAGGCCATCGAGAAGGTGGACGGAGCCGATCTGGTGCTCACCGCCACCGAGTCGAGCGACGGCTACACCGGCACCGTGCCCGAGCAGATCGCCGGCCTGCTCGACCTGCCGTCGGTCACCTTCGCCAAGCAGATCGAGATCGACGGCTCCACCGTCAAGGTGCAGCGCCAGACCGACAACGGCTACGACGACGTCGAGTGCCCGCTGCCCGCCGTGGTCTCGGTCACCGCCGGTGTCGTCGAGCCCCGCTACCCCTCGTTCAAGGGGATCATGGCCGCCAAGTCCAAGCCGGTGGAGAACCTCACCGTCGCCGACCTCGGCCTCGACGGCCAGGTCGGATGGGCCGGCGCCGGGCAGGAGATCGTGTCCATCGAGGCCGCCGCCGCCCGTGAGGCGGGCGAGGTCGTCGAGGACGACGGCACGGGCTTCGAGAAGATCGTCGCCTACCTCGACAACCTCAAGGTCATCTAGGTCACAGGAGAACATGACAATGACACTTCCCAAGATCTGGGTGTTCGCCGAGGCATCCGACGGCAAGCCCACCTCCACCACGCTCGAGCTGCTCACCAAGGCCCGCGAGCTGGCCGACACCGTCGAGGCGGTCTACGCCGGCGGCGACGCCGATGCCGTGGCCGGCGCGCTCGGCGAGTACGGCGCCACCAAGGTGCTGACCACCGGCGACCTCGGGGGAGCCCTTCCGGGGGTGCCCGTGGCCGGCGCGCTGGCCGACGCCATCGCCGCACAGGCGCCGAGCGCAGTGCTCTTCCCGACCAGCTACGTCGGTCGCGACGTCGTGGGCCGTCTGTCGGTGAAGCTCGATCGCACGGTGATCACCAACAACGTCGACGTCGAGGTCGAGGGCACGAGCCTGGTCACGACCGAGCCCGTCTTCGGTGGCACGACCAACGTGAAGACCACGTTCACCTCCGACGGCCCGTACCTCGTGCTGGTGCGGCCGAAGTCCTTCGCCGCCGAGCCCTCCGGCGGCTCGCCGGCCGCCGTCGAGGCCATCGCGGTGCCCGACTCGGGCAAGAGCGGTGGCGCGGTCATCGTGAACCGTCATGTCGAGGAGCGCTCCGGCCCCTCGCTCGACGAGGCCGCCATCGTCGTCGCCGGTGGTCGAGGCCTCGGCGAGAGCGAGAAGTTCGAGATGATCGAGGACCTCGCCAAGGCCCTCAAGGGCGCTCCCGGAGCATCACGGGCGATCGTCGATGCCGGCTGGGTGCCCTACAGCTACCAGGTCGGCCAGACCGGCAAGGTCGTCAAGCCCACCGTCTACATCGCGGCCGGCATCTCCGGTGCCACCCAGCACATGGTCGGCATGAAGGGCTCCAAGAACATCATCGCCATCAACAAGGACGCCGAGGCGCCGATCTTCGGGATCAGCGACCTCGGCATCGTGGGTGACGTGCACAAGGTGCTCCCGGCCCTCCTCGAGGCGCTCAACGCCCGCTGACGGCCCGCTCGTCCGGCCCCTCGGGGCCGGCCAGTCGTGGTTCGAGGTCCCGGCTCCGGCCGGGACCTCGGCGCGTCTCAGACCAGGGGCCAGGGGTAGCGCTGCCCGCTCGGATCGGTCGGCAGCTCACCGCTTCGCACCAGCGCTCGTGCCCGGGCCAGGACCGCGTCTCGTTCGAAGGCGCCGAGCAGCTCGGCCAGCGCGTCGGGAAGCCCTTCGGTGGCGAGGCGGTCGAGGTCGGCCAGCGCGTCGTCGTCGATGGGCTCACCGCCGAAGTCCCAGATCACGGTGCGCAGCTTGAAGTCGGCGTGGAACGACAGACCGTTGTCGATCCCCCAGATGTGACCGTCGGCGTCGATGAGGCAGTGGCCGCTCTTGCGGTCGGTGTTGTTGGCCACGACGTCGAACGCCGCCATCCGCCGGAACCGGTCGTGGTGGACCTCGTCGTCGAGCAGCGTGAAGTAGTGCTGCTCGAAGTCGGCGTCGACGAAGGCCTGGAGCGATCCGATGCCGAGCGGTCCCTCCTCTCGCACGATCGTGAGGGGAACCAGATCCCACCCGAGGGCGGCGCTGAGCTCGTAGGCCGCGACCTCGCGGCGGTAGAGACCGTCGGGGAAGTCCCAGAGCGGCCGCTCGCCCCTGTGCGGCTTGTAGATCGCCCGGGCGGCCGTGCCGTCCAGGCAGAGCTCGGCGAGGAACGTGCCGTTCGAGCTCCAGGGCATGCGCCCGACGATCTCCAGCTCGCCCCGGGCGAGCAGGTCGCGTGGCGTCAGTTCATTCGGGGGCACGCGTGCCTCCCGGGGCCCATCGGCTGGCTGCACAGGGGGCACGGTGGCCGTCCCGCCGCGACGAGCTCTCGTCCGGCGCGGATGAACCCGGCGACCTGGGTTCGGGTCATGCGGATCCGGGCGCTGGGTGGGCCGTCGCCGAGCCCTTCGTCCTCGACGGCCTCCTCGAAGGGCTCGGCGACGACGAGGATGCGGTCGTCGCCCTCCTCGTAGGCCACGGCGAGCGCGCCGACGGGCCAGGAGGTGATGGCCGTCAGCGGGTCCGGGGAGCCGCACGGCTCGGGGATCTGCTCCTCGTCGATCGGTGGGAGGTCGGAGAGGATGCCGGCGAGGTAGTCGCACAGCGCGGCGACCTGCGACTTCTCGATCTTGAACAGCACCGGGACCTTGTCGTGGACCACCTGGAGGAGGAAGAGGCGGTCGCCCGGCTCGCCGATCGTGCAGGGCATCACCAGATCGGGTGCCGGGAAGTCGAACGATTCGAGCATCACGACAGACCCAGCTCGGAGAGGTCGTCCCCGGTGGAGTTGGCCGCCAGCACCGCGGGGCCCCCGGCGCCGTAGAGGACAGCCGAGATCGAGCACGGTGACACGACGATGCGCTGGAACAGGTCGAGGTGGGTGCCCAGCGCCTGGGCCAGCGCCGCCTTGATGGTGTCGGCGTGGGACACGGCCACGATGGTCTCACCCGGGTGGCGCGCCACGAGCCGGTCGATGGTCGAGCACATGCGGGTCTGCATCTCGACGAACGACTCGCCGTCGGGGAAGCGGAACCCGCTCGGGTACCGCTGCACGGTGGACCACTCGGGAAGCTTGTTGAGCTTGGCCAGCTTCTCGCCGGTCCATGCGCCGAAGTCGCACTCGAGCAGGCCACGGTCGGCGACGACCTTGAGGCCGCGGGCCTTGGCGATGGGCGCCGCGGTCTCACGGGTGCGTTCGAGCGGCGAGGCGTACACCGCGGCCACCTTCTTCAACGCGGCGATGCGGTCGGCGGCTCGTTGCGCCTGCTCGTGGCCCTTGTCGGACAGGTGCAGCCCCTTGGCGCGGCCCGGCAGCGTGGTCCCGGTCGTCGGGGTCTGGCCGTGGCGCACCAACAGGACCAGCGTGGGGGAGGGGGGTTTCCGTCGGGCAGCCATGAACGGGGTCACGATACCGAGAGCGGAGCCGAGCGCCGACCTCCCCACCCTGCGCGCCGGGGGCCGACCGGCCCCTCGGCGGTGCGACCCGCCTCGCCAGCGCGGACAGGGGGCGTTAGCGTCGACCGATGGCCGATTCGCTGGCTCGCGTCGCCGCCGACGTCGTCGACTGCACCGCCTGCCCCCGACTGGTCGCCTGGCGGGAGAAGGTGGCCGTCGAGCGGCGGGCCGCCTACGCCGACGAGGAGTACTGGGGACGGCCCGTCCCCGGATTCGGTGATCCTGGCGCCCGCATCGTCGTGGTCGGTCTCGCCCCCGCGGCGCACGGGGCCAACCGGACCGGTCGGATGTTCACCGGGGACCGCTCGGGCGATTGGTTGTTCGCGGCGATGTGGCGGGCCGGGCTGGCCAACCAGCCCGAGAGCCGCCACGTCGACGACGCACTGGCCCTCACCGGCGCCTGGGTGACCGCGCCGGTTCGGTGTGCGCCACCGGCCAATCGGCCCACGACACAGGAGCGCGACGCCTGCGCGCCGTTCCTTCGCCGTGAGCTCGCCCTGCTCGACGTCGGCCAGGGTCATCGTGGCGCTCGGTGGCTTCGGCTTCGCCGCGGTCGCCGCGCACCTCGGGATCCGACCGAGGCCCTCGTTCGGCCACGGCGTCGAGGTCGAGGTCCGGCCCGACCTCGTGCTGTTGGGCTGCTACCACGTGAGCCAGCAGAACACCTTCACCGGACGGCTGACCGAGGAGATGCTCGACGACGTGTTCGCCCGCGCCAGGGTGCTCGCCGGCCTCGGCTGAGTCGGCCCGATTCGGGCGGCGGGAGGCGAAGGGCTACGGTGACCGGCGGCCCGGGCACCCCCACCGGGCACCCACCCGACGAGGACGGTTCACGACGATGCAGCGACGAACGGGCGCCAAGATGGCCGCGGTGGCCGCAGCGGTGGCGCTCGGGCTCACCGCCTGCGCCCCGAGCAACACCCCGGACTCCTACGACGCAGTCGTGGAGCAGAACTTCCTCGAGGGGTGCCTCAACCGGTACGTGAACCTGGTCGACGACACGCTGGCCGTCACGAACGACACGCTCTCGCCGGATGTCACCGGTGGCTCCCAGGCCCAGTGCGAGTGCCAGTTCTCCGTGTTCGAGAACCAGGTCCCGTACAACGCCGACGACACCTCCAAGCCCGGCTACGTCGGGCCGACCTTCGTCGACCTCAACGACTCCCTCGAGGGCGACAACCCGGGTGAGGCGTTCAACACGCTTCCCGCCGACATCCAGGACGACCTGAAGGCCTGTGCGCAGAGCGGTCCGACGGCGGGCGGGACGGGCACGACCCTGCCGACCGAGACCACGACGACGCTGCCGCCGACCTCGCAGAACACCACGCCGGACGGGCGCCCGCTCGACGGCTAGGGCGCCGAGCGCGGGCCCGGACCCGCCGAAGCGGCCCTCAGCTCTTCGCGGCCGCCTTGGCCGGGGCCTTCTTCTCGGGCAGGCCGAGGCGCACACCGCTCTCGGCCCAGGTCGGCCAGCGCGATCGGCTCTTCTCGGCCAGCTTGCGCATGAGCGCGATGGCTCCCGGGTCCTCGTCGCCGGGACGGGCGATGATCGAGCCGTCGGCGATCATCCGGCTGATGATCTCGCGACCGAGGTCGGTGCGCACGATGGTGAGCGTCCAGTCGTTGTCCTTGCCGATGCCTCCCGTGGAGATGTCGGCGTGCTCGGCGGCGAAGTCGGGGCAGTGGGTGCAGCCCTCGCGCGTCCAGGCGTGGCACTCCTTGAGGTTGATCTCGTGGTAGGTCCCGTCGCGCATCCAGATCTGGAACACGCCCTTGATGTTCATCTTCACGATCTCCGCCTTGGGCAGGCGGTACTTCGCCTCGAACAGCTCCTCGAAGATGGCGTCGTCGAAGGTCTTCGAGCAGAGCAGACCGATGTTGAACACGATCGGCTTGCTGATCTTGCCGATCTTGCGGCTCCACATGACCGGCGGTACGGAGGACTGGCAGCTCATCCCGACCAGCGCCAGCTGCTTCAGCCCCCGATCGAGGGCTTCGTCGAGGGCCAGGGTGTTGGCGGAGTAGGTGTAGCGGCTCCCGGCGGCGGCCAGCACCTCGTCCCGGTTGGTGGCCACCCCGGGCACGGCCTTCCAGGTGGTGGCGTCACCGCCTTCGAGGTAGGAGGTGAGGGCACCGTCGATGTAGCCCTCGCGCATCGCCCAGATGAGGATCGCCGAGACCAGCCCGCCGTCCTGGCCCATCTCGTGGACCATGTCGTCGCTGGCCCGCGTGAGCAGGATGTCGCCGTGGATCCCCGCGATCTCGTCGTCCTCACGGCCCCGACCGAAGAGGTGCTCGTCGGCCTGCGGTTCCCACAGGCGGAATCGGGGGCAGGCCCGGGTGCAGCTCGTGCAGCCCTTCTCCCCGTGGAGGCAGTTGTCGAGCCCGAGCTCCTCCTCGATGTGGAACGGCTTGTACCCGCCCGGCGGCGTGGTCGTAGCCGATCACGTCGTGAGGGCACGAGATCACGCAGCCGGCGCAACCGGTGCACAGTCCTGAGGTGATGACCTCGCTGTAGAGCTCCTTCCATTGGAAGGTCCAGCGTTCGGGCTTGGCCGCAGGGGGGGCGGCGCCTTCGGTCGTCGTCATGCCGGGAGGTTACTGAACCCTGTCGGCCGGCCTCTCACCCGCGCGGGCCCGGTGCGCTCGCCGCCGCCCGGTGCGCTCGACGCCGCCCGGGCGGCGCGTCGAGAATGGCGTCATGGATCTGACCTACCCCGTCGAGACCGACGCGTTCAGGGCCGAGGCCCGGGCCTGGCTCGAGGACAACCTCCCCGCCGGCTGGTTCGAGCCGGGCTTCCGGATGGACGACGCCGAGCGGGCAGCCTGGAGCGAGGAGTGGACGCGCAAGCTCTTCGAAGGCGGGTGGATCTGCGCGACCTGGCCGAAGGAGTACGGCGGCAAGGGGCTCACGACCATGGAGGCCGTGGTCCTGAACGAGGAGTTCGCCCGTGCCGGTGCGCCCATGCGCGCCGACTTCTTCGGGGACACCCTCGTCGGGCCCACCATCCTGCAATGGGGGACCGAGGAGCAGAAGAAGGAGTTCCTGCCGAAGATCCTGTCGGGCACGATCGCCTGGTGCCAGGGCTTCTCCGAGCCCGATGCCGGCTCGGACATGGCCAACCTGAGCACCAAGGCGGTGCGCGACGGCGACGAGTGGGTGATCAACGGCCAGAAGATCTGGACCACCCAGGGCTTCGTGGCCGACTACGTCTTCGTCCTGTGCCGCACCGATCCCGACGCCCCGAAGCACAAGGGGATCTCGTACCTGTTGTGCCCGATGGACCAGCCCGGTGTCGAGGTGCGGCCGATCAACCAGATCGACGGTGCGGCAGAGTTCGCCGAGGTGTTCTTCACCGACGCCCGGTGTCCGGTGGACAACGTCGTCGGGGGCCTCAACAACGGCTGGGCGGTCGCGATGACCACGCTGGGCTTCGAGCGGGGGAGCTCGGCCACGACCGGACATCGCCGGTTCGAGAGCGAGCTGAACCACATCATCGAGCTGGCCAGGGCCAACGGCTCGATCGAGGACCCGCTCGTGCGCCAGGGCCTGGCCCGCTGCTACAGCAAGGTCCAGATCATGCGGGTGAACGGGCTCAGGTCGCTGGCCACGGTCCTCTCGGGGAAGAAGGACCGAGGGGTGACCGCCCTGGGCGCCACGAACAAGATGTTCTGGAGCGAGTACCACCAGGAGGTCATGAAGCTGGCCATGGACATCCTGGGGATGGAGGGCCAGATCCTGCTCGGCGACCCTTCCGCCGAGGAATCCGTGCCGGGCTACGGCCGGCGCCGCACGAGCGAGCGCTATCCCGCCAACGCCCTCCAGTCGTCGTTCTTCTTCAGCCGTTCCGAGACGATCTGGGGAGGGACCTCCCAGATCCAGCGCAACATCGTGGGTGAGCGGGTCCTCGGCCTGCCCAAGGAGCCGAAGGTCGCGGGCTGATCCGACCGGCGCAGGTGCGGTCGACCTGTGCCGGTGTGGTCGATCGCACACCCGAGGTGACCGGGTCGCGCCGACCGGGGCCGGTACGATCTACCGGTCATGTCCGCCGTCCCCCCAACGCCGACAGCAGCCCCCGTCGGCCGCCCCCGACGCTCCCCGTCGCACGCCGGTCCACGGGCCAGCGCGTGCTCCTCGGCTTGGGCGTGGCGCTCGTCGTGGTGCTGCTCGGGGCCGGCGCGGTGCTCGGCTACGGCTGGTACCGGTACAACCAGATCGGCAAGGAAGACCTCGCGCTGGCCGAGTCCATCGGCGACGGGCCCCAGAACTTCCTGATCGTCGGGTCCGACAGCCGTGACGTGGTCGACGACGCCGACCCTGATGCCGACGCCTTCCTCGATGGTGCGGGCGCCGACCAGACGGGTCAGCGGGCCGACACGATCATGATCGCCCGGGTCGATGCGCAGGCCAAGACCGTCGACCTGCTCTCGTTCCCCAGGGACCTCTGGATCCCGATCCTGCCCGGGGGAGAGAACCAGAGGATCAACACCGCCTACACGGGCAACGGGCCCCAGGCGCTCATCGACACCCTGCAGGCCGACTTCGGCATCGAGATCAACCACTACGTCGAGATCAACTTCAAGAGCTTCAAGGGCATCGTCGACGCGGTCGGCGGGGTGCCGATGTACTTCGACAGCCCGATGCGCGACGAGAACACCGGGCTCTACCAGTACGAGCTCGGGTGCGTGAGCCTCGACGGCGACCAGGGTCTGGCCTTCGCCCGGGCTCGTCACCTCGAGTACAAGGACAGCCGCGACCGCTGGGCCAGCGATCCCAGCGGCGACCTCGGGCGCATCAACCGACAGCAGGTCCTGATGCGGGCCATGGTCGACCGCTCCCAGGACCGCTTCGGGAGCCTCGACGTCAGGGCCATCAACGACATCGTCAGCTCCACCGCCGACAACCTCACCGTCGACAGCGAGCTGAGCATCGGTGACATGGTCGACCTGGGGCGGGCCTTCAAGGGGTTCTCCGGGGACCAGATCGTCACCCACGCCCTGCCGGTGACGCCGTTCATGACCAACGGCGGCGCCTCGGTGCTCCGCCTCGACGAGGCGTTGGCCGAGCAGACCCTCAACGTCTTCCGCGGGCTCCCGCCAGGGACGGTCTCCCCGGCGTCGGTCACCCTCGCCGTGAGCAACGGCAGTGGCGCCGAGATGCAGGCCACGAACGTCTCCAAGGCGCTCGCGCCGCTCGGCTACGACGTGTCCGTCGCCGCCGACGCCCCCAGGACCTCGAGCCGCACGGTCGTCCGGTACGCCCCGGGGCTCGAACGCGCAGGCCGATCTCGTCGCCCGACAGGTGGCCTCCGGTGCCGATCTCGAGCTCGACGAGTCGCTCGAAGGGGCCGACGCACCGGTCGTCCTGGTCACGGGCACCGACTTCACCACCGTGCTCACCGAGGCCCGGCCGCTCGCCGACCCGACCACCACCGCCCCGTCGACCACCATCGTCGACGGCCGGGCCACCGCCGTCACCAGCGGAGAGTCCTCCGATCCCGACGAGACGACGGGTGTGGAGGGCGTCGCACCTCCTCCGGTTCCCGAGGGCGTCGACTGCCGTTAGCGCCCCGGCGGGCTCCTGGACGAAGCGCTACCCGCCCGCGGCGGTGCCCGTGCCGTCCGCGCCGATCCGCGGCGGCGACCAGGGCGTCGATCGACTCGGTGATGCCCTCGGCCAGGACGGCCACGTCGCCGGCGGTGTCACGGTCCCCGGTGACCCCGAAGGTGATCGTGCCGTCGTAGGAGAAGGCGGCCACGCCGGTGCGCAGCGGTGCGCCGATCGGGACGTACGGGTAGGCCCGGGTCATGCGCCGGCCGCAGAGGTAGAGGGGGAGCTGGGGACCGGGCACGTTCGTGGTGACGGTGTGGACGTTCGACGTCCGCGCCGCCAGCCGGGAGGCGAGGCGGGTGCCCAGGGCCAGCAGCGCCGGCGGGGCGAAGCCGGTCACCGACGTGAGGGCTTCCCCGGCCACGGCCTGGTGCGACTCCTTCAGCCCCGTGAGCTGGCTGCGGACCATGTCGAGGCGGACCACCGGGTCGTCCTGGGCCACGGGCAGCTCGGCGAACATCCCCGAGACCTTGTTGTCGAGCTCGCCGTCGCCGGTGGCGGCACCGTCGCCGCGCGTCGCTCTCACCGAGACGGGCACCAGGCTGCGCACCGGGTGCTCGGCGAGGTCCTCCCCGCGACTCAGCAGCAGCGACCGGAACCCGCCGGCGATCGCCGCCAGCACCACGTCGTTGACCGTGCCGCCGAACTCGGCGCGAACCCGCTTCACGTCGGCGAGGGGGACCTCGGCCCACGCGACCTCGCGGTGCGGGCCGATGGTCCCGGTGAGGCTGAGCCCCGGAGTGGGCGCAGTGACGTCGCGCAGTGAGCCGAGCCCGGTGAGCAGGGTTCGGGCATCCTCCATGAGACGGCGTCGTCGGCGCATGGCCGAACCGAGGGCCCGCAGCTGTTCGTACTGGCTCGTGGCCAGGTCCCACAGGGCGTCGGCCGCGAGCTCCGCCGACGTCGGCGGGTACTGCGGCACCCACTCGCTGTCGGACGGCGGAGGGGGGTCAGGCGTGAGGTCGAGGATGATGGCCAACAGCTCGCTTCCCGAGACGCCGTCGACCATGCAGTGGTGCACCTTGGACACCATCGCCCATCGATCGTCGGTGAGGCCCTCGACGATCCAGATCTCCCAGAGCGGCTTCGTGCGGTCGAGGCGTTGCGACATGATCCGCCCGGTGAGTCGGCGCAGTGCCTCCTCGTCACCCGGCGCCGGAAGGGCGGTGCGGCGCAGGTGGTAGTCGAGCTCGAAGGCGTCGTCGTCGATCCAGACCGGCCGGCCGAGGGCGAAGGGCACGGTGACGACCCGCTGTCGGTAGCGCGGGACGTGGTCGAGGCGGGCGTCGACCATGGCCGTGATGTCGGCCTGGGGCGGGGGTGGACCCTCGAAGATCCCCACCGAGCCGATGTGGAGGCTCGCGGCACGGTCGCTGTCCTCGATGTGGAGGAACGACACGTCGATCGGGTTCATGCGGTCCACCGGGCCCCCTCGCCGTGGTGTGGTGTGGATCGTGCGTGGTCCCGCCGGGTCGCCGACGCCGTGCGCCGGACGGCGGTGACATCACATGAGCGCCCTCGGCAGGATTCGAACCTGCGCACACGCCTCCGGAGGGCGATGCTCTATCCCCTGAGCTACGAGGGCTGGTGCCGGACGAGCCGGCGTCGGTCGGGGACGACCGGAGGTTCACGTTAGCGCCTGGCCCCGGTGGCGCCGGTGGGCGCAGGGGCGGTCGTCGGTCGCCTGGTCCCGCCGAGGCGGTCAGGCCAGACGACCAGGCCGGTAGTCGCGGTCCTCGACGATCACCCGGCCGAACGGCCACAGGCCGAACACCGACATCTTGAAGGCCTGGATACCGAACGGGATCCCGATGATGGTGATGCAGAGCAGCACCCCGGCGGCCAGCCAGGCCAGGAAGAGCGCCCACCCGAACAGCACGAGCCAGATGACGTTGGCGATCGTGGAGATCACGCCCACCCGCCCGTCGCGGTCGACGATCGTGCGCCCGAAGGGCCACAGGGCGAACCCGGCCATCTTGAACGCTTGGATGCCGAACGGGATCCCGATGATGGTGATGCAGAAGGCGACACCGGCGATCACGTAGCCGATGGCCAACCAGATCCCGGCCAGCACGGTCCACAAGATGTTCCCGATCGTCTTCACCGGGCCAGTGTCGCACCCGGGCCGCCCCGGTGGAAGGGCGATCCACACGGGGTGTGGGACAGGCGGCGTCAGCCGACGCCGGTGAGCTGGCGATCCTCGTCGGGTCGATCGCCGTCGGGGTCGAACGCGCCGCCGGGATCGCCGGGCCCCCGGGGCCCGCGACCGTCCCCGCCGTCGCCGGGGCCCTCGGCGCTCGGACCGTCGTCGCCGCCGATCGTGGTGGCGTGGCCCTCGACGTCGATGCGGGGCAGGATCCGGTCCAGCCACTTCGGGAGCCACCAGTTGCGGTCGCCCAGGAGCTCCATCGTGGCGGGCACCAGCAACATGCGCACCACCGTGGCGTCGAGGAGCACGGCCACGGCCAGCCCCGCACCGAGGAGCTTGATGACGCGCAGGTCCTCGAGCAGGAAGCTGCCGAAGACCACGACCATGATGGCGGCCGCGGCGGTGATGACGCGTGCGGTGGCGGCGAGCCCGTCGGCCACCGAGGTGTGCGGATCGCCCGTGCGGTCGTACTCCTCGCGGATCCGCGAGAGCAGGAACACCTCGTAGTCCATGGAGAGCCCGAAGACGATGGCGAACAGCATCATCGGGATGAACGGCTCGATGGGTGCCCCGGCGATCCCCAGCAGGCTTCCGCCCCATCCCCACTGGAACACCGCCACGATGATCCCGTAGGCCGCGCCGATCGAGAGCAGGTTCATGATCACGGCCTTCAGCGGCACCAACAGCGAGCGGAAGACGGCCATCAGCAACAGGAACGAGAGTCCGAGCACGACGCCGAAGAACAGCGGGAGCCGGGCGGCGAGGTACTCGGAGAAGTCCGACTGGATGGCCACCGAGCCCGTGACGACGGCGTCGATCTCGGTGCCTGCTGCGGCGACCGGGATGACGTCGTCGCGCAACGTCTGGACGAGATCCGCCGTCGCTGCGTCCTGGGGTGCGGTGTCGGGCACGACCCGCCAGAGCACTGCCGACGGCGCGGTGGGGTCGTTCGGGACGGCGGGGGAGGCGAAGGCCACGCCGGGGGTCGACGAGAGCGCCTCGCTGATCGTCGCGAGCTGGTCGGCGTCGGCGCTCGGTGGGAGCGCGGCGACGACGGTGAGCGGACCGTTGAAGCCGGGGCCGAAGCCCTCGGCCAGCAGGTCGTAGGCGTCGCGGGTCGTGGTGCCGACCGGGTCGTTGCCCTGGTCGGAGAAGCCGAGACGCAGGCCGAGCACGGGCAGGGCCAGGACGACGAGGACCGCGGTGCTCACGAGCGCCACCGCCCAGGGGTGGCGCTGGACGCCACGGCTCCAGCGGTAGGCGAAGGTCTCGTTCGTCGGCTTGGCCGGTCGGCGACGCACCTCCTTGCGCAGGGGAGCGACGGCGAAGCTGGCGATGATCACGACGACGGCCAGCGGGATCCCGACCAACAGGGGGGAGATGCGCAGGGCGGCGCCGACGAGCGCGATGGCGACCAGCCCGGCGGCGAGCAGGCCCCGCACCCGGGTGCGGTCGACGCGATCGCCGGCGAAGCCGAGCAGTGCCGGGAGCAGCGTGAGCGAGGCGACCATCGTGACGGCCACGACGGAGGCGGCGCCGATGCCCAGGCCGCTCACGAAGGAGATCCCCATGAGCAACATGCCCAGCAGGCTGATGACCACGGTGAGCCCGGCGAAGGCGACGGCCCGGCCGGAGGTGTCGATGGCGATGGCGATGGCCTCGCCCGTCGTGTGGCCGGCGCGGAGCTGCTCGCGGTAGCGGGTGACGATGAACAGGGCGTAGTCGATGCCCACGCCGAGGCCGATCATCACGCCGAGCGTCGTCGCGAACTCGGGCACGCTGGCCACGTTCGACAAGAGTCCGATGATGGCGACGCCGACGCCGACGCCGGCCATGGCCACGCCGATGGGGAGGCCCATGGCCAGGACCGACCCGAACGCCAGGATGAGGATCACGATGGCGAAGGCCAGGCCCAGCAGCTCCGATGCGGGAGGTTCGAAGGTGGCGAACATCATCCCGCCGTACTCGATCGTCAGTCCTTCGACGACGGGCTGATCGGCCGTGATGTCCTCGGCGATGGCGGTCGTCTTGGCGGAGGTCTCGGCCTCGATGATCTCGATGCCGGCGTACGCCACGGTGCCGTCGGCCGCGATCTGGCGCTCCCCGCCGGCTGCGTAGGGGCTCACGACGTCGACGCCGGGGATGGCGTCGACCGCGGCCAGGTAGGCCTCCATCGGTCCTCGCACGGCCGGGTCGTCGATGCCGAGCGGGCTCTCGAACACGATCGAGCCCGACTCCCCGGCTCCTTGTCCGCCGAACTCGCTCTCGAGGAGGTCGAGGCCCCGCTTGGACTCCACCGAGGGCAGCCCGATGTCCTGGGAGAAGTCGCGACCCACGGCACCGCCCACGACGTTGGCGCCCACGAGGACGACCACCCAGAGCAGGACGACGGCGAGACGGTGGCGGTAGCACCAGGATCCGAGCCGGTTGAACACGACGCCTCCGGGGGCAGGCGAACAGGTGGGGGAGCAGCAGAGGGGACCCCGTGTCGGGGCCCGTGACCGACAATGACATCGGCCGGCCGCCTATTCCACGAACGGCAGCGGTCGTCGGTCACGTCGGTGCACCGTCGGTGGCGGTGCGCACCCGCCGACCGGGCCGTTCGCCCCCGCCGTCGGACCGGCCAACCTCACCGGGCGCAGAGGGGGCCGACGGTAGGCTCGGCGACCCGCCACCTCTCCGCCCGGAGCCCTTCGTGATCCGTGACCAGCTCGCCGGCGCCCTTCGCGCCGCGCTCTCGACCCTCGAGGTCACACCGATGCCGGCGACGGTCAACCTCGAGCGCCCCGCGCATCGTGATCACGGGGACTGGTCGTCGAACGTGGCGCTCGTCGCGGCCAAGAAGGCCGGGTGGAACCCCCGCGACCTGGCCGGGCGCGTCGCCGAGATCCTGACCGCCGATCCCCCGGCGCACGTCACGGCGGTCGAGGTGGCCGGGCCCGGGTTCGTGAACTTCCGCCTGGCCGACTCCTGGTTGCACGATGTGCTCGGCGAGGTCGTGGAGGCCGGCGTCGACGCGTACGCGCGCACCGACCTGGGAGGAGGGCGGCGCGTCCTCGTCGAGTTCGTCAGCGCCAACCCGACCGGGCCGTTGCACGCCGGTCACGGCCGGGGCGCGGCCTACGGCGACTCGTTGGCCCGGGTGCTCGAGCGCACGGGACACCTGGTCAGCCGGGAGAACTACCTCAACGACCGCGGCATCGCAGATGCAGCTCTTCGTGGCCTCGCTCGCCGCTCGCCGACGTGGCGAGCAACCCCCCGAGGGCGGCTACCAGGGCCAGTACATCATCGACTGGGCCGGCCGAGATCCCCGAGGGCGCCGACCTCCTCGAGTGGGGCGAGGCCAGGGCCGTGGAGGACCACCGCGAGACCCTCGAGCGCATGAACGTGCACTTCGACACCTGGTTCAGCGAGCGCTCGATGGTGGCATCGGGCGCCATCGAGACGACGCTGGCCGACCTGCGCGACCGGGGCGTGGTCGACGACCACGACGGCGCGGTGTGGTTGCGCTCGACCGACTTCGGAGACGACAAGGACCGTGTCCTCGTCAAGAGCGACGGCGAGTTCACCTACCTGCTCCCCGACATCGCCTACCACCGTGACAAGTACGCCCGCGGCTACGAGCTGCTCATCGACGTGTGGGGTGCCGACCACCACGGCTACGTGCCGCGCATGAAGGCCGCGATGCAGGCGCTGGGGCACGCCCCCGACGAGTTGGAGTGCGCCATCATCCAGCTCGTCAACCTCCTGCGCGGCGGAGAGCCGGTTCGGCTGTCGAAGCGCTCGGGCGACATCATCGAGCTGGCCGACGTGCTCGACGAGGTCGGTGCCGACGCGGCGCGGCTCACCTACCTGCTCCAGTCGGTCGACTCCCCCCAGACGTTCGACTTCGACGTCGTGAAGAGCCAGGCCATGGAGAACCCGGTGTTCTACGTCCAGATGGCCTACGCCCGGATCCGCTCGATCCAACGCGTCGCCGCCGAGCGCGAGGTCACCCGGGTCCCGTTCGCCGAGGTGGACCGGAGCCTCCTGGTGCACGAGCGTGAGCTCGAGGTGCTCCGCGTGCTCTCCGAGCTGCCCGACACCCTCGTGGCCGCGGCCAACGACCGGGCCCCTCACCGCATCGCCACATGGGTGCGCGAGCTGGCCGGCACCGTGCACGGCTTCTACCACGACTGCTACGTCATGGGTGATGGCGTGGCCGCCGAGCTCACCCAGGCCCGGCTCTGGTTGGTCGAGGCGGCGGCGGTCGGCCTCGGCATCGGACTCGACCTGCTCGGCGTCAGCGCACCGGACGAGATGTGAGCCGGCTTCCCTTCGGGCTCCTCCCCGACACCGCCGAGGTGGGCGACCGCGGCCAGCTGCTGGTCGGTGGTTGCGACACCCTGGTCCTGGCCCGTGAGTTCGGGACACCGCTGTTCGTGTACGACGAGGCGACGCTGCGGGCGCGCTGCCGTGACGCCGTGGCCGCCTTCGGTCCGGGGGTGAACTACGCCACCAAGGCCTTCCTCTGCGTGGCCATGGCCCGCCTCGCCGCGGAGGAGGGCTGCAACCTCGACGTGTCGACCGGCGGGGAGTACCACGTCGCCCGAACGGCGGGCGTCCCCCCTGAGCGCCTCGTGCTGCACGGCAACAACAAGAGCACCGACGAGCTCCGCCGTGCCCTCGACGACGGCGTCGGTCGGGTCATCGTCGACTCCTTCGACGAGATCGACCGCATCGAGGCACTGGTGCGGTCGGGCCATCCCGTACCTCGCGTGCTGCTGCGGATCACGCCCGGTGTCGAGGCCCACACCCACGAGTTCGTCCGGACCGGGCAGGACGACTCGAAGTTCGGCTTCGGGCTCGCCGTGGGCGACGCCGAACGGGCCGTCGGTCGCGTCACCGCCTCCCCGGCGTTCGACCTGCGCGGCCTGCACGCCCACATCGGCTCGCAGGTCTTCGAGGCCCGCTTCTTCGAGATGGCCGTCGAGGCGTTGGCGCCCTTCGTCGTGCGCCACGACCTCCCGGAGCTCTCCATCGGCGGCGGCCTCGGGGTCGCCTACGTCGAGGGCGAGGACGCACCGAGCATCCTCGAATGGGGGGAGGCCGTGCACCGGGCCGTCGTCGCCGCCGGCATCACCGCGACGGTCACCGCCGAGCCCGGACGGGCCCTCGTCGCCCGTGCCGGCCTCACCCTCTACACCGTCGGCACCATCAAGGAGATCCCGGGCATCCGAACCTACGTCTCCGTCGACGGCGGCATGAGCGACAACCCCCGTCCGGTCCTGTACGGCAGTGGGTACGAGGTCTTCGCCCCCGGTGCCGTCGAGGCCGATCGCGACCGACGGGTGACGGTGGTGGGCAAGCACTGCGAGTCCGGTGACGTGGTCGTCCGCGATGCCTTCGTGCCTTCGGACCTGGCGGTCGACGACATCGTGGCGACGCCGGTGACGGGTGCCTACGGTCACTCGATGGGCTCGAACTACAACAAGGTCCCCCGGCCCGCGGTCGTGTTCGTGCGCGACGGTCGAGCGCGACTGGTCGTGCGGCGCGAGACCTTCGACGACCTCGTCGCACTCGACGTCGTCTGACGCATCGAGGTGAGCCCGGGTCAGGTCGTCACGTGTGCGGCGCTGGTGGCCGTGGCGGCGCTCGTGCAGACCGTGACGGGCTTCGGGTTCGCGTTGCTCGCGGTGCCGGTGCTGTCGCTGGTGATCCCGCCCGAGTCCGCGGTGGTGCTCTCCGCGTCGTTGGGGCTGCTCACCTCGTCGGGTCAGGCCATCAGCGAGCGCACCCACGGTGACCGTCCGACGATCGGACGGATGCTCCTCGGTGCAGCCGTCGGCGCGCCCTTCGGACTGCTCATCCTGGTCGTCACGACCGAGCGCCAGCTGCGGATCGTGCTCGTGGTGGTCATCGCCGTCTTCTTGGTCATCAACGTGCGCAACATCACCTTGCGTCGGGCCAGCCGGGTCGTCGACCTGGGTGCCGGCGCCATCAGCGGCGCGCTCAACACGGCGTTGTCGACGAACGGACCACCGCTCGTGATGGCCCTCCACGTCCGCCATCTCACGCCCCAGGTGTTCCGGGCGACCCTCAGCGCGGTCCTCGCCGGCTCCGGCATCATCACCGTCTCGTTGTTCGCTCTGTCGGGGCGCTACGACCTCGACATCGTCGTGCTCTTCGTCGCGTCGTTGCCGGGGTTGGCTGTCGGCTTCGCCGTCGGCGTCCGCCACCGCCACCGGGTCGGCATCGCCCGCTTCCGCCAGCTGGTCACGGTCCTGCTCGCCGTCACCGGGGTCGTGGCCCTCGTCGGGTGTGCTCACGTCCTGACGGGCGCCCTGGCGGGGCCGCCGAGAGGCACCGCTAGCCTCGCCGGCGTGAACGGATCCGTGGTCAGGGTCGGGGTGCTCGGTTGCGGCACGGTCGGCTCCTCGCTCATCGCCCTCGTGGACGATCAACGCGACGCCATCGAGGCGCGCACCGGGCTGCGCCTCGAGATCGCCCGCGTGGCCGTGCGCGACGACTCGCGGCCCAGGTCCGTGCCGCTCGCCGACGGCGTCGTGACGACCGACGCCGCAGCAGTGGTGGCCGATCCTGCGATCGACGTGATCGTCGAGGTCATCGGAGGTGTCGAGCCCGCGGGTGCGCTGGTGCGCACCGCGCTCTCCTCGGGCAAGCCGGTGGTCACGGCGAACAAGGAGCTGCTGGCCGTCGCCGGTCCGGAGGTCTTCGCCGCCGCGGAGGCGGCCGGGGTCGACCTGTCTGTTCGAAGCCGCGGTCGCCGGCGGCATCCCCTTCGTGCGCCCCTTGCGCGAGTCGCTGCTGGGCGAGCCGGTCGAGCGTGTGCTCGGCATCATGAACGGCACGACCAACTACATCCTGACGAGGATGACGGAGGCCGGCGCCGACTTCTCCGAGGCACTGGCCGAGGCCCAGGACCTCGGCTACGCCGAGGCCGATCCGACCGCCGACGTCGAGGGCTTCGACGCCGGGGCCAAGATCGCCATCGTGGCCTCGCTCGCCTTCGGGGCCCGCGTGCGGGCCAGCGACGTCACCTGCGAGGGCATCAGCAGGGCTGACCGCCGCCGACATCGCCTTCGCCGGCCGGAACGGCTTCGTCGTGAAGCTCCTGGCCGTGGCCGAGTGCTTCGACGACGACGGTGCCCCGAGCATCGTCGCTCGCGTCCACCCGACGTTCGTGCCCGAGACGCACCCGTTGGCCTCGGTCCGCGAGAGCTTCAACGCCGTGTTCGTGCAGGGCGCCGTGGTGGGCGACCTCATGTTCTACGGCCGCGGCGCCGGGGGCGATCCCACCGCCAGCGCGCTGCTCGGCGACCTGATCGATGCCGCCGCCAACGTCCGCCGCGGCGGGCACGCCAGCCTGGGCACGTTCACCGACGTCCCGTTCCACCCGGTGGACGACCTGGCCTCGGCGTTCTACGTGAGCCTGCACGCGGTCGACCGTCCGGGCGTCCTGGCCACCATCGCCGGCGTGTTCAGCGAGCGAGGGGTGTCGATCGCGTCGATGGAGCAGGAGGGCCCGCCGGACCCGACCATCGCCGCGCCCGGCACCGACGTCCGCATCGACTTCATCACCCACCTGGCCCGCGAGCGCGACCTGCGCGCCACCATCGCCGATCTGCGCGAGCTCGATGTCGTGGCCCGTGTCGGCAGCGTCGTGCGGGTGCTCGGCGACGACGGGTGAGGCGATGAGCCCGCTCACCTACGTCAGCTCCCGGGGCGCCGCGCCGGAGCTCGACTTCGCCGACGTCCTGCTGGCCGGCCTGGCCGTCGACGGAGGGCTCTACGTGCCGTCCTCCTGGCCCGTCCTCGACGCCGGTGCGCTGGGCCGGTTCGCCTCGATGACGTACGCCGATGTCGCCGTCGAGGTCATGTGGCCGTTCGTCCAGGGCACGATCGACCGCGACGCATTCGAGGCCATCGTGGCCGACGCCTACGCCACCTTCGACGCGCCGGAGGTGGTGCCGCTCGCCGACCTGGGCGACGGGCTGTGGCTGGCCGAGCTCTTCCACGGGCCGACGCTGGCCTTCAAGGACGTGGCGATGCAGCTCGTGGGCCGTCTGTTCGACCACGTCCTGTCCGAGCGGGGCGAGCGCGTCACCATCGTGGCCGCCACGTCGGGCGACACCGGTTCGGCGGCGATCGAGGCCTGCCGGGATCGCGACACCATCGACATCGTGATCCTGCACCCCCAGGGGCGGGTCTCGGAGGTGCAGCGACGTCAGATGACCACCGTGACGGCACCCAACGTGCACAACCTGGCCGTCGAGGGCACGTTCGACGACTGCCAGGACCTGGTCAAGGCGCTCTTCGCCGACACGGAGTTCCGCCGGCGGCGCCGTCTGTCGGCGGTGAACTCCATCAACTGGGCCCGGGTCATGGCCCAGGTCGTGTACTACGCCACCTCGGCGGCCCGCCTCGGCGGCGGTCACGAGCGGCCGGTCGCGTTCTCGGTGCCCACCGGCAACTTCGGCAACGTGTTCGCCGGCTACGGCGCCCAGCGCATGGGCGTCCCCATCAACCGCTTCGTCGTCGCCTCGAACCGCAACGACATCCTCACCCGGTTCCTGACCACCGGGTCGATGACCATCGGTGACGTGCACCCCACGTTGAGCCCGAGCATGGACATCCAGGTCTCGTCGAACCTCGAACGGCTGCTCTTCGAGCTGTACGGACGCGACGGCGCGGCGATCGCCGAGCTGATGACCCGCTTCCGAGCCGAGGGCACGGTGAGCATCGACGACGGGCGCCTCGATCTGCTGGCCGAGCAGTGGGGAGCGGCGCGGATCGACGACGACGTGACGGCGGTGACCATCCGCGAGGAGTACGAGCGCCACGGTCGCCTTCTCGACCCGCACACGGCCGTCGGTCTCGCCGCCGCCCGACTCGCTCGCGGTGACGAGACCGTGCCGATGGTCGTGCTGGCCACCGCGCATCCGGCCAAGTTCCCCGATGCGGTGGAGGCAGCCACCGGCGTGCGCCCTGGGCTCCCGCGCGCACCTCGCCGACCTCTTCGAGCGCCCGGAGACCTACGAGATCGTGCGCCGGCGACTATCCGACGGTCAAGGCGGTCATCGACGGGACCTTGGGTTGATCCTCGGACGTCGGCGTGCCCTCCGATGGACCCGCCTGGGCCGCCGTGGGCCATGATCGCGGCATGAAGTACGTCGTGTGTGTCCCCGATGGTTGTGCCGACGAGCCGCTCGAGGCGCTGGGCGGCCGCACGCCGCTCGAGGTCGCCGACACGCCGCACCTCGATGCGCTGGCGGCTCGGGGTGAGGTCGGCAGGGCCGGGGTGATCCCCGACGGGCTGCCGCCCGGCTCCGACGTGGGCAACATGTCGATCTTCGGCTACGACCCCGCCCGCTACCACACCGGTCGGGCCCCGATCGAGGCGGCGGCGCTCGGGCTGAAGCTGGCGTCCCGACCAGGTGGCGTACCGCTGCAACCTCGTCACGGTCGCCGACGACGGCACCATGGTCGACTTCGCCGGGGGGCACCCGTCGACCGAGGCCGCCGGCGAGGTCATCCGGGCGCTCGACGACGCGCTGGGCGGGGACGGTGTGTCGTTCCATCCCGGGGTGCAGTACCGCCACATCCTCGTGGCTCCCGAGGGGTGGGTCGACGCCGAGTGCGTCCCGCCCCACGACCTCACCGACAAGCCGGCCGTCTGGCCGACCGGTCCTGCCGCTCCCGCCCTGCAGCAGCTCATGGACGCGTCCCGCGAGATCGTGGGGGCGTCCTCCCTCGCCGCCAACCAGGTGTGGCTGTGGGGTCAGGGCTTCCAGCCGCAGATGCCGAGCTTCCAGGACGCCTACGGGCTCGACGCCGCGCTGGTCACCGCGGTCGACCTCGTCCGGGGGCTCGGCGTGCTCACCGGCATCGAGGTCGTGGAGCTCGAGACGGCCACCGGTTGGTACGACACCGACTACGAGGGCAAGCGGGACTGCGCGCTCGATGCGCTGGCCGACGGCGCCGACCTGTTCGTCATCCACGTCGAGGCGAGCGACGAGGCCGGGCACGCCGGCAACGTGGAGGAGAAGGTCCGGGCGCTGGAGAACTGGGATCGCCGCATCCTGGCCGACCTGGTCCCCGGCCTCGACCGCCTCGGCCCGTGGCGGTTGCTCATGCTCCCCGATCACGCCACCCCGTTGGCCCTGCGCACGCACACCTCTGATCCCGTTCCCTACCTGCTGGTCGACTCCGAGCGGCCGGGTGCAGGCGGCACCTACACCGAGGCGGGCGTGGCCGGCGCACCGATCGTGCCCGGTCACGACCTCATGGCCCGCCTGGTCGGCGTTCGCTGACCGGGGGCATCGACCTCGAACGCGTCGGAGGCCCGACCTGTCGGTCGGGCCTCCGGTTCGCCGGTCGGGAGGAACCGGCAGCGTGGGGATGACGGATCAGCCGGTCATCCGCGGGGTGGCCATCACCGGGGCGGGAGCCTCGGCGGGGGTCTCCGGGGCCGGAGCCGGGGCGACGGGCACGTCGAGGACCTGGACCACGGAGGTCAGGGTCAGCGGCGCACCGGGGACGGCGTTGCCGACGGCGTAGACGATGACGTTCTTGCCGGCGGGGATCGTCGGTGTCCGGCGAGGTCGAGCACCGTGGTGCCCGTCGACCTGGACGGCGAAGTCGTACGTGCCGGCGGGCAGGATGGCGGACGCCTCACCGCCCATGACGAGACCCGGGATGGCGACCGTGCCGTCCACGGCGATGTCGACGGTCGGGGCGTTGGCGGTGTGGCGCACCGTGACCCGCGACGAGCCCTCGACGACCGGGCTGAGGTCGTTGGCGAAGGCCTGGAGGTTCGGCGTGCCGCCTTCGACGTTGGCCACGACCGACACGTTCGCCCCGCTCGGGACGGCGAGCGTCTGGGTGATCACGGCCGCGTCGGCGCGGTCGGCGGCGGCCTCGGGCGGGGCGGGGATGGCGCCGAACACCTGGACCTCGAGGTCACCGGCGGGGAGGGTCAGGGCGGGGGTGACGGTGAGGGGCTGGAAATCGGCGAGGGCCAGCTGGCCCCCGGCGTAGACGTCGACGGGGACGCCGGGGATGCCGTGCACGATGTACACCTGGGAGTCGGCGGCTCCCGCCCGGCTGGTGCCGAGCAGCGGGACGGCCACGACGAGCGCGGCGATCAGGGCGAGGGCGGCGACGAGCGGCCGCCGGCGGATGTTGGTCATCTCGGGATCTCCTTGGGGGGTGGGGGCTCGGGAGACGACGTCGACAGACGCACGGTTCGGGTGCTCGAGCCGGGTGCCACCGAGGTGGTGACACTCCATCTACGGAGCCCCGGCGATTCCGGATGACGAATTCGCCGGTAGGTCGCGATCGGCGGCCTCGGTTGCCGCCTGTGCGCGGCCCCCGCTACGTTGACGGGGCCGTCGACCGGCGGAGGTGCCTGCGACAGGGCACCCGATCCGGTGGACCGGTTGCGGTCGGAGCAGTCGCGGCGTTCCCGGACGTGGTGGCGAGACCGACCCGGGCACCGGCGTTCGCCGCGACCGCCCCTCCTCCCGCCATCGGCCGATGGCTCCTCCGTGGCCACGGGCCACGTTCCCTCCACCAACGAGGTGCACCTACACATGAGCGCGGACTCCGAGCAGCTCGAACGATCGGCGCTCGAGCGCAAGGATCGTGACGAGTTGATGACCATCGCCACGGCTCTGGGCGGCAAGCCCGGATCGAGGGCCAAGAAGGCCGACATCATCGATCTCGTCCTGCAGCTCACCGGCGTCACCGCCGGCGCCACCGACCAGGACGTGACCGGCGACGTGGCCAGCGGGGACGACACGGCTACGGCGGCGGCGCAGGAGTCGGCTCCGGCGACCGACAGCGGCTCGGGGACGCCCCCGCGCCGCGCCAGCGGCGACCCCGCAGGGCCAAGGAGGCCCCCTCGTCCGACGGGCCCGCCTCCTCGACGTCGCGCCGGCTCCCGGCGACGCCGGTGGCGGTGGGGCCCGGCCCCGTCGTCCGCACCGACGTCGGCGGAAGGTGACGCCCCCGAGGCGTCGAACGCCACGACGGCCGCTCCCGCCGCGTCGGCGGCGGACCAGGCATCGGTGGTGCCGGGGGTCCCGACGCCGCCGCCGAGGTCGGTGGAGAGCAGGAGCCGGGCCGGCGCCGCCGTCGTCGCGGCCGGGATCGCAACGGCGATCGGACCGAGCGGACCGAGCGCACCGACGATGCCCCCGTGGCCGAGCCGGCCGAGGTCGAGGGCCTCCTCGACCTGCGTGACGAGGGCTACGGGTTCATCCGGGTCGACGGGTACCTCCCCGGCAAGGACGACGTCTACGTCTCGGTCAAGCAGACCCGGCAGTTCGCCCTCCGGCGGGGTGACCACATCAAGGGCACCAGCCGCCCGGCGACCCGCAACGAGAAGAACCCGGCCCTGCTGCGCATCGACGCGGTCAACGGCGCCGACGTGGAGGCTGCGAGGGGCCGCCGACGCTTCGACGACCTCACTCCGCTGTTCCCCGACGAACGGCTGAGGCTCGAGAGCGCGTCGAGCCCCTACGACATGACGGCGAGGATCATCGACCTCATCTGCCCGATCGGGAAGGGTCAGCGTGGCCTGATCGTGTCGCCGCCCAAGGCGGGCAAGACCACGATCATGAAGCAGATCGCCAAGGCCGTCGAGACCAACAACCCCGAGGTCGAGCTGATCGTGCTCCTCGTGGACGAACGTCCCGAGGAGGTGACCGACATGCGTCGTTCGGTCAAGGGCGAGGTCGTCGCCTCCACCTTCGACCGACCGACCGAGGAGCACACGGCGATCGCCGAGCTCGTCATCGAGCGGGCCAAGCGGCGCGTCGAGGAGGGAAAGGACGTCGTCGTCATCCTCGACGGCATCACCCGGCTGGCCCGCGCCTACAACCTCGCCGCGCCGGCCACCGGCCGTGTCATGAGCGGGGGCATCGACACCGGTGCCCTGTACCCGCCCAAGAAGTTCTTCGGTGCTGCCCGCAACGTCGAGGAGGGCGGCTCGCTCACGATCCTCGCCACCGCGCTCGTCGAGACGGGCTCGCGGATGGACGAGGTCATCTTCGAGGAGTTCAAGGGCACCGGCAACATGGAGCTGCGCCTCGACCGCCGACTCGCCGAGCGGCGGATCTACCCGGCCATCGACGTCGATGCCTCGTCGACCCGCCACGAGGAGCTGCTCTACGACCGGGCCCAGGTCCAGAAGGTCTGGAAGCTGCGTCGGGTGCTCAGCGGCCTGGCGGGCGAGTCCGGGGGCGGCGCCGGGTTGGAGATGCTCGTCGATCGCCTCGGTGAGTTCCGCTCCAACGATGCCTTCCTCGACGAGATGGGCAAGGCCTGACCACTCCCGGCCCCGGTGGCGGATTGCGATCTGGCCCTCGGGCCCGGCACACTTGACCGTCCACACTTTCGAAGCGGAGAGCGCCATGAAGGCCGACATCCATCCCGACTACGTCGAAGCGAGCGTGCGGTGCTCCTGCGGGAACACGTTCACGACCCGCTCGACCCAGGCCGAGCTCACGTCCGAGCTGTGCAACGAGTGCCACCCCTTCTACACGGGCAAGCAGAAGCTGGTCGACACCGGTGGGCGCATCGAGAAGTTCCAGAAGCGCTACGGGACGCGCCGGGCCAAGTAGCCGGCGCCGCCCTGTCGTCGCCTCCCGTCAGGGGCCAGTCGTCACCCTCGATCCCGAGCAACGTTCGCGGCTCCTCGCCGTCAAGCTGACCGCCCTCGTCGACGAGCTGCCTGCTCGTCGAGGCGGGCCTCCCGGTCGTGCCACGGGACGAGCGCGTCCAGGACGCCTTCCCCGGCGGATGTGCGCTGCGTGGTCGTGGGGTCGGTTGGGTCCTCGTGGCGGACGCGCCCGAGGTCGCCCTCGGTCGTGCCCTCATCTGGGCGGGCCGCCACGGCGTGGACGAGCTGCACGTCCTCGTCGACGACCCGACCGCCGCAGGGGTGCTGGCCCGGCGGGCCACGGCGTTCGTTCCGTCACCGAACGTGTGGGTGGTGGAGGGTCGGACGGCTCGCCCCGCCCGCCCGGCGCCGCTCCCCGCTCCGCTGGAACCGCCCGCCGTGGCTCGGGGCCTGATGGGCTCTGCTGGCCGAGGCGGGGACCGAGGTGGTGACGGAGCACGGCGAGATCCGCGGCGAGGTCCTCGGGCTCGAGGTCGCTCGGGTGGTGGTCGACGACAGCCCCGACCGGGTGGCGCCCCATGCTCGCATCGAGGTCGGCGTCGGACGCCACGACCGCGATGCCTTCGCCATGCTCCACGGCGACCTCCCGGCCGACGCAGGCCCTCGCCGGCGTCGTCGACAAGGTGCGACGGCATCGACAACACGATGCCGAGGCCCATCCGCTCGGACGGCTCGCCGCGGAGCGGTGGTTGCGGGTGCGGGTGCTCGAGCACCCCTCGACGGTCGGCGCGGCGCGGCTGGCCCCGGCCGACCCGACGTTGGTCCGCGACGGCGTCAAGGACGTGGCGCCGGCCATCGCCCTCGGCCACGACGGTGACGGCACCCCGGTGGTCGTCGCCTGCTCGGTGGGCATCGACCCCGACCTGGTGCCGGCCGCGGCCGACGCACGACTGGCGCACGCACCAGACGGGCGGCTCGTCCTGGTCCTCCCCGAACGCGACGACCACCGCGTGACCCGCGACCTGGTGGACGCCCTGGCCGTCGCCGCCGACGTGGTGGTCGTTCCCTCGGACTGGCGTCGAACCGGACTCGGGCCCGCGGGCTCCAGCACGGCGACTGGACCATGACCATGCTCGAGCGCCTCGACGTCCTCCAGCGGGAGTTCGACGACATCGAGGCCTCGCTGGCCGACCCGGCCCTCCTGTCCGATCAACGTCGCTACCGCGAGGTCAACCGGCGCTACGCAGAGCTCGGCGCACTGGTCGGCCGCCTGCGCGAGCTGCGCCAGGCCACGGACGACCTCGCCGTCGCCCGGGAGATGCTCGTCGAGGCCGATGCCGACGACCGTGAGGTCATCCGAGCCGAGATCGACGACGCCGAGGCGGCCATCGCTCGCCTCGACGAGGAGATCAGGGTGCTGTTGCTCCCGAAGGACCCGAACGACGAGCGCAACGTCATCGTCGAGGTCCGCGGGGCCGAGGGTGGTGAGGAGGCGAACCTCTTCGCCCGTGACCTCTTCGAGATGTACCGCAGCTTCGCATCGCGGCGCGGCTGGACCTTCGAGGTCATGGACGCCCAGGAGTCCGACCTCGGCGGCTTCAGCGACGTCACCTTCCGGCTCGCCGGCGACGGTGTGTGGAGCCGGATGAAGCACGAGGGCGGCCCGCACCGGGTGCAGCGTGTTCCCGTGACCGAGAGCCAAGGTCGTGTCCACACGTCGTCGGCGACCGTGACCGTGCTCCCGGAGGCCGACGAGGTCGACGTGGAGGTCGATCCGAACGACCTGCGCATCGACGTGTACCGGTCGTCGGGACCTGGCGGCCAGTCGGTGAACACCACCGACTCGGCGGTGCGCATCACGCACGTGCCGACCGGCGTCGTCGTCGCGATGCAGGACGAGAAGAGCCAGATCCAGAACCGGGAGAAGGCCATGCGGGTGCTGCGCAGCCGGCTCCTCCAGGCCGAACAGGACCGTCACGCGGCCGAGGCCTCCGGGGCGAGGCGGGCCCAGGTGGGCGGCGGCGGCCGCTCGGAGAAGGTCCGGACCTACAACTTCAAGGAGAACCGGCTCACCGACCACCGCATCGGCCTCACCCTCTACAAGCTCGACAAGGTGCTCGCCGGGGAGCTCGACGAGGTCGTCGACGCCCTCGTGGCCGACGAGCGGGCCCGCCAGCTCGCCGAGCACGACCTCTGAGCCGGTGACGTCGGTGACCGGCGACGGCGGATCGGGTGGCGACGGCGTCGTGTCGTGGCGGATGCTGCGCGACGAGGCGCAGCGCCGACTCGCCGCGCTCGACCTCGGCGACGGCCACGACCCCGTCGCCGACGCCCGTCGCCTCGTGGAGCGGGCCTCGGGGGAGTCGGGCGCCGATCTCGTCCTGGCCCTCGACCGGCCGGTCACGCGTCGCGAGGTCGCCTTCTTCGACGAGATGCTCGAACGTCGAACGACCGGTGAGCCGCTCCAGTACGTGCTCGGCGTGTGGGGCTTCCGCACCCTCGAGCTGATGGTCGATCACCGGGTCCTCATCCCCCGGCCCGAGACGGAGATCGTGGTCGGTCACGCCCTGGCCGAGCTCGATCGTCGTCTGGCGGTGCCCGGCCACGGCCCAGGTCGGGCGGTCGACCTCGGGACGGGTTCGGGGGCCATCGGGCTGTCGCTGGCGGCGGAACGACCGGGCGTCGAGGTCTGGATGACCGATGTCTCCTCCGAAGCCCTCGACGTCGCGCGGGCCAACCTCGCCGGTCTGGGTCGAGCGGCCACCCGCGTCCGGCTGTGCGCCGGCTCGTGGTTCGCCGCCCTCCCGGACTCGCTGGTCGGTTCGGTCGACGTCATCGTCTCGAACCCGCCCTACGTGGCCGTCGACGACCCTCTGCCCCGGGTCGTCGCCGAGTGGGAGCCGGCATCGGCGCTGTTCGCGGGAGCCGACGGCCTCGACGACGTGCGGGTGATCGTCGCCGAGGCGCCCCGGTGGCTGGCGCCCGGGGGGGCGTTGGTGCTGGAGCTGGCGCCGACCCAGGTCGGAGAGGTCTCGGCGCTGGTGGCCGCCGCGGGGTTCGCGTCGGTGCGCGTCGAGCGGGATCTCGCCGGTCGGCCCCGGGCGGTCGTGGCCCGCCGCTGAGTGCGTCCGCGCTCGGAGCGGCGCAGCCGCTCCGAGGTTGGTCACTGCAGGTCGAAGCCGTTCACGAGGCGGCTGAACTGCGGGTGGTCGGGATAGATCGAACGGCTCTGGATGACGAACAGCTGATCGCGGCGACGGATCAACAGCGCGTCGACGGTGGCGTCCTCGTCACCTTGCTCGAGTCGATCGATGGTCACCCGTCGCGCGGGCAGGCCGGCGTAGGTCGCCTCGGAGCTCTCGGTCACCGTGCCGCCCAGCTGGGTGGCCCACTGCTCCGCAGTGCTGGTCAGCGAGGCCTCGACGTTCTCCCCCTCGGGGAACGGCACGGTCATCCAGATCACCGAGAGCTCGGTGTCGGGCACGGTCGACGTCCCTCCGAGGTCGGCGACCCACACGTCTGCGGTGCCCCCGTTCGCTCCCGGGAACGCGACGGTCTCCATCGTCCGGTTGACCGGCATCTCGGTGCTGAAGCGGGCGTCCTCGTCGGTCTGGGTCGTCCAGCCGTCATCGGCCTCCCGGCTGATGAGCGGGATCTTGTTGACGACGTCGGTGAGCCAGCGGGGTCCCTCGACGGCACCGAGGAGGAGTGCGGCCAGCAACAGCGCGGCGATGCAGGCCAGTGCGATGAGCACGATGCGTCCGAGGCCGGCCTGGCGTACCTCGGCCGAGCCGGGCTTCGGAGCCGTCATCGGCTGCTCGGCGTCGGGCCGCACGTCGGTGCCACAGATGCGACAGCGGCTCGCGGTCGCATCGTTCTTGGCCCCGCAACTCGGGCACCTCACCTTGGTTCTGGATCCCATACCACTCATCGTCGTCAGCTAGGGGTGCGAACGTGAGCGACCAGGCCGGATTCCCTCTCGGCCTCAGTAGTGCCAGGGGTACTCCGACCAGTCCGCGTCGCGCTTCTCGAGGAAGCTGTCACGCCCCTCTGCGGCCTCCTCGGTCATGTAGGCGAGCCGGGTGGCCTCGCCGGCGAAGACCTGTTGGCCGACCAGCCCGTCGTCGACGAGGTTGAACGCGAACTTGAGCATCCGTTGCGCAGTGGGGCTCTTGGCGTTCACGAGCCGACCCCATTCGAGGGCGACCGACTCGAGGTCGACGTGGGGGACGACGGCGTTGACCATCCCCATCCGGTGGGCGTCGGCGGCGCTGTACTCGGCACCCAGGAAGAAGATCTCCCGGGCGAACTTCTGGCCGACCTGGCGGGCGAGGTAGGCCGACCCGAACCCTCCGTCGAAGCTGGCGACGTCGGCGTCGGTCTGCTTGAACCGGGCGTGCTCGGCGCTGGCCAGCGTCAGATCGCACACCACGTGGAGGGAGTGCCCTCCACCGGCCGCCCACCCGGGGACGACGCAGATCACGACCTTCGGCATCATCCGGATGAGGCGTTGGACCTCCAGGATGTGCAGCCGCCCGGAGCGGCCGGGGTCGATGCTCTCGGCGGTGTCGCCGTCGGCGTAGCGGTACCCGTCGCGGCCGCGGATGCGCTGGTCGCCGCCGGAGCAGAACGCCCAGCCCCCGTCCCGCGGCGACGGGCCGTTCCCGGTGAGCAGCACGCATCCGACGTCGCTCGACTGACGGGCGTGGTCGAGGACCCGGAACAGCTCGTCGACCGTGTGCGGTCGGAACGCGTTGCGCACCTCCGGGCGGTCGAAGGCCACCCGCACGGTGCCGTGGGCGACCGCCCGGTGGTAGGTGATGTCGCTGAGGCCCTCGAAGCCGGCGACGGGTCGCCAGGCATCGGGGTCGAACAGCTCGGAGACCACTGGGTCGGGGACCATGGCAGGCGAGGCTAGGGCGTCGTCGCCACTACGATGGGTCCGAGCGGTGACGACAGCGTCGTCGTCCGTCGACAGATCGGGGATCGGGTGTTCCACAAGCGCACCAAGGCCGTGGACGGTGCAGCCAAGCTCCGAGGTACGGCGTTCTTCGCGGGCTTCAGCGACCACGACCTCGACCGCGTCGCCGAGCTGGCCGACGACGTCCAGGCCGAGGCCGGCGCCATGCTGATGGAGCAGGGCCGCGTCGGGCAGGAGTGCTACGTCATCCTCGACGGGCACGCCAGCGTGTACGTGGCCGATGAGTACGTGACCACGCTGGGCCCCGGTTCGATGGTGGGCGAGATGGCGCTGGTCGACCACCTCCCGCGGGTGGCCAGCGTCATCGCCGACACACCGATGGTGCTGGTGGCGTTCGACACCCGACGCTTCCGGATCCTGCTCGAGGAGATGCCGAAGGCCGAGGAGCGGGTGCTGCGGCTCCTCGCCGATCGGCGCACGGCGAACCGGGCCCGCTGAGCCTCACCCGATCGAGGCCAGCACGACCTCGCCGTCGCGGGTGCGCACGGCCGACTCGCCGACCAGCTCCGTCGTCGATGCCGCGTCCATGAGGTCGGGGTCGGTGCTGGCGCACCACGCCCGCTGACCGGTCGGCGTCAGCGTCGCCGCCACCGCCCGCTCGGGCCCTCGGCGATCGTGCACGACGGTGATGCTCTCGATCGTGACCGGCCCGGTCCAGTCGTCGTCGCTCGACACCGAGGGGAGGGCATCGACCTCGGCCTGGGGGGTCGAGGAGCGGAAGCCGCCTGCGGGGGGCGGGTCGGTGCTCAAGAGCACCAGCGCGTGCTCGGTGGTCCAGCCGCCGTTGGCGGTGCACAGGCCCGTGGCCCCGGGCTCGGCGCGCAGCACGTCGGCCATCGTGGCCAGGCCGTGGGTGGGGTAGTTGTTCCACGGACCGCCGGCGAAGCTCATCCCACCGGTGACCGTGAGCGGCAACCGGGCGCCGATCCCGCCCCACCCGGCTCCGGTGGCCGGCTCCCGCGGGGCGAGGCCCAGCTCCTGGGCCGCGATCTGCACCGCCGACGGGAAGCAGGAGTAGAGGTCGACGTGGTCGACGGTCTCGGCGTCGGTGTGGGCGAGGGCGAAAAGGTCACGGCCGGCGAGGCGGATGGCAGGGGAGGAGCACAGATCGGCGCGTTCGGACAGCCACCAGTGGTCGACGGCCTCGGCCCCCGCGTGCAGGAAGACCCAGCGATCGCGCGGCACGCCGTGGCGCTCGGCGGCCTCGACCGAGGTGAGGACGAGGCCCGCACCCTGGTCCACGTGGTTGTTCGAGCACAGGCGCTTCGTGTAGGGGAACGAGATCATGCGGTTCGAGGCGCCGGGCTCGCGGATCTCCTCGGGCGCCATCGCCGTCGGCGACCAGGCGTGGGGGTTGTGGGCGGCCACGGCGGAGAACGCGCTCCACAGCTCGCCGATGCGTCGACGGTGGGCGTCGACCGACATCCCGAGGCGGGCTCGAAGGGCGACGTCGAAGAGGGCGTAGATGGTCGTCGCGGCCGTCACGCCCCGCTCCCGTTCGACGTCCGAGCTCAGCGAGGTCGACGGCCCGTACAGCTCGGGTGGCTGCTCCGCGGCGGGATCGGCGGATCGGGACGGCCACGGCAGGTCGATGCCTGCGGCGCGGGCCCGGCTGCGGGTGCGCCAGGCCTCCGCCCCGCAGACGACCACGACGTCGGCGTGGCCGGCCTGGATGGCCCGTGCCGCATCGATGACCATGGACCCGGCGAGGTTCCCGCCCATGCGGGACTCGAGGAACTGGCGGGGTGCGGCGCCGAGCTCCTCGGCGACGAGTCGCCCCACGTTGGGGTACCGCCAGGAGAGCTGACCGACGGTGCGGATCGAGTCGGTCGACGCCAGCAGCCCGTGGCCGCCGCTGTCGGACTCCGCCAATCGGAGGGCATCGACCATCAACTCGTGCGGTGCGGGCGCCCCGGCGGGATCGTCGCCGTGGTGGGCGACCTGGCCCGCGCCGACCAGCACGGGCATCCGGGGGTCCAGGGGTTTCGTCACGGTGTCGTCCTCTGCGGTGGGGGACTCGGCGAGCGCCGGGGCACGGTCGCTGCGGACGGTAACGGGCGCCGGGTGCGGGCCTACAATCACCTCATCGACGTGCTCTGTGTCTGCACCGGCAACGTGTGCCGCTCCCCGATGCTCGAGGTGATGCTCGACGACGCGCTCCGCGGTCGCGGGGTCGACGCGCACGTGCACTCGGCGGGCGTGTGGGAGGAAGGTCACCCCGCGTCGCCCCATTCGGTGCACGAGGCCGCGGACCGGGGTCTCGCGCTGGGCTCGCACCGCTCCCGCCTGATCGACACCGATCTCGTGCTCGGCGCCGATCTCGTGATCGCGTTGGCCCGGCGTCACGTCCGTGACGTCGCGGGAATGGTTCCCGGGGTGTTCGGGCGGACGTTCACCCTCAAGGAGCTCGTGCGGCGCGGAGGCGAGGTCGGACCCGTCCGTCCGGGAGAGTCGCTCGCCGACTGGCTGGGCGACGTCGGACGCGACAGGGTGGCGGCCACCTATCTCCGCCCCGATCCCGACGACGACGTCGCCGACCCCATCGGCGGCACCAGAGCCCAGTACGCCCGCACCGCCCGTGAGCTCGAAGGCCTCGCAGGAGCCCTCGCCGATCTCCTCGCACCCCAGTCGATCGAGCCGATCTCCCTCGACTTCGATCCCGTCCCCGAACGTTCGTGACCGACCGCCCTCCGGGCCCCGACGCCAGAGGAGCACCACCATGTGGCCCGATGACGACGACCACGAGCTGTTCAGCCTGATCGACGCCGAGGTCGATCGGCAGAACACCACGCTGCAGCTCATCGCCTCGGAGAACTTCACGTCGCCGGCGGTGATGCGCGCCACCGGTTCGGTGCTCACCAACAAGTACAGCGAGGGCTACCCCGGGAAGCGGTACTACGGCGGGAACGCCGTCGTCGACGACATCGAGGACCTCGCCCGCGATCGGGTCAAGGCCCTCTTCGGGGCCGACCACGCCAACGTGCAACCCCACTCCGGGGCCAACGCCAACCTCGGGGTCTACCTGGCGCTGTTGGACGCCGGTGACACGGTGATGGGCCTCAGCCTCGACCACGGAGGCCATCTCACCCATGGCTCTCCGGTCAACATCTCGGGACGCTTCTACAACTTCGTCTCCTACGGGGTCTCGGCCTCCGACGAGCGCATCGAGGTGGACGCACTGCGCGAGATGGCTCGCGAGACCCGCCCCAAGATGATCATCGCCGGGGCAACGGCCTACCCCCGGATCATCGACCCGGCGCCGCTGCGCGACATCGCCGACGAGGTGGGGGCGCTGTTGATGTTCGACGCCGCCCACATCGCCGGGCTGATCGCCGGTGGGGCCCACCCGAATCCGGTGCCGTACTGCGACGTCGTCACGTTCACCACGCACAAGACGTTGCGCGGCCCGCGTGGCGGTTGCATCCTCAGCCGGTCCGAGCACGCCGCAGCGATCGACAAGGCCATCTTCCCGGGCCTTCAGGGCGGTCCGCTCGAGCACGCCATCGCTGCGAAGGCCGTGGCTTTCCGTGAGGCCTCCCAGCCCGAGTTCAGCGGCTACGCCCACCAGATCGTCCGCAACGCCCAGGCCCTGGCCGCGGCACTGGGCGGTGAGGGGTTCCGCCTGGTCTCGGGAGGCACCGACAACCACCTCCTGCTCGTCGACCTCCGCTCGTTCGACGCGGAGCTCACGGGCAAGGAGGCGCAGATCGTGCTCGACCGAGCCGGTATCACGCTGAACAAGAACACCGTGCCGGACGACCCCCGTTCGCCGTTCGTGGCCAGCGGCGTGCGCATCGGCACCCCGGCGGTCACCACGCAGGGCATGACCGAACCGGAGATGGCCCAGATCGGTGCGCTGATCGCCCGAGCCCTGCGGCTGCGGGCCGACGACGCCGAGCTGGCCTCGGTCCGCGACGACGTCGCCACCCTCTGCTCCAAGTTCACGCCGTACGGCTGAGCCGGGCGGTTCACTGACCCGTGCCCGAGCTCGGCGCCTATCTGGTGGTGTTGGCCGTCGTGGCCGTCACCACCTTCGCCGCCCTGTTCGTCGTTCGTCGTGTGGCCGTGCGCATCGGGGCCGTCGTCAAGCCTGACGATCGGCGGGTGCACGTCCGTCCGACCCCCACCCTGGGCGGGGTGGCGATGCTGCTGGGGTTCCTGGCGGGTATGGCGGCGGCCTGGCTCATGGGCGACTTCGACGCTGTGTTCAGCGGCAGCACCGAGCCGATCGGGCTGGTCATCGCGGCCGTGATCATGTTGGTGGTCGGCGTCGTCGACGATCTGAAGGAGGTCTCGGCACCGGCCAAGTTGGCGGGGATGGTGCTCCCGGCCAGCGTGCTCGTCCTGTCGGGGATCGCCATCCTGGTCCTACGCATCCCCTTCTTCGGCGTGTTCGTGCTGTCGACCGACTGGTCGTACCTGTTCTCGGTGCTGTGGGTGGTCGGTATGGCCAACGCCATCAACTTCATCGACGGTCTCGACGGCCTGGCCGGCGGGATCGTGGCCATCGCCGCGGGCAGCTTCTTCCTCTACTCGATCCAGCTGGGGGAGCGGGGGCTGCTGGGGCCGGGCAACCTCGGCCCGCTGGTGTCGATCATCGTGCTCGGCGCGTGCATCGGCTTCCTGCCCCACAACGTGCACCCGGCACGGATCTTCATGGGCGACGGCGGCGCGTTGTTGCTCGGCATGCTCCTGGCGGCGTCGACGATGGTGGTCGGCGGGCGGGTCGACCAGCAGTTCAGCGGGCAGTCGTTCTTCTTCTTCGCCCCGTTGTTCATCCCGCTGGTCATCCTCGGGGTCCCGATGCTCGACACCCTCTTCGCCATCGTTCGCCGGGCCACCACCCGCTCGGGGATCTCCACGGCCGACAAGGGCCACCTCCACCACCGGTTGATGCGCCTCGGACACGGGCACCGCCGCAGCGTGTTCATCCTGTGGGCCTGGACGGCGTTGCTGTCGGGGTTCGTGCTCTATCCCACCTACACCGGCTCGGGTGACGCCATCGTGCCGATCGGCATCGCCGCCATCCTCTTGTCGTTGTTCACCGTGCTGCGTCCGGGGTCCCGGCCCTGGCGGCGCGGTGGGGAGCCCGCGCTGAGATCGACGAAGAGATCGACGAACAGATCGACGATCTCCCGGCCGACCTCCCTGCGGTGGTGGGCCCGGTGGCCCACCGTCCGGTCGTCGTGGCGAAGGCGGAGGACCCCGACGAGCCCGTGGCCGGTTGACGACGTCGTCGGAGTTGCGGGCCCTGGGTCACCCCACTAGTTTGCGAATCGCTTCACAAGCGTTGGGTTCGCCCGGCGCGCACACACACCCGCTCCCGTCGATCCGCTCTCGAAGCCGGGTCGCGACGAACGACAGGTCACGTTGGTGGACGTTTCGCAACGGCGCGAAGTCTCACAACAGATGTATCGACAGGCCGGTGGCTGGGAGCTCGCTCTCGCTCCGGTTCTCTTCGCCCTCATCGGGTACGGACTCGATCGTCTCTTCGGCACGGTACCGGTCATCACGATCGTCTTCGCCGTGTTGGGCCTCGTCGGCGCTGTCGTGCGCCTGTACTACGGCTACGACGCCGAGATGAAGGAACACGAGAAGAGCGGGCCGTGGGCACGATGATGCTCGAGCCGGCCAGCGCCATCGAGGGCCCGTCGCCCGAGGGCATCATCGCCCGCGACATCGCCAAGCGTGCCGCCATGATCGCCCCCGCCCTGATCCTCGTGTTCGGGTTGATCTGGGGTCTCGACGGTGCGTTCTCCACCGCCTACGGCCTGGCCATCGTGGTGGCCAACTTCCTCCTCGCCGCCGCCCTTCTGGCGGGCGCGGCGCGCATCTCCCCGGCGCTGATGATGTTCGCTGCGCTCTTCGGCTACCTGGTCCGCCTGAGCCTCATCTTCCTCGCCATCTGGCTGGTCCGCGACGCCTCGTGGATCGAGCTCGTCCCCTTCGGCATCACCGTCATCGTCAGCCACCTCGGGCTGTTGCTGTGGGAGATGCGCTACATCTCGGCGTCGCTCGCCTACCCGGCGCTCAAGCCCACCGCCACGTCTCGCCCCGCCTCCAAGGAGTCGTCGTCCCAGTGATCTTCGCTGAACTCGAGTTCCCCACCATCGAGCAACTCGTCGAGTGGCCCAACATCGTCGGTGAACAGGGCGTCTGGTGGGGCTTCAACAAGATCGGCCTCATCTACCTCATCGCGATGCTGGTCACCGCAGGCCTGTTCCTGCTGGCTCGCAAGGGCCAGATGGTGCCGAAGGGGGCCCAGAACCTCGCCGAGTCGTCGGTGGGCTTCATCCGCGACGGCATCGTGATGCAGACCATCGGCCCCGACGGCCTGCGCTACATGCCGTTCCTGGTCAGCCTGTTCTTCTACATCCTGATCAGCAACTTCTTCTCCGTGGTGCCCGGCTTCCACATGCCCGGCAACGCCCGGATGGCCGGCCCGGCCTTCCTGGCCCTCGTGACCTTCGGGTTCTTCATCGCCGTCGGGCTCAAGCACCAGGGCCCGAAGTACTTCATCAGCGCCGTCGCTCCGCCGGGTGTGCCCAAGCCGCTCTACATCGTGGTCGTGCCCATCGAGATCCTCTCGACCTTCATCGTGCGGCCCTTCTCCCTGGCGGTTCGTCTCTTCGCCAACATCCTCGCCGGGCACATCCTCCTCGTGACCTTCAGCGTGCTGTGCATCACCTTGTTCTCGGCCACGCTCCTGGTCCTGGCGCTGCCCTTCTCGTTCGCCATGCTCGTCGCCCTCTCGGGCTTCGAGGTCATGGTGGCCTTCCTCCAGGCCTACATCTTCACCATCCTCGCCGCCGTGTACATCGGTGGCGCCATGCACCCCGAGCACTGATTCCCCACACCCGGGCGTTCCGCCCGATCCCGATCCCCTGCAGTCACCAGCCACCGGTGGCGCATCCCACACAACAGGAGAGCAAGACCCAATGAGCATCCTCGCCCAGGTCACCTACGAAGCCACCTCCAAGGGCGAAGCCCAGGCCATCACCGCCGCAGGGCAGGCCGGCCTCGCCTACGGCCTCGCCACCATCGGTCCGGGCATCGGCATCGGCTACCTCGTGGGTCAGTCGGTCCAGGCCATGGCCCGCCAGCCCGAGGCCGCCGGCATGGTGCGCACCACCATGTTCCTCGGCATCGCCTTCACCGAAGCCCTCGCCCTGATCGGCTTCGTGGTCTTCATCCTCATCAAGTTCGTCTGATCCCCGGCGGTCCGCCGCCCGGTCGCCGCCCGGCGATCAGGACCGGCGCCGCCTCGATCAGATCCGTCAACCTTCCACCCGCCATCGTCAAGGGAGACCCTCAGTGGTCGCTTTCTCCACGATCCTCCTCGCTGCCACCGAAGCCGGTGAAGCAGTGGCGGAGACCAAGAACCCGATCCTGCCCGAGGTCAGCGAGATGCTGTGGGCCGGCGTGTTCTTCCTGGTGTTGTGGGCACTCATGAAGTTCGTGCTGCTCCCCCCGGTCATGAAGGTCATGAACGACCGGGACGACAAGGTCCGTGAGGACCATCAGGCCGCCGAGCACGCCGAGATGCAGCGCGTCACGAAGCTCGAGGCGTACGAGTCGGAGATGATGGGCGCCCGGGCCGAGTCGGTGGCGATCATCGAGGCCGGTCGGGCCGAGGGCGAGGCACGACGGCGAGAGGCCGTGACCGCCGCCGAGTCCGAGGTGGCCGCCCAGCGTGCCGCGGCCGCCGAGGAGATCGCCGCAGCCAAGGAGCGGGCGCGCGGAGAGCTCACCGGCAGCATCGCCGACATCGCCGTCGGCGCCGCGGAGGTCGTCGTGCAGAAGCCGATCGACCGGGCCGCCCAGGTCCAGGTCGTCGAGGACTACGTCAACCGCACCGGCTCGCAGAACTAGCGCCGGATCGACAGGAGATGCACATGTTCACCCAACTGGTCATCGCCGCCGCCGGCGAGCCCAACGGCCAGATCCTCCCGCACAAGATCGAAGAGGTGTGGTGGGGGACCGCCGCCTTCCTGATCGTGTTCGCCCTCATCGTCTGGAAGGGCGGGCCGGCGATCAAGGGGATGTGGAACACCCGGATCGATCGCCTGCGCAACGAGCTCGAGACCGCCGCCGAGGCCCGCGCCGAGGCCGAAGCCGAGCTGGCCCGTGTCGAGGCGTCCATCGCCGATGCCGACAACGAGAAGGCCCGACTGGTGGCCGAGGCCCAACAGACGGCCGAGGCCGTGAAGGCCCAGCTCATCGCACGAGCCGACAGCGACGCCGCCGAGGTCCGGGCCCGGGGCCTGGCCGACGTCGAGTCCACCAAGACCCAGGCCACCAGCGACCTGCAGGCCGAGATCGGCGTGCTGGCCATGGGCGCGGCCGAGGCGGTCGTGGCGAACACCCTCGACGAGGCCACCCAGGCCGAGCTCATCGACAGCTACATCACCACGGTCGGATCCCGCACATGAGCAACCGCATCGAGTTCTACGCCGATGCCTTCCTCGACGTCCTGCACGCCGAGGGCGGTGCCAACGAGGTGGTCGACGAGCTGTTCCGCTTCGCTCGGGTCATCCAGGGCTCCGACGAGCTCCGAGACGCCCTCTCCGACCCTCACCTGCCCGTCGAACGCCGCCAGCAGATCGTCGAGGACGTGCTCGAGGGCAAGGCCACCTCGACGACCATCGGGCTCGTCTCGCTGGTCGTGGCCACCCGTCGGGTGCACGAGCTCTCCGAGATCGTCGACGCGCCTGCTCGAGAAGACCTCCACCGAGGGCAGTCGGGTCATCGCCCAGGTCCGCTCGGCGGTCCCGCTGACCGACGACCAGAAGACCCGCCTGGCCGAGGCCCTCAAGGCCAACACCGGCAAGGACGTCGACCTCGTGGTCGTCGTCGACCCCGAGGTGCTCGGCGGCCTCGTCACACAGATCGGCGACACCGTCATCGACGGCTCGGTGCGCCAACGCCTGTCCCAGCTCCGCGAGTCGTTCTGAACCGCTTCGAAGGAAGACGTCCATGGCTGAACTGACCATCAACACCGGCGACATCACCGCCGCCCTCCAGAAGAACCTCTCCGGGTTCTCGCCATCCCTCGAGGCCACCCAGGTGGGGCGCGTCCTCGAGGTCGGCGACGGCATCGCCCGTGTCTCGGGCCTGCCCGACGTCGGCGTCAACGAGCTGCTCGAGTTCGAGGGCGGCACGGTCGGCCTGGCCCTGAACCTCGACGAGGACTCGATCGGGGCCGTGATCCTCGGCGACGGCGAGTCGGCCGCCGCCGTGGAGGAGGGCAGCCCGGTGCGCGCCACCGGTCGCATCCTCTCGGTCCCCGTCGGTGACGCCATGCTCGGTCGTGTGGTCAACGCCCTCGGCGTGCCCATCGACGGCAAGGGCCCCATCGTGGGAGCCGAGATGCGCCGCATGGAGATCCAGGCCCCCGGCATCACCGGCCGCAAGCCCGTGCACGAGCCCATGCAGACCGGCATCAAGTCGATCGACGCCATGACCCCCATCGGGCGAGGTCAGCGCGAGCTGATCATCGGCGACCGCAAGACCGGCAAGACCACCGTCTGCATCGACACGATCCTGAACCAGAAGGGTCAGGGCGTGAAGTGCATCTACGTCGCCATCGGTCAGAAGTCCTCGACCGTGGCCCAGACCGTGAGCACCCTCGCCGAGTACGGCGCCCTCGACTACACCGTCGTCGTGGTGGCCCCGGCCTCCGATCCGGCGCCGTTCAAGTACCTCGCCCCGTACGGCGGTTGCGCCATGGGCATGCACTGGATGGACAACGGCGAGCACAGCCTCATCGTGTACGACGACCTGTCCAAGCAGGCCGAGGCCTACCGCCAGCTCTCGCTGCTGCTGCGCCGACCGCCGGGGCGCGAGGCCTATCCGGGCGACGTGTTCTACCTCCACAGCCGGCTCCTCGAGCGTGCCGCCAAGTTGTCCGACGACCTCGGTGCCGGTTCGATGACGGCCCTGCCGGTCATCGAGACCAAGGCCGGTGACGTGTCGGCGTACATCCCGACGAACGTGATCTCGATCACCGACGGCCAGGTCTACCTCCAGGACGACCTCTTCAAGTCCGGTGTGCGCCCGGCGGTCGACGTGGGCATCTCCGTCTCTCGGGTGGGTGGCGACGCCCAGATCAAGGCCATGAAGAAGGTGTCGGGCAGCCTGAAGCTCGACCTCGCCCAGTTCCGCGAGCTCGAGGCCTTCGCCACCTTCGGCTCCGAGCTCGACAAGATCTCCGCCGCCCAGCTCGAGCGGGGCTACCGCCTCACCGAGCTGCTCAAGCAGGGCCTGAACTCGCCGATGCCGGTCGAGGAGCAGGTCGTGGTCATCTTCGCCGGCACCAACGGCTACCTCGACGGCATCGAGGTCTCCGACGTGCGGCGCTACGAGACCGATCTGCTCGACTTCATGCGGGGTCGTCACGGCGCTCTGCTCGACGACATCCGCAGCAGCGGTGAGCTGCCCGCCGGCGTCGAGGACGCCGTGAAGGCGTTCACCGAGGAGTTCCTGGCCAGCGAGGGCCGCGGCCCCGGCGGCTCCATGCCCGATGCCGAGGACCTCGGTGACGCCGAGCTCGTCAAGGCCGGCGGACTCGCGGAGGCCACGCTCACCGAGACCGAGGTCTTGCGCGAGGAAGAGGACTGATTCGTGGCTGGAGGCCAGGAGCGGATCCTTCGTCGGCGCATCAAGAGCGTCGAGTCCACGAAGAAGATCACCCGCGCCATGGAGCTGATCGCCGCCACTCGCGTCGTGAAGGCCCAGGACCGGGCGGCCGCGTCGCGCCCCTACGCCGAGGAGATCACCGCGGTGATCCTCGACCTGGTGCGCGCCGGAGCCGCCCGTGAGAGCGCCCTGCTGCGTTCCTACGACGAGGCCCGAACGACCGCCATGGTCGTCATCACGTCCGATCGAGGCCTCTGCGGCGCCTACAACTCCACGATGATCCGCAACGCGGAGCGCGAGCTGATCGACCGCCGCGCCGATGGTCTCGACTACGCCCTCTTCGTCGTGGGCAAGAAGGCCCAGACCTACTTCAACTTCCGCGGCTACAAGATCGAGGAGACCTTCCTCGGGGTCACCGACCAGCCCAACTACGACCAGGCCCGCGATGTGGCCACGGCGGTGCGGCGACGGTTCGAGGCGGGCGAGTTCCGCGAGGTCGACCTCGTCTACTGGCGCTTCCTCTCCGCCGGCAACCAGCAGCCGGTGATCCGTCGGTTCCTGCCGTTGCAGATCGACGAGACCGAGGCCGAGGGCCCCGTCAGCGACCTCGAGTACGAGCCGAACCCCACCGTCATCCTCGACGAGCTGCTGCCTCGCTACGTCGAGTCCCGGATCTTCTCGGCGATGCTCGACGCGTCGGCCTCGGAGCACGCCGCCCGACAGCGGGCCATGAAGGCGGCCACCGACAACGCCGAAGAGCTCAAGACCAACCTCACCCGAGTCATGAACCGGGCTCGCCAGGACTCGATCACCACCGAGATCATGGAGATCGTCGGTGGCGCGGAGGCGCTGAAGTCCGACAAGCGCGACCCCGAAGAGCTGCTTCCCCTCGGGCTGAACCCCGACCACATCTTCCCCACCCACCTCGACCGGCTCGACCAGTCGGCGACGCTCCACTGAGCGACGCGAGTACAGGAGACACCACGCCGATGACCGTTACCGAGAACCCCACCGAGCGCAAGGACGGCCGCGTCGTCGCCATCGCCGGGCCGGTGGTCGACGTCGAGTTCCCCCGCGGGCACCTCCCCGAGATCAACCACGCCCTCGAGCTGACCGTCACCGTCGACGGCAAGCCGGTGAACGTCGTGGCCGAGGTGGCACAGCAGATCGGCGACAGCCGTGTCCGCGTGGTCACGATGAAGCCCACCGACGGGCTCACCCGCGGCACCCCGGTGCGCAACACCGGCCGGGGCATCACCGTGCCGGTCGGGACCGCGGTGCTCGGTCACGTCTTCAACGTGATCGGCGAACCCCTCGACGCCCCCCTGACCGACGAGAACGTCGAGCGTTGGGAGATCCACCGTGAGCCGCCGGCGTTCGACACCCTCGAGCCGAAGGCCAACGTCTTCCCCACGGGCATCAAGGTGATCGACCTCCTCACCCCCTACCTCGCCGGCGGCAAGATCGGCCTGTTCGGCGGAGCCGGCGTCGGCAAGACCGTGCTCATCCAGGAGATGATCAACCGCGTCGCCTCCCAGCACGGTGGTGTGTCGGTGTTCGCCGGCGTCGGTGAGCGCACCCGGGAGGGCACCGACCTCTGGATCGAGATGGAGGAGTCCGGCGTCATCGACAAGACGGCGCTGGTGTACGGCCAGATGGACGAGCCGCCCGGCGTGCGCCTGCGCGTCGCTCTGTCGGCGCTCACCATGGCCGAGTACTTCCGTGACGTGCAGAACCAGGACGTGCTGTTCTTCGTCGACAACATCTTCCGCTTCGTGCAGGCCGGCTCCGAGGTCTCCACGCTCCTGGGCCGCATGCCCTCGGCCGTGGGCTACCAGCCCACCCTCGCCGACGAGATGGGCGAGCTGCAGGAGCGCATCACGTCCACCCGGGGTCGCTCCATCACCTCGCTGCAGGCCGTGTACGTGCCCGCCGACGACTACACCGATCCGGCGCCGTTCACCACCTTCACCCACCTCGACGCCACCACCGAGCTCTCCCGCAACATCGCCTCGCTGGGCATCTACCCGGCGGTCGACCCGCTGGCGTCCACCTCGAGCATCCTGACGCCGGAGATCGTCGGCCAGCGCCACTACGACGTGGCCCGCCAGGTCCAGGAGGTGCTCCAGCGCTACAAGGAGCTCCAGGACATCATCGCCATCCTCGGGCTCGACGAGCTCTCCGAGGAGGACCGCCTCATCGTGAACCGGGCTCGCAAGGTGCAGCGGTTCTTGTCGCAGCCCTTCTTCGTGGCCGAGGTCTTCACCGGCATGCCCGGCATCTTCGTCCCCGTCGAGGACACGGTCGACTCCTTCGCCCAGCTGGTCGAGGGTGAGCTCGACGACCTCCCCGAGCAGGCCTTCCTCAACGTCGGCGACGCCGACGCCGCCCGGGCGAAGGCCCGGGAGCTCGAGGCCAACGCCTGATGGCGATGCACGTCGAGCTCGTGTCGCCCGAGCGCACGTTGTTCGAGGGCGAGGCCACCATGGTGCGGGCGCGCACCGTGGGTGGGGGCGACATCGCGTTCCTCCCCGGGCACTCGCCGTTCGTCGGGGCGCTGGAGACCTGGACGCTCGAGATCGCCCTGGTCGACGGCAGCACCGAACTGGCCGCCGTGCACGGCGGCTTCGTCGAGGTCAGCAACGACAAGGTGAAGATCTTGTCGAACCTGGCCGAGATGGCGTCGAGCATCGACGCCGATCGTGCCCGGCGGGCCAAGGAGGCGGCCGAGGCCGCGCTGGCCAAGGGCGACGACGTGGAGGCCGAGGCCGAGCTGCGTCGGTCTCACGCCCGGCTCGTCGCCACCGGCCACTCCGTCTGAGGCCCCCGAGGCCCGGATCACGGCCCGGCCTGAGCGTGGGGCGGGGTCAGTCCATCGTCGACGCGGCGAGGGCGATGGTGGCCTCGACGAAGCGAGCGAAGTCGCCCGGATGGGTGCGGTTGGCGAAGTGCCCCGCTCCCTCGATGCAGAACAAGGCGGCGTTCGGGGCATCGGCGGCGAGGTCGTGGGCTCCTCGCACGTGCTCGGTCGCGGTCTGCGATCCGTACCCCACGAGGAGGGGTACCTCGACGTCGACCGCGGCGAACGGGGTGCCGGCCATGGCGGCCATGTCCGTGCAGAAGGCCCGCCCCTCGGCCCGGCGCAGCTCCTGCTTCGCGGGATCCAGGGCCTCCCACGCAGCGTCGCCGAGCATCCGACGGTTGAAGTCCTCGGCCGCTCGTGCGGGATCGGGAGCGGCGGCCACCTCGGCGTCGTAGTCCTTCGTGCTCTGGGGCCACCAGGGGAGCCACACCATCGGGGGCTCCCACACACCGAGGGAGGCGAACGCGTCGGGGCGGTTGACGGCGGCGAGCATGCTCGGGTTCGACCCGAAGCTGTGGGCGACCACCACGCAGGGACGTCCGAGGTGCTCGATCAGGGCCAGGAGGTCATCGGCGTGGTCGGCGAGCGACGCCGCCGGGGCAGCCCCGAGGGAGCGCCCGTACCCGCGGCGGTCGTAGCGCACGACGCGGAGCTGCTCGCGGTCGACCTCGGCCATCACGAGGTTGAACGCCGCCGAGCGGTCGGGGGACCCGTGGACGAGCACGACCGTGGGAGCGGAGGCGGGGCCTTCGGCGGTGAAGGGCAGAAGGGGTCCTGGCACCGTTGCAGCCTGGCATGCTCGCACTGCGTGCCCCAACAGCGGCCGCTGGTATGCGCCCACGCGCTAGTCGTCGATGCGGATGCTCTCGATGCCGTCGACGGGCTCCGGATAGCGCATGTCGAGGTTCTCGAGGGTGTCGATCAGCAGTTGCGACACGACGAGGTTCCGGTACCACTTGCGATCGGCCGGGATCACGAACCAGGGCGCGTCGGTGCTCGACGTCGAGGTGAGCGCGTCCTCGTAGGCCGCGGTGTACGCCGCCCAGTGGGCGCGCTCCTCGATGTCACCGTGCTCGAACTTCCAGTGCTTGGACGGGTTGTCGAGGCGCTCCTGGAGGCGCCTCTTCTGCTCGTCCCTGGAGATGTGGAGGAAGAGCTTCACGATGACGGTGCCCTCGTCGGCCAGCATCTGCTCGAAGTTGCGGATGTGCTGGTAGCGGGGCCGCCACACCTGCTCGCCGACGAGCTCGTGGACGCGCACGATGAGCACGTCCTCGTAGTGGCTGCGATTGAAGATGCTGATGTTCCCGGAGCGGGGCGTGTGCTGGTGCACACGCCAGAGGAAGTCGTGGGCCAGCTCGACGTCGTTGGGTCGTGTGAAGTTGGTGACGCGGACCCCGAGGGGGTTGATGGTGCGAAAGACGTGCTTGATCGTGCCGTCCTTGCCCGCGGTGTCCATCCCCTGGAGCACGACCAGGACCTTGTGCCGGCCGTCGGCGTAGAGCATCTGCTGGAGATCGGCGAGGTGCTCGTTCAGCTCGGGGAGGGCGGCCCTGGCCGCCTTCTTGCCTCCTCTCCAACCGTCGGTCGTCCGTGTGGGCCAGTCCGCCAGGTGCACGCTCGTGCCCGGGAGCACCCTGTACTGCGTGGGATCGATCGCCATGGCGTCCAGTCTCGTCCGACGGGGCAGTAGCGTGCCGGGCGTGCCGCGTGTCCGACTGGGGGTCGCCCTCCTGGTCCCCGCGCCGTGGTGCCACGAGATCGACGGGCTGCGGCGGGGGACCGGTGAGACCCATCTCGATCGGGTGCCTCCGCACATCACCCTGGTGCCGCCCGTGAACGTCCCCGTCGGCGAGGTGCCGGCGGCGTTGGCTCGGCTGCGAGACGCCGCGTCGGGTGTCGCCCCGTTCGGGCTCCGGCTCGGGCCCCCCACCTCCTTCGCGCCTGTCACCCCGACGTTGCACCTCGACGTCGGGGACGATCCTGCCCGGCCCGGAGGCTCGGTGGTCCTACGACGGTTGCGCGATGCCGTGTTCGTGACGCCGCTGCGGCGGCCGCTCACCTTCGACTTCGCCCCTCACGTGACGGTGCGCGATGAGCTCGCCCCCCGCCTCGTGGAGATGGGCATCGAGGCGTTGTCCGGCTACGAGGTGGATGTCACCTTCGATCGTGTCCATCTGCTGGAGGAGCAGCGCCACGGCGACGCTCGGCGGCGGTGGGTCCCCGTGGCCGACGTGGCGTTCGGGCCGCGTCGTGTGGTCGGTCGAGGTGGGCTCGAGCTCGAGTTGACCATCTCGACGATCCTGGACCCCGAGGCCACCGCGTTCGAAGGGGCCGAGCACGCAGAGCCCTCGTCGCCCGTGCACGACCGACGTGGTGGTGCGCCGCCGCTGGTCGTCACCGCCCGTCAGCGTGGTCGGGTGGTGGGGGTGGCGCGTGGCGTGGTCGGTCCCGACGGTGGTGTCGTGCGTTCGGTGGTCGTGGGCGCGCGCGGACCGCGGCCTGGGGGTCACCCGCCACCTGCTGGCCGCCTTCCACCACGCCGCGGGCACGGGCGGGGACCAGGGGGGTGGCTGACCGGCCCTGGCCGGCCGTCGCCCAGGGCGGGCGCGCCTCAGCTCGGCGGGCGTCGGCGTTCGCGGAGTCGGCGCCCGATCATGGAGCCCACCACCCGAGCGGCCCGGTCGACGGTGTCACCGGTGCCCGACGTGGCGGTCGTCGCGGCCCCGGCGGGGGCAGGTGTCGGCGACGGCGACGGCGGCCCGACGGGACCCGGGGCGGGATCCGGCTCGGGGATGGCGGGACCGGGATCGGGTTCGGGGATGGCAGGGGGCGGCTCGGGCGTCGGGACCGGCGGCGTCACGGTGTCGGTCGCCGGCGTGCGGTCGACCGATCCGGCGCTCATGGACGCCTTGGCCGTTCCCACGGCCCGACCGGCGACCCGCGCGGCACTCGCCGTCGAGCTTCCTGCGGCGCGGTCGGTGCCCCGGTCGGGTGGGTCGACGGGCTGACTCGACGTCGCGTCCGACGGCGGCGCGCCCTTGGCCGCCTTGACGGCACGGCCGACCACGGCACCCGCTGCACGGCCCTTGGCCTCGAGGTCACCGGGTCGGGCGGTCGAGCCCTCCGACAGTCCGGTCTGGAACTTCCGCGAGGTGGTGACGCCGGCCCCGAGGAGTCGGAACGAGAGCAACAGGACGATCACGCCGACCAGGACCGGACGCAGCCACCCGATCGCCGTGTCGGGCGGGCCGGAGACCAACACCACGACGGCGACCACCAGAGCGGTGATGACGGCCGACGGCACGGCCACGATCCAGAAGAGCCGGTCCTTCCAGACGGGTTGGTGGTAGTGGCGCAGGACGCCCCGTCGCCTCTGCGTGCGGCGTCGGGGCTCGGGGGAGCGGGCCATCACGGCACCGTACCCGGGCCCACCATCGAACAGAACGGGCCGGACGCGCCACCGGCGCCGTCCCGAGAGGGCGACGCCGGTGGGGGTGGGTACGGATCGGCGCCACGGGCGCCTGTTGCTCAGTCCAGGTCGAGGCCGAGCATGGTGATGGCGTTGCCCCGGGCGATCTTGTAGACGTCCTCGTCGGGCAGGTCGCGCACCATGTCGGTGAAGACCTCCTTGGTGTCGGGCCAGGTGGAGTCCGAGTGCGGGTAGTCGGTCTCGAAGGTGACGTTGTCGACGCCGACGTCGTGCAGGTTCTTGAGACCGAAGTTGTCGCGGAAGAAGCAGGCGTACACCTGGCGGTGGAAGTAGAACGACGGCGGCTCCGGCACGGCCTCCTTGTCGAAGGCCCAGCCCCGGAACTCGCGCCACACGCTGTCGGCACGCTCCATGGCGTAGGGGATCCAGCCCATCTGGCCCTCGGAGTAGGCCAGCTTCAGCGTGGGGTGGCGCACCAGGATGCCGCTGTAGAGCCAGTCGGCCAGCGAGCCCATGGCGTGGTTGAAGCTGAGCGTGGCCTGCACGCCGGCCGGGGCGTCGGGCGAGGTGGCGGGCATCCGCGACGACGAGCCGATGTGCATGTTGATCACGGTGTTGGTCTCGGCGCAGGCCTGGAACAGCGGATCCCAGTGGCCGCTGTGGATGCTGGGCAGATCGAGGAAGGGGGGGATCTCGCTGAAGGTGACGGCCCGCACGCCGCGGTCGGCGTTGCGGCGCACCTCGGCGGCGGCCAGCTCGGGGTCCCACAGCGGCACGATGGTCAGTGGGATGAGGCGGCCGGCCCCGGCTCCGGCGCACCACTCCTCGACCATCCAGTCGTTGTAGGCCTCGACGCACAGCTTGGCGAGGTCGCGATCCTTGGCCTCGAGGAAGGTCTGGCCACAGAACCGGGGGAACGTGGGGAAGCACAGCGACGCCTCGGTGTGGTTGACGTCCATGTCCTCGAGGCGAGCGGTCTGGTCCCAGCAGCCCTTGCGCATCTCTTCGTAGGTGACGGGGAGGAGGGTGCGCTCCTCGGGCGGGTAGCCCACCGCGGCGATGATGCGACGCATCGGGACCTTGAGGTCCTCGTAGCACCAGAAGTCGGCGAACTTCCCCTCGTCGGAGTCGTTGTCGACGATGTCGAAGCTGTACTGCATGCCGTTGAACTGGAGGTTGGCCACCCGCAGGCGCTCGACGCGGGGGCCGATCGCCTTGTACTTCTCCGGCAAACGGTCCTGCCAGACGTTGGGCGGTTCGATGATGTGGTCGTCGACGCTCACGAACCGTGGGATGGTGCGGGTCGTCGTGTCGGCGGACTCCGGGGCGGTCAGCGTCATCGGGTCTCCTCGAGGCGGTGGGCGGCGCGGTGGCGGCCGACCCGGCGGGTCCGGGGGGCAAGGCTCCCGGTCCGACGAGTGTAGGGGAGAACCTGACGACCCGTCAGGTCGTGGCGCATGGCACACCGGATCACCTGGTCCGGGAGTCCTCCCGGAACTGACGGCCCGTCAGATGGTGCCCTACGATCCGCTCGGCGCTCCGGTCGGGGCGCACCAGTTCGCACCTCGGAGCCGTCATGGACCTGAACTTCAGCGAGGCCGAGGAAGCCTTCCGGGCCGAGGCCCGGTCCTGGCTCGAGGCCAACGTGCCCCACGACCTGCCGTCCGGCGACACCGCCGAGGGGTTCGCCCTGCACCTCGAGTGGGAGAAGAAGCTCGCCGCCGACCGTTGGTCGGTCGTGTCGTGGCCCGAGGAGTACGGCGGTCGGGGTGCGTCGGTGTGGGAGTGGCTGATCTTCGAAGAGGAGTACTACCGGGTCGGCGCTCCGCAGCGGGTCACCCAGAACGGCATCTTCCTGCTCGCCCCCACGATCTTCGAGTTCGGCACCGACGAGCAGAAGGCGCGGTTCCTGCCCGCCATGGCCAACGCCGACGACCTGTGGTGCCAGGGCTGGAGCGAGCCCGACGCCGGCTCCGATCTGGCCGGCATCAAGAGCAAGGCGGTGCGCGACGACGTCGGCGGCGGCTGGCGCATCACCGGCCAGAAGACCTGGACCACACGCGGTGCCTTCTGCAACTGGCTCTTCGGGCTGTTCCGCACCGACCCGGAGGCCGAGCGCCACAAGGGCATGACCTACCTGATGGTGCCGCTCGACGCCGAGGGCGTCACGGTGCGCGGCGTCGGCCGCCTCGATGGCGACGAAGGATTCGCCGAGGTGTTCTTCGACGACGTGTTCGTCGGTGACGACCTCGTGCTCGGCGAGGTCAACCAGGGCTGGGGCGTGGCCATGGCCACCACGTCGTCGGAGCGGGGCCTCACGCTGCGCTCACCGGGTCGCTTCTGCGCCGCAGCCGACCGTCTCGTCGACCTCTACCGGCGGCGCTCGGCGCTGGCCGCCACCGGCGACCTGGCTGCCGTGGCCGCCGCCGATCCGCATCTGCGCGACGAGGTCACCCAGTCGTGGATGGAGGCCGAGGCCTATCGCCTGGCCACGCTGGCTGACGTCACCGGCATCGTCGAGGGTCGTTCCCAGGGGGCCCGGTCGAGCCTCACCAAGATCTTCTGGTCCGAGCTCGACGTGCGACTGCACACCACGGCGCTGCGCCTCCTCGGCCCCAGCGCCGAGCTGGTCGACGGCTCCCCCGGCTCCGTCGACGGCGGAGCGTGGATGAAGGGCTTCGAGTTCTCGCTCTCGGGGCCCATCTACGCCGGCACCAACGAGATCCAACGCAACGTCGTCGCCGAGCGCGTCCTCGGCCTGCCCCGGAAGTAGGCCATCGTGCGCTTCGCCTTCACCGACGACCAGATCCTGTTCCGCGACACCGTCGCCGACCTGCTCGCCAAGGAGTGCCCGCCCGACGCGGTGCGCCGGGCCTGGGACGACGAGACCGGTCGGAACCCCGAGCTGTGGTCGACCCTCGCGGAGATGGGCGTGGTCGGGTTGACCGTTCCCGAGTCCTCGGGTGGCTTCGGCCTGTCCGAGCTCGACCTCTTGCCCATCCTCACCGAGGCCGGACGCGCCGCCTTCCCCGGACCGCTCCTCGAGACCACCGCCGTGGCCGCACCGCTGCTGGCCGAGTCCGCGCCGCCGGCGATGGCCGAGCGCTGGTTGCCGGCCGTCGCGCAGGGCTCGGCCATCGTCACGGTGCAGTTGGCCGGCCAGCCCTTCGTCACCGACGCCCACGTCGCCGACCTGCTGCTCGCCCAACGCGCCGACCGCATCGTGGCCGTTGCGGCCGACCGCCTTCGCCTCACCCCGGAGACCTCGGTCGACGGCGCCCGGCGGCTCTTCACCGTCGAGTGGGACGTGGCCGACGAGGAGCTCGTCGTCGACGGCGAGCCCGGGTGGCAGGCCGCCAACCGGGCCTTCGACCGCGGCGCGCTCGCCGCGTCCGCCCTGCTGCTCGGGCTGGCCGAGCACCTGCTCGCCGTCACCGTCGAGTACGTGACCTCGCGGCGCCAGTTCGGCGTGCCGATCGGCACCTTCCAGGCGGTCAAGCACCACCTGGCCGACGCCGAGCTCAAGCTCTCGTTCGCCCGCCCCGTCACCGCCAACGCGGCGTACTCGATGGCCGAGGGCCTCGACACCTCGGCCCGCGACGTGTCGATGGCCAAGTGCATGGCCTCGGAGGCCGCGGTGTTCGTGGCCGCCCAGGCCCTCCAGTGCCACGGAGCCATCGCCTACACCGTCGAGTACGACGTGCACATGTGGCTCAAGCGGGTGTGGGCGCTGGCGGCGGCCTGGGGTGACGCCGACTGGCACCGTCAGCGCGTCGGCCGCCTCGTCATCGGCGACTGAGTCGGGGGCCCGGCGTGTGCCAGTTCCGGGGGCCGAGGCCGGCCGACCTCGACGACATCGCCGGGATCTCATCCGCGCCCTCGCCGAGTCCGGGGAGATGGCACGACGACGTGGTGTTCGGCCTCGACGACGCCGACCAGGCTGCGACCACAACGTGGACGGGTCGACCCGGACGAGCAGGAGGTCCGCACCGTCTGGGTGAGGGCGCTGGACGAGCCACCAGGGAGCGACGACCGGCGGCCGTGCCGATGGGCGCAGGCCGATCAGCGTGGACTCGGCCATGGCGAGGGCCACACGGTCGCCGGCAGCCGAATGCGAACTCGGCCGTGCCGGGCATCTGGCTCGAGGACCTGTTGCGTGTTGAGCCCGGCGAGCACCGCGGGAGGGGCCACGGCCTGCCCACCGGCAGCACCTTCGCACCCTCACCGAGGGCCGCGTGGAGTGGTCGGTGCTCGACTGGCACGCCCCGTCCATCGCCTTCTACGAGCGCCTCGGCGCCCAGCCGGTCGCGGTGGGACCACCTACCGCTGGCTGCTCGACAGCTGAGCCCCGCTCGTGGCGCTCGTCCGCCCGAGCGCGAAGGGGTGGTGCGCTCGCATCGCCGGTGACGCCGACCCCCGCGACAGCAGCATCGCCGCAGCGCCCACCACCGGCGGATGCCCGGAGGCGCCGTCGCCCGATCAGGCGGAGGGGATGCCCTGGACCAGGGCGGCCATGTCGCTCGGGGGAGCCCGGGGTGTCGTCGTAGGTCACACCCGACCCGCTGCACGGCGCTCCCTGGCCCGACGCGCGGCCCAGCTCCGGGGTCAGCTTCGGGTTGGCCGCGCTGAAGACGCCCCAAGGGCTCTCGCAGCCCGGTACGACCCAGGCATGGGCCATCCAGGCGTTCGAGCCGTCGTTCTTGGTGCCGCCGCGAGCGGCGCACTCCTCGGCCGACGTGCGCCGACCCGCCCACGACGACGGCGCTCCGCACGCACAGGCCGATGTGCTGGTGGAACTCGACGTTGCCGCCGACGAACGTCTGCTCCGGGCGAGGGCTCGGTCGGCGACAGCAGGTAGTAGCTGAGGCCGACCATGGTGGCGTCGTCGCCGGTGCCGTCGTAGAGGAGCATCTCGGGCTCGTCGATCACGAAGGTGTCGTCGACGTAGCCGAAGTTCATCCAGTGCGACGCGATCTCGGGCAGGTAGGTCGTGACCATCACGTACCCGGCGGCGCGGGCGTCGGCGGCGGTCGGGTAGCGCGCCGCCACCGCGGCGGCCTGGTCGATCTCGGCCTGGAGCTGGGTGCAGGTGGCGAGGTCGGTGATCGGGGTCCAGGCCTGCGGGCCCTTGTGCTCGCCGTGGCTCTCGTCCCCGGCGCCCACGAGCGCTGGGGAAGCGGTCTCACCGCTCCCCGCTCCCGCTGCGGCGTGGTCGTGAGCTCCGTTGCCGAGGTCGAGGCCGGCGGCGACGGCCTCGCGGTAGTAGCCGGCGGTGTTCATGGCCAGGTCGCAACGTGCCGGTGCGGCGGCCTCGGTGTGGTCGTGCCCGTCGGCGGCCACGCCGGTGCCCGCCACCTCCGACGGCGAGGCCGAACCGGTGAGGCTCGACGACGACGCCCCGGTGAGGCCGGCCACCACGAGCAGAGCCGCCGCTGCAGGGGCGCCGAACTGGGCCAGGCGTCGACCGGGCGAGGCGTCGGTCGACGGGCGGTAGAGGCGAGGGCCCACGAGGGCCAGCACCGCGCCCACGGCGACGGCGACGAGGCCGCCCACGAACAGCGCGTGCCCGATGTTCTCGAGGCTCAGCGCGCCGTCGGCCCCCAGGTCGTCGGAGGCATGCAGCCATGCGTCGACCCCGAGCCCGCTCACCTGCGCCAGTGCCCCGCCGGCCACCAGGCCCAGCCCCAGCTTGCGTGCGTCCATCCCCGAGCCTCCGTGCGCCGGCGGTGCTGCCGGACCCCCGAGGGTACCCGTGACGCACGCCACACTCCCAGACCCGTCGTGGACCGGTGTTCAGCCGGCTGTCAGGACCGGCGACGTGTGCCGTCGGTGATCGACCCGCGGGTGCGCCCCGCTCGCCGGGCCGCCGATGTCGGGGGACCGGCGATACTGGCCCGGTGACCACTGCGACCACCGTCCTCGACCTGCTCGCCGACTGCCTCCGCGCCCAGGGAGCCCGACGCGCCTTCCGGGCACCGGGCAGCGAGATCCCGGCGTTGGCGGGGCTCGTCGAGGTCGAGGTGGCGAGCGAGGAGCTGGCCGTCGTCCTGGCCGACGCCGACGGGCGGTTGGCCTGGGGTGTCGGCGCCGGCCCCGGCGTGGCCCTCCTCGCCGGTCGCCGGATCCGGCTCTCGTCCCAGCCGGGGGAGCAGGTCGAACCGCAGCAGGTCCTCGAGCCCACGTCGCTCCCGGCGGCGGTGGCCGGATGGTCGCTCGGTGAGGTCCACGCGGCCGTCGAGCTCGATCTCTTCGTGGACCTGTTCGCCCCTCGGCCGGCCGGCGTCGAGGCGATCGCCCTCGATGCCGCATCCGATCAGCTCATCACGTTGTCCCCGACCCTGGCCGACTTCCGCACCGTGCTCCTGGTCGGTCCGGGGGTGCGCCGCGCCGGGCAGCTGGCGGCCGTCGCCGAGGCGGCGCGCCGCACGGGGGCGATGGTGGTCACCACCCTCGGGGCGGTGGGATCGCTGGCCCTGGACGATCCGGCCTGGGGCGGGGTCGTCGGGCTCCAGGTCGACGACGTGGTGCGCTCGGGCCTCGCCGACGCCGAGCTGGTCATCGCCGTGGGCGTCGACCCGACCGAAGCCGTCGATCTCCTCCCCGCTGACGCCCAGGTCCTCGACGTCGAGCCCTGGCACCTCGGGCTCATGGCCCAGCACTGGCCCGACCCCAACGAGGCGCCGCCCACCTCCGAGCTCGTCGAACGCCTGGGCGACGTGGCGAGGTTGCCGCCCGACCCGACCCTTCCGCTCAGCCCCATCCGGGCCACCGTCGAGGTCGCGGGAGCGGTGGACGACGGGGGGCTCCTCCTCGCCGACGCCGGCCCCGCCGGCCTGTGGCTGGCCCGTGGGCTGACGCCGAGCGCGGCCACCGTCGTGGTCCCGGCGCGTCCGGCTCGTGGCTTCGCCGCCGCCGCCGCACTGATCGGTGGACTCGACGGTCGGCCGGCCGTCGCCGTCACCACCGCCCCGGTCGACCCGCTCAGCGAGGCGCTCCTCGATCTCGCCGCGTCGCTCGACGTGCCCCTCGTCCTGGAGGTGTGGGGCGGTGAGGCCTCCTGGGCCTCAGCCGACGAGCACCTCGAGCGCCTCGAGGCCGCGGTGGCCGCCGGCGGTGTCCATCGCCTGGCCGTGCCGGTCGATCTGTCCGGCACGCGTGTGCTGGTCGAGGTGGCCGGACCGGTGTCGGCGTGGTCCCGCGAGGGGTGACCGGGCGGCACGGTCGCGCCCACGAGGCGTGGAGGTGCCGACGGTAAGGTCCCGCCCAGCATCGATCACGCCGATCGATCATGCCGATCGACCACGCCGACCAGCCGACCCGGGGGAGACCATGGCCACCGTGCCCGAGACCTTCAACTTCGCCGACCTCTGGGAGGCGGTGGCCGAACGGGTCCCCGAGCGCGAGGCCCTCGTCTGCGGGGCCGATCGTCGCACCTACGCCGAGCTCGAGGAGCACGCCAACCGCCTGGCCCATTGGATGCTCGAGCAGGGTGTCCGGCCCGGTGACTACGTGGGGCTCTACCTCACCAACTCCGTCGAGTGGGTCGAGGCGTTCCTGGCCTGCTTCAAGATCCGGGCCGTCCCCATCAACGTGAACTACCGCTACGTCGCCGAAGAGTTGGCCTATCTGTTCGCCGACGCCGGGATCGTCGGGGTCTTCGTCGACCAGGGCTTCGGCGACACACTGGCCCACGTCGCCCCCGACCTCGTCACCCTGGGCTGGGCCGTGGTGGTCGACGACGACAGCGACGCCGACCTGACCGCGCTGCACGATTCGGAGCTGGCGGTCGTGACCTACGCCGAGGCCCAGTCCGCCGGCTCTCCCGAGCGGGGCTTCGGGCCCCGGTCGAACGACGACCTCTACGTGATCTACACGGGCGGTACCACCGGCATGCCCAAGGGCGTCGTGTGGCGTCACGAGGACGCCCTCTACGCGTGCATCGGCGGTGGCGATCCGATGCGCATGCTCGGGCCGGTCGACGAGCCGGCGCAGATGCTCGACCGCATCGTGCCGAGCTTCGTGTTCCACCCCGTCGCCCCGCTGATGCACGCCGCCGGCCAGTGGACGATGTTGAGCCTGCTCTTCTGCGGCGGCAAGAACGTGCTGCTCGACGGCAGCCTCGATCCGGCCGAGGTCTGGCGCACCATCGAGCGGGAGGGCGTGAACACCATCAGCGTCGTGGGCGACGCCGTGGTGAAGCCGATGCTCGACGCCTGGGAGGCCGAAGGGCCCTTCGACGTCTCGTCGCTGCTGGCCATCGGCTCGGGTGGCGCACCCCTCACTCCGGCGACGCGCGCCCGGGCCCTGTCGCTTCTTCCGTCGGTGACGATCACCGACGGGTACGGATCGTCGGAGACGGGGGCCCAGACCTCCCGGAGTTTCACCGTCGACGGCGGTTCCGAGACCTTCACCGCCTTCGGCACCGACCGGTCGACGGCGGTGATCGACCCCGAGACCCGGACCCTGGTCGAGCCGGGGAGCGGTGTCACCGGGCGGGTCGGCCGGCGGGGGCGCATCCCGTTGCGCTACCACAACGATCCCGTCAAGACCGATGAGACCATCGTCGAGGTCGACGGGGATCGGTGGATCCTGACCGGCGATCAGGCCACCGTCGAAGCCGACGGTTCCATCGCCCTGCTCGGCCGGGGCTCGGCGTGCATCAACACGGGCGGCGAGAAGGTGTATCCCGAGGAGGTCGAAGCGGTGATCGCCGGGCACCCTGCGGTCTACGACGCCGTCGTCGTCGGCGCTCCCGACGAACGTTGGGGTGAGAGGGTCACCGCGGTCGTGCAGCTGCGGCCGGGGCAGAGCCTGACCCTCGACGAGCTCGACGCCTACTGCCGGCCCCACCTCGCCGGCTACAAGCTGCCCCGCAGCCTGGTGCTGGTCGACCGGGTCGTACGCACCCCTGCGGGCAAGGCCGACCACCGCTGGGCCAAGGCCACCGCGGCGGAGGAGCTGTCCTCGAGCTGAGGCGCGGACCGGTCTGGCAGGATGCGGCCATGACCGACACCGACCCCGCTGACGCCATGACCGGATCCCCGACCACGCGCAGTGGACCGTTGGCCGGCGTCACCGTGGTCGAGCTCGTGGGGCTCGGACCGGCGCCCTTCGGGGCGATGGTGCTGGCCGACTACGGCGCCGACGTCATCGCCGTCGACCGGCCCGCCAAGGTCACCGGGGCGCCGGTCGAATCGGCGCGCATGGGTGTCTTCAACCGGAATCGGCGCACCGTCGCCGTCGACCTGAAGTCACCCGAGGGCCTCGAGGTCGTCCGTCGCCTCACCGACACCGCCGATGTCTTCGTGGAGGGCTTCCGCCCCGGGGTCACCGAGCGCCTCGGTCTGGGGCCCGACGACCTCTGCGGTCGCAATCCGGGGTTGATCTACGCCCGGATGACCGGGTGGGGACAGACCGGCCCGTGGGCCGATCGGGCGGGCCACGACATCAACTACATCGCGATGGCCGGGCCGCTGGCCCACATCGGGCGGGCGGGCCAGCCCCCCACCGTGCCGCTCAACCTCGTGGGCGACTTCGGCGGGGGCGGGCTCCTCATGGCCCTCGGCGTGTGCGCCGCACTGGTCGAGAAGGCCAGGTCCGGACTGGGCCAGGTGCTCGACGTCGCCATGGTCGACGGCGCCTCCCTGATCTCCGCGCCCATGGTGCCGGCCTACGTGGGGGGCACGTTCAGCGACGAGCGCGGCACCAACATGCTCGACTCGGGAGCGCCCTGGTACGACGTGTACGAGACTGCCGACGGCGGGTGGATCAGCGTCGGCGCCATCGAGCCGCAGTTCTACGTCGAGCTCCTCGATGGGCTGGGCCTGGCCGATGCCGACCTGCCCGACCAGCACGACGTCGCCGGCTGGCCGCTGCTCCGGGAACGGTTCGCCGAGGTGCTCGCCGGGCGGACCCGAGCCGAGTGGGAGGCCGTGTTCGAGACCCGTGACGCCTGCGTGGGCCCGGTGCTGACCTACGCCGAAGCGGCAGTTCATCCCCACCTCGTCGCGCGCGGCACCTACCTGGCGCCCGATGGCGCCGTGCAGCCCGCTCCGGCTCCCCGCTTCTCGCGCACACCCGCCGGCGTCGACCGCCCGCCCGTGCCGCCCGGGTACGACACCGATGAGGTGCTCGCCGACGCCGGGTTCAGCGCACACGAGCGCGCCGCGCTGCGCGCCGCCGGCACCGTGGCCTGAGCCGGGGAACGACGAAGGACCCGACCGGAGCCGGGCCCTTCGTGACCTGCTGATCTGTGGTGCTGTCGCGAGCGGCGGTGTCAGCCGCCGATCGGCAGGTCGATGCCGCCGGGCAGCGAGATGGTCTTGTCCTCGCAGTAGGCGTGGATGCCCTCGGGGCCGAGCTCCCGGCCGATGCCGGAGTTCTTGAACCCGCCGAAGGGCCCGTTGAAGTCCATGCCCTGGGTGGTGTTCACGGCGAAGGTGCCGGTGCGGACCCGGCGGGCCACGTCGATGCCCTTGGCGATGTCGGCGGTGTAGACCGCGCCGGCCAGGCCGTAGTCGCTGTCGTTGGCGATGGCGATGGCGTCGTCGAGGGTGTCGTAGGCGATGAGCGACAGGACCGGCCCGAAGATCTCCTCCTGGGCGATGGTCATCGAGTTGTCGACGTCGGCGAACAGCGTGGGGGCCACGAAGTTGCCGTTGCCGAGACCATCGGGCAGGTCCCCGCCGACCACGAGGGTGGCGCCTTCCTCGCGGCCCTTGGCGATGTAGCCCTCGACGCGGACCTTCTGGCGGTCGGCGATGAGCGGGCCCACGAGGTTGTCGGGGTTCGTCGGGGTCACCGACGGTCTGCGCCGACACCGCCGTGGCCAGGGCGTCGCGGATCTCGTCGTAACGGCTCCGCGGGGCGAGCACCCGGGTGAGGGCCACGCAGGCCTGACCGTTGTTCATGAGCCCGCCGCCGATCAGGTGGGGGATGGTCTCTTCGAGGTTGGCGTCGTCGCACACGATGGCCGCCGACTTGCCGCCGAGCTCGAGGGTGCAGCGCTTGAGCTGCTCGCCGCAGATGGCACCGATCTTGCGGCCGGCGGCGGTGGAGCCGGTGAAGCTCACCTTGTCGACGTCCGGGTGGCGCACCAGGTGCTCACCCACCTCGCGGTCGGCGGCGACGATGTTGACGACACCGGCGGGCACGCCGGCGTCGACCAGGATCTCGGCCAGCACGTTGGCGTCGAGGGGGGTCTCCGGCGCCGGCTTGAGGACGATGGTCGATCCCGAGGCCAGGGTGGGGCCGAGCTTCAGGCAGGTGATGAACAGCGGCACGTTCCAGGGGATGATGCCGGCGGCCACGCCGACGGGCTCGCGGCGCACGATGATCTGGCCGCCGAGGGCGCCGTCACGGCGCTCCTCGAACGGGAAGGCTCGGGTGTGCACGGCGAAGGCGTCGAGGATCATCGCCGCCGCGAGGACCTGGCCGAACATCGAGAAGTAGAACGGCGAGCCGACCTCCTCGGTGATGAGGCCGGTGAAGTCGTCCTGGCGGGCCTTGATGCCGTCGGACACGCGGTGGATCAGGTCGGCGCGCTGGTCGGCGGTCCAGGTGGCCCACTCACCGGTGAGGGCGGCCTTGGCCGCGGCGACGGCACGGTCCATGTCGGCGGGGGTGGCCACCGGCACGGAGCCGACGATGTCGCCTGAGGTGGGCGACGTGACCTTCAGCGTGTCGGAGCCGGCGGGATCGACCCACTCGCCGCCGATGAAGAACTTCTCGAACGTGTGCATTGCGGTCCCCCTGTGGGAGCGACGACGCGGTCGCCGCTGATCGTCTGCGGATGGGTGCCGACCGCCGGCGCGGCGGGAGCGACGGACGTCACTGTAACGCCGGTACGGCCGGGTCGGCCCGGCGGGCCGGGAGAAAGGCGGTGAGGACCGGACCGGCCGGTCGTGCTCAGCTCGCGGCTTCGGCCAGCTTCTTGGCCCAGGGGTAGTCGGGCTTGCCGCTGGGGGAGCGCTGGATGCTGTTCACGAGGTGGAGCTCGCGTGGCACCTTGTAGCCGGCGAGGTGCTCGCGGGTGTGGGCCGCGAGGTCGTCGAGCTCCAGGCTCATGCCCTCGCGGGGCTGGACGACGGCGGCGACCTTCTGGCCCCACCGCTCGTCGGTCACGCCGACGACGAGGCAGTCGTACACCGCCGGGTGGGCCTTGAGCACCTGCTCGACCTCCTCGGGGTACACCTTCTCGCCGCCGGTGTTGATGCACACCGATCCTCGTCCCAGCAGGCTGATGGTGCCGTCGGGCTCGACGCTGGCGAAGTCACCGGGGATGGCGTAGCGCCGGCCGTCGGCGGCGATGAGGAAGGTCTCGGCGGTCTTCTTCGGGTCCTTGTAGTACCCGACGGGGATGTTGCCGCCGCGGGCCAGCTTGCCGATCACGCCCGACCCGGGCGCGACCGGCTTCAGGTCGTCGTCGAGCACCAGCGTGTCGTTCATGGCGTTGACGGTGGGCCCGCCGCCCTTGTTGACCATGCCCTTGGTGACCACGATGGTGCCGTTGAAGCCGCCCTCGGTCGACCCGACGGAGTCGGTGATGATCATGTTCGGGAACTCGTCGAGGTAGCGGTCCTTGACGGTCTGGGAGAAGATCGCCGCCGTCGACGAGATGGCGAACAGCGACGAGATGTCGGGGGCCTCGCCCTTGGCCTTCATGTCGTCCCACGCCTCGATCAGGGGGCGAGCCATGGCGTCACCCACGATGAGGATGGCGTTGACCTTCTCCCGCTCGATGGTGCGCCACACCTCGTAGGGATCGAACTTGGGCAGCAGCACCGCGGTGTTGCCCTGGAGCATCTGGCCGATCGTGCCCACGAAGGCCGCGCCGTGCATGAGCGGCGGGATGTTCATCATCACCGTCGGCGTCTTCTCGGGTGCCGCGTTGGCGTGGTGGAACTCGTCGGGCACCGGTTCGCGCGTCGCCATGTCGATGCCACCGGCGAGGGCGAAGAAGATGTCGGCGCTGCGCCACATGACGCCCTTGGGCATCCCGGTGGTGCCGCCCGTGTAGATGATGACCTGGTCGTCGTCGGAGCGGGGGCCGAAGTCACGCTCGGCGGAGTTGGCGGCCATGGCGTCGGCGAGCTCGACCGCCCCGAGGCCGTCGTCGGGCGAATCGGACCCGTCGTCCATGCGCACCAGGGTCTTGAGCAGCGGCAGCTCGTCGCGCACCTCGGCCACGAGCGGCCCGAACTGGGCGTCGTAGAACAAGGCCACGAGGTCGGCGTTGTCGAACAGGTAGCGGAGCTCGTCGGCGACGTAGCGGAAGTTGATGTTGACCGGGACGGCGCGGGCCTTGAGGACACCGAGCAGCGACTCGACCCACTGGATGGAGTTGAGGCCGTAGATGCCGACGTGGTCACCGGGTTGCACGCCGCTGGCGATCAGGTGGTGAGCGAGGCGATTTCCGGCGTCCTCGAGCTGGGCGAGCGTGCGGTGCTCGCCCTCGCAGGCGATCCCGACCCGGTCGGGCACCGTGTCGACGGTGTGCTCGAACATGTCTGCGAAGTTGTAGGCCATGGGCGCCGATCGTAGGACACGGTGCCCGGGGTCACATCTCGTCCCGCGGGGTGACGGACCTCAGCATCAGCCGAGCGTGGCGTCGAGGAGGTCCTGGAAGGCCGGTTCCATCTGGTCGACGATCTCCCAGGCGTCGGGGACCAGCGCGGTGGCGGTGAGCAAGCCCACGTCGAGGTGGTCCTCGTAGCTCATGACGGTGAGGTTGACCCCGATCCCTTCGGCCACCGGACCCATGGGATAGAGCTTCAGGGCCCGGGCGCCGCCGAGGTAGATGGGGACCGGTGGCCCGGCCACGTTGGAGACGATGGCGTTGATCGCCGGCCGATGGCGGTCGGCCAGGCCCGCTCGTGAGTAGAGCTCCATCACCGTGCCGATGCTGAGCGGATCGAACATCTCGGCGAGATGGACGAGGGTCATCTCCCCGAAGAGGCGCTGCTCGGTCTTGGCGGCCAGGGCGTCGGCGGTGATGGCCTCGAGGCAGGCCACCGGGTCGTCGAGCTCGGTGTGCAGCGGGACGAACATCACCGACAGCACGTTGCCGGTGTCACCTTGGCCGCGGGTGGAGCGCACGGACACCGGACAGGCGACGACGAGAGGCTGGTCGGGGAGCGTGTCGTGGTCGAGGAGGTGTCGGCGCAGTGCGCCGGCGGCCACGGCCAGCACCACGTCGTTCAGCTTCGTGCCGGTGGCCCGCCGGATCGCCTTCATCTCCTCGAGGGGGAGGCGCCCGAAGGCGATCGAGCGTCCTGCGGTGATGGCGCCGTTGTACGGCGTCGGCGGCGCCACCAACGGCGTGCCGCCGGGGTGGTCACCGTCGTGTCGGCGGCGACGGATGGCGTCGGTGGCCAACGCCGCCTTGCCCAGCGCCAACAGCCCCTCGGCGGTGCCGCGGGCCCGGTCGGCCACCGACCAGGTCAGGAGGTCGAGCTCGGCCGGGCGCGGCGCCGGGGGAGCGAGTCGCATCCGGTCGATGGGCTCGGGGTCGGGCTCGAGGCCGAAGAAGGCCGGCATGAGATCGGCGCCGGAGCTCCCGTCGAGGGCGCAGTGGTGGACCTTCCCGGTCAGCGCGATCAGGCCGTCGGCCAACCCTTCGAGCACCCAGAACTCCCACAGCGGGCGGCTCCGGTCGAGGCGGCGCGAGGCCATCTCGGCCACGAACCTCGCCAAGGCCCGCTCGTCGCCCGGCGGTTCGAGCTGGGTGCGGTGGATGTGGTGCTCGACGCGGTAGTCGGGGTCGTCGACCCACACGGGATGGTGGATCTTGAACGGGACGTCCATCAGCTTGCGGCGGAACTCCGCCACGACCGGCACCCGCGCCGCGATGTGGTCGCGCAGCTTCTCGAAGGTGTAGCCGCCCGGCACGGTGCTGGGGTCGAGCACCGCCGTCACGGCGACGTTCATGGGCATGGACTCGGTCTCGGTGTAGAGGAAGGTGGCGTCGAGGCCGGTGAGCCGTTCGGGCATGCTCGTCCTCTCGGACGGTCGTGACGGATGGAGCGACGGCAGTCTGGCACTCCTCGGCCAGCGACGACCGGCCGTCCCGCCCTGCGGCGCCGCCTGGCGCGCAGGGCACAATGGGGCCATGTGGTCCTCGTGGTTGCTCCTCGCCATCGCCGTGGTGGCGACGGTCTTCATGGTGAACGCGTTCCGGCCCGTTCGGCGCAACCGCGTGCTGTTCCTGCCGTCGTTCTTCGCCTCCTGGCTCACCACGGAGTTGGCGCCGGTCCACCTCGTCATCACCGCGGTGGCCGTTGCGGTGCTGGTCTGGGTCGGCGCCCTCGAGCAGTGGCCGGGGTGGGTGGGCGCGGTCGCGCTGCTCGTCGACGCCGCGGCGCTGCTGTTGCTGGTCTTCCAGGGTCGGGGTACCGCCGCCGCGGCCAGCGCGGCCCTCGCCGGCTTCACCGACGACGTTCCCGACCGATCGGTCCACGAGATCCGTCGCATCAAGGACGTGCCCTTCAGCCGGGTGGCCGGTCGGGTGCTGAAGCTCGACGTGTTCACCCCCGTCGATCCCCCCGCGCCGGTGAACGGCGACCGGCGCTGCTGCAGATCCACGGCGGGGCCTGGGTCATCGGTGACAAGCGGGAGCAGGGCATCCCGCTGCTCAAGGCCATGGCTCGCAAGGGGTGGGTGGGCTTCAACGCCAACTACCGGTTGAGCCCGGGGGCCACGTGGCCCGACCACCTCGTCGACGTGAAGCAGGCTCTCGCCTTCATCAGGGCCAACGCCGACGAGTACGGCATCGACCCGTCCTTCGTGGCCGTGACCGGAGGATCCGCCGGCGGTCACATCGCGGCGATGATGGCGCTCACGGCCAACGACCCCGACCACCAGCCGGGCTTCGAGGACGCCGACACGTCGGTGCAGGCGGCGGTTCCGTTCTACGCCGTGTACGACCTCACCAACCGGCGCGAGCTCATGTCGCCGGAGTTCGTCGAGTGGTTCGTCGAGCCGCTCATCATGAAGGCGTTCCTCGACGACGAGCCCGAGCGGTTCAGCGCGGCTTCGCCGCTCGACCAGGTCCGGGCCGATGCACCTCCCTTCTTCGTCATCCACGGTGACAAGGACACGTTGGCGCCGGTCGAGGACGCCCGCACCTTCGTCGACCTCATGGGTGAGGTGTCCGAGGCGCCGGTGGTCTACCTCGAGCTGCACGGGGCCCAGCACGCGTTCGACACCTTCACCTCCATCCGCACCCGTCGGGTGATCCGCGCCGTCGACCGGTTCCTGACGACGATGTGGGTCCGCCACCACGCCGGCCAGGGTCCCGACAGCCATGCGGCCGGTGAGCCCGGTCTTCCCGGCCCCGACGAGGCGGCCGAGGTGGTGTCCGGGGGTTGAGGCGGAGGCGCCTGCGCCACGGCGGCCGACCGCTGCCACACTGAGCGGGCCGCGACATCGAGGTGCTCTGGGGGGCCGATGGGGAGGACGAGGACGTGTCGCTGGTCGGTGGTCCCGCTCCTGGCCGTGCTCGCGATGGTGGTGCTGGGCGCCTGTGGCGGGGAAGACCAGGCGAGCACGCCGACCACGATCGACCTGAACCAGGTCGGTGACGTACCTCAGCCGCCCCAGCTGGGGGGCACGTTGCGCGTCGGGCTGAACGCGGAGACCGACGGCTGGAACCCCACGACGAACCAATGGGCGGGATCGGCCTACATCGTCGCCAACGCGCTCTTCGATCGCCTCGCCGCCATCGGTGCCGACGGAGTTCCTCGGCCCTATCTCGCCCTGGCCATCGAGCCCGACCCGAGCTTCACGGAGTGGACCATCCGGTTGCGACCCGCGGTGGAGTTCCACGACGGGACGCCTGTCGACGCCGACGCGGTGAAGCTCAACCTCGACGCCCACCGGTCCTCGTTGCTCACGGCATCGGTCTTCGAGCCGGTGGAACGGATCGACGTGGTCGATCCCCGCACGGTCTCGGTGGTGATGAAGCCGACCCTGGGCGACCTTCGACTACGTGCTCTCCTACCAGACGGGCTTCGTCGTGGCCCCGAGCATGCTTCGTGATCCCGACGGCAGCCGGAACCCGGTCGGGTCCGGGCCGTTCCGGTTCGAGAGCTGGACGCCCGACGCCACCCTCGAGGCGACGGCCAACCGCACCTATTGGCGCGAGGGCATGCCCTACGTGGACGCGGTGCAGTTCCGGGTGCTGCCCGATCCGTCGTCGCGGCTCGCCGCGCTCACCACGCGGTGCCGTCGATGCCGTCGAGACCGGTGATCCGGCCACGATGGTCGCCTTGTCCGAGGGCGCCGCCTCCGGCGAGGTGCAGGTGTTCTCGCCGCCCGAGCAGGACACCGCGGTGGCCATGATCGCGTTGAACACCGCGGTGGCGCCGTTCGACGATCCGTTGGCGCGGCGGATCGTGGCCACCGGCACCGACCGCGAGAGCGCCTCGGAGGTCGGGTACCTCGGCGTCTTCCCCCCGGCCGAAGGCCCTTTCGACCGCTCGTCGCCCTACTTCGCGGAGACCGACTTCCCCCAGTTCGACCTGGACGAGGCCCGACGCCTCAACGAGGAGTACACCGCGATCCACGGACGCGGGCTCAGCTACACCGTGCACATCCCGGGCACGCCCGAGATCAAGGCCGTCCTCGAAGCCGCCCAGGCGCGGTTCTCGACGATCGGTGTCGACATGCGCATCGAGACCATGGACCAGGGGCGGCTCGTCGCGCGGGCGTTGACCGGCGACTTCCAGGCCACGGGGTGGATCCTCTTCGGCCAGCCCACCCTCGACACGGCCTACGTGTTCATCGCCGGGACGACGGTGCGACCGGTCGGAGAGCTGTCGTTGAACTTCGTGCGCAACGACGATCCGGTGCTCACCGCGGCGCTCGACGAGAGCCGCGCCGCGCCCGACGAGGCCACCCGGACCGAGGCCTACCGGATCGTGCAGGAACGCCTCGCCGCCGAGCTCCCCTACGTCTACTCGCTGCGCCAGCTCTCGGCGATCGGGACCAGCGACGCGGTGCACGGACTCGCCGACTGGACCTTCCCCGACGGGGCTCCGGGCCGACGCACGACGACCAACGTGATCACCGCCGGGGCCTGGTTGTCATCGTGAGCGACGCCCCGCCCTACCCCCCTCACTGGGATCTCGACGTGGTCCTCAGCGACGGCGGGACCGTTCACGTCCGCCCCCTGCTCCCCGCCGACCGCGAGGCCTACCTTCGGTTCTTCCACGGCCTGTCGGCCGAGACCCGCTACTACCGGTTCTTCAGCCCCAAGAGCGTGCTCACCGACGAGGAGGTCACGTACTTCACCACGGTGGATCACGTCGACCGGGTGGCGCTGGCGGCGTTCATCGGCTCCGAGATCGTCGCAGTGGCCCGCTACGACCGCCTGGCGGGCGACGACGGCAGCCCGGGCCCCGACGCCGAGGTGGCCTTCACCATCGACGACGCCCACCAAGGGCGCGGGCTCGGTGCTCTGATGCTCGAGTACCTCGCCGCCGCCGGAAGGGAGCACGGGCTCGTCAGGTTCGTGGCCGAGACGATGCCCGACAACCGCTCGATGCTGGCGGTGTTCCACGCCGCGGGGTACCACAGCCTGAACCGGTTCTCCGGCGGCATGGTCGAGGTGGAGTTCCCCATCGCCGCCACCCCCGACGCCCGGGCCGTGGTGGAGCGGCGGGAGCACCGCGCCGAGGCGGCCTCGGTGCGCCGGATCCTGCGTCCGGGGTCCGTGGTGGTCGTCGGCGACGTGATGGCTCCCGGTTCCCCGGGCGCTCGGGTCGTCGAGAACCTGCACACCGGTGGCTTCGCCGGTGCGGTCCACCTCGTCGACGCCGCCGCGCCGGCCGGGGCCACGGTGGCCGGCATCGGCGTCGGCCGTTCGCTCGACGAGGTCGACGGCGAGATCGATCTGGCCGTGCTCGTCGGGTCGGGCGACGACGCAGCCGACGTCGTCGGGGCGTGCGCCGCGAAGGGGGTGCAGGGGCTCGTCGTGATGTCGACCGGTGTCCGCGACCTCGGTGCCGTGGCCGCGGAGAACCAGCGCAGGTTGGTGCGGGCCGCCCGTCGGGCCGGGATCCGCCTCATCGGCCCCGGGTCCTCCGGAGTGATCGAGATGGCGTCGGGGCTCTGGGCCAGCACCGCTGCCGTCGTGCCGCCGACCGGTCGCATCGGACTGATGAGCGAGTCGGGCGCGGTCGGCCTGGCGCTGTTGGAGTGGGCTGCGTGGCGAGGAGTTGGCGTCTCGTCGTTCGTGTCGGCGGGGGACAAGGCCGACGTGAGTGGCAACGACATGTTGCAGTACTGGGAGGAGGACCCCGACACCGACGTCGTGCTCGTGTACCTCGAGAGCTTCGGCAACCCCCGCAAGTTCGCCCGGCTGGCCCGGCGGGTGTCGATGACCACGCCGATCGTCGCCGTTCGCCCCGGCGGGGACCCTGCCGTCGAGGCGCTGTTCCGCCAGGCGGGTGTGATCCGGGTCGACTCCCTCACCGAGATGTTCGACGTGGCCGCGCTGCTGGTGGGGCCCGTTCCCGCTGGCCGGCGCGTCGCCGTGATCGCGGGGGGCCGAGGGCCCGGTCTCCTGGCCCTCGACGCGTCGCGAGCGGCGGGGCTGGAGTTCGCTTCTCGCGGGGTCGTCGACGACGGCCGAGCAGCCGGCTCCGGCATCGTCGAGGTCGATCTCGCCTCGGCCGATCAGGTCGAGGGCGAGCTGACCTCCGCGTTGGCCGACGACGGGGTCGACGCCGTGCACCTCGTCCTGACCCCCGCGGAGCACGCCACCCTCGACGCCGTCGCCGAGGTGGTCCGCCGGGTGTCGGTGGACGCCGTCAAGCCCGTCGTGGTCACCCACCTCTCCCCGGGCGAGCCGCCTCGTGCGTTGCGCAACGGCCCGGTCCCCGTCTTCGAGGCACCGAACCCGGCGGCGCTGGCCCTGGCCCGAGTCGTGGACCACGTGGAGTGGCGCGGTCGGGACCACGGTGAGGCCACGAGCCCCCCGCACGTCGATCGCGAACGCGCCCGCCGTCTCGTGGAGGAGGCCCTCACCGCCGGCGACGGCGACGCGGCCCTCGACGACGGCTCGGCCGCGTCGTTGCTCGCGGCCTACGGGATCACCCTCTCCGCCGCCGACCCGGATGTCACGGGCGTGGTGCCGGTCACGGTCTCGGTGGACCACGATCCGGCGTTCGGGCCCCTGCTCCGCCTCGACCGGGGAGCGGACGGGCGGGGCTCGCCGGACGTGTGGCTCGTGCCCCTCAGCGAGGCCGACCTCGACGATCTCGCCGACGGCCTGGGCCTCGCGACGGCGGGCGACCCCTCCGAGCGCCGAGACCTGTGCGAGTCGGTGAGCCGCCTCGGCCGGTTGGTCGACGATCTCCCGGAGATCGACCACCTGCGCATCGGGCCGATCGACGCGACCACCGGGAGGTCGCTCGACGGCGCCGTGCACGTGCACCTCCACGCGGTCCCCCCGGCTGGCCCCGATCTGGTGCGGCGGCTGCGCACCTAGTCTGCCGAGGTGGGCTTCTACGAGGATCAGATCCTGCCGCGGGTGATCGACGTGCTCTGCGGCAACAAGAGCATGGCGGCGGTGAGGGCCCCGGTCGTGGCCGGCCTCTCCGGCACGGTCCTGGAGGTCGGCTTCGGCTCCGGTCCCAACATCGGGCTGTACCCGCCCGAGGTCACGCGGATCCTCGCCGTCGACCCGGCGCTCGTGGGTCGACGCCTCGCAGAGAAGCGACGCAGCCGCCATCCCGAACCCCCGGTGGAGTACGTGGGGCTCGACGGGGCCGACATCGCGCTCCCGGACGACAGCGCGGACCACGCCCTGTCCACCTGGACGATGTGCACCATCCCGGACCTCGACCGGGCCCTGAGCGAGATCCGGCGCATCCTGCGGCCCGGGGGCACGTTGCACTTCGTCGAGCACGGGATCTCCGACGACGAGAAGGTGGCCCGCCGCCAGCAGCGCTTCGAGCCCGTACAGAAGAAGCTCGCCGGGGGCTGCCATCTCACTCGCGACATCCCCGAGCGCCTCAGGGCGGCGGGGTACCGCCTCGAGGAGCTGCACCGCTTCCAGCTGGCGGGCCCCAAGATCCAGTCGTCGATGTGGTCGGGGGTGGCCGTGCCGGAGCCGATCGCCGGCTGAGCGTCGGCGTCGCGGTACACACGCCAGGGGCCACCGGCGCCTCCACCGGATCGAGCCCTGGCGTGTCACCATGGGAACGCCGGCGGACCAGCGCCGAGACGACGACGAAGGGACCCCCACATGCAGCTCGGAATGGTCGGCCTCGGGCGCATGGGCGCCAACCTGGTTCGACGGCTGGTGGCCGACGGTCACACCTGCGTCGTGTTCGACGTCGACGCGTCGGTCACCTCCGCTCTGGCCGCCGAGAGCGAGGCCATCACCGGTGCGTCCGATCTCGACGCCTTCGTCGCCGCCCTCGAGCTCCCGCGCGCCGCGTGGGTCATGGTGCCGGCGGCCTACGCAGGGTCGACCATCGCCGACCTGGCGTCACGCATGGACGACGGCGACATCGTCATCGACGGTGGCAACACCTACTACCGCGACGACATCGACCGGGCGGCCGAGCTCGGTCCGAAGGGCATCCACTACGTCGACGTCGGCACGAGCGGCGGGGTCTTCGGGCTCGAGCGGGGCTTCTGCCTGATGATCGGTGGCGAGGACCCGATCGTGGCGCACCTCGATCCCGTCTTCCGCACCATCGCCCCCGGGATCGGGACGATCGACCGCACGCCCGGGCGTGATGGCGAGCCGACGCCCGAGGAGATGGGCTACCTGCACTGTGGACCGGTCGGCGCAGGGCACTTCGTGAAGATGGTGCACAACGGCATCGAGTACGGCGTCATGGCTGCCTACGCCGAGGGGCTCAACATCCTGCGCCATGCCGGGGTCGGCAAGCTCGACCACGAGATCGACGCCGAGACCACGCCGCTGCGCGATCCGCAGTACTACCAGTACGACATCGACACGACCGCGGTCAGCGAGGTCTGGCGCCGGGGCAGTGTGATCGCCTCGTGGCTCCTCGACCTCACCGCGGCGGCGTTGGTCGACGATCCGGGCCTCGAGACCTTCGCCGGTCGGGTCAGCGACTCCGGCGAGGGCCGCTGGACGTCGCTCGCCGCCATCGACGCCGGGGTGCCGGCCCACGTGCTCACCGCCGCGCTGTTCGAGCGCTTCAGCTCCCGGGGCGAGGCCGACTTCGCCGACAAGGTCCTGTCGGCCATGCGCAAGCAGTTCGGTGGCCACGACGAGAAGCCGGCCGTCCCCGGCGCCTGACAGCGACCAGTGACCGATTCCGCAGCGTCGGCGAGGGTGTCGCGCACCACCGTGGGCGGTCGCGCCGCCTGGACGCTGGGGGCGGAGCGGACCCGGTTCGTCGTGGTGCCCGAGCTCGGCCTGCTGGGCACCTCGCTGCGCCAGGGTCGCCACGAGTACCTCGATGTCGGCGCCGGACCCGAGTGCGTCCTGGAGGGGCACACCTGCGGTCTTCCCCTCCTCGCCCCGTGGGCCAACCGGCTCGGGGGCGACGACTACCGGGTGGGCCGCCGCACCGTCGACCTCGCGGACGCGCCCGGCCTTCACCGCGACGGGCACGGTCTGCCCATCCACGGCACGATGGTGGGCCGTGCGGGCTGGACCGTCGAGCGCGCCGAGGCCCGACGCGGCGTTGCTCGCCTGGTCGCCTCCTTCGATGCGGCTGCCGACGAGGAGGTCATGGCCTCGTTCCCGTTCCCCCACCGCCTCCAGGTCACGTACCGGTTGGCCCCCGGTCGACTCACGGTGACCACGACCCTCGTCGCGACGGGTCGGTCACGGGTGCCGGTCACGTTCGGTTGGCACCCGTACTTCCGGCTCGCCGGCGAGGACCTCCCTGATCTCCGTGTGCGCATGCCGGCCGTCGATCGCCTCGCCCTCGACGATCGGATGGTGCCCACGGGCGCCTCCACCAGGGAAGCGGCCTCCGACCGGGCGCTGCGCACGAGCGGGCACGACGACGCCTTCCGTTTCGTCGGCGCAGTGCGCTCCTTCACCTTGGCGGGCCGGCGCCGATCGTTGCGGATCTCCATGGACGCCGGCTACCCCTACGGGCAGGTCTATGCGCCGCCGGGGTCGCCGGTGGTGGCCCTCGAACCGATGACGGCGCCGACCAACGCCCTCGGCGCCGGGACCGCCGCGTCGGTTGCTCCCGGCGCGTCGTTCTCGGCGAGGTTCCGACTCACCCCGAGCTGACCCGACCGTCCCGCGTTCTGCCGATCCGTCGTCCCCCGCCCCCTGAGGAGCCCCATGACCACCCCTGCGCCCCCCGTCACCGAGAGCACCGAGTGGGCCGCCCTCGTCGAGCACCAGGGTGCGATGGCCGACGTCCACCTCCGCCAGCTGTTCGCCGACGACCCCGATCGGGCCAGGCGCTACACCCACGACGTCGGCGACCTGCACGTCGACCTGGCCAAGCACCGGGTGACCGACGAGACGATGACGCTGCTCGTCGATCTGGCCCGCCGGGCCGGAGTGGAGTCGCTGCGCGACGACATGTTCGCCGGTCGGCCGATCAACGTGACCGAGCACCGATCCGTGCTGCACGTGGCGTTGCGAGCCCCGAGGGGCACGGCGGTCGTCGATGCGGCGGGCACCGATGTCGTCCCCGAGGTCCACGAGGTGCTCGACCGGATGGCCGACTTCGCCCGTCGGGTCCGTTCGGGGGAGTGGACCGGCCACACGGGTCGACGCATCCGCAACGTCGTCAACGTCGGCATCGGGGGCAGCGACCTCGGGCCGCGCATGGCCCACGAGGCCCTCCTGCCCTTCGCCGCACCCGAGCTGACCGTCCGGTTCGTCTCCAACGTCGACGGCAGCGAGTTCTTCGAGCTCACGCAGGACCTCGACCCGGCCGAGACCCTCTTCATCATCGCCTCCAAGACGTTCACCACGCTCGAGACGATGACCAACGCCCGCAGCGCCCGGGAGTGGGCGCTCGCCACGCTCGGCGACGCGGCGGCTGTGGCCCGTCACTTCGTCGCCGTGTCGACCAACGCCGAGGAGGTCGCCGCCTTCGGGATCGACACGGACAACATGTTCGGCTTCTGGGACTGGGTCGGTGGGCGCTACAGCTACGACTCGGCCATCGGGCTGTCGCTGATGTTGGCCATCGGTCCGGAGCACTTCACGGAGATGCTGGCCGGGTTCCATCTCGTCGACGAGCACTTCCGGACCGCGCCGCTCGAGGAGAACCTCCCGGTGCTGCTGGGCCTCCTCGGCGTCTGGTACGCGAACTTCTTCGGCGCGGAGACCCTGGCCGTGCTGCCCTACAGCCACTACCTCGGCCATCTGACCCCCTACCTCCAGCAGCTGTCGATGGAGAGCAACGGCAAGTCCGTCGATCGCTGGGGTCGACCCGTGACGACCAGCACGGGCGAGATCGTGTGGGGCCAGCCCGGGACCAACGGCCAGCACGCCTTCTACCAACTCATCCACCAGGGCACGCGGCTGATCCCCTGCGACGTGATCGGGCTGGCCCACGCCCCCCACGAGGTGGGCGGCCATCAGGACGTCTTCATGGCCAACTTCTTCGCGCAACCCGAGGCGCTGGCCTTCGGCAAGACCGCCGAGGAGGTGGCCGCGGAAGGTGTGCCCCCCGAGTTGGTCAGCGCCCGCACCTTCCCCGGCAATCGACCGTCGACGTCGATCCTGCTCCCGGGGCTCACGCCGTCCACGCTCGGTCAGCTCGTCGCCCTGTACGAGCACAAGACCTTCGTGCAGGGGGCGATCTGGGGCATCAACAGCTTCGACCAGTGGGGGGTGGAGCTGGGCAAGAAGCTGGCGCAGGCCATCATCCCGGAGCTCACGGCCGCGGCCGATCCCACTCTCGACCACGACAGCTCGACCAACGCCCTCATCCGGCGCTACCGGGAGCTGCGACGCTGAGCCCGGCCGCGTCCTCCTTCACGTGGGCGGTGCCGGGCCGTCCTCGAACTCGGTGACCCCGTAGCGCTCGACGATCAGGTCCGGTGGCCAGCGCCGGGCGCGGATGCCGGCCTTGGCCCACAGGCGGTCCAGGAAGTCGTCGACGTCCTCGGTCTGGTCCCACACCGAGGGGAGGAACGTCGCCTGCCCCTCGCGGCTCGAGATCCAGAGCCCGTCGACCCCGGGGCGCAGCGCCGCGGCCAGCTCGGCTCGTGAGCGGACCGGCATCGGCCGGAGCGGCCCGAGGACCGAGATCTCGACCGTCATGTCGACGGTGTCGTCTGCCGTGACGGCAGGGAGGCGGGGGTCGCGGAAGGCGGCGTCGTAGGCGTGGCCGGCCACGTCGTCGGCCAGGCGACGATGCGGGGTGAGCGATCCGATGCAGCCGAGGAGGCGGTCACCGCGACGCAGGGTGACGAACGCCGCCCCGGGTCCGGCGACGGGGCGGGGGAGCGCGTCCGGGTCGAGAGGTCGAGGCGACTCGCCGGAGAGGCCCTTCTCGACGGTCGTGCGGGCCAGGGCCAGCAACCACCGGCGGGCGTCGTCGTCCAGTGCGATGCCGTCGACGTGGTCGTCGCCGGTGCCGCACGGTGGGGTCACCCGACGGCGAACGCGCCGTAGCCGACCACCCGGCCGGGGTCGCCGGCGGTGTCGGCGGAGGTGCGCAGGTCGAGGAGGTGGACGTCCAGGTCGTGGTGGCGAGCGGCGGCCAGGAGCCCCCGCAGAGGGAAGGCACCGCACGCGTCGGAGGGATCCACCTGCGTGTCGGCTCGCTCGACGATGGCGCTCGCCGTGCGGGCGTCGAGTCGGTTCGCCGTGCGCCGGTCGTGGTAGTGGCTGAGGTCGGTGCTCACGACGATCAGGGTCTCGGTGCCGCCCCAGAGGCGTTCGAGGAGTCGAGCCACGTGGTCGGTGGGCGCCCGCCCGACCACGACGGGCAGCACGCTCCAGCCCTCGGCCCCCAGGACACGCTGGAGGAAGGGCAGATGGACCTCGAGGCTGTGCTCGTCGGCGTGGGCCAGGTCGTCGAGGTGCACCCCTTCGCTGTCGAGGGCGATGCGGCGCGCCTCGTGGTCGACCGGCACGATCCCCAACGGCGTGGCGAAGCCGTCCACCGTGGGCACGGCCATGCCGTCCAGCGCCACCCTGTGGGCGGGGCCGAGCAGGATCACCCGTTCGATCGGAGCCGTGCTCTCGGCGAGGCGGACGTACGCGGTGGCGGCGATCGGCCCCGAGTAGACGTAGCCGGCGTGGGGCACGACGAGGGCCTTCGGCGCAGCCGCGTGACGGACCCCGGTCCCGGGACCGTTCTGGTCGGCTCGCCGCTGCTTCGCCTCGGCGAGGTCGGCGTCGACGACGCGGGCGAGCTCGATCGGGTCGGCCGGGTAGAACAGGCCGGCCACCGCGGGCGGTCGCATCGTCGTGGTCATCGCCGTCGCACCCGCCCGTGCTTCAGCTCGACGGGCACGCGTCGGGCTCCCCATTCGCCCGGAGGCCCGTCGAACACGCCGGCGACGGCGGCACCGCAGGCCCGGCAGTGGCCGTCGCCGGTCAGCTTCCAGCTGCGCATCTCGTACCAGTCCCGTTCGATCACCGCCGCTCCGCACGATGCACACGACGTGGTGTCGCCCTCGGCGTCGTGGACGTTGCCGGTGTACACGTAGCGCAGCCCGTTGGCCATGGCGATGCGGCGGGCGCGGGTGAGCGTCGATGGCGGGGTGGACGGCACGTCGCGCATGCGGAAGTCCGGGTGGAAGCCGCTGAAGTGCAGCGGTACGTCGGGTCCGAGGTGCTCGACGATCCACGCGGTCATGGCGTCGAGCTCGTCGTCGGAGTCGTTGTGGTCGGGGATGAGCAGCGTGGTGATCTCGAGCCAGGCATCGGTCTCGTGGCGGACGTACTCGAGCGTGTCCAGCACCGGGCCCAGCTCCCCCATCGCGACGTGCCGGTAGAACTCCTCGGTGAAACCCTTGAGGTCGATGTTGGCGGCGTCGACCGCGCCGAAGAGCTCTCGCCGTGCTGCATCGTTGACGTAGCCGGCCGAGACGGCGACGGACCGGATGCCCTGCTCCCGACAGGCGATCGCCGTGTCGACGGCGTACTCGAGGAACACCACCGGGTCGTTGTAGGTGAAGGCCACGCTGGCGCAGCCGAGCTCGAGCGCAGCGGCGGCGATGGCCTCGGGGGGTGCTGCGTCGGAGAGGCGGTCGGTCTCCTTCGACTTGGAGATGTCCCAGTTCTGGCAGAACCGGCAGGCCAGGTTGCAGCCGGCGGTTCCGAAGCTGAGCACCGACGTGCCGGGCAGGAAGTGGTTGAGCGGCTTCTTCTCGATCGGGTCGACGCAGTAGCCGCTGGATCGCCCGTAGCTCGTGAGCACGATCTGGTCGTCGGTGCGGCCCCGCACGAAGCACACGCCCCGCTGGCCGTCGTGGAGTCGACACGCCCGTGGGCACACGTCGCACTGCAGCCGACCGTCCTCGACCTCGTGCCAGTGGCGGGTCGACACGGTGAACTCGTCGTCGAGGCGTACTACGTCGCCCATGGAGCGACCATACGCCGGTGCGGTGGGCCCGCCCAGGGCCGATGGTCAGTTCGTCTCGCCCGGGCCGAGGCGTCGTCCCCGCCGCCCGGGCCAGCCGTGCGAGACTCCGCAGCCATGAAGGTACTGGGCATCGACATCGGCGGAACGGGCATCAAGGGAGCGGTGGTCGACACGAAGCGCGGCAACCTCTTGACCGATCGGCTCCGTCTCCTGACGCCGCAGCCCGCGACCCCTGACGCGGTGGCCACGACCGTCGGCGACGTGGCCCGTCACTTCGAGTGGGAGGGTCCGATCGGGTGCACCTTCCCCGGGGTGGTGAAGGGTGGGCGGGTCCACACCGCCGCCAACCTCGACGACGCCTGGTTGGACCTCCACGCCGCCGAGCTGTTCGCCGAGGCCAGCGGTTGTCCGGTCAGCGTGGTCAACGACGCCGATGCCGCCGGTGAGGCCGAAGCGGCGTTCGGTGCGGGCCAGGGCCAGCCCGGCCTCGTGATCACCGTCACGCTCGGCACGGGGATCGGCACGGCTCTGGTGGTGGACGGCCGGCTGGTGCCGAACTCCGAGCTCGGCCACCTCCAGATGCGGGGGTCCGACGCCGAGCACTGGGCGGCCAACTCCGTGCGCGAGCAGCTCGAGTTGAGCTGGGAGGACTGGGCGGCACGGGTGGACGAGTACCTCCACCTCGTCGAGGACCTCTTCTGGCCGGACCTGTTCATCCTCGGCGGCGGTGTGTCCAAGAAGTCCGAGCACTTCGCACCGCTGCTGACCTGTCGGACGCAGGTGGTGCCGGCCCGGCTGCTCAACCAGGCCGGCATCGTCGGTGGGGCGCTGGCCGTGCATCGTCACCACTCGAAGCACGGCGACGACGGCCAGGCCGTCCCCAGGGCGAAGGCCAAGCGCAAGAAGAGCTGAGGGCCGCGCCCGGGGGTGCGCTCAGTCCCAACCCAGTTCGACCAGGCGGTCGTCGTCGATCCCGAAGTGGTGGGCGACCTCGTGCACGACGGTGACCAGCACCTCCTCGACGACCTCGTCCTCGTCGCGTGCCAACCGACACGTGGGGAGTCGGAACACCGTGATCCGGTCGGGCATCGGCAGCTCGCCCCAGCCGACGCCGTACTGCTCTCGTTCGGTGAGAGGGATGCCTTCGTACAGGCCGAGGATGCCCTCGGGGTGGTCGTCCTCGACGAGCACGATGACGTTGTCCATCATCCGGCCCAGTGCGGGGGGCAGTGCGTCGAGCGCGTCGGCCACGAGCTCCTCGAACCGGTCCGGCGTCATCTCGACCACGTGGGGGACGGTATCGGCCACGGGTGGTGGGCGGGACCGGGCCACGGATCCCCGACCCACGCCGGAGCGGCTGGCACGCTGGTGGCGTTCGCCGCCCGGTCGTCCCGGTCGGTCCGTCTTCCGTCGCGAGGTTCCCCATGAGTCCGTTGATCATCGTCGCCGTCGTGGTGGTGGCCGTCGTGGTGGTGGCCGCGCTGGCCGTCAACCCCCTGCTGGCCAAGCGGGGTGACGCCGCCATCGGCGAGGCCCGTGAGCAGCTCGGAGGGCGTGACCGGGTGCGGCTCATCGAGCCCAAGGCCGTGGGCTTCGGGTCCGAGCCCGACGAGGCCGGTGGGCTCCGGGGTCAAGGGGTCCTGGCGGTGAGCGACGACGCCCTGGTGTTCGTGACGTGGGCGCCGCGCAACGTGTACCGCATCGACCGATCGGCGATCACGTCGGTGACCACGTCGTCGACGGACCCCCGCAGCCTCGAGAAGGCGGCCGTGATCCTGGGTGTCGACGACAGCGAGCACCCTGGGGCCTCGGTGTCGTGGCGGGTCCCCGAGATCGCCCGGTGGCTCGTGGAGCTCGGCTTCGACTGGGGCCCCGAAGGCGCCCCGGACCTCGAGGAGGTCTAGCCCGCGACGGCGGGCTCAGGCGTGCGGGCGGCGGCCTGGCGGTAGGTGAGCCAGCACCCCTCGTCGAAGTCGTAGAGCTGGCACTGGCGGCTGTTGGCGATGAAGTCCCGGAAGCGCAGCGGCGCGTCGTGCACCGTGCCCGGGAAGGCCTCCTCGATGGCGTCGGTGGCCTTCTCGAGGTTGTACATGGGGATCCGCATGTCCACGTGGTGGGGGACGTGGACCATGATCCAGTGGAAGAAGAAGTTGAGGCCGAAACGGGCCCGCAGCACCGTGGTGCCTTCCATCTGCCCCTTGAACTTCGTCCACTCCCGACGCTTCCACCACCGGATCGACGGCTGCACGTGGTGCACGTGGACGAAGGTGGCGATGATGTAGGTGAAGGCCAGGAACGGGACGATGAGCACCTTGGCGATCATCCAGGCCGCGCCGGCCGACGGTGCCGTAGAGCGACGACGCCGAGCGCGCCGAGCAGCAGCGAGGCGACGGCGACGAAGGTCCACACGATGATGCGGTCCCGACGCACCGCCTTCGCCCAGCGGGCGGGAGGGGCGCCGACGATCATCTTGTGCCACCAGACCTCGCGCAGGTAGTAGGCGCCGGCGCCGATCCACGACCACTCGAAGCGGTGGCGGGCCTTGCCCAGGGCGGACATCTCGGCGTACTGCTCGGGGGTGTAGGGGTGCCAGACGAAGTCGAAGCCCTGGCGCACGGTGTAGGCGTGGTGGATCCGGTTGTGGCCGAGGACCCATCCCTCGTAGACGTGCCACGACGGGAGCATGGCCACGGTGCCCACGATCCGGTTGAGCCGCTTGCTCTGGAACAGCGCGCCGTGGGCGGCGTCGTGGGCCACGATGAAGAGCCCTGAGATGACCATGCCGGACAGCACCCAGAGGGCGACGAGGGCGAAGGGGTTGTCGACCAGGACGAGGCCCACGACCACCAGCGCGTAGAGGGCGAGGTCACGACCGAAGTACGCCAGCCCCTTCCAGGTGGGGTTCTCGTAGGCCTCTGGCGGGATGACGTCGATCACCGGCTTCAGCGAGCCCTTGCGGGCCTCGGGAGCGGTGTCGGCGGCCGCGCCGTCGCCGGACGGGGGATCGTCGGCAGTGGGCTCGGCGGGGACGGCGTCGGGGGCGAGGACGGTCTCGGCGGGGGGCACCGGCGCAGTCTACCGACTGGTAGGTAGGGAATGGGAGCTCACCGGGCGGAACGTGCCAAGATCGGTCCTCGACACCGTGCGACCAGGGGGAACACCACGATGGCCCGACTCTGCGAGGACCGCATCTGCATCGTCACCGGTGCCGGCCGGGGCATCGGGCGCGAGCACGCACTCATGCTCGCCGCCCACGGCGCCAAGGTCGTCGTGAACGACATCGGTGGCAGCGCCGACGGCACGGGGAGCGACGCCGGACCCGCCCAGCAGGTCGTCGACGAGATCGTGGCCGCCGGCGGCCAGGCGGTGGCCAACACCGACGACATCAGCGAGTGGAGTCCGGCGCCGAACGCATCGTCGCCCAGGCCGTCGACACCTACGGCCGCCTCGACGTGCTCGATCAACAACGCCGGCATCCTCCGCGACCGCATGCTGGCCAACATGAGCGAGGCCGAGTGGGACGCGGTCATCAAGGTGCACCTGAAGGGCACCGCCGGCCCGTCGCACTTCGCCGCCGCCCACTGGCGCGACAGGTCGAAGGCGGGCGAGGCCGTCGACGCCCGGCTCATCAACACCTCGTCGCCGTCGGGCATCTACGGCAACGTCGGCCAGACCAACTACGGCGCGGCCAAGGCCGGCATCGCCACGTTCACGATCATCGCCGCCGACGAGCTGGCCCGCTACGGCGTCACCGTGAACTGCATCGCGCCCGCTGCGCTCACCCGGCTGACCGAGGGGCTCGGCCTCGGCCAGGCCAGCGACGAGGTGAAGGAGCAGATGTCGCCGACGTGGATCGCGTCGATCGCCACCTGGCTGGCCTCCACCGAGTCGGCCCACGTCACCGGGCGGGTCTTCGACGTCACCGGCCGCCAGCTCGCAGTGGCGGAGGGCTGGCACCGTGGACCGCAGGTCGCGCCGACCCTCGACCCGACCGCCATCGGCCCGCTGGTCGAGGAGCTCCTCGCCACGGCCCGCCCCAACGCCGACATGTTCGGCGCCGACAGGACGAGTTGACCACATTCATGGGCTTTTCTTGCGAGCGAGGGCGCTGCCGTCGCGTCTGCCCGCATGGGAGCGACAACGGTTCTTCTCGTTCGGACTGTCGCTCAGACCTGGGCATTCTGTGACGACCTCCCGGCGGGTGGCTGCGCTGTCTCACCTACCGGTCGATATGGGGCACCGCGAATGCGGCTCGCTGTGTGGCTCCGTGGCCGCGAGTTGCGCTTCTAGGCTTGGGCCATGGGCCTCAACGTGTCGAAGGCACGGTCGCTGCTCCGGGACCTGCACGGGAAGGACCCCGACGCGCAAGCACGGCAGCAGCTGATCCCCGCTTCCCTGCAGACGAATCCGACCCGGTTGCAGGCTGTTGGCATGATGGCCGTCTACCTCCTCAGCGACCCTCGCAGCCTGGTGGCGGGGGCGCCCCCTGATTGGCTGATCGACCTTTCAGAGACCAAACGCGGCGGCTCCACGCTGTTGTTCGACAGTCGGCTCAGCGACCTGTCCCGGCGAATCGTCGACGATGTCCTGTCGCAAGGCGTCACCGCCGAGCGGCTCATCACCTGGCTTGGCGACCGGGAGCGGGAAGAACGCCTGGCCCGTTCAAGCACAACGTCGACGTGACGAAGGAGTCGCTCCGCTCGAGCGTTCGTGGGGTTGCGCACACCCACTCGCCGTTCGCCTACCTCTTCGAGTGAGTCGCGTGACCGTCATCGAAGTGCCGGTAGTGGACGTCCTCAGAAGAGCTTGAGCACGTCGGACTCGATGCCGCGGAGCTCGTCGTAGTCGACCTCGACGCAGGCGATGTCGCGGGCGTCGGCCAGAACCTTGGCCTGGGGCTTGATCGACTGGGCCACGTGGATGCCTGGTACTCGTTGAGCGTCTTTGAACCGGCCTGGTTTCAGCGGATCGACGTTTCGGACTTCTCGACCGTCGGGGCGGTGGCTTCGTCCTCGTCCTGGCGGGGCCGAGGATGACGGCAGCGATCGCAGCCGTGGACGGCAGCGACGGCCAGCGTCATGCGCACGGCCCGCTTCAGTGGATGAGGACCTTCAACGCGTCGTGCTGCGCGGCGTTGCCGAAGACCTCGTAGGCCTCCAGCATCTGGTCGAAGCCGAACTCGTGGGTGACGAACTTCTCGGCCGGAAGCTTGTGTTCGGCTACGAGCTTCAACAGCATCCCGACGGTGTTGGTGTTCACGAGTCCCATCGAGATGTCGATGTTCTTGATCCAGAGCTCGTTGAGCTTCAGCTCCACTGGCTTGCCGTGCACGCCGATGTTGGCGACGTTCCCACCGGGGCGCACGATCTCGGTGGCCATCGTGAAGGTGCCGGGAAGGCCGACGGCCTCGATGGCGACGTCGACCCCGAGTCCATCCGTGTGCCTCATGACTTGGTCCTGCCAGTCCGCGTCGCCCGAGTTGACGGTGTCGGTGGCGCCGAAGTCCCGGGCCCTCTTCAGGCGGGCGTCGTCGAGGTCGATGGCGACGACCTTCGATGGCCCGTACAGCCGGGAGGTCATGACCGCAGCGAGCCCGACCGGTCCCGAGCCGACCACCGCCACGACGTCGCCGGGGCTCACGTGGCCGTACTGCACGCCGATCTCGAATCCGGTGGGCAGGATGTCCGAGAGCAGGATCCCCTCGGCGTCCGTCATGCCATCGGGGACCTTGTAGACGGAATTCTCCGCGAACGGGACCCGCACGTACTCGGCCTGGGCCCCGTCGATCATGTAGCCGAAGATCCAGCCGATGCCGGCCAGGCCCTCCGGGTCGAGACAGTGGCTGTAGAGCCCCTTGCGGCAGTACGAGCAGCGCCCACACGAGCTGACGCAAGAGATGATGACGCGGTCGCCGACGGCGAGCTGCGAGACGGCACTACCGATCTCGGTGATGACCCCGATGCCCTCGTGACCGAGGATCCGACCAGGCTCCACCTCGGGGACGTCGCCTTTCAGGATGTGCAGATCCGTGCCGCAGATCGTGGTGGCAGCCATCTTGACGATCACGTCGGTGGCCTGCTCGATCTTCGGATTCGGCACCTCTTCCCAACTCTTCTGTCCTGGGCCCTTGTACACGAGTGCCTTCATGGCGACCTCCTTGTCCGTAAGGCGACCGGATGCCGCCCCGGAGGCCTCCGGCCAGGTGGGTCAAGGGGTCTCCATGTCCACCATAAGCCTGTCCAGGCCTCGCCACCTGTTGGCGGTGATCTCTCCGGTCCCGGGGAGCGCAGGTGATCCTGACCCGGCACGGTCGGCGAAAGGGGGCCACTCCGACGACGCTCCTGGCTCCTGCTGGTCGCCGGTGAGCAGCCGGGGGGGCCCAGAGGTCGTTGGGCTCTATCGCCTCCCGGCGTGGGGGTTCACACTTGGAAAACCAATCGTGGAGGAGAGTCCCATGGGCACCCAGGACAAGGCATCGAACAAGCTGCAAGACGTCAAAGGCAAGGTCAAAGAGACGGTCGGCAAGGCTACTGGTGACGAGGACCTCGAAAACAAGGGCAAGACCGACCAGGTGAAGGCCTCGGTCAAGGACGTTGGCGAGAAGGTCAAGGACGCTGCGTCAGAGATCAAGGACGCCGTCACTGGTGAGTAGTTGACCGAGCGAGAGGACGCGTTGTGACAGAAGCTCGCATCGGTGTGCTGGCCGTGAGCAATGGCGTGGTGGTGATCGTCGTCGCGGTCGCGGTGGTGCTGTTGGCGCTGATCGTCGCGTTGTCGATGCGCGGTCGCCAAGTGCGTGCTGCGAATCGGCGTGATGCCATCCGAAGAGATCGCGACCAGGAGCGGGAGATCACCGACGCGGGTGGCGGCGTGCCCGAGGAACCGACCGAGGGAGCCGACCCGGACCGCTAGCGACGATCGTTGGCGTGTCCTCGCGGTGCCGGTCGGGGATGGTGGCTCAGAAGAGCTTGAGGACGTCCGATTCGATGCCGCGGAGTTCGTCGTAGTCGACCTCGACGCAGTCGATGCCGCGGTCGGCGGCCAGCACCTTGGCCTGGGGCTTGATCGACTGGGCGACGAACACGCCGCGCACCGGGCGCAGGTTGGGGTCGCGCTCGAGCCGCTCGAGGTAGCGGGCCAGCTGCTCCACGCCGTCGATGTCGCCGCGGCGCTTCACCTCGACGGCGATGGCGTTGCCGTCGGCGTCGCGGCACAGCAGGTCGACCGGGCCGATGTCGGTCGGGAACTCGCGGCGCACCAGCACGAGCCCGTCGGCGATGGCGTTGGGGTCGGCGGCGAGCAGCTCCTGGAGGTGGGCTTCGACGCCGTCCTTCTGCAGGCCCGGGTCGAGTCCGAGCTCGTGGGCGGAGTCGTGCAGCACCTCGTCGAGCGTGATGGTGAGGGTCTCGCCCTTGGGGTTGGTCACGATCCACTCTCCGTCGCCCTCGACCAGCCGGTTCGGGGCGTTCATCCAGTTCAGCGGCTTGTAGGCGCCGCCGTCGGCGTGGATGGCCACGCAGCCATCCGCCTTCACCATGATCAGCCGGGTCGCCATCGGCAGGTGGGCCGCCAGTCGACCCTGGTAGTCCACCGAGCAGCGGGCGATCACGAGGCGCACGGCGGCGATCGTACGGCAGCGAGCCGGTTCGCCGGGCGAGCGGCGGTATCGGGTCGAGTGGGCGAGCGGCGACCGGCGTCAGTCGACCTGGTGGCCGGACATGCGCTTCGTGATCAGCTCTCGGCGCTCGCGCAGCTCCCGGTAGGTGAGGCGCTCGAGGCTGGGGTCGACACCGAAGCCGGCCTTCACGCCGGTCAGGTCGAACTCCACGCCGGTCGGGTCGACGCCGATGTCGTTGAAGATGCGCTCGCCGTGGGTCTGGGTGAAGTACATCGCGATGTTGGCGATCTCGGCGAACAGGTCGAGGTCCGGGGCCAGGCGGGCGATGGCGCCGTCGAGGAACACCAGGTTCTTCACGTAGAGCATCAGCTCCTTGGGCATGCGGGCGCCATAGCCGAGCAGGAGCTTCACCACCTTCTGGATCTCGTGGATCATCTCCTCGGGGGAGAGCTGGGTGGGGTCGATCGGCTGACCCTCGAGGTCGAGGTCGACGATGACCTGTTCGAGGTCGGTGTCGGGCGGGAGGGCGCCGAGGTCGCGTAGCGCGGCGAGCTGCACCCGCACGTCGTTGGTCATGGCGCCGAGGAGCAGGCGCAGGAAGGCCATGCGCTGCACCTCGCCCATGCGGGCGGTGATGCCGAAGTCGAGCAGGGCTGTGCGCCCGTCGGGGAGCACGAACAGGTTCCCGCCGTGCAGGTCGCCGTGGAAGATGCCGTGGATCAGCGCCCCTTCCATGAAGCCGATCATCCCGGTGCGCACCACTTCGTGAGTGTCGACCCCTGCGTCCTTCATGCCCATGACGTCGTCGAAGTTGAAGCCGTCGAGGCGCTCCATCACCAGCACCCGCGGCGTGACCAGCGTCGGGTGCGGACGGGGCACGACGTACCCGCGCTGGCCGAGCTTCACGAAGCTCTCGGCCACGTCGAGCATGTTCTGGGCCTCGAGCCTGAAGTCGAGCTCCTCGGTGATGGTCTCGGCGAACAGCTCGACCAGCGCCGGCGGGTTGGCCAGGGCGGCGATCGGGATGCGCCCCACGAGGAAGGGGGCCAGCCAGGCCATCACCTCGAGGTCGGCGTGGACGAGCCGGCCCACGGTGGCGCGCTGCACCTTGACGACGACCTGCTCGCCGGTTCGCAGCGTGGCTGCGTGGACCTGCGCGATCGACGCCGCGGCGAGCGGCGTGCGCTCGAACGACGAGAACACGTCCTCGAGGGGCCGACCGAGGTCGCTCTCGACGATGGCCCGGACGTCGTTGAAGGGCTGGGCCGGAACCTGGTCACGGCACTTCTTGAACTCCGTCACCAGCTCCTCGGGGAACAGCCCCTCCCCGGAGGAGATGATCTGCCCGAGCTTGATGTAGGTGGGTCCGAGGTGCTCGGCGGCGATGCGCAGGCGCCGCGACAGCCCGGCCCGACTGCGTTCCCGACCCCGGTCGCGCAGGTACCAGCCGCCGACGGCCCGTCCGAGATGGCCGACGACGGTGAAGACCCGACGTCCACGGGGGAGACGACGCGGTCGGATGAGGTCGGGGAGCTCTGATCGCACCACCCAGCGCACGCCGTCGACGCCCTCGCGCCACGGCATGGCGTCGGGTTCGACGATCCACGGGGGGTCGTCGGAGAAGGCGCCGATCGACAGATCAGCCGGCGGGGGAGGCGAGGGGGTGTCGTCGGCGGGCTCGGCCAGCTCTTCTGGAGCGGCGTCCTGCGGGGGGCTGACGGTCATCGTGGATCGAGTGTACGGACGAGCCGGCGAGGTCACTCGGGTCGGGTGGCACACCTCGAGGGATGGCCGGTGCGTCGAGCCGAACCGACGGCGCGGTGTGACCGGGTCCGGACGATGTCGCCCCGTCAGGGGTGGTCGACGGCCGCCACGGCTGCGAGCACGTCATCGGCCAGCTCGGCGCGACAGATCACCAGGTCGGGCAGGTAGACGTCGTCGTTGTTGTACACGAGCGGCGTCCCGTCGAGCCGGGACGCGTGAAGCCCTGCGGCCAGGGCGACGGCGGCCGGGGCGCAGTTGTCCCACTCGTACTGCCCTCCGCCGTGCACGTACACGTCGGCCTCGCCCCGCACGACAGCCATGGCCTTGGCCCCGGCCGAACCCATCGGGAGCAGCTCGCCGCCGAGGGCCTCGGCCACGGCGACGGCCAACGCCGGTGGCCGGCTGCGGCTCACGACGAGGCGGATGGCGGCGTTCGGGTCGCGTGGGGGCACGACGGCGGCCGGCACGGTGCCCAACGTGGTGTTCAGGCCCGGGAGAGCCACCGCTCCGACGACCGGGGCCCCGTCGACGGCCAGGGCGACGTGCACGGCCCAGTCGCTGCGGCCCTCGCCGAACTCCCTCGTGCCGTCGAGCGGGTCGATGATCCAGACACGCGAGGCGTCGAGGCGGGCCTTGTCGTCCTTGCCTTCCTCGGACAGCACGGCGTCGTCGGGTCGGGCGGAGGCCAGTTGCGCCATCAGCCAGTCGTGGGAGCGCTGGTCCCCGGCGTCCTTCACGGTGCGTTCGTCGGCGCCGCCGGCCGTGAGCTCGGCGCGGGCGGCCAGCAGCAGTTCCCCGGCGGCGGCTGCCAGCGAGATGGCAAGCTCGTGGTCGTCCGCTCCGACCGTCGATTGTTGACGAGTAAGGTCGGGATTTCCGTTCACCTCCGTACCCTAAGGCCCGCATGGACTACGAGTTGTCCCATCTCGCCGCCCTCGAGGCGGAGTCGATCCACATCTTCCGCGAGGTGGCTGCCGAGTTCGAGCGGCCGGTGCTGCTCTTCTCCGGCGGCAAGGACTCCGTGGTGATGCTGCACGTGGCCATGAAGGCGTTCGCCCCGTGCGCGCTGCCGTTCCCGGTCATGCACGTCGACACCGGCCACAACCTCCCGGAGGTCTACGAGTACATCACGGAGCTCGTCGAGAAGACGCAGGTGCGCCTCGTCGTGGCGTCGGTCGAGGAGTCGATCCGCCAGGGTCGCGTCGTCGACGAGACGGGCCCGAGGGCCAGTCGCAACCGGCTCCAGACCACCACCTTGCTCGACGCCATCGAGGAGCACCGCTTCGACGCCGTGTTCGGCGGCGGCCGCCGGGACGAGGAGAAGGCCCGGGCCAAGGAGCGGGTCTTCTCCTTCCGCGACGACTTCGGTCAGTGGGACCCGAAGAACCAGCGCCCCGAGCTGTGGAGCCTCTACAACGGCCGGCACAAGCAGGGCGAGCACATCCGGGTGTTCCCGCTGTCGAACTGGACCGAGCTCGACATCTGGCAGTACGTGGCGGACCAGGGCATCGACCTGGCGCCGCATCTACTTCGCCCATCATCGTGAGGTGTTCCGCCGCGACGACATGTGGCTGGCCGTGAGCCCGTTCGTGACCGTCGGTGACGACGAGGAGGTCGTCGAGCTGCAGGTGCGGTACCGCACCGTCGGCGACGCCACCTGCACCGGGGCGGTGGAGTCGGCGGCGTCCACGGTCGACGAGGTCATCGCCGAGGTGGCGGCGACGAGGCTGACCGAGACGAGGCGCCACCCGGGCCGACGACCGGTCCTCCGAAGCGGCCATGGAAGACCGCAAGAAGGAGGGGTACTTCTGATGGCCGAGCTCCTGCGCTTCGCCACCGCCGGCTCGGTCGACGACGGCAAGTCGACCCTCATCGGGCGCCTGCTCTACGACTCCAAGGCCATCTTCGAGGACCAACTGGAGTCGGTCGAGGCCACCAGCCGCCAACGCGGCGACGAGTACACCAACCTGGCCCTGCTCACCGACGGTCTGCGGGCCGAGCGCGAGCAGGGCATCACGATCGACGTGGCCTACCGCTACTTCGCCACGCCCCGCCGCAAGTTCATCATCGCCGACACCCCGGGCCACATCCAGTACACGCGCAACATGGTCACCGGGCTGCTCCACCGCCGACCTCACCCTCGTGCTCGTCGACGCCCGCCACGGCCTCGTCGAGCAGTCGCGGCGCCACGCCTTCCTCGCCTCGCTGTTGCGGGTGCCCCACCTCGTGCTGTGCGTCAACAAGATGGACCTCGTCGACTACGACCAGGCCGTCTTCGACCGGATCTGCGACGAGTTCCGGGCCTTCGCCACCAAGCTCGACATCACCGACCTCACCTCGATCCCGATCTCGGCGCTCAACGGCGACAACGTCGTGCACCGCAGCGAGAACATGTCCTGGTACGAGGGGTCGTCGTTGCTGCACCACCTCGAGCAGGTCTTCATCTCGTCGGACCGCAACCTCATCGATGCCCGCTTCCCGGTGCAGTACGTGCTGCGGCCGATGAGCGGCGCACACCACGACTACCGGGGCTACGCCGGCACCGTCGCCGGCGGGCGTCTTCAAGCAGGGCGACGAGGTCGTGGTGCTCCCGTCGGGCTTCGGCAGCACCATCGCCTCCATCGACACCGCCGACGGCCCGGTGCCCGAGGCCTACGCGCCGATGTCGGTCAGCATCCGGTTGACCGACGACGTCGACGTGTCCCGTGGCGACATGATCTGCCGGGCCCACAACCGGCCCCAGGTCGGCCAGGACATCGAGGCCATGGTGTGCTGGATGGGCGAGGCCTCGTCGCTGCGCACCGGCTCGAAGCTGGCCATCAAGCACACCACCCGCTCCGCTCGGGCGCTGGTGAAGGACCTCCACTACCGCCTCGACGTCAACACGCTGCACCGCGACCATGACGCCGATCAGCTGGCCCTGAACGAGATCGGCCGGATCACGATGCGCACCACGGCGCCGTTGTTCTTCGACGACTACCGACGCAACCGCGACACCGGCAGCTTCATCCTGATCGACGAGGCCACCAACGCCACCGTCGCCGCCGGCATGATCCTCGGGGCGACGCAGACCCCGTGATGCAGTCGTCGGCGTCTCGATCCCCGGACGCAGCCCGGACGTGGTGTGGCATCCCGGTGAGGTCGATCGCCACGATCGCTGGTCGGCCAACGAGCTCGGCGGGGCGACCCTGTGGTTCACCGGGCTCTCGGGTTCGGGCAAGTCGTCGGTGGCGGTGGCCGTCGAGCGGCGCCTGCTGGCCGTCGGGCGAGCGGCGTATCTCCTCGATGGCGACAACCTCCGTCACGGCCTCAACGGAGACCTGGGCTTCTCCGACGCCGATCGCGACGAGAACGTCCGGCGAGCCTCCGAAGTGGCGCGCCTCTTCGCCGACGCCGGCGTGGTGGCCCTGGTGCCGCTCATCTCGCCGTTCCGCGCCGCTCGCGATCGCGCCCGGGCCGCGCACGTCGCCGCCGGGCTCGTGTTCGCCGAGATCTTCGTCGACACCCCACTCGACCTGTGTGAGCAGCGCGACCCGAAGGGGCTCTACGCGAAGGCGCGGGCGGGCGAGCTCACCGGCATGACCGGTCTCGACGCCCCGTACGAGCCGCCCGTCGACCCGGAGCTGCGCCTCACGCCCGACGTCGGCGACGCCGACGCGATGGCGGCGAAGGTCGTCGAACTGCTCGGATCGAACCCAAGGCCCGGCTGAGGTCATCTCAGGGTCGTGACAGGTCGCTGACGAGGCGCACATGACGCGAGGGCTCCTTCGGGCGTGTCACCTCCAACCGACGCTGGCCGTCACGGCCATCTCGACGGCGCTGGCTCTCTCGGTCGGGCGAGGCGTGGGTGCACTGGCGGTGCTCTTCGCCGTGCTGGCCGGACAACTCTCGGTCGGATGGTCCAACGACTACCTCGACCGTGAGCGTGACCGTTCCGGGCGTCGCGTGGACAAGCCGATCGTGGCCGGGGACGTCGATGCCGGCGTGGTGAGGGTGGCGGCGTCGTGCGCGGTCGCGGCCTGCGTGCCGTTGTCCTTGCTCTCGGGTTGGCGAGCGGCGCTCGTGCACCTCGTCGCCGTGGGTCTGGGCTGGGCCTACAACGCCGGTCTGAAGAGGACGGTGTTGAGCGTGGTGCCCTACGCCGTGGCCTTCGGCGCGCTGCCTGCCTTCGTGACGCTCGGACTGCCCTCGCACCCTTGGCCGCCGTTGTGGGCGGTCGGGGCCGCCGCCGCACTCGGCTCGGGGGCCCACTTCGTCAACACGCTCGCCGATCGTGACGCCGATGCGGCCAGCGGCGTCCGGGGACTACCTCAACGACTTCCGGTCCGGCTCGACCTGCTCTTCGCCGCGTCGCTGCTCGGGGTCTCCCTGTTCCTCCTGTGGCGAGGACCGCTCGACCCACCCGGTGTCGGCGTGTCCGTCGTGCTCTGCCTCGGAGGCCTGTCGGTCGTCGCGGTGGTCGTGCTGGCCTCGGTCGATCGGCCGCGCCTGGCCTGGTCGCTCACGCTGTTCACCGCCGTCGCCGCGGTGGCGGCGCTCGTCGCGAGCGGTGATGCCATGGGCGTCGCGGGCTGACGTCCGGACGCGCCGCCCCCGGCATCATCTCGATCTTCCCGAACGCCCGGGTCGCGACGCTAGTGTCGGCCGACGGTCCATCGGGGAGAGACATGGCTGAACTGTTCGAGGCGTACGTGCGTACCCGGAGCCGGATGATCGACGTCGTTCGGTCTGCTTCCGCAGACGAGATGCTCGGCATGGTCCCCGCGTGCCCCGAGTGGACCGTCGCCGACCTCGTCGCACACTGCACCGGGATCCCGGCGGCTCTGTCCGCCGGTGACTACCCGTCCGGGGATCAACAGGCGTGGCTCGACGGACTGGTCGCGTCGCGTAGAGGCCTGCCGATGGCTGCGGTGATCGAGGAGTGGTTGGCTCTCGACGAGTCCTTGAAGCCGATGCTCGGCGGTCCGGCCGGTCTGCTCTTCGACGACCTCGCCGTGCACGAGCACGACCTGCGAGGTGCGCTGGGTCGGGCCGATCACGGTGCCCTCGAGGTCGACGTGGTCCTGCCCCGCACGCTGGCGGGCCTGGCCGAACCGCTGCGGGCCGCCGGGCTCGGAGCGATCGAGGTCCGGGACTGCCACGGGAGCTGGCGATCGCACGACGTCGAATCCGGATGGGTCCTGCTGACCACGCCGTGGGAGGCCGCACGGGCCGTGAACAGCCGCCGCACCCCCGACGAGCTCCGCGAGATACCCCACGAGGGCGACGTCGAGGCGTTCCTCGTCGTGCTCGACGAGCACCTCCCGTTGCCGTCGACCTCGCTCGGCGAGCGCTGACGAGGGAGCGGTCCGCCGACCTGGTCCGCGCCCGCCCGCTGGGTGGTCAGCGCGACAGCGGCTTGTACTTGATGCGGTGCGGTTGGTCTGCTTCGGCGCCGAGCTCCTTGTGTCGGAAGGCCTCGTACTCGGTGAAGTTGCCCTCGAACCAACGCACCTGCGAGTCGCCCTCGAACGCCATCACGTGGGTGGCCACCCGGTCGAGGAACCACCGGTCGTGGCTGATGACGACGGCGCATCCGGCGAACGCGTCGAGGCCGTCTTCGAGCGCGCGGAGCGTGTCGACGTCGAGGTCGTTGGTCGGCTCGTCGAGCAACAGCACGTTCCCCCCGCGGGCGAGGACCTTGGCCAGGTGCACTCGGTTGCGCTCACCGCCCGACAGCACGCCCACGGGCTTCTGCTGGTCGCTCCCCTTGAAGTTGAACGACGCCACGTAGGCGCGACCGTTCATCTCCCTGGTGCCGAGCTTCACGATCTCGCGCCCGTCGGTGATCTCCTCGTAGACCGTCTTGTCGGCGTCGAGGATGTCGCGGCTCTGGTCGACATAGGCCAGGTTCACGGTCGGGCCGACCGTGAGTGTCCCGGAGTCGGGGGACTCCTGCCCGGTGAGCATGCGGAACAGGGTGGTCTTCCCCGCGCCGTTGGGGCCGATGACGCCCACGATCCCGGCGCGTGGCAGCGAGAAGGTGAGGTCCTCGATGAGGAGGCGTTCGCCGAACCCCTTGGACAGGTGGTCGGCCTCGATCACCTGATCACCGAGACGGTCGCCGGAGGGGATGAAGATCTCGAGCTTGTCGCCGGATCCCTGGGCGGCCTGGCTGTCGGCGAGGAGCTGTTCGTACGCGCTCGAGTCGAGCTCGACCCTTGGCCTGGCGGGCCTTCGGGGCCATGCGCACCCACTCGAGCTCGTGGGCCAGCGTGCGCGCTCGCGACGACTCGGCCTTCTCCTCCTGGCGGAGGCGCTCCTGCTTCTGCTCCAGCCAGCTCGTGTAGTTGCCCTGGAACGGGATGCCCTTGCCGTGGTCGAGCTCCAGGATCCACTGGGCCACGTTGTCGAGGAAGTAGCGGTCATGGGTGATCGCCACGACGGTGCCCTCGTAGTCGCGCAGGAAGCGTTCGAGCCACGCCACCGATTCGGCGTCGAGGTGGTTGGTGGGCTCGTCGAGCAGCAGCAGATCAGGACGGCTGAGGAGTAGGCGACACAGCGCCACCCGACGACGCTCACCGCCGGACAGCGGTGTCACCTCGGCGTCGCCGGGGGGGAGGCGCAGTGCGTCCATGGCGATCTCGATCGTGCGCTTCAGGTCCCATGCGCCGCTCGACTCGATCTTCGCCTCGAGGTCGGCTTGCTCCTCACCGAGCTTCTCGTAGTCGGCGTCGGGATCGGCCCACTTGGCCAGCACCGCGTCGTAGCGCTCGAGGAGCGTCGCGGTCTCCCCCAGGCCGTCCATGACGTTGCCCAGGACGTCCTTCTCGGGGTCGAGGTGGGGCTCCTGCTCGAGGAGGCCGACGCTGAAGCCCGGGCTCAGCCGTGCCTCGCCGGTGTAGCCGTCGTCGACGCCGGCCATCACCTTCAGCAACGACGACTTCCCGGATCCGTTGGCGCCGATGACGCCGATCTTCGCGCCGGGGTAGAACGAGAGGCTGATGTCCTTCAGCACCTCACGATCAGGCGGGTAGTACCGGCCCACCTTGTGCATGGTGAAGATGAATTGGGCGCTCATGGCTCGGAGGCTACAGAGGCCTCTGACTGGCCCGGGACCGGCGCAGACGCGACAGTGCCCCGCTCGAGGCGGGGCACTGTCGACGTCGTCGGTTCACCGCCTCAACGGCGAGTGGTGCGCTTCTTGGCGGGTGCCTTCTTGGCGGCGGTCTTGCGAGCCGGTGCCTTCTTGGCGGGTGCCTTCTTGGCGGCGGTCTTGCGAGCCGGTGCCTTCTTGGCGGTGGTCTTCTTGGCGGGTGCCTTCTTGGCGGTGGTCTTCGAGCCGGTGCCTTCTTGGCGGCGGTCTTGCGAGCCGGTGCCTTCTTGGCGGGTGCCTTCTTGGCGGTGGTCTTGCGAGCCGGTGCCTTCTTGGCGGCGGTCTTGCGAGCCGGTGCTCTTCTTGGCGCGGTGCCTTCTTGGCGGCGGTCTTGCGAGCCGGTGCCTTCTTGGCGGTGGTCTTCTTCGTTGCCCGCTTCTTCGCGGGGGCCTTCTTCGCTGGTGGGGTCACCATCGCCTCCTCGGCGTGTCGTTCGACTCCGTAAGTTGTACCAAGCGCGTCAACACCAGGTGTGGTTCTTGATGTGTCGACGTCTTCGCCGACGCCGGTGCTTTCCTGAGAAACGGTCGTGGTCCGACGCGATCCGCCCCGACGACCGCGCTGCTGAGCCGACGAACTGGTGTCTCCGTCGTCTGCGGTGCGGGCGGGCGCCGGGGCGATGGGGGCCGCGGCGACCATCGCCAGATCGATGCCGCGGTGGGGAGCGTCGATCGAGTGCACGGCGAAGAGCCGCCGCTCGCCGATCGCCATCACCTCACGAGCGGCACGCGGGGTGGGCGTGCCCATCAGCTTCATGGGCACGTAGCAGCGGGCTCCGCCGGCTCGTACGTAGGCGCCGTGCGAGGAGAACACCTCCACCTCACCTTCGAGCGTGCTCCCCACCGGGTGGGCGGCCACGAACTCGATGAACGGCAGCGCATCGTTGAGCGGCTCCGAGGGCTTGCGCGTCGCGCGGCTGCGGCCGGCGTTGCCCGACGACGCGGTCTCACCGGAACGGGCCTTGCCCTTGTTCTCCTTCGGCGACGCCTTCGCGGGCTCCGCCTTGGTGCCCCGTCTCCCCTGTTCGCGACCCTGCGACTGGTTGCGTCCCCGTCCGCCCGGTTGCTCGCGGTCGTTCCCTCTGCCCTTGGCTTCCCGCGTCGCCCGCCGGCTGACGGGCCCACGGACGGGTGTGCGCAGCAGGAAGACCCACCCGACGCCCGGCACCGGCTTCCCACCGATGAGCCGTCCGTCCTCGAACACCCACGGGTGCGTGGCGTGCAGCTCCTGGAACGAGTCGTTCGACAAGACCGTCGCATCGACCTTCTCGGCGATCTGGAGGATGAACGCGTCGCCTCGGCCGATGGCGCCCGCCGGGGGCGTGACCAGCTCGCCGGCGAGGATCGCCTCTTCGTACTCCGGCCGCTCGGACGGATCGATGCGATTGGGGAACGTGGCGTCGACGACGACGGTGAGGGTCTCGACGGGGTGCTCGTCGAGGAACGCCTTCACCGCATCGTCGAGCTGGCGCAGGCTGGGTGTCGTGCGCCCTTCGGTCGCGATGTTCGAGCCATCGACGACCACATGGGATCGGATCATGGTGGAGTTCGACTCTTCTGTTCTCGCCCGCAGCAAGCGGGACTTCGGTGCCCGGAACGGGCCACCGTGAGCGCCACCAACTTCGTCCGACCCACCCACCCCCGGTCGCACCGGATCCCCTGGGACCCGGTCGTGGTGCGGGCACGCTCGGGAGGTTCGGAGTCGCTCCACGACGTACTGACCGCATCAGCCTACGCTGCCCATCGTGGGTGGCACGCCGATGGGCCTCGAAGGGGAGTGCACGGAGCTCCTCCAGGCGCTCGTGCGCAACGGGTGCGTGAACGACGGCACCGTCGAGTCGGGCCAGGAGCAACTCAGCGCCGACCTGTTGGCGACCTACCTGGAGGGGCCGGGCCTCGACCTCGAGCGGTACACCGCGGCGCCGGGTCGCACCAGCCTCGTCGCCAGGATCGAAGGGCGTGATCCCGACGCACCGACGCTGCTGCTGATGGGCCACACCGACGTGGTGCCGGCCAACGGGTCGCGCTGGCGCCACGACCCCTTCGGGGGTGAGCTCGTCGACGGCGAGGTCTGGGGTCGCGGGGCGATCGACATGTTGAACCTCACCTCGTCCATGGCCGTCGCCGTCCGCCACCTCGCGCGGGGCGGCTTCACCCCCGAGGGCACGCTGGTCTACCTCGCCGTCGCCGACGAGGAGGCGCTCGGGACCTATGGCGCCGAGTTCCTCGTCGAGCACCACCTCGACGCCGTGCAGGCCGATTACGTCATCACCGAGTCCGGGGGGATCCCCCTCCCGAGCCCCACCGGCATCAAGCTGCCCGTCATCGTCGGTGAGAAGGGCGCGATGTGGGGCAGGCTCCGCGTCGGCGGCACCCCCGGGCACGGCTCGCAGCCCTACCGCACCGACAACGCCCTCGTCGTGGCAGCCGAGGTGGTCAGACGACTGGCGGAGTACCGACCCGAGACGATGATCCACGAGACGTGGCGCCGCTTCATCACGTCGATGGGCTACCCCGACGAGATCACCGGCCCGCTGCTCTCGGAGGAGGGACTCGACGGCATCCTCGAGGAGCTCCCGGTGGGCATGGCGCGTCAGTTCCACGCCTGCACCCACACCACGTTCGCCCCGACCATCATCGAAGGTGGGACGAACATCAACGTCATCCCCGACACGGTCGACCTGCACGTCGACGTGCGCACCTTGCCCGGCCAGAGCGAGGACGACGCCCGCGCCCAGCTGTACGAGGCCCTCGGTGAGCTCGCCGAGCGCGTGACGTACCTCCCGACCCGGTACGACGAGTCGAGCGCGTCGGCCACGGACACCCCGCTGTGGGACAGCCTGTCGCGCATGACCCAGCGCTGGTACCCGGGTTCCGAGACGGTGCCGTTCCTCACGGTGGGTGCCACCGACGCCCGGTTCTTCCGCCGCACGGGGAGCACGGCCTACGGCTTCGGCCTGTTCAGCGAGAACCTGACGTTCGAGGACTACGGCACCATGTTCCACGGAGACGACGAGCGCATCGACACCGCGTCGCTCGGGTTGTCGACCGAGCTCTGGCAGGCCGTCTCGGCCGACCTGTTGGCGCCTTAGTCGAGGCCGCCGAACGTGTGGTCCCAGAGCCCACGCACCTCGGCGTGGTGGACGCCCGACGAGCCGGTGGCAGGGCTGGCCGACTCCGGCCGGCTGACGCGGTGGATCCGGTGGGTGTCCTCGTGGGCCTCGTACATGCGCCCTTTGATGTGGTTCCAGGCGCCCATGTTCTCGGGTTCCTCCTGGAGCCACCACAGCTCGTGGGCGTTCGGGTAGCGCTCGAGGAGCCGGGCGACCCCCTCGTAGGGCCAGGGGTAGAGCTGCTCGATGCGGGCGATGGCCACCGGTGCGCCGCGTTCGTCGCGCTCGGTCTGGGCCTCGACGGCGATCTTGCCGGAGGCGAGCACGATGCGCCGCACCGCTGCCGGATCGGTGACCCTCGGGTCGTCGAGCACTTCCTGGAAGGAGCCCTGGACGAGATCGCTGACGGGTGACCGAGAGGTCTTGGCCCGTAGCCCGGACTTGGGGGTGAACACCACCAGCGGCTTGCGGACGTCTCGGTGCATCTGGCGCCGGAGGAGGTGGAAGTACTGCGCCGCCGTGGTGGCGTTGCAGACCTGGATGTTGTCGCCTGCGCTGAGGGTGAGGAAGCGCTCGATGCGAGCCGAGGAGTGCTCCGGACCCTGGCCTTCGTAACCGTGGGGGAGCAGCAGGACGAGGCCGGAGGTCTGGTCCCACTTGTCCTCGGCCGCGACGACGAACTGATCGATGATGACCTGGGCACCGTTCATGAAGTCGCCGAACTGCGCCTCCCAGACCACCAGGGCGTTCTTGTTCTCCACCGAGTACCCGTACTCGAAGCCGAGGGCGGCGAACTCCGACAGGAGCGAGTCGTAGATCCAGAACTTCGCGCCGTCGCGTGCGGCGCCCGCGAGCGGGAGGATCTCGAGTCCCGTGTCGTAGTCGACGAGTGCGGCGTGGCGGTGCGAGAAGGTGCCACGCCGGCTGTCCTCGCCGGCGACGCGCACCGAGATGCCCTCGTGGAGGAGGGTGCCGAAGGCGAAGGCCTCGCCGAGTGCCCAGTCGACCTCGCCATCGGTCTGGTACATGGTGCGACGGTTGTCGAACTGCTTGGCCAGCTTCGGGTGCACCGTGAATCCGTCGGGCACGTGGTCGAGGGCGGCGAACACCTCATCGAGCTCGTGACGGGGCACGCCGGTCTCGACCTGGGGGCGCACGCCCATGTACACCCGCTCGGGGGCGTCGGCGATGGCCGCGGTCGGGGCCTGGGACCTGGTCTCGTCGAGGGCGCTCTGCAGCCGCCGCTGGAAGTCGTCGAGCGCCGCCTCGGCCTCCTCGACGGAGATGTCGCCCTTCTTCACCAGCAGCTCCGTGTAGATCTTGCGCACGGTGCGGCGGGCGTCGATGCGTCGGTACATCAGCGGTTGCGTGTAGCTGGGGTCGTCGCCCTCGTTGTGGCCGTGCCGGCGGTAGCAGAACATGTCGATGACGACGTCCTTGTGGAACGCCTGGCGGTAGGCGAAGGCCAGCCGGGCCACCCGCACGACCGCCTCGGGATCGTCGCCGTTGACGTGGAAGATCGGGGCCTGGACCATCTTGGCCACGTCGGTGGGGTACTCCGAGGACCGAGCAGCGGTCGGCGGTGTGGTGAAGCCGAGTTGGTTGTTGATGATCACGTGGATCGTGCCACCGACCCGGTAGCCCTTGATGTCGGACAGGTTGAGGGTCTCGGCGACCACGCCCTGGCCGGCGAACGCGGCGTCGCCGTGGACCAGCACCGGGAGCACCGGGTAGTTGCCCGGCGGCTCGACCAGGTCCATCTTCGCCCGGGCCATCCCGACCACCACGGGGTCCACGGCTTCGAGGTGCGAGGGGTTGGCCGCGAGCTCGACGCTGATGGCGTTGCCCCGGCGGCTCTCGAACTTCCCGGTCTGGCCGAGGTGGTACTTGACGTCGCCCGAGCCCTGGATCGAGTCGGGGTCGATGTTGCCCTCGAACTCGTTGAAGAGCTGCTGGTAGCTCTTGCCGACGATGTTGACCAGCACGTTCAGCCGACCACGGTGGGCCATGCCGAGCACGGCGGAGTGCATGTGGGCGTCGGCGGCCTCGGACAGCACGGCGTCGAGCAGCGCGATGGTCGATTCGGCGCCGTCGAGGCCGAAGCGCTTCTGGCCGAGGTACTTCGTGCCGAGGAACTTCTCGAGGGCCTCGGCGGCGTTGAGCCGCTCGAGGATGTGGTGCTTCTCGTCCACGCCGACCTCGACGGAGACTCCCTCCACGTGCTCCTGGATCCAGCGCTTCTCGGCGGGCTCCTGGATGTGCATGTACTCGATGCCGATCGTGCGGCAGTAGGCGTCGCGCAGCACGTGCAGCATGTCGTCGAGCTTCATGCGGGTGCGTCCGCCGATGCCGCCGGTGAAGAACTCCCGATCGAGGTCCCAGATGGTGAGTCCGTAGGTCGCCGGGTCGAGCTCCGCGTGCAGGTGGGGCTCCTCGCTCGACAGCGGGTCGAGGTCGGCGATGAGGTGGCCGCGGACCCGGTGCATGTTCACGAGCTGCTGGACCTGCATCTGCTTGTCGAGCATGGAGGCTTCGCGGTCGACGGGGTTCACGTCGCGACGCCACTCGACGGACTCGTAGGGCACCCCGACCGACCGGAAGACCTGCTCGTAGAAGTCGTCCTCGCCCATCAACAGCTCGTGGACCCGCTTCAGGAAGAGGCCCGACTCGGCGCCCTGGATGATGCGGTGGTCGTAGGTCGAGGAGATCGTCAGGATCTTCGACATGCCGAGGTCGGCGAGCATGGCCGGGTCTGCGCCCTGGTACTCGGTCGGGTAGCTCAGGCTGCCCACGCCCACGATCAGGCCCTGACCCGGCATGAGGCGAGGCACGGACTGCACGGTGCCGATCGTGCCTGGGTTCGTGAGGCTCACGGTGACCCCGGCGAAGTCGTCGGGGCTCAGCTTGTTGGACCGGACCTTGCGGATCAGGTCCTCGTAGGCGCTGTGGAAGCCGGCGAAGTCGAGCGTGTCGGCGTCTCTGACGCAGGGCACCAGCAGGGACCGGCTCCCGTCGGACTTCTCGAGGTCCACGGCGATCCCGAGGCCGATGTGGTCGTGGCGAACGATCCGGGGCTTGCCGTCGGGCCCCTCGAGGAACGACGAGTTCATGACCGGCGTGGTGTCGGCGATGGCTCGGACCACCGCGTACCCGATGATGTGGGTGAAGCTCACCTTGCCGCCGCGCGTGCGGCCGAGGTAGCCGTTGATGATCTTGCGGTTGACCTCGAGCAGCTTGGCCGGCACCTCACGGAAGCTGGTGGCCGTCGGCACGGAGAGGCTGGACTCCATGTTGGTGACGATGCGGGCCGCCGCGCCCCGCAGCGGTTCTCCGACGGGCTCCGCCTCTGCTGGGGCTGCCTCGGCCGGTGCCGCGGGGGCGGGTGCCGGAGAGGCCACTGCCGCAGCAGGGCTGCCCACTGCGCCGGTGGCCGGGGCGCTCGTCGAGCGGTAGTCCTGGAAGAAGTCCTGCCAGGATGCGCTCACCGAGGTGGGATCCTTCAGGAACTGCTCGTACATCTCGTCGACGAGCCACGCGTTCGGGCCCGCGATCTTGGGGGGGAGTCATCGACCACGGCGTCGAGCCTACCGGCGCGCCGCCCCACGGCTGTGCCTCCCGTCGGCGTCGCTCGAGGGCCTCTCAGGCGAGCGTCGAGGGTTCCGCCATCACTCCGCCACGGGGAGGATCCCGTCGGCGGCGGCCTGTTCCTCGCTCATGCCGACCAGGCTCGGGGTCGTCCTCCGGCGGAGCTCCTCGGGCATCTCCCCCTTCGACACCCAGCCGCGCCCGTCGGCCCACACGAGCAGCGGGGGCAGCACGACGAGGGCCGAGAGCAGGGCGACGCCGACGTTCATCCCGACGACCAGGCCGAAGTACCGCAGCAGCGGGAGAGGCGACAGGGCGATGATCAGCACGCCGGTGATCGCGGTGAGGCCCGACACGATGAAGGCCCGCCCGGTGCGCGAGGCGGCCACGTCGACGGCTTGGCGGGGCCACAGGCCGCGGCGTCGCTCCTCGAGGTAGCGCAGCAGGATCAGGGACGTGAACTCGGTGCACACGGCCACGACGAGCGGGCCCCCCGACGGCCGTCATCGGGCTGAGCTTCCAACCGAAGGCGTAGGCGACGAGTGCGGAGAGGCCGACGGCGATGGTGACGGGCACGAGCGACAGCAGGGCTCGTGTGAGGCTGCGCAGGCGGATGGTCAGGTAGATGCCGACGAACAACAGGGCGAGGTACGTGAGCAGGACCCGGTTGGCCTGCAGGTTCTCGAGCAGGCCGACGCCCACGATGGCCAGGCCCGACGGCACGGCCTTGATGCCATCGGGGGGGTCCACCGTGTCGCGTATCTCGTTGACCGTGGCCTTGCGCTCCTCGAGCGAACGGTCGCCGTAGCGGAAGATCAGGTTCTGGGCGCCGGCGGCGAGGTTGACGGTCGAGGCCTTGATGTCGTCGGGGGCGAGCTCGTACGCGATCTCGACGTCCGAGGCCAGCGGGTTGACCCGTTCGCTCCCGGGAACCTCGATGGCGTAGTCGACGGTCGTGACGAGGGACGTGGCGGTGAGCAGCTCGGGGCTGATCTTGCCCGGCGGGGTCTCCCCTCCGAACCGGTCCAGCAGGTCGTAGGCGTAGTCGCTGATGAAGTCGACGGTGGGCTGCGCGAAGACCTCGTCGGGCGCGGTCTGGACGAAGAAGGCCAGCTCGGAGCTGGACCCGGTCTCGGCCTCGACCTGGCGGAAGTCCCGGATGCTGGCCGAGGACTGGTCGACCCATTCCACGGGGTCGCTCTGGAGCTCGAGTTGGTCCTCGACGAGGATGCCGCCGAAGAAGACCAGGAGGCTCGCGCCGGCGAGGACCGGCGCGGTCCACAGGGGCAGCGATCCGAGCCAACGGGTCAGGAGGCCGAGCCGTCCATGGCGGAAGTCCCGGCGCTTCGTGGGCGAGCGGTACTCGCGGATGCCGAGCACGGACAACGGGATGATGATGCTGGCGAGGCAGATCACGGCGATGCCGACGGACAGGAGCAGTCCGAAGTCGCGCAGCATCGGCACCTTCGCGAAGCGCAGCGCGGTGAAGGCGAACACCGCGTCGAGGGTGACCACGACGAGTGCGGGGCAGAGCCCCCGTGCCGTCTCCTGGATCGGATGGGGGGAGCGGTCGATGACGACCTCTTCCTCGACGCGCGCGTGCATCTGGATCGCGTAGTCGATGCCGATGCCGATCATCACCGGGAGCCCGGCGATCGTGACGAGCGTGAGGGGGATCCCGAGGTAGCCGGCGAGGCCGAACGCCCAGGTGACACCGAACACGATGACGACGAGCGGCAGGAGGCGCCACCTGACGTCGAACAGCAGCAACAAGATGATGGTCATCACCACCAGGGCGATGGCCCCGAGCTGCAACATGCCGCCCTTGAGGTAGTCGTTGATGTCCTGGAGCAGGTACGACGCGCCCGTCACCGTGAGGGTCGCGTTGTCGAAGGCACCGGCCTCGACGGCGGCCTCGACGGTGTCCTTGACGAAGGTCGCCGCCTTCGCCCTCGACCTCGAGCGACGCGTTCCCCACGAGGCGCACCACCATCTGCGCGTGCGTGTCGTCGGTGAACACCGGGGCCTGGGCCTTGCGGATGGCGCCCTGGTTGTCGAACAACAAGAAGTCGATCCACTCCGGATCGCTCATCACCCGGTCCTCCGCGGGGATCTCGGCCAGCCGCTCGAGCTGGAGCACGGCGTCGGCCGTGCGCGCCTCGACCGACGCCGGGGACTGCGGTGTCCCCTCGGTGGTGGGGGCCGATGTGGCGTTGAGCAGCGAGATCCCGGCGGCCGACTCTGTCGGGACGGCGGCGACCTCGCCGTCGGGCGTGAGCCGCAGGAGGCTGTCGGTCCAGTCGAGTGCCGTCTTCGGCGTGATGACCGCCTGGATCAGGTCGGGCCGGGACTTCAGCTCGGCCTGGATCCTCTCCATCTCGGCCTGGTTGGACACGTTCATCAGGTCCGACACGGTCGAGCCCTCGTCCATGGTGAAGAGCACGAGGACGGCCTGACCGCCGAAGAGGTCCTGGTACTCGACGTTGTCCTTGAACACCTGGTCGCTGGCGTTCAGGTAGCTGTCCTGGCCGGTCGCGAACTGGAGCTTGGTGAGCCCGTAGCCGAGCACGAGGGTGACGAGCAGCCCGACGATCGCCACGATCCCGGCGTGCTTGCCCAGGCGCACGGCGATCCACGACCAGAACCGCTGCATGCGGGTGAGATGTGCGTGGTCGGTCAGGGCCCCCGCTCCTCGGACGTCGAACGTGGCGACGCTAGCTTCCCGGCACGGGGACCGATGTCATGACGTCCCTGTCGACCACAGGCCGTCGCGCAGGCGTGCATCGCGAGACCTCGGGGGTCGTTCCGGGCCGTCGGCTCCCCGGACGGATGCGCCGTCGGTGAGCCGTAGGCTGCGGCGGTGCGCCTCGCCACCTGGAACGTCAACTCGCTGAAGGCTCGCCTCCCCCGGGTGCAGGAGTGGATCGAGCAGATGCAGCCCGATGTGCTGTGCCTCCAGGAGACGAAGCTGGCCGACGTCGCGTTCCCCGATCTGACCTTCCGTGAGATGGGTTACGAATGCGCCCACCACGGCCAGGGCCAGTGGAACGGGGTGGCGATCCTGTCCCGGGTCGGGCTCGGCGACGTGCGTGCCGGTTGGCACGACGCCGGCGAGGACGATCCCGAGGCCCGCCTGCTCTGGGCCACGTGCGGTGGGGTCCGGGTCGGCTGCGTCTACGTCCCGAACGGCCGCTCTCTCGACGACGACCACTACGTCTACAAGCTGGCGTGGCTCGAGCGACTTCGAGCCACCCTCGATGCAGCCGAGGACCCGAGCTCGGCCGGTCGTGGTCTGCGGTGACTTCAACATCGCCCCCGACGACCGGGACGTCCACGATCCGGCGGCGTTCGCCGGTGCCACCCATGTGAGCGAGGCGGAACGGGCCGCCCTCGCCCGTCTCGAGGACTGGGGCCTCGAGGACGTCTTCCGCGCGCACTACGACGCGGGCGGCTTGTTCTCCTGGTGGGACTACCGGCGCGGTGACTTCCACCAGGGGCGAGGGATGCGGATCGATCTCGTGCTCACGTCGGCGTCGCTCTCCCCGCGGGCCCGGACCGTGCTGATCGACAGGAACGCCAGGAAGGGCAAGCAGCCCAGCGATCACGCCCCGGTGATCGTGGACTTCGATCTCGACGGCGCCGACACGGCCTGACCCCGGGCAGGGGCCGGGCCTCTGCGGTCAGGTCAACTGGTCGATCCATCCGTCGACGGCGGCGGCCTCGGCGCCGAGGTACTCCTCGAGCCCCGAGACCAGCGCCCGTTCGACCTGACCGCCGACCACCATGACCTTCACCTGCAGGTCGCCCTGCACCGATCGCACGCTTCCGTCGTCGGGGCCGGCGGTGAAGCGGAAGGTCCCGGCACACCGGAGGCGATCCGGATAGTGGTCGGGCAGCAGCGCGACCGTGGTCGTCCGATCGGCGAGGTCGACCGTCGTGCGCTGGATCCAGGTCAGGCGAGCCGGATCGATGACGGCGAGCGCCGCGCCGGGGAGGTCCCCTGTGTAGGCGTAGCGGATGTCGAGGTGGACCAGGTCACCGGTCCGGCGATGATCGACGATCTCGGGTCGACCGATCTTGGGGAGCTCGGGCAGCTCGACGTACAGCGTCGGATCGCCGTACGCATCGACCACGTCGTCGACGTCGTGTCGGTAGGTCTGGCGTGACGAGAACTGCACCCCGACATGGTGGCTCAGCCGTCGGTGTGGGTGGTGACCAGGTCGAGGAGCTCGGCGCCGAAGCGGGTGACCTTCACCTCGCCGAGGCCGTGGACCGACAACAGGGCGGTGGTCGTGCGGGGTCGGCGACCGACGATCTCGAGCAGGGTCCGGTCGTTGCAGATCACGTAGGGCGGCATGCTCGCGGCGCGCGCCTTTCCGGTCCGCCAGGCCTTCAGCGCGTCGAACAGGGCCCGTTCGTCGGCGTCGAGGTCGTCGGGCGCAGGACCCCCGGTGGGGCGGGGCACGTCGGGTCGGGTGCGGGCTCGTCCCGCCCTCGTCCGCGGGCCCGACGACCCGGTGGCGATCGTGCCGGTGCCTCGGCCCACCTCTGAGGGGTCGGCGCCGCTGCGCAGTGCATCGACGGCGGCGACGACCGTGTCGAGGTACGGCGAGCGTTCGCGATTCATGGCACGGGTCCCGTAGGTGCGCTGCGCGGCCCAGGTGAGCCGCAGCGAGCGCTCCGCCCGGGTCAGCCCCACGTAGAACAGCCGGAGCTCTTCGGCCAGTGCGTCGGCGGTGCGGGCGTGACCGATCGGCACCAGCCCCTGCTCGAGGCCGGCCAGGTGCACGACCGGCCACTCGAGGCCCTTGGCGGCGTGGAACGTGGCGATCTCGACGGCATCGCCCTGCCGGTCGGGCTGGTCGGCCCGGGTGGTGGCGCGCAGCCAGGTGAGGAATCCCGCCACGGTGGGCGCCGTCTCGATGGCCGCGTAGTCGTGCCCGAGGCGGACCAGCGCGGCCAGGTTGTCGCGACGCTCATCGGCTTTGTCGCCCTGGGCCTCGTCGGGCTCGGCGGTGCCCGCCTCGAGGTCCGCCAGCGCCTCGGGGAATCCCTGTGTCGAACGGGCGAGGTCTCGGAGGATCCTGGCGATCTCCGGCTGGTCGAGCAGCGCCGCCCCACCTCGCACACGGAACGGGATGCCGGTCTCGTGGAGGGCTTCCTCGAGGAGCGAGATCTGGGCGTTGGTCCGCACCAGGATCGCCTGGGCGGACCACGGGCTACCGGGGGTGCGCTCGTCGCGGACCGCTCTGGCGACACCACGCGCCTCGGCGCGATCGTCGTCGAAGCCGGTGACGACGGGGATCGGGCCTTCCGGACGCGTGGCGGTGAGCGCTCCCACGCGATCGACCCCACGTCCGCCCCCCATGAGCACGGCGTTGGCGACGGCGAGCACCTGCGGGGTCGACCGGTAGTTGGTGGTGAGGCGGATGACCTCGGCGCTGGGATGGCGCTTCGGGAAGAGGCGCAGCAACTGGGCGTCTGCGCCGTTCCAGGCGTAGATGGCCTGGTTCGGGTCGCCGACGACGCACAGGTCGAGGCGATCGCCCAGCCACGCGTCGAGGAGGTTCTGTTGGAGGGGGTTGACGTCTTGGAACTCGTCGACGAACACGTGACGGAAGCGCCAGCGCTGGACCTCGGCGAACTCGGGGTCGTGGAGGAGGTCGCGGGCGCACAGGCGCAGGAGGTCGTCGAAGTCCACCATGCGTTGCTGGCGCCGCACCTCCTCGTAGCGCGCGTACACGGCGGCCACGGCGTCGGCCCCCATCGTGGTGCGACGACCCGCCCGTTCGGCGGCCTCGGCGTAGCGCTCGGGGGCGACGGTGCGCGCCTTGGCCCACTCGATCTCGGTGACGACGTCGATGGCCGGGGGCTGCGCCCGACCAGAGGGCATGAGGCGGGCCACGAAGCCCACCTTGCGCTCGAGCAGCGTGGGTGGCTCGATGCCACGGTCGGCCCAGCGGGCCCGCAGCTGCGCGTAGGCCACCCCGTGGAACGTGCCGGCGGCCAACTGGTCACGCAGGCCCAGGGCGCGCAGGCGGCTGCGAAGCTCCCCGGCCGCCTTGCGGGTGAAGGTGAGAGCGAGGACGTGCCCGGGATCGAGGTCGTCGGTCTCGGCCCGCCAGGCGATGCGGCGGGTGAGGACACGGGTCTTGCCGGAACCGGCCCCCGCCAGGATGCACAGCGGGCGCGCCGGTGACGTGACCGCCGCGCGTTGTGCGTCGTTCAGGCCGTCGAGCAGGGCATCGGGGTCCACGGCCTCGACCGTAGCCATCGGGTGGGACATCCATCGCGCCGTGATGCGGGGGTACGGTTCGCGCATGCCCTACCCACAGGATGTGCTGCACCCCAACGAGGAGCTGGTGCTCGACCTGCACCCCCACTGGTGGTACATCGCCAAGTCGCTCACGGGGTTGGGGCTGGCCGTGCTCTTCGGCCTGGTCGCCCTGGCCCTGGGTTGGCCGGATCCGGTGCGCCTCCTGGCGGCGCTGCTGGTGGTCGCCACCCTCATCTGGTTCGGCGAGCGCTACATCCGCTGGATCAGCACCCATTTCGTGCTCACCTCCGACCGGGTGATCTACCGGTCCGGCGTGATCGCCAAGAGGGGCATCGAGATACCGCTCGAGCGGATCAACACCATCTTCTTCAACCAGCGCATCTTCGAGCGCATGCTGGGTCTCGGTGATCTCCAGATCGAGTCGGCGTCGGAGACCGGATCCCAGCGCTTCGAGGACATCCGCAAGCCCGATGCGGTGCAGAACGAGATCTACATGCAGATGGAGGCCAACGAGATCAAGGGCGCCAACCGCATCTCGGGTGGCATCAACGCCGCGCACGCCGCGGCTGCCCAAGCCGCTGCCCAGCCGATGCAGTCCGTCCCCGAACAGATCGAGCACCTGGCCCGGCTCCGCGACCAGGGGGTGCTCACCGAGGACGAGTTCCAGTCGAAGAAGGCGGAGCTGCTCGGTCGCATGTAGGCGAGGCGGATCGAGGTCGGCAGCTCACGATGCGAGCAGCCGTGCCCCCTCCGAGGCCCGCACGATCCATCCCCGGCCGGTGACGGCCGATGGATCGGTGAGCGCGCCCTCGTGGGCCAGGCCCACGACGCACCCGCCGAACCCGGCACCCGTGAGCCGCGCCCCGAGCACCCCGGGCACGGCAGACAGCCGGGCGACGGCGTCGTCGACGGCGTCGGTCGAGACCCCGAAGTCGTCACGGAGGCTGCGCTGGCTCGCGGCCATCAGCTCCTCGATCCCCGTCAGGTCGTCCGAGGCGAAGGCATCGGCGAGGTCGTGGACCCGCTCGTTCTCCGTGACCACGTGCCGGCAGCGGCGCCGCAGGACCGGATCGGCGATGGCGTCGACCTCGGCTGCGGTCAGCTCCCTGAGCGGTCCGAGCCGGGCGATGGCGCTCTCGACCGATGCCCGGCGCTCGGCGTAGGCCGAGCCCGCCAGGGCACGATCCTGACGCGAGTGCACCACGACGATGTCGAGGCCCGCCGGGAGCGCCACCGCAGCGAAGGTCTCGGTGGCGAAGTCGATGAGCAGCGCGTGCCCGACCACGCCGCAGGACGAGGTGAGCTGGTCCATCAGCCCGCACGGGACACCCGACGAACGGTGCTCGGCGCGCTGGGCCAGGCGCGCCAGCTCCATCGGCGGCCCGTCGAAGCCGAGCGCCAGCGCGAGGGCCACTTCGAGCGCGGCACTCGACGAGAGGCCGGCCCCGATCGGGAGGGTGCTCGTCACGGTGCCGACCAGACCCTGCGCTCCGGGCATCTCCCCGACGACGCCGGCGACGTAGCGGCCCCAGCGCGGTTCGACGTCGCTCGGCTCGCGGACCGGGAGGGCCAGTCGCACCGGATCCCGCTCGTCGGTCGATCGCAGCTCGACGCGATCGCTGCTGCGCACACCCCTGACGGTGGTTCCCAGGTCGATCGCCACCGGGAGGGCCAGGCCGCCGGCGTAGTCGGTGTGGTCGCCCATCAGGTTCACGCGACCCGGCGCGAACGCGGCGACCTCCGCCAACACGTCAGGCCCGCCGCAGCCGGGCCGCGGCGTCATCGGGGTCGACCGGGTTGAACCACACCTGGCTGCCGAGCTCGCCTGCCGCCACGAAGCGGGGCGTGCCGGGGGAGCGCAGGATCGGCGCCACGTGGGCGTGCAGCCAGGCGCGGGGCCAGTCACCTCCGTCGAAGGGCCGTTGGTGGAACCACAACATGAAGGGCATCGGGGCGTCGAAGAGGCGATCGAGGCGCCCGACCACGTCGATCAGGAGCGTCCCGAGGGCGTCGCGTCCCCGGTCGCCGAGCGACGGCAGGTCGGGGACGTCATGGTCCGGGGCGAGGAGCAGCTCGTAGGGCCATGTGGCCGCCCAGGGCACCCAGGCCCGCCATCCCTCGTCGGCCTCGGTGACGAGGCGGTCGCCGGGGGCGGCCGGCCCGAGGGCGCGTGTCATGTCGCCCGATGTCAGCTCGTTCGTCGCCAGCGGGGGTACGTCGGGGAAGGCGTAGATCTGGCCGTGCGGGTGGGCGATCGTGGCGCCCACCTCGGGGCCGCGGTTCTCGAACACGAGCACGTAGCCGACGTCGTCGTGCCGCGCCCAGCTCCTCGCTGCGCGCCGCCCACAGGTCGACGACCCGTCGGGCCTCGACGGTGGTCAGGTCGGCGAAGGACGCGTCGTGGCGGGGCGTGTACAGCACGATCTCCGCCCGTCCCTCCCGAAACGGCGGCCAGCGGTTCGGGAACGACCGCACCTCGTAGGTCTCGGGGGCTTCGAGGCCGCCCGGGCAGAACGGACATCCGTCGGGAGGGAGGTTGGGTCGACCCTGTCGGCTGGCCACGATCCACGCGTGCGCCCCGGTGAGCGGATCGATCCGTTCCACCGGCGGGACGCTACCCGGGCCCCGCCCCCTCCACGGGCGCCACCTTGACCACCGTGGGCGAGGCGGAGAGGATGCCCGCCATGCGTGCGGCCGCGAACGGGATCGAGATCGAGTACGACACCTTCGGCGACCCGGCCGACCCCACGCTGCTCCTCGTCCGAGGCCTCGGGGCCCAGATGGTGTCGTGGCACCCGGACCTCTGCCATGCGTTCGTCGATCGTGGGTTCCACGTGGTGCGCTTCGACAACCGCGACGTGGGCCTCTCCACCAAGATCGACGATCACGGGCTCGACGTCATGGCCGCGCTCCTCGGCGCGTTCTCGGGCCCCGTCGAAGCGCCCTACCTGCTCTCCGACATGGCCTCGGACTCCTGGGGTCTGCTCGACCACCTGGGCATCGAACGGGCCCACCTGATGGGTGAGTCGATGGGCGGGATGATCGTCCAGCAGATGGCCATCGACCGACCGGAGCGAACGTTGAGCCTGGTGTCGTGCGCGTCCACGACGGGCGACCCGGACGTCGGTCAGCCCACCGCCGAGGCCGTGGCCATGTTGCTCACCCCGTCCCCCGCCGACCGTCAGGCCAACATCGATCTCGGTGTCGAGCAGAGCCGCTTCCTCGCCGGGCCCGTCTACGCCGACGAGGACTGGGACCGTGAACGGCTCACCCTCAGCTTCGACCGCTGCTACGACCCCGACGGCACGGTTCGCCAGCTCCTCGCCGTGCTCGTGTCGCCGTCGAGGTCTGCGGCGCTCAGGACGCTCGATGTCCCGGCGCTCGTGGTGCACGGTGAGATCGACCCGCTCATCGACGTGAGCGGAGGGGAGCGCACGAGCGAGTGCCTGCGGGGCTCGGAGTTCCTGCGCCTCGAAGACGTGGGCCACACCCTCCCGCGCTACTTCTGGGCGGCGATCGTCCAGCACGTCACCGCGCTCGCGGCACGAGCGGCGCGCTGACCGACCGACCGCCGGCGGGCGCCTCCGGCGCGTCCGCCACGACAGAAGGATGGCCATCGATGGGACCGCTCTCGGGTGTGAGGATCGTGGAGATCGCCGGCATCGGCCCCGGCCCCTTCACCGCCATGATGTTGTCGGACATGGGTGCCGACATCATCCGCGTCGACCGTGCCGGCTCGGTCGTGGGCGGTGACCCGGCCGATCCGCCCCGTGACGTCATGAACCGGGGTCGGCGGTCGATCGGCGTCGACCTGAAGCATCCCGACGGCGTGGCCACGGTGTTGGAGTTGCTCGCCGGCGCCGACGGTCTGATCGAGGGCTTCCGTCCCGGGGTGATGGAGCGACTGGGCCTCGGTCCGGACGTCTGCCTGGGGGTGAACCAGCGTCTCGTCTACGGGCGGATGACGGGTTGGGGTCAGTCCGGGCCCATGGCTCCGATGGCCGGACACGACATGAACTACATCGCCATCGGCGGTGCCCTCGGGGCCATCGGCCGTCCCGGTGAGCGACCTCAGCCCCCGCTCAACCTCCTCGGTGACTTCGGGGGTGGCGGACTGCTGCTCGCGTTCGGGATGGTCTGCGGGCTGCTCGAGGCCCGCACGTCAGGTGAGGGCCAGGTCATCGACGCGGCGATGGTCGACGGCACCGCGGTGCTCACGACGTTCATCCACGGCTTCCTGGCCATGGGGATCTGGTCCGATCGAGCGTGGGGTCAACATGCTCGACACCGGGGCCCACTACTACGAGGTGTACGAGTGCGCCGACGGGCGGTTCCTGTCGGTCGGCGCCATCGAGCCGCAGTTCTACGCGGTGCTCCTCGAGAAGACCGGCCTGGCCGACGACCCCGACTTCGCCCGGCAGAACGACAGGAGCATGTGGCCGGTGCTCAAGGAGCGGCTTGCCGCGGTCATCGCCACCCGCACCCGCGACGAGTGGGCGGAGGTCTTCGACGGCACCGACGCCTGCGTGGCCCCGATCCTCAGCCTCGGTGAGGCGCCGACGCATCCCCACAACGTGGCGCGCGGGAACTTCGCCACGGTGGCCGGTGTGGTCCAGCCCGCACCGGCCCCACGCTTCTCTCGTACGGAGGCCTCGATCGACCGACCGCCCGCCCACGCCGGCCAGCACACCGACGAGATCCTCTCGGAGTGGGCCGGTCTCGACCCCGAGACGATCGCTGCCCGGCGCGCGTCCGGTGCCGTTGCCTGAGGCCTCCTCGTAGGCTGAGCGGCTCATGGCCACGCTCGTCTGCTTCCACGCCCACCCCGACGACGAGTCGATCGCCACCGGCGGCACCATGATCCTCGCCGCCGAGGCCGGTCACGACGTCGTGCTCGTCCTCGCCACGCGCGGCGAGGAGGGTGAACCGGTGCCCGGTGTGCTCGACGACGGTGAGCCGCTCTGGCAGCGTCGGGTCGCCGAGACCCACGAGGCCGCGCGGCGCCTCGGCGCCACGCGCGTCGAGTTCCTCGGCTACCAGGACTCCGGCATGATGGGCGAGCCGACGAACGACAACCCTGGTTGCTTCTGGCAGGCCGACATCGACGACGCCTCCGATCGGCTGGCGGCGGTGTTGCGCGACGTCGGTGCGGACGTGCTCACCGTCTACGACGATCACGGTGGGTACGGGCACCCCGACCACATCCAGGTCCATCGAGTCGGCGTCCTCGCTGCCCGGAAGGCGGGCGTGACGCGGGTCTTCGAGTCGACCATGAACCGGGACCACATCCGGCGGGCCATGGCCGAACGCACGGAGGAGTTCGAGACCGACCTCACCGACGCCGCCGAGGGCGTCACCCCCATCGCGGAGGACGGGGCCGAGCGGATGCGCCGCGCCACCGAGGAGGAGTTCGGATCGCCGGAGGCGCTCATCACCCATGCCGTCGACGTGAGCGCAGCGATCGAACGCAAGCGGTCGGCCATGCAGGCCCACGAGAGCCAGATCGCGCCCGACTCGTTCTTCCTGGCCATGCCCGACGAGGCGTTCGCCGGCGCCTTCGGCACCGAGTGGTTCATCGCCCTCGGCGCCACCCGTGCGCCGGGCGAGCCGTTCGCCCCCTCGATCCTCGGCTGATCCTGAGTCGGCGAATCGTCCGACCTGCACCTCCGTTCAGCTGGGCAGGAGCGTCCCGACGCCCCGGAACACGTGGCTGTGGCCGTCGGAGCGGACCACGACGGCATCGCCGCGCAGCACAGTGCCCTCGGTCGTGGTGACGTGCAGCGCCACTGCCGCAGGCCGTAGGTCGACGTGGTCGGTCGAGGAGGCCAGGCACTCCCAGTCCTCCTCGGCGGCGTTGGCGTTGTGCACCACGACGAGGTGGCCGTAGCGCAGCGGGACGGAGGTGCCGTTCACCGCGAGCCCGGTCACGGTGAACTGCTCGTGGTTCATCCCACCTCTTCGCGATCCCCGGCCAGGGTGAGCACCTCGACCCCCGTGTCGGTGACCAGCACCGTGTGCTCGAACTGCGCGGTGCGGCTGCCGTCCGCGGTCACCGCGGTCCAGTCGTCGTCCCAGATGCGGTGGTTGCCGGTGCCGATGGAGATCATCGGCTCGATGGTGAAGACCATCCCGGGCTCCATGAGGGTGGTCAGGCGGGGCTCGAAGTAGTGGGGGATCTGCAGGTCGGTGTGGAACTGCTCGCCGATGCCGTGACCCACGAACGCCCTGACGACCTCGAGCCCATGGGTGTGGGCGTGGGTCTCGATGGCCTGGCCGATGTCGCTGAAGGGCCGGCCCGGTCGGACCGCGGCCATGCCCAGGTCGAGGCACTCCCGGGTGACGTCGATGAGGCGCCTGGATGCATCGTCGATGGCTCCGACCGCGAACGTGGCGTTGGTGTCGCCGTGGACGCCGTCGAGGAAGATCGTGACGTCGAGGTTGACGATGTCGCCTTCGCGCAGCGGCCGGTCGTCGGGGATGCCGTGGCAGATGACCTCGTTCACCGAGGTGCACAACGACTTCGGATAGCCGCGGTAGTTGAGGGTGCTGGGATAGCCGCCGTGGTCGATGTAGGCCTGATGGACCACGGCATCGATGTGGTCGGTGGTCACCCCCGGCGCCACGGTGCGGCCGCCCAGCTCGAGGATCTCGGCGGCTGCGGCCCCGGCTCGACGCATGCGCTCGATCACGTCGGGCGACTTGACCCTGGGCTCGTCCCAGCGCACCGGCAGGCCCGTCTCGGCGTAGTCCGGCCGGGCGATGTGGTCGGGAACCGCCCGCGTCGGACTGAGCGACCCCGGTCGGAGGACCTCGGTGACGTCGCGGTGGCAGCGCTTGAACTTGCGGCCACTGCCGCACCAGCACGGATCGTTCGCCTTCAACACGAGTCCAGTGTACGGGTCGCTCCGCTCACCGACTCGGCCCGGGGGACGGGTCGCACCTCGTCCTGACTGGCGTCGCCGTCGGGCGCCGGGCACCATCGGCCCCATGACGATCATCCGCATCAACGCCATCACCGTCCCCGCTGACTCCGGTGACGAGCTCGCCCACCGATTCGCGGCCCGGGCAGGGGCCGTCGAGGGCGAGGACGGCTTCGAGGGCTTCGAGCTGCTCAAGCCGACCGACGACCGCACGACCTGGTTGGTCATCACACGCTGGCGCGATGAAGCCGCCTTCGAGGCGTGGCTCTCGTCGCCGGCCTTCGCCCAGGGTCATGCCGGCACCACCGGAGCACCGGCGTCGGCCGGACGCCCGGGAGGTCACGGTGGTGGCCACCCGGGCGCCGACGCCGGCGGGCCGCCCCCGGGCGCGCAGCGTCCCGTCGGTGTGGCCAGCGAGGTCTGGGCCTACGAGCCGGTGGTCAGTGCGGCACCGACGGCCTGAGCCGGTGCGCGCCGCGCGTCCACCACAACCTGAGTCGGGCCGCCGTGACGCTGGCTGACGCCCACGCGACCATGGCGTGGGTCCTCATCGTGAGCAACGGCCTCGTCGGCCTGTGGGTCGTCGGCGCCCACTGGCTGGTGGCCGTGCGGTCGCGGTTGATGTGGTGGGCGGTCGGCGCGGCATGGCTGGTCGTGTTCGTCGAGGTGCTCCTGGGCGTGGCCGTCCAGCGCGTCGACGGGGTCACCGCCCCCGCCCTGCACGCCCTCTACGGCTTCAGCGCGCTCATCGCGGTGGGGATCGTCTACAGCTACGCCAAGCAGATGCCCGATCGCCGGTACCTGCTCTACGGGATCGGTTCGCTGTTCATCATGGGGCTCGGCATCCGCGAGATGTTCCTCCGCGGCTGAGCCGGGCCGACGAAGGTCCGGCTACTGCGCCAGGCGCTTCTCGAGCTCACGGAGCTCGTCGCGCATCTCGTCGGGGAGCCGCTGGCCGATCCGGTCGTAGTGCGCCTCGATCTGCGGGATCTCCGCTCGCCACGCCTCGTTGTCGACCGACAGCAAGGTGGCCAGGGTGGCCGCGTCGAGGTCGAGCCCGGTCGTGTCGATGGCCCCGGCGGCGGGCACCCGGCCGATGGCGGTGTCGACGGCCTCGGCGGTGCCCTCGAGGCGCTCGACGACCCACTTGAGCACCCGGGAGTTGTCGCCGAAGCCGGGCCACAGGAACGAGCCGTCGTCGCCCTTGCGGAACCAGTTCACCCAGAAGAGCTTCGGGAGCTTGGCGGGGTCGGTGGCCTGCCCGATCTCGAGCCAGTGGGCGAAGTAGTCACCCATGTTGTAGCCGCAGAAGGGGAGCATGGCGAAGGGGTCGAAGCGCAGCTCGCCCACGGTCCCGGCCGCGGCCGCGGTCTTCTCGGAGCTCATGATGGAGCCGAGGAACGTGCCGTGCTGCCAGTCGAAGGCCTCGGTGACGAGCGGGACGTTCGTGGCCCGCCGACCGCCGAAGAGGATGGCCGAGATCGGCACGCCGGCGGGGTCCTCCCACTCCGGGGCGATGGACGGGCACTGCGAGGCGGGGGCGGTGAAGCGGGCGTTGGGGTGCGCGGCGGGGGTGCCCGACGCCGGCGTCCAGTCCTGGCCCTTCCAGTCGATCAGGTGCTCGGGGGCTCGCTCGGAGAGGTCCTCCCACCAGATGTCGCCGTCGTCGGTGAGGGCGCAGTTGGTGAAGATGGAGTTGGCCCGCACGGACTCGAGGGCGTTGAAGTTGCTCGTCGCCGACGTGCCCGGGGCCACGCCGAAGAACCCGGCCTCGGGGTTGATGGCGTGCAGGCGGCCGTCGTCACCGAACTTCATCCAGGCGATGTCGTCACCCACGGTCTCGACCTTCCAGCCGGGGAGCGTGGGGATGAGCATGGCCATGTTGGTCTTGCCGCACGCCGACGGGAACGCCGCGGCCACGTAGTGCTTCACGCCGGCGGGAGAGGTGAGCCCGAGGATCAACATGTGCTCGGCCATCCACCCGTCGTCGCGGGCCATCGTCGACGCGATGCGCAGCGCGAAGCACTTCTTGCCCAGCAGGGCGTTGCCGCCGTAGCCCGAGCCGTAGGACCAGATCTCACGGGTCTCCGGGAAGTGCACGATGTACTTGTTCTCGGCGTCGCAGGGCCACGGCACGTCGGCCTGGCCGTCGGCCAGCGGCATGCCCACCGAGTGCAGGCACGGCACCCATTCGCCGTCGCCGAGCACGTCGAGCGCTCCCTGTCCCATCCGGGTCATGATCCGCATGTTGACGGCGACGTAGGCCGAGTCGGTGAGCTGCACGCCGATGTGGGCGATGGGCGAACCGAGGGGGCCCATCGAGAACGGCACCACGTACATGGTGCGGCCCTTCATGGCACCGGTGTAGAGCCCGGTGAGCTCCGCCTTCATCTCGGCCGGTGGGCGCCAGTTGTTGGTGGGGCCGGCGTCGATCTCGGCCTCGGAGCAGATGTAGGTGCGGTCCTCGACGCGGGCCACGTCGCCCGGGTCGGACAGGGCGAGGTAGCTGTTGGGGCGCTTGGCCTCGTTCAGCGTGGTGAAGGTGCCGCCGGCGACGAGCTCCTCACAGAACCGGTCGTACTCCTCGGCGGATCCGTCGCACCAGTGCACGGCGTCCGGTTGGAGCACCGAACGCCACTCCTCGACCCAATCGAGCAGCTTCTGGTTGGTGGTGTGGCCGGCCATGGGCACCTCCGACATCGTTGTCGTCGGCTCTCGAAGGGAGAGCGATGGGGGGTTGGCACGGGAGAACGGTGGATGGCTTTCCCGTGACGTCCCGGTGACGGCATCCTAGATGGCGCCGTCGCCGGTCTCGCCAGCAGAGGGTCACAACCCGGCAGGGCCGCTCGACCCGACACGACGACCCCTCCTGGTCAGGTGGGCGTCAGACGAGCGGTTCGCCGCCCTGCGGGTGTTGGTCGTCGTCGGGGTGGACGGCCGCGAATCCCGGCGTCCCCATGTTCCCCTCGGCACCCGTGCGCACCCGGGTGGCCATGCCTCGATCATCGAGCTCGAACACGACCCGCTGGCCCTGGCGCAGCATGCGGAACACCGAGTCGTCGAGGGCGGTCCGGCTCAGCTCGTACTCGGCCAGGTCGGTGTCGCCGACCACGACGCCGTCGGACAGGATCGGATCGAAGGACTTGACCACGCCTTGCCGGGACGCCGCGGGCGTCGCGGACGCAACGACGTCCGCCGTCGAGGCCGGGTCGTCGGCCACGGTCAGCGGGCCGCCTTGGTGACCTTGCCCGCCTTGAGGCACGACGTGCACACGTCGACCCGCTTGGTCGAGCCGTTGACGACGGCGCGGACCCGCTGGATGTTGGGGTTCCAGCGACGCTTGGTACGCCGATGGGAGTGGCTCACCGCCATGCCGAACGACGGGTGCTTTCCGCACACCTCGCAAATCGATGCCATGGGGACCACCTCGGGACGCGGGACACAAACGAACGGTGGACTCTACCCGTTCGGCCCTGTCCGGCCCAACTCGCGGCTCGGGCATCGGGCGACGTGCCTGTGGTCACTACGATCCCCGTCCGTGCCCGTGCTCGACCGCCTCGTCGCCGACGACCTCCGTGACCTCGTGAGGGGCTACGCCGACATCCTCACGGTCCACCGTGAGGCCATCAACCGGCTGAACGTCTATCCGGTCCCCGACGGCGACACCGGGACCAACATGTCGCTCACCATGGCGTCGGTCGTGGCCGAGGTCGACGGAGCCGATACCGACATGGCCTCGGTCTGCCGGGCCATCAGCCACGGGTCGCTGATGGGAGCACGAGGGAACTCCGGTGTCATCCTCTCGCAGATCCTCCGCGGGCTGGCCGAGGGCTTCCGAGACGGTGACGCCGTCGACGCGGCCACGCTCACGTCAGCGCTCGATGCTGCGGCGACGGCGGCCTACGGCGCGGTCATGAAGCCGGTCGAGGGCACGATCCTCACGGTGGTCCGCGCCGTCGCCGACGGTGCCGCGGACGCGCTGGCCTCGGGCGCCGACCTCGCCGGCGTGCTCCACGCCGCACGGGAGCGGGGGGCCGAGGCGCTGGCCCGCACGCCCGAGCTGCTGCCGGTCCTGGCCGAGGCCGGGGTCGTCGACTCCGGCGGCACCGGCCTGCTGTTGCTCGTGGACGTGGCCCTCCACCTGGTCGACGGGCGTGCCCTCCCCGAAGCGCCGGACGGGGGAGGTGCCTCGGCGGACTTCAGCGCCGCCTTCGAGTCGGTGCACGCCGGCGGCGGACACGGCGGTGTGGCCGACCTGCGCTACGAGGTGATGTACCTCCTCGAGGCCCCCGACGACTCGATCGCCGGCTTCAAGGACGTCTGGGCCACCCTCGGCGACTCCATCGTCGTCGTCGGCGGCGACGGCCTGTGGAACTGCCACGTCCACACCGACGACATCGGTGCGGCCATCGAGGCCGCCGTCGACATCGGCCGCCCCCGCTCCATCCGGGTCACCGACCTGCTCGAGGAGGTCGAGGAGGAGAAGTGGGTGCGCGAGGCCAGACCGGCGCCGGCCGAGCCGGCCACGGTCCACGACCCGGTTCCCTGCGCCACGGTCGCCGTCGCCGCGGGGGAGGGCATCCGGCGCATCTTCTACAGCCTCGGCGTGCAGGGGATGGTGACCGGCGGTCAGACCATGAACCCGTCCACGGCGCAGCTCCTCGAAGCCGTCGAGGCCGCACCCGCCGACGAGGTGGTCATCCTCCCCAACAACAAGAACATCATCCCTGTCGCCGAGCAGGTCGACGCCATGACCACCAAGCGCGTGCGGGTGGTCCCCACGCGAGGGGTGGCCGAGGGCTTCGCCGCCCTGCTCAGCTACGACCCGGAGTCGTCCGCCGACCTCAACGCCTCGGCGATGTCGGCCGCGGCGGGCCACGTCGTGGCCGGTGAGGTCACCAGGGCGGTGCGCCAGTCGAGCTGCGACCGAGGGCCGATCGCCGAGGGTGACTGGTTGGGCATCGCCCGCGACGGCATCCTCGCCATCGACGCCGACCTGGGCGACGCGGCGACCGCGTTGCTGGCCGAGCTGATCACCGACGACCACGAGATCGTCACCGTGATCGAGGGGGAAGGAGCGACGGCTGCCGTCACGCGCCACATCGAGGTGTGGGTGCACGACAACCGGGCCGGCCTCGAGGTCGAGGTGCACCACGGCGACCAGCCGCTCTACCCGTACCTCTTCGGGATCGAGTAGCCCTCCGATGGCCCGGCGCCTCTCCCAGCTCGCCCACCTGCCGGTCACCGAGCTGAAGGGCGTGGGCGAGACCCGCGCGTCGGCCCTCGCCAAGGTGGGCGTGGACACGGTCCTCGATCTGTTGACCTACTACCCCCGTCGCTACATCGACCGGACCAACCAGGCCCGCCTCTCCGAGCTCGGGTTGGGGGAGGAGGCCACCGTCCTCGTCACGGTCCTCCGCACGACCGGTCGTCGGACCCGCAACGGCAAGTCCCTGGTCACCGCGGACGTGACCGACGGGTCGGGGCACCTCCGGGTGACGTTCTTCAACCAGCCGTTCCGGGAACGACAGCTGAAGGAGGGCAGCGACGTCGTCCTCTTCGGGCGGGTCGAGGAGTTCCAGGGGAAGCGGCAGATGACGAACCCCGTGGTGGACCTCATCGGCGACAAGACGGCGCGGATCGTGCCCGTCTACCCGCAGAGCGAGAAGGCGGGGATCATGAGCTGGGACGTCGCCCGCTTCCTCGACGAGGTGCTCCGGCGCGCCGGTGACTTCGCCGATCCGCTCGACCCTGCGCTGCGTCGCCGTTTCGACCTGGTCGATCGGACCGTCGCCTTCACCGACATCCACGCGCCCGACACGATGCGCGCCGCCGCCGACGCCCGCCGCCGCCTGGTGTTCGACGAGCTGTTGCGGGTGCAGGTCGAGCTCGTGCGGCGCAAGCAGGAGCTCGAGCGGACCGCCGTCGGTGTCGCGCACGCCGTGGGCCCGGGTGGCGGTGCCGGCCACCTCGTCGACCGCTTCCACGAGCGCCTTCCCTACGACCTCACCGGTGCGCAGCACCGTGCGATCGGCGAGATCGTGGTCGACCTGGCCAAGGGGCACCCCATGCACCGGCTCCTGCAGGGTGACGTCGGCTCGGGCAAGACCGTGGTCGCCGTCAGTGCGCTCCTCGTCGCCGTGCAGGGCGGACACCAGGGCGCCCTCATGGCTCCGACCGAGGTGCTGGCCGAGCAGCACTTCGCCAGCGTCCGTCACCTCCTCGAGGGCTTCACCGTCCCCGACACCGACGAGGCCAACCTCTTCGCCGGCGCAGGGCTCGACCGCCCGTTGCGGGTCGTGCTGCTCACGAACCGCACGCCGGCGGCCGAGCGCCGACGCCTCCTCGCCGACCTGGCCGCCGGCACCATCGACATCGCCATCGGCACCCATGCCCTGATCTCCGACGGCATCGGCTTCCGATCGCTCGGTGTGGTCGTCATCGACGAGCAGCACCGCTTCGGTGTGGAGCAGCGGGCCGCGCTGCGCGCCAAGGGGGCCGGCGACGCCATCCCCGACGTGTTGGTGATGACCGCCACCCCCATCCCGCGCACGGCGGCGATGACCGTCTACGGCGACCTCGACGTCTCGGTGCTCGACGAGCTCCCTCCCGGACGCACGCCCATCGAGACGCGTCGGGCCGAGAGCGAGCTCGACGAGGCCGAGGTCTGGGAGCAGGTCCGGTCCGAGGTCGCCGCCGGCCGCCAGGCCTACGTGGTGTGCCCCCTGATCGAGGAGAGCGAGAAGCTCGAGGTCCGCTCGGCCGAGGAGACCCATGCCGAGCTCACCGCCGGGGAGCTCTCGTCGTTGCGGGTGGGGCTGCTCCACGGTCGGGTGCCGGCGGCGGAGAAGGACGCGGTGATGCAGCGATTCCGCGACGGGGAGATCGACGTGCTCGTGGCCACGACGGTCATCGAGGTCGGCGTCGACGTGCCCAACGCCACGGTGATGGTGATCCTCGACGCATCGAGGTTCGGCATCGCCCAGCTCCACCAGCTCCGAGGACGGGTCGGGCGCGGGGCCGACCGCTCGTGGTGCTGGCTCGTCGGCGAGGCGACCACGCCCGACGGCGAGGCCCGGTTGGAGGCCCTCGTGCGCAGCACCGACGGCTTCGAGCTGGCCGAGGTCGATCTCGACCTGCGGGGTGAGGGCACGATCATGGGCGAGCGCCAGAAGGGCCAGAACGACCTGAAGTTGGCGTCGCTGCGACGGGACCGCGAGTGGGTCGAGAGGGCCAGGGAGGTCGCCATCGAGATCGTCACCGCCGATCCCACCTTGTCCGACCACTGGCTCCTCGCCGAGGAGGTCGACCTCCTCCTCGGTGGCGACGACGCCGAGTTCTTGTTGAAGAGCTGAGGGCAGGACCGGGACCGGCTCGGGGTCAGGAGCGGTCGTCGTCGTCGAGGTCGGGCAGGACGATGTCGAATCTCTCGAGGCAGTCGGGGCACCGGTAGGCCACGACGTCGCCGGGCTCCCAACCTTCTTCGGGTGGGTAGGACAGCGGGCGCAGCGTGCCGCCGCAATCGACGCAGGTCATCCCCAGCTCGGCCTCCACGTCTCCAAGGTAGGTCCGTCGACGTGGCGGCGCTGCCGGGCGGTACGGTCGGGTCCGATGAGGGTCGTGGCCGGCGAGGCGAGAGGGCGACGACTGCAGGCGCCGCCCGGTACGACCACCCGGCCGACGCTCGACCGGGTGCGCGAGGCGCTCTTCAACGCCCTCGGGAGCCTCGACGCCGTCGACGGCGCCACGGTGCTCGACCTGTTCGCCGGTTCCGGGGCGTTGGGCATCGAGGCGTTGTCACGGGGTGCGGCGCACGCCGTCTTCGTCGAGCGTGACGCCGGGGTGCGGCGGGTCCTCGCTGCCAACCTCGGGTCGACGGGCCTCGACGATCGATCCGAGGTGGTCGCCGCAGAGGCGTCGGCCTACCTCGATCGCCTCGCCGGTGCCGACGGCGGTCCCCCGTTCGATCTGGTGCTCCTCGACCCCCCCTACGAGACCAACGACTCGGGGTGGGACGACATCCTGCGGCGGGTGGGAGCACTGGTACCCGGCGCGACCGTCGTCATCGAGTCCGACGCGGCCGTGGTCGTCCCGGAACCGTGGCATGTCCTGAGGGAGAAGTGGTACGGCGGTACGCTCCTCGTCATCGCCAGTCCCACGCCGCCGGAGATCTCGTGACCCGAGTGCTGTACCCAGGATCCTTCGATCCGATCCACAACGGACATCTCGAGATCATCGAGACGGCGTCGCGGCTGTTCGACGACGTCGTCGTGGCGGCCATGCGCAACCCGCAGAAGGGTCAGCCGATGTTCAATCTCGACGAACGCGAGGAGATGCTCGCGCGACGCGGTGGCCCACCTCGACAACGTCGATGTCACGATGTTCGCCTCGCTCGTCGTGGATCTCGCCCGCGAGCTCGAGGCGGACTTCATCGTGAAGGGCCTGCGCGCCGTGTCCGACTTCGAGTCGGAGCTGCAGATGGCGCAGATGAACCACAAGATCTCCGGCGTCGACACCTTGTTCATCCCGTCCGCATCGGCTCACTCGTTCCTGGCGTCGAAGCTCATCCGTGAGATCCACCGCTTCGGCGGCGACGTCACGGCGATGGTGCCGGCGGCGGTCGCCAAGCGCCTCGAGGAGCGCATCTCATGACCGACTTCGAGCCCGAGGCCGACCTCGACCTCACCCCACCGCCCGTCGGGGCGCAGTACCACCCGGCCGAGACCGAGGACGTCCTCCTCCAGCTCCGAGCCATCATCGACGCGGCCCGACCGGTGCCGTTGTCCGCGTCGTCGATGATCGCCAAGGACGAGGTGCTCGATCTGCATCGACGAGGCGCTCGACCAGCTGCCCGAGGAGCTGCGCGCCGCCCGCTGGCTGTTGAAGGAGCGCGAGGAGTACCTGGCCCGCACCCGTCACGAGGCCGACGAGATCGTCGAGCAGGCCCGCGCCCGGGCGGAACGGATGGTGCAGCGCACCGAGGTCGTCAAGGCGGCCGAGCAGCGCGGCCTACACCATCACCGAGACCGCCGAAGCCGATGCGCGCCGGCTGCGTCACGAGGTCGAGGACTTCTGCGACCAGAAGCTGGCCAGCTTCGAGATCGTCCTCGAGCGCACCCAGAAGCTCGTCGCCGCCGGACGCGAGAAGCTCCAGGGCGCCAACCTCCTCGCCGAGGCCGCAGCGGCGGCGGCCCATGGCGTGGCCGGGCCGCCGTCCGGCGACGCCCCGCCCGCCGACGATGGTGGTGCCGGTGCCCTCGCCGACCGCCACCAGGACGGCTACGACGACGAGTTCTACGACGACGAGGAAGGTGAGGTCGCGCCCCGCCTGGTCGCCGTCGAGGACTACGACACCCTGCCCGCCCCACCGGCCGGGCCACCCGAGACCATCCGTGACGCCGCCGCCTCGTTCTTCGACCAGGACGACGAACGACCCTGACGGGTCGGCTCGGCGCGGGATCGACCCATGATCGACCCAGACGCGTGCCCGCTCGTGGTGCCCATCGCCGAGCTCCGACGCCACCCGGCACCCGACGCCGCTTCACCGAGGCGGTCGCCCTCCCGGGACCTGGGCATCACCACCGCCTCCGTGCCCGACGGGGCGCCGATCGAGGTCGACGTCGAGCTCGAGACCCTCAGCAACGGCCTCGTCGCCACGGGGACCGTGACCGTGCCGTGGGTCGGCGACTGCCGTCGTTGCCTCACGCCGGTCGAGGGCTCGACCGTGGCGCGGGTCAAGGAGATCTTCGAGCCTCGGCCGGTCGAGGGCGAGACCTATCCGATGGCCGACGACCTCGTGGATCTCGAGCCCATGGTCAGAGACGCCGTGCTGTTGGCGCTCCCGCTCGCCCCGCTGTGTGCGCCGGAGTGCCTCGGTCCGGCCCCCGAGGCCTTCCCCGCCGTGCCCCTCGACGGCGTCGAGGAGCCCGAGCCCGAGGCGGCGGTGGACCCGCGCTGGGCGGCGCTGGGCGACCTGCACTTCGATTCTGCCGCCGAGGACGGGTAGCATCTCTCCTTCGTGTCCGGGGTCGGCGTGGAGCCGACACCTCGGGCGCTCCCGTTGCGGGCCTCAGGTCCCCCCACGCGCCAGGAAGAACGATGGCTGTCCCCAAGAAGAAGACCTCGAAGTCCAAGAGCCGCAGCCGCCGGTCGTCGGCGTGGACGCCTCACGACGCCCTCGCGCAGCACGTGCCCGCGTTGCGGCTCGGTGAAGCGTCCCCACATCGTGTGCGGCAACTGCGGCTGGTACCACGGCCGCCAGGCCATCGACGTCGACTGACGCACCAGTCGCCGTGACCGAGGCCGCTGCCGGCGCCATGCTCCCCATCGCCGTCGATGCGATGGGCGGCGACCACGCGCCGCACGAGATCGTGGCCGGCGCGCGTCGCGCCGCCGACGAGCTCGGTGTCGGCGTGATCCTGGTCGGGCGACCCGAGGACCTCACCGACACCGGTGACCTCGAGGTGATCGCGGCCTCCGAGGTCATCGCCATGGATGCCGACCCCGCCGCCAGCGTGCGCCGCATGAAGGACTCGTCGCTGGTGCGAGCCGCCGAGGCCGTCCGCGACGGGCGGGCATCGGCCATGGTCAGCGCGGGCAACACCGGCGCCACCATGGCCAGCGCGCTGTTGAGGATGGGTCGGATCAAGGGCGTGCAGCGCCCGGCCATCGTGACCCCGATCCCGGTGCCCGGCTCCACCCCCACGCTGCTGCTCGATGCCGGCGCCAACGCCCAGTGCGATGCCGAGTGGCTGGTGCAGTTCGCCCAGATGGGGGCCGTGTACGCCCGCGAGCGCTACGGCCTCCCCCGGCCCAAGGTGGCGCTGTTGTCCATCGGCGAGGAGCCGACCAAGGGCAACGCCCTGGTCAAGGAGACCCACAAGCTCCTCGACGAGGGATCGTGGGTGGGCGACACGGGGGCGCAGTTCGTCGGCAACGTCGAAGGCCGGGACCTCATGAGCGACGTCGCCGACGTCGTCGTCACCGACGGCTTCACCGGCAACGTGGCTCTCAAGACCCTCGAGGGGGGTCTCAAGGCCCTCATCGCCGGGCTCCTCGAGGCGTTCGATTCCTCCGACGAGGCCCGGGCCGCCGCCGCCACCCTCTGGCCGGCGCTCGCGCCGCTCTACGACAGCCTCGATCCCGAGAACACGGGTGGCGCCATGCTGCTCGGCCTCGACGGGGTGTGCATCATCAGCCACGGCTCGTCGTCGGCCACGGCCATCGTCAACGCCGTCAGCGTGGCCCGGGACATGGTGCAGGGCGACGTCGTCGGACATCTCGCCCGCACCGTGCGCGCCGGGTAGCTCCCGCGGAGCGACTCGCAGGAAGCGTTCACAAGCGCACGAGCGCGGATCACGGTACGATCCCCCGACCGAGACCGGACCAGGAGAACGATTTCGTGCCCGCAGAGACCCACGTCGAACAGCCCCCGATGAGCCGCCAGGAAGTCATCGACCTCATCCGCGACCGGCTGTCCGACATCCTCGAGGTCGAACCCACCTCGATCAACGAGGGCGATTCCTTCGCCGACGACCTCGACGCCGACAGCCTGGCGCTGATCGAGCTGGTCGAGGCCCTCGAAGAGGAGCTGGGCGAGCGCAGCGTGGGCTTCCGCATCGAGGACGAAGACCTCGAGGACCTGAAGACCGTCCGCGACGCCGTCGACTACGTCGTCGCCAAGCTGGGCTGACGCCCTGGCAACCGACACGCTCGCGTCGCTCTCCGAGCGGCTGGGACACGTCTTCGACGACCCCGCCCTCCTCGAGCGTGCGCTCACCCATCGTTCGTGGTGCGCCGAGCACCCCGGCACCGAGTCGAACGAGCGCCTGGAGTTCCTGGGCGACGCCGTGCTCGGCCTCGTCGTCGCGGCCCATGTCGTCGCCGAGCACCCCGAGTTGGCCGAGGGGTCGTTCTCGAAGGTGCGCGCCGCCGTGGTGAGCGAACCCACCCTCGCCGAGGTGGCGACCGAGATCGAGCTCGGCGTCGATCTCCGGCTGGGCAAGGGAGAGGCGTCGAGCGGCGGGCGCGAGAAGCCGTCGATCCTCTCCGATGCAATGGAGGCGGTGATCGCCGCGGTCTACCTCGACGGGGGCCTCGACGCCGCCCGCGACCTGGTTCTCGGCTTGCTCGCCGGGCGGATCGCCGCAGAGGTCGCCGAGGGTCCCGGCGGGGCCGACCACAAGACCCAGCTCCAGATCCTCGTGGCGCAGCGCACCACCTCCACACCCGCCTACGTCGTGTCCGACGAGGGACCCGATCACGCCAAGCGCTTCCGCGCCGAGGTCCACGTCGACGGTCGGTGCGTCGGCGTCGGTCACGGACGATCCAAGAAGCACGCCGAGCAATCGGCGGCCGGCGCGGCCCTGGCCGTGCTGGAGGGGGTCGACGCCGTCGTCCCCACCGCAGCATCCACCACCATCAGTGAGAGCGAGCAGGGCCATGCCTGAGCTGCCCGAGGTCGAAACCATCCGTCGTGAGCTCGAACGTGAGGTGGTGGGCAAGAAGATCAAGACGGTGTCGGTCACCGGCGCTCGCACCGTGCGCCGCCAGAAGCCCAAGGAGCTGGTGGCCCGGCTCGAGGGGGCCAAGATCACCAGCGCCCAGCGCAAGGGCAAGTACCTGCTGCTCGGGCTCGACACCGGTGACGTGCTCGTGATCCACCTCCGCATGAGCGGTCAGCTGCTGCGCGCCGCGCCCCGCGACGAGATGGCGCCGCACACCCATGTCGTCATCTCGTTCACCCAGGGAGGTCAGCTCCGCTTCGTCGACCCGCGCACCTTCGGCGAGCTGTTCCTGGCCACGCCCGACGAGATCACCTCGGAGATCCCCGAGCTCTCGGAGCTCGGCGTCGACCCGGTCGAGACGCCGATGTCGTGGGTCGACTTCGGCCACCTCCTGCGGCGCAAGAAGATGAAGCTGAAGGCGTTCCTGACCGACCAGTCGATCATCGCCGGCATCGGGAACATCTACGCCGACGAGATCCTCTTCGACGCCGGCCTGCGCTACGACCGCGACACCGACACCCTCACCACCCAGGAGATCCGCCGGGTGTACCGGTCGCTCGTGGAGATCCTCCACGAGGCCATCAAGTACGGCGGGTCCACGCTGGGCGACGGTCAGTACGTCGACATCAACGGCAAGCCCGGGGAGTTCCAGAGCCATCACCAGGTCTACGACCGTGAGAAGCAACCCTGTCGACGCTGTCGTCGACATGACATCGTGAAGGCCAAGTTCGCCAACCGGTCCACCTACTTCTGTGAGATCTGCCAGGTCTGATCGCGGTGTGCCACTCGTCCCGTTCCGGCCATGACGCCCCGAGCCATCCCGAGCCTCGATGTACCTGAAGCGACTCTCCATGAAGGGCTTCAAGTCCTTCGCCGACACCACCGTGCTCGACCTCGAGCGGGGCGTCACCGTCGTCGTCGGCCCGAACGGGTCGGGCAAGTCCAACGTGGTCGACGCCATCGGGTGGGTGCTCGGGGCCCAGGCGCCGTCGGCGGTGCGCTCCCAGAAGATGGACGACGTGATCTTCGCGGGTACGGCCAAGCGGGCGGCGCTCGGCCGGGCGGAGGTGAGCCTCACGATCGACAACGGCTCGGGCCAGCTGCCGATCGAGTTCAGCGAGGTGACCATCACCCGCACCCTCTTTCGTTCGGGTGACAGCGAGTACGCCCTCAACGGCGTGCCGTGCCGACTGCTCGACATCCAAGACCTGCTCTCGGACTCCGGGGTCGGCCGCCAGCAGCACGTCATCATCAGCCAGGGCCAGATCGATGCCGTCCTCAACGCCCGCCCCGAGGACCGCCGTGCAGTGATCGAAGAAGCCGCCGGGGTGCTCAAGTACCGCCGCCGCAAGGAGAAGTCGGAACGCCGCCTCCTCGCCACGGAGGGCAACCTCACCCGGCTCCAGGACCTCCTCCGCGAGGTGCGTCGCCAGCTCCGCCCTCTCGAGCGCCAGGCCGACGCCGCCCGCCGTCACGGTGACGTGGTGGCGGAGCTCACCGCGCTTCGCGTCCACGTCGCCGGGCGTGAGCTCGACGGGCTGCGAACCAGGCTCGAGAAGGGCTCGAGGCGTCGTGCCGAGCTCCTCGAGGCCGAGCGGGAGCGTCGGTCCGCACTGGCCGAGCTCGACACGTTGGTCATGGCCACCGAGGCCGAGCTCACCGCCATGGGCGGTGATGATCTCGGGGATTCGCTCGCCGTCCACGAGTCGCTCTTCCAGCAGGCCAGGGGGCTCACCGCGGTGCTCACCGAACGCCGCCGGGGTGTCGAACGGGCGCAGGGCACCTCGGTCGACCAGGGCGTCGTGGCCTCGCTCGAGGCCGAGTCCGCCCGTCTCGCCGCTGATCTGGCCGAGCTCGACGTCGAGCGCTCCGTCCTGGCTCCGCTGACCGAGGAGCTGGCAGTCGCCGAGGCGGCGCTGGCGGCGGAGCGCACCGCCTTCGAGAGCGAATGGGCCACCGGGGTCCCCGCTCCCAGTGGGGCCGCCGCCGAGGTCCGGGGCGAGCTGGCCGCGCTGCGCGCCGCCGTCGATCGTGGACGCTCCGAGCGCGATCGGGTGCTGGTGCGCATCGAGGGCCTGCGGGCGCGGGTCGGTGCGCTCGCACTCGAGGCCGACGCGCTGCGCGACGAGCTCTCCGCCGCCGAGCAGACCGAACGACCGCTGGTCGACGCCATCGAGGACGTCGAGCGGCGCCGCTCCCTCGCCGTCACGGCCTGCGCCGAGGCCGAACAGGAGCATCGTCGCGTCGAGAGCGAGCGCCACGCGTGGGAGGCCCGTGTCGAGGCGCTCGATCTGGCCCTCGACGAAGCGCGTTCGCGTGCCGGCGCACAGCGCCTCGAGGGGATCGACGGGGTCCTCGGCACGTTGCTCGACCTGGTCGAGGTGGACCCGGGCTGGGAGGCGGCGTTCGAGGCGGCCGCCGGTGAGGCGCTCGCCGCCGTCGTGGTCGACGGGGTCGCAGCGGGGCGCCGCGCGCTCGACGCACTGCACGGCGAGGCCCTCTCGGGGGCCGTCATCGCCCTCGGCGCGGGGATGACCCCCCGTCCGTGCCCACCGGTCGGGGTGCCTCTGCGTCGCCACGTGCGGTCGTCGCGTGTCGATGTGGAGGCCGTCCTCGACGCCTTGATCGGCTCCGCAGTCGTCGTCGACGGCGGGTGGGCAGAGGCGATCGACGTCGCCCTCGCGCACCCCGACGCCATCGCCGTGACCGCCGACGGCGATCGGTTCGCGCTCAGTGGGTGGCGGGTCGGGGTGGCCGGATCCGGGGCCACGGGGGCGGCCCGTGACGAGGCTCGCTCCCGGGCCGAGGCGGCGTCGGCGTCCGTGGCGTCCGCGGCAGCGGCCTTGTCGGCGGCCAGGGCCTCGGTCGGCGCGGTCGAGGACGAGGAGCGCCTCCTCACCAAGCAGCTCGACGACAACGACAGCCGCCTCGCCGCGGCCGCCGACCGACTCCAGCGCGTCGAGACCGATCGCCGGGATGCGCTCACCGAGGCCGAGGCGTTGGACGGGCACCTCGGGGAGCTCACCGAGCGCCTCGACCGGGAGGTCGTGCGGATCACCGAGCTCGAAGCCGTGCTGCCCGGGCTCGAGGCGGCCGATTCCGACCTCGCCGAATCGTCGCAGCGCATGGGTGCGGCCCGGGCTCGTCTCGAGGAGCTCGCCGCCGACGTCGGGTCCCGACGCAGCGATCTCGAGGTCCGGTCGGCGTCGGTGGCCGAGCGCGAGGCCTTCCTGCGCACGCGTGCCGCCGAGGTGGAGCGGCGCCTCGAAGGTGCTGCTGCCGAACGCACTGCGGCCGAGTCACGGCGCCTGGAGCTCGAGCGCGCCGCCGTGGCGCTGCAGCGCCTGACCGATCTCGTCGGCGCGTCGACCGTCACCATCGAGTCGCGCCTGAACGACCTGCGCGAGCGCCGCCGTCGTCAGTCGGAGGCGGCTCGCCAGGTCGCCGCGGACCTCGACGAGCGCCGGCGTCGCCGTGCGGCCGAGGAGCGGGCTCTGTCGGAGCAGCGCGAGCTGCTGCAGCGGGCCGAGCTCGACGAGGCCGAGGTGAAGCTCCGCCTGGAGGCTGCGGTCGAGGCGCTGCGACGCGACCTCGACTGCGAGCCCGACACCGCCATCGCCACCGAGTGCCCGCCGCTTCCCGACGGGGTCACCGCCAACGCCCGCATCCGCGAGCTCGAGCGCGAGCTGCGGATCATGGGCCCCATCAACCCGTTGGCGCTCGAGGAGTTCGATGCGCTCCAGGAGCGCCACGAGTTCCTGCAACAACAGCTCGACGACGTCAAGGAGAGCCGTCGCGAGCTGGCCAAGATCATCCGGGCCATCGACGCCGAGATCGTCACGGTCTTCGCGTCGGCCTTCGCCGACGTGGCCGCCAACTTCGAGGCGCTGTTCTCGATGTTGTTCCCGGGCGGCGAGGGTCGGCTCAAGCTCACCGAGCCCGACGACCTGCTCGCCACCGGCATCGAGGTGGAGGCCAAGCCCTCCGGCAAGAACGTGCGCAAGCTCTCGCTGCTCTCGGGCGGCGAGCGCAGCCTCACCGCCCTGGCCTACCTCTTCGCCGTGTTCCGCAGCCGCCCGTCGCCGTTCTACGTGATGGACGAGGTCGAGGCGGCGCTCGACGACGTGAACCTCCACCGCTTCCTGGGTCTCGTGGCCGAGTTCCGCGCCGACGCCCAGCTCGTGATCGTCACCCACCAGAAGCGCACCATGGAGGCGGCGGACTGCCTCTACGGCGTGACGATGCAGCCGGGCGGGTCGAGCAAGGTCGTCAGCGAGCGCGTCGGCGCCAGCTGAGCCGCACCGCGTCCCGAGGAGGCGGAGCCGACGGGCGCGTGATGGTCGGGAGATGGGTCGCGGTCGGGCGGCGAGGGGACCGAGCCGCACTTGTCCCGAGGAGGCGGAGCCGACGGGCGCGATGGTCGGGATGGGTCGCGGTCGGGCGCGAGGGGAAGCGCTAGCGACCGAGCCGCATGCGTCCCGAGGAGGCGGAGCCGACGAGGGCGCAATGGTTACGGCAGGCGGGAGAACCAGGCCAGGCTCAGGCCGCCGGCCACGAAGAGGAACACGAGCGCGCCGCCCACGAACCAGGCGGTGACCTCGGTGTCGACGGTCTCGAAGCCGACGGACGATCCGATGGTGGCGTAGACGTCGCGCAGCTCGGACTCGGTGGTGGCCTCGTAGAACCGGCCGTCGGTGGCCGAGGCGATGGCCTCCAGCGCGGCTCGGTCGACGGGGACGGGCACGATGCCGGCCATGCCGGGGACCGTGATGAAGCCCTCGTCGGTCCCGAAGGCGATCGTCGAGACGGGCACGCCCTCGTCGGCGGCGGCGCCGGCGGCCTGTGCGTCGGAGCGCCCGTTGGTGTTCGTGCCGTCGGACATGAGCACGATCGCCGCCGGGACGGGGCTGCCGTCCTCGGCGGGAGGCACGGTCGAGAGGGCGTCGAGGCTGGTGAAGATGGCCTCGCCGATGGCCGTTCGCTCTCCCAGCTCGAGGTTGGCGATGCCGTCGCGCACCGCCTGACGATCGGTCGTCGGGGGAACCCGCAGCGAGGCGGCGGCGTTGAACGTGACCAGGCCGACGTTGACCGTGTCCGGGAACCTGGTCGAGGAACGACACCGCCGCCTCTTGTGCTGCCTCGACGCGTGAGGGGGCGACGTCGGTGGCGTCCATCGACAGCGAGGTGTCGATGGCCAACATGACCGTGGCCCGTTCTCGTGGGACCTGGGTCTCCCAGGTCGGTCGGGCGAAGGCCAGGACCATCACCGCCAACGCGACCAGGTAGACGGCGGCGGTGGCGTGACGCCGCCAGCCGGGCCGGCGGGGGGCGACGGAGGCCAGCAGGTCGAGGTTGGTGAACCGCAGCGCATAGGTCTGACGCCGTTGCTGGACGACGACGTAGACGACGATCAACGCTGCGACACCGAGCAGCAGCCACAGCCGCCACGGGTCGAGGAAGCCGACGGCGAGCACGTTCACGATGCCCCGACCTGGTGGGCCGCTGCTCGGGACAGGGAGTCGATCCGGTCGCGCCGGCGCGAGACGAAGCGGGCGAGGTCGAGCAGCCAGTCACGATCGGTGCGCAGCTGGAGGTGGTCGGCGCCGGCGGCGCGGATGCGTGCGGCGATGGTGAGCCGCTGGGCCCGGGCGGCCTCGGCGTAGCGCTGACGAAGGCGGCGGTCGTCGGTGCGGACCTCGAGCTCCGCGCCCGTCTCGGGGTCGGTCAGGTTCACGGTGCCCACGGCGGGGAGCGCGAGCTCGAGGGGGTCGACGATCTCGAGGCAGACCACGTCGTGGCGCAGGGCCACGGCGCGCAGGGCGGCGGTCCAGTCGTCGGGGTCGAGGAAGTCGGACACGACGACCACGAGGCCACGGCGGCGGGCCACCGCGCCGAGGCGGACGAGGGCGCGTGACAGCTCCACCCGGCCGGGGGCGGGGGACTCGACGGCTCGCAGGACACGCCTCAGGAGGGCCTGGGTGTGCACCCGTCCGCTGCGGGCCGGGATGGTGGTCGTCAGCCCGGTCCCGTCGGCGGTCAGCGCGCCGATGCGGTTGCCGGTGCGGGTCGTGAGGAAGGCCACCGCGGCGATGCCGGCCAGCGCGAGGTCGCGCTTCTCGGCGAGAGCGCTGCCGAAGGCCAGGCTGGCGGACGCGTCGAGCAGGGCCCACGTCTCGAGCTCGCGGTCGGCGACGGTGTCGCGCACATGGGTGTCGCGGAGCCGGGCGGTGACGTTCCAGTCGATGCGGCGGACGTCGTCGCCGGGCTGGTAGGCCCGTATCTCACCGGGTTCGGAGCCGTGCCCGGGGGTCAGCCCCCGGTGGTCACCCTGGAGCAGGCCGTCGAGTCGACGGGTGACGGCGAGCTCGAGTCGACGCAGGACCTCGGCGGCGGGGGTCCCCGCGACGGCGGGGGCGTCGGGGGTGCGCAGGCCGCCGACCATCGCCGCGCGACGGTCGGGATCGGGGGGCCGTGTCGGCGGGCCGGCCGCGTTCACAGGCTGGGAACGGCGGTCGGGCTCTGCGCGGGAGTGACCGCTGGTGCGTGGATGGTCGACAGCAGCCGGGCGAGGAGCTGCTCGACGGACAGCCCTTGAGCGAGGGCTTCGTAGGACGGCACCACGCGATGGCGCAGCACGTCGGGGGCCACGTCGAAGACGTCCTGGGGCACCACGTAGGTGCGGCCCCGGAGGAGCGCGAGGGCCCGTCCGGCCGCCACGAGGCCGAGCGTGGCGCGAGGGCTGGCCCCCCACGAGACCAGCTCGGTCAGCTCGGGCAGCCCGTGCTGGGCGGGCTCCCGGGTGGCCACGACCAGGCGCACGGCGTAGTCGGCGACGCTGGGCGCCACCTGCACGGCGTCGGCGGCGTCCTGGAGCACGACGAGGTCGTCGAGGGTGAGGACCTGCTCGGCGGTCGGTGGGCGCACACCCATGCGGGCCACGATCTGGGCCTCCTCCACCGGACTGGGATAGCCCAGCACGATCTTCATGAGGAAGCGGTCCCTCTGCGCTTCGGGCAGCGGGTAGACCCCTTCGCTCTCGATCGGGTTCTGCGTGGCCATGACCAGGAACGGTGCGGGGAGCGGGCGGGTCGTGCCGGCGATCGAGACCTGGTGCTCGGCCATGGCCTCGAGCAGAGCCGACTGGACCTTCGCCGGTGCCCGGTTGATCTCGTCGGCCAGCACGATGTTGGCGAAGATCGGACCCCACTCGATGTCGAACTGCTCGCTCGAGGCGCGGAAGATGCGGGTGCCGACCAGGTCCGCGGGCAGGAGGTCCGGGGTGAACTGCACCCGCGTGTAGGAGCCCCCGATCACGGTGGCCAGCGTCTCCACCGCCAGCGTCTTGGCCAGTCCGGGCACGCCTTCGAGCAGCACGTGCCCCCGGGCCAGCAAGCCGACGAAGAGCCGCTCGATCGTCCGGTCCTGGCCGACGATGACCTTCTTCACCTCGAAGATGGCCCGTTCCAGACGTGCGGCGTCCGATTCGACGGGCACGGGGTTCGGCTCCACAGCGTCCACGGGGGGCTCCTCGGCAGCGGGTGGGGGGACGGGGTCGGTGGCGGTCACCGGGGGACAGAACCACGGCGAGGCGAAGGTCACGGTAAAGCCTCGGCCGGCGAACGGGACCCCCGCGGGGGCCGGTCGGGTCCCGTCCGCACCGCGCCGACCCGGCTCGGTGCGGCCCCGGCGGGCCGATGGCGCCCTACCCTCTCGGACGTGCGCGTGCTCGTGGTGGACGACGAGGTCGAGTTGGCCGAGGCCGTGGCCCGGGGGCTGCGTCGGGAGGGCTATGCCGTCGACGTCGCCAACGACGGTGACGAGGCGATCGCCAAGGCGATGGTGAACGGCTACGACCTGTTGTGCCTCGACATCACCATGCCGGGCACCGACGGTCGGGAGGTGTGCCGGCAGGTGCGGGCGGCGTCGTTGGACCCCCAACCTCGGGTGCTGATGTTGACGGCTCGCGACAGCCTCGAGGATCGCGTGGCGGGCCTCGACGACGGCGCGGACGACTACCTCGTGAAGCCGTTCGCCTTTCCGGAGCTGACCGCGCGGATCCGTTCGCTGCTGCGTCGCGACACGCCCGGCACGTCGTCGTTGTTCGAGGTCGGCGACATCGAGCTCGACGACGCCCGACACGTGGCGTCGCGCGGGGGGCGGCGCCTGGAGCTGACGGCCAAGGAGTTCGCGCTGCTGCGCTACTTCATGACCCGTCCGGGCGAGGTGCTCTCACAGGAGGTGCTCCTCGAGCACGTGTGGGACGAGCACGCCGATCCGTTCACCAACACCGTCCGCGTCACCGTCGGAACACTCCGGCGCAAGCTCATGGCCGGAGGGGAGCCCTCGGCCATCGAGACGGTGATCGGCCGGGGCTACCGCTTGGTCGACGGCGCCGACGCATGAGCGCGTCGGCCGAGCGCCTGCCCGACGTGGGCCCGATCGTGCGCGAGCCGCCGACCGGTGAGTACCCGACCGTCGAGGTCCGCACCCGCCTGCACTCGAGGGGACAGCGCCTCGCCGATCGCCTGCCGGCGTGGGCGGGTTCGATCCGGTTCCGGCTGACCCTCGTCTATTCGACCGTCGTCTTCGGCCTCGCCGCGCTGGCCGTCGCCTCGCTCTACTTCGGTCTGCGCTACTCGTTGCAGAACCAGACCATCGGGGTGCTCTTCGAGGGGCCTGGTGGACGGTTCCTCCAGATCGACCAGGCGCAGCTCCTCCAGAACCAGGTCAACGAGCGGGCCCTCGACGCCTTGCGGGTGTACTCGTTGAGCGCGTTGCTCGGGCTCTTCTTCGTGAGCCTCGCCGTGGGGTGGCTGGTGAGCGGTCGGATGTTGCGACCGATCGGCCAGATCACCTCGACGGTCCGCGAGATCCAGGCCAGCGACCTCAGCCGACGCATCGATCTCGGCGGTCCCGACGACGAGCTGCGGCGTCTCGCCGACACGTTCGACGGGATGCTCGGCCGCCTCGACGAGGCCTTCGAGGGGCAGCGCCAGTTCATCCACGAGGCCAGCCACGAGCTGCGCAACCCGCTGGCGGTCATCCGCACGAACCTCGAGGTGACCCTCTCCGACCCGGACGCCAGCGCCGAGGAGCTGCGGCGCACCGCCGAGGTCGTCGAGCGCTCCACCGAGCGGATGGCCCGTCTCGTCGACGACCTCTTGGTCTACGCGCGGAAAGGGACCCTGTCGCTCGACCGCCAGCCCGTCGATGCGGCCCTGTTGGTCGACGAGGCGGCCGACGAGTTCGTCGGGGTGGCCGAGGCCGAGGGGCTGCACCTCGAGAAGATCACCGACACGGGCCTCTGGGTGCTCGGCGACCGGCTCGCCCTGCGTCAGGCGTTGGCCAACCTCCTGGCCAACGCCGTGCACCACTCGCCGCCGGGCACCACGATCAGGTTGCGCGCCGGCCGGGAAGGGCCCTGGGTGTGGCTGTCGGTCGAGGACCAGGGATCAGGCATCGATCCCGCGGATCACGAGCGGGTCTTCCAGCGCTTCTGGCGGGGGAACCCGCGGGAAGGGCGTGAGCAGGGACGCAGCGGGCTCGGCCTCACCATCGTCCGCCAGACCGCCGAGGCCCACGGGGGCGAGGTGAAGCTGGCCTCCGAGCCGGGACGCGGTGCCGCCTTCGCCTTGTGGTTGCCGGCCCTTCCGCCCCCTTCTGCCGCCCCAGCCGGGTGATCGGAGTCGGTCGGCGCCTTTCGGTCGTCGATCGCTGTCCTTTCGGTGCGTTTTTCGGCCGGCCCCGTACCGTCGTCGTCGAGGCACCCGCTGGTGCCGTCAGCCTCATCCGTCGCCCGCCGCGTGCGGGCCGTTCGCAGGAGCCCCGATGACCTGGGACCCGACCCCCCCGAACCAGCCGCCGCTCGACGGCCGTGAACCGTTCCTCGGCGACGAGCAGCGTCCGACGCTCGAACACGCCGATGTCGGCGGGACGTCGAGCGGGCCGACACCGCCTCCGAACCCGGCGTGGCCGACCTCGGAGCAGCCGACGCAGGTCGTGGTTCCCCCCGTGCCGGCGCCCGCAGGCTCACCGCAGGCCACGTACGGGGCAGACGGGGCCGCCATCCCGCCCATCCCGCCGCCGCCCACTCCCTCGTCGGTGAACCCCGGGTGGTCCCTCGGGGCACCTCCCACGCCCCCGCCCCTCCCGCCTCGGCTGCCGTCGGCTTCGGCCCCTCGGCCCCGTCACACGGCGCTGAAGGTCGTGGGTGCGACGGTGTTCGCCGCTGCACTCGTGGGCTCCGGCTTCGGCGTCCGGGCCCTGACCGAGGACCAGTCGGCCAGCCCCGTCGTGCGCAGCGTCCCGGCGGCGGTCTCCACCGTCCCGAACGTCACCATCGACCCCACGGTCGAGCCGCTCGCGGCCGTCGCCGCCGCGCTCTCGCCCTCCGTCGTCCAGATCGAGGTGAGCAACGGCCTCGGGTCCGGCGTCGTGTACCGCGACGGCCTGATCCTGACCAACGCCCACGTCGTCGGTTCCGACACGACCGTCACGGTGCGCACCGCGGACGGCGCGGCGTTGGAGGGTCGGGTCCTGGGCACCGACACCGGTACGGACATCGCCGTGGTGGAGATCGAGGGCGCCGACCTCCCGCCCGTCGCCCTCGCCGACGGCGACCCGATCGTCGGGCAGACCGCCGTCGCCCTCGGCAGCCCGTTCGGCCTCGAGCAGACGGTGACCGCCGGGATCGTCTCGGCGGTCAACCGGCCGGTCGACAACGACAAGGGCGTCGTGGTCAACATGATCCAGACCGACGCCTCGATCAACCCGGGCAACTCCGGCGGTGCCCTGGTGAACCGCAACGGCCAGCTCATCGGGATCAACACGGCGATCTTCAGCCAGTCGGGTGAGAACAACGGGATCGGGTTCGCCATCCCGGTCCAGACCGCACGTGACATCGCCGACAAGATCGTGAACGGCCAGTCGATCGCCCGGGCCGGCCTCGGCCTCTCGGGGCCCGACGAGACCCCGTCCGGTGACGCCGGGGCCTACGTGCAGAGCCTCGTCGACGGAGGCGCGGCTCAGGACGGCGGCATCCAGGTCGGCGACCTCATCGTGGCCGTCGACGGCAGCGACGTCCGCTCCTTCGAGCAGCTCCGCGGCGTCATCAGCGCCTACAGCCCGGGCGACACCGTCACGGTCGAGGTGGTCCGCGACGGCCAGCGCCAGAGCCTGGAGGTCACGCTGGGCACGCTGACGCCGTCGTCGCCCCCCACGACGACCCGCTGAACCCGGCCCGACGCCGTCGACCGGCTCGGCCGCGTCGGGCCCGTCGGGGTCGTCAGTAGGCTGAACCGGCCATGGAAGCCGTCGTCATCATCCTCGTCCTCGTCGTGCTCGGCGTCCTCGTCGGCACGGGCCTCGCTCTCGTGCGCGGTCGTCGCGGTGGCGACACCACCCTCGAACCGCCCCCCTCCGCCCCGCCGGTCACCGGCGAGGACCTGTCGGCACCCGGTGAGGGGTGCCGGTCGAGCAGGTCGACGTCGTCGCGGAGGCCGAGGCGGTCGCCGCCGCTGCCGCGCCGGTCGAGGTGGCGCCCGCACCCACCCGCCCCCGCTTCCGCGATCGGCTCAGCAAGGCGAGAGGGCTGCTCTCGGGCTATGTCGGGTCGTTGACCGGTCGCAGCCGCATCGACCAGGCGGCCTGGGACGAGCTCGAAGAGGCCCTCATCCGGGCCGATGTCGGCGTCGACGCCACCCAGGAGCTCCTCGACGTCCTGCGGGCGCAGGTCAAGGAGCAGGGCCTCGAGAACGGTGCCCAGCTCCTCGACGCGCTGAAGGTCGAGCTGACCCGTCGCCTCGGCGGCTTCGACGTCGAGCTCGTGCGGGCGAGCGGCGACGGGCCCTCCGTGTGGCTCTTCGTCGGGGTCAACGGCGTCGGCAAGACCACGACCATCGGCAAGCTGGGCAAGCGCGAGACCGATGCCGGCCACAAGGTCGTCATGGCCGCAGGCGACACCTTCCGCGCCGCTGCCGCCGAGCAGCTCGGCATGTGGGCCGACCGCGCCGGCGCCGAGATCGTGCGGGGCAACGAGGGAGGTGACCCGGGTGCGGTCATCTTCGACGCCGTCGAGGCTGCGACGGCGCGTGGCGCCGACCTCGTCCTCGCCGACACCGCCGGTCGCCTGCACACCAAGGTCAACCTGATGGACGAGCTGCGCAAGGTGCGCCGCGTCGCCGACAAGGGCGCCGGCGACGTGACCGAGGTGCTGTTGGTCCTCGATGCGACCACCGGTCAGAACGGCCTCGTGCAGGCCACGCAGTTCACCGAGGCCGTCGACGTCACCGGCGTGGTCCTCACCAAGCTGGACGGCTCCGCCAAGGGCGGCATCGTGGTGGCCATCCAGACCCAGCTCGGCATCCCGGTGAAGCTCGTGGGCCTCGGGGAAGGGGTCGAGGACCTCGTGCCGTTCGAGGCCGACGAGTTCGTGGAGGCGTTGTTCTCATGAGGATCCTCGTGCTTCCGTTCGTCGTCGTCGCTCGTCTCACGGCGGTCTCGGCGAAGCTCGTCGTCGCGACCGGCGAGGTGGCGTTCCGCGCCGGGTACCTCGTCGGGTCGGTGCCCGTGAAGGGGACCGCGGCCGCCGGCCGCGCGCTCGGGCCGAAGGCGGTCGTGCTGTTCGTCCTCGGCCTGGTCCTCGGTGTGGTCATCGGGCACCGTGTCACGACCCGTCTCGGGTCCTCCGCCGGGTCGAGCGCCGTGCCCGGGTCCTTCGATCCGTCCGATCTGCCCGACGAGGTGGCTGTCGATGTTTGAGACCCTGTCCGACCGCTTCGAGGGAGTCCTCGGCCGCCTCCGGGGCAAGGGGCGGTTGTCGGAGGCCGACGTCGACGAGGCGCTGCGCGAGATCCGCCTCGCTCTCCTCGAAGCCGACGTCAACTTCACGGTCGTCAAGAACTTCATCGCCCGGGTCCGAGAGCGCGCCCTCGGAGCCGAGGTCTCCGGCGCCCTCAACCCCGGTCAGCAGATCGTCAAGATCGTCAACGACGAGCTCACCGCCACCCTCGGCGGCGAGACGATCAAGATCACGTTCAGCCCCAAGCCCCCCACGGTCGTGCTCATGGCCGGCCTGCAGGGCTCGGGCAAGACCACCAACTCGGCCAAGTTGGCCCGGTGGTTCAAGAGCCAGGGCCGCCACCCGTTGCTGGTGGGCGCCGATCTCCAGCGTCCCGCCGCCGTCGAGCAGCTCCGGACGCTCGGACGCCAGATCGAGGTGCCGGTCTGGTCCGAGGACACCGACCCGGTCGCCGTCGCCGACGGCGCGGTGGCCGAAGCACGCCGGACCGGCCGTGACGTCGTGATCGTCGACACCGCCGGTCGACTGGCCATCGACGCCGACCTCATGGACGAGGTCCGTCGCATCTCCGAGGCGGTCGACCCCCACTACACGTTCCTGGTCATCGACGCCATGACCGGTCAGGACGCCGTCTCGACCGCCGAGGCCTTCCACGCCACGCTCGAGCTCGACGGGGTCATCCTGACCAAGCTCGACGGCGACGCCCGCGGCGGCGCCGCTCTCAGCGTGAAGGAGGTCGTGGGTCGACCGATCGCCTTCGCCTCGACGGGGGAGAAGCTCAAGGACTTCGACCTCTTCCACCCCGATCGCCTCGCCGGTCGGATCCTGGGCATGGGCGACATGCTCACGCTCATCGAGAAGGCCGAGGAGGTCTTCGAGAAGGACCAGGCGGAGGCGGCCGCCACGCGGCTGCTCGAAGGCCAGTTCACCTTCGACGACTTCCTCGACCAGATGCAGCAGCTCAAGAAGATGGGCCCGCTGTCGGGGATCCTGGGCATGCTCCCCGGTGTCCCCAAGGAGGTCCGCGACGCCGAGATCGACGATCGGGAGATCGCCCGGATCGAGGCCATCATCCGCTCGATGACCGTGGCCGAGCGCACCGACCCCGACCTGATCGACGCCTCGCGCCGGAACCGCATCGCCCGCGGGTCGGGGACCGACGCCACCCAGGTCGGCGACCTCGTCAAGCAGTTCAAGGAGGTCTCCAAGATGATGAAGCGGATGGGGGGCTCCGGCTCGAAGAAGATCGCCAAGTCGCGTCGCAAGGCGGCCAAGAACAAGGGCAAGGGCCCTGGCGGCGGCCGGGGCGGCTCCGGGCGCACCGGCGGAGGGCGCGTCGCGCCGAAGGGCAAGGCGCCCCTTCGCCTGCCCGACCTCGATCCCTCGTCGCTCGGGCTGGCGGGGGGCACCGCTCCCGGGCGCTCCGGCCTACCGGATCTGGGGCTCCCCCCGGGCGGACGCGAGCCCGGCGCAGGCCGCTAGCCTGACCCCTCGGGCGTTCGACTTGCCTCGGATCGACCCTGTGGCTCACCATGGACGGTCGCCTGCGCGCACTGCTTGCTGCGCCGGCCCGTTCTCAGCGACACCGACCAGAGAGAAGAACCACGTGGTAAAGCTCCGCCTCATGCGGATGGGCAAGACCAAGCAGCCGACGTACCGCATCGTCGCCGCCGATGCGCGCTCGCCCCGCAACGGTCGCTTCATCGAGATCGTGGGCCACTACGACCCCCGCCGCGAGCCGTCGGCGATCACGGTGGACAACGACAAGGCCGTGGCCTGGTTGCAGAAGGGTGCCCAGCCCACCGAAGCGGTGGCCAAGCTGCTGAAGATCTCCGGCGCCATGGACCAGTTCACCGGCGCAGCCTCGTGAGCGACGCCGCCGACATCGATGTGACCGACCACGACGACGAGGATGCCGGCGACGGATCCGTCGACGCGCCCGTCGCCATCGAGGTGCTCGAGTACCTCGTGAAGGCGCTCGTCGCCGATCCCGATGCCGTCGACGTCGAGCTCGACGCTCGTGGCCGCCGTCCGGTGCTGAACGTGCACGTCGGCGACGGTGACATGGGTCGCGTCATCGGCAAGCGGGGCCGGGTCGCGCAGTCCATCCGGACCGTGGTCCGGGCGGCGGCGGTGCGAGACGGCGTCGACGTCGAGGTCGAGTTCGTCGACTGACGTGGGGCCGCAGTTGGAGGTCGGCCGGATCGGACGACCCCACGGTCTTCGTGGTGAGGTCATGGTGACGCTCACCTCCACCGAGACGAGCCGGGTCGCGCCCGGTTCGACGTTGCACGCCGGTGACCGCGAGCTGGTGGTCGTGGCCTCCCGCCCCCACCAGGGGAAGTGGATCGTGGCCTTCGCGGGCTGCCAGCGTCGCGAGGACGCCGACGTGCTCGTCGGCCAGGTGCTGACCGGCGACGCCCCGGTCGGCGATCCCGATCCCGACGCGCTGTGGGTGCACGAGCTGGTCGGGAGCGAGGTCGTCGAGTCCGATGGAACCACCCGGGGGACCGTCGAGGCGGTCCAGGAGAACCCGGCCAGCGACCTGTTGTTGCTGGCCTCGGGGGCGTTGGTCCCGCTCACCTTCCTCGTGGGCCGAGACGACGAGGGTCGGTTGGTGGTGGACGTGCCCGCCGGCCTGTTCGAGCTGGTCGAGGAGGAGGGCCCCACGTCGTGACCGCGCCGTTCCGGTTCGACGTCTTCACCATCCTGCCCACGATGGTCGAGGCCGCCGCCGCCGAGAGCCTGCTCGGCCGGGCGCAGGTCAACGGGGTGCTGGACATCCGCGTCCACGACCTGCGCGAGCACACCACCGACGTGCACCGCACCGTCGACGACGCCCCGTTCGGTGGCGGCGCCGGCATGGTCCTGCGACCCGAGCCGATCTTCGCCTCGGTCGAGGCGTCGTCGTGTCCTCGCCCGTTGTTCCTGCTCGGTCCTGGTGGCCGGCGCCTCGACCAGGAGTGGGCTCGCGAGCTCGCCGGCGGGGGCGGGCTGTCGGTGCTGTGCGGCCGCTACGAGGGCGTCGACGACCGGGTCCGCACCGAGCTGTGCGACGGGGAGCTGTCGATCGGGGACTACGTGCTCGGTGGGGGAGAGGTCGCGGCGCTGGTCGTGCTCGAAGCCGTCGGGCGCCTCGTCCCCGGCGTCATGGGCAATGCCTCGTCGGCGCAGGAGGAGTCGTTCACCGACGGCTTGTTGGAACATCCCCAGTTCACCCGACCGGCGCAGTACCGGGGGTTGGCGGTCCCCGACGTCCTTCGCTCCGGAGACCACGCTGCCGTCGCCCGTTGGCGGCGGGCGGCGGCGCTGGCCCGCACGGTGGTCGAGCGCCCCGACCTCATCGAGGCTCGGGGTGGGCTCGACGAGCGCGACCGGGAGCTGCTGGCGTGGTTCGACGGGCTGTCGTCGGTTCCGCCGCCCCGCGAGCGGCCCTGAGCGGGCGCTTTGCCGCATCGGCGGGGCGAGGCGTATCCTTCAGGGTCCCCTGCGGGACCGCACGCTGCGACCCGCAACGCCGCCCGCTTCGCCTTCGTGGCCCAGCGGGCACCGACGCCAGGAACCCTTCGCCATGAATGCCACCGACCTCGTCGACCTCCAGAGCCTCCGCGACGACATCCCCGACTTCGCCCCTGGTGACACCTTGAAGGTGCACGTGCGGGTCGTGGAGGGCACCCGCGAGCGGGTCCAGGTCTTCCAGGGAGCGGTCATCCGCCGCCAGGGCGACGGCATCCGTGAGACCTTCACCGTGCGCAAGATCAGCTTCGGCGTCGGCGTCGAGCGCACCTTCCCCGTGCACGCCCCGATCGTGCAGAAGATCGAGGTCGTCACCCGTGGCGACGTCCGGCGGGCCAAGCTCTACTACCTGCGCGATCGAGTCGGGAAGTCGGCCAAGATCAAGGAGAAGCGGTACCTGTAGGACGGCCCTCGCCCGGCGTCTCGCCGGGTCAGCGCTCGTCGTCGGGTCGGTCCGGCGGGGCTGTCCACCCGGACCGATAGCGTGGTCCCACCGCCCGTACGGAGACGAACAGCCATCCCGGAACGGTACGCCCGCACGTCTCGGCGTCGTCGTGTCGCTCCGTCGCCCGCCGCCGATGTGGGCCCGACACTCTCGCAGCCCCTCAGCGCGTCGCAGGAGGCATCTGGTGAGCACCGAGGACCTCGAGGACTACGAGTCCGACGTCGAGCTCCAGCTCTACCGCGAGTACAAGGACGTCTCCCCGATGTTCCGATTCGTGGTCGAGACCGAGCGCCGCTTCTACCTGGCCAACGAGGTCGTGCAGTCCGTCGTCGCCGACGGTGGCCGCACCCGCGTCGAGCTCGACCTGAAGGATGCGTGGGTCTGGGACATGTACCGCCAGAACCGGTTCGTCGCCCACGTCCGGGTCGTCACGTTCAAGGACGTCAACATCGAGGAGCTCCCGCAGAACGAGCTGGGGCTGCGGTGACCGGGCCCCTTCGGTGACGGCGCGCCGCACTGCGCTCGGCGCGCACGGCGAGACGCTGGCTGCGCAGTGGTACGAGGAGCGGGGGTATCGCCTCGTCGACCGGAACTGGCGCTGCCGCGACGGCGAGCTCGACCTGGTGCTCTCGAAAGGCCGGACGGTGGTGTTCTGTGAGGTGAAGACCAGGTCCTCGACGGCCTACGGCTCACCCGCCGAGGCGGTCACCGTCACCAAGCAGGCCCGCATCCGCAAGCTCGCCGTCCACTGGCTCCACGACACGGGCACCCGTGGCGCCGCGTTGCGCTTCGACGTCGCCGGTGTGATCGGGGACCAGGTCGACGTGATCGAGGCGGCCTTCTGAGCGAGGCGGTCACGCGAGGCCAGCGACGCCCGGCTCAACGGGTGTGGAGGTGCTCGGGCAGATGGCTCGTGTCGGAGAAGCGGAAGAGGCTGAACGAGTGCACGCCGCTGATCGGCACGGGCCGCACCACGCTCACCGAGGCGTGGAACGAGACGAAGCGCTCCCACTCCCAGGGCACCGCCTCGATGCCCAGCAGGTGGCCCAGGCTCACGGCGTTCGTGCCGGCGTGGGCCACGATCACGACCCGCGGCCCCGGCTCCTCGACGTCCCACACCACCGGGTGCCCGGGGATCCTGCGAGCGCCGAGCTCGTCGAGCAGGCCGTCGAGCCCGGTCGTGATGCGACGGTGGAAGGCCCGGAAGCTCTCGCCGCCGGGGAGGCCGTCCCACTGCTCGTCGAGCGGGCGGGCCCGGCTGTCGGCGAAGGCCTGGCCCACGACCTCCGACGGCGTCCCCTGCCACACCGGCGCCGCGATCTCCGGGAGCCAGTCGAGGATCTCGGGCTCGATCTGGAGCGCCTCGGCGATCGGGCCCGCGGTCTGGCGGGCCCGTAGGAGCGGTGAGACGAGGAGCCGGTCGACCGGTCGCCCGGTGAACGCCTCGCCCAGGTGGCGCGCCTGCTGCTCACCGTCAGGGGTCAGGATGGGATCGTCGACGGCCAGGCCGTCGCGGTCCCATTCGGGCTGGCCGTGGCGGACGAAGGTGAGCTCCATCAGCCGAACAGCGCCCACACCACGAGGGCCACGCACACGGCGATCGCCGCGACGACCATGACGATGTCGGCCGGGGAGCGGCGATGCGGTCGGAACGGGTTCATGCCCACGTCGGCCAGTATCGCCCGAGCGAGGGGCGTCCCCCACATCCGGGTCGTCCGCGACGTCGTCCGAGGTTGGGGTCTCGGGCTCGGCCGTTGCTACCGTCGGCGTCATGAGGTCCTGGCGATCCGCGGTGGCCGTGAGCGCGGTGGTCATCGCCGCCACGGCGGTGGGCGCCTGCTCGACCACCGAGACCCCGGCCGCGCCGACCGATCCGGTGCTGGCACAGGGCCAGCAGCTCTACCTGGCCAACTGCGCCAGCTGCCACGGGCGTGGCGGTGGAGGCGGCCTCGGTCCCAAGCTCTCGGGCGTCGTCGCCGAGCGGTACCCGAACATCGCCGATCAGGAAGCGGTCATCCTGAACGGCCGCGGGTCGATGCCGGCGTTCAAGACCCGTTTCGACCAGGCCCAGCTCGACGCCGTCACCCGCTACACCCGAGAGGCCCTCTGATCGCCGTCCGACGTGCGGGAGCCGGTCGGCGCACCTCGGCCGGCTCGACGCTGCTCCGCCCGTCACCCATGCGGCCCCAAGATCCGGCGCCGGCGCCCATTGTGGTCGCGGTTCGGCTGACGTAGCTTTCTCGACCAGCACGTAGATCGCTCGGCAGCACGCGCTGCCCTCCACCTGTCGGCCTGGGCCGATCGTCACCCGGAGGGCGCCATGCTCGCCACCGTCTCGTCCGCCACCCTCCTCGGGGTCGACGGCGTCGCCGTCACCGTCGAGGTGCACGTCGGCAACGGCTTGCCGGGGTTCACCGTCGTGGGCCTCCCCGATGCGTCGTGCCGCGAGGCCCGTGATCGCACCCGCGCCGCGGTGCTCACGAGCGAGCTCGAGTGGCCCCAGCGGCGCACCACCGTCAACCTGGCCCCCACGACGGTGCGCAAGGTCGGGGCGGGCCTCGACCTGGCCATCGCCGTCGCCGTCCTGGTGGCCACGGGCCAGCTCCCGCCGGAGGCGGTCGAGAACCGGGCCTTCGTGGGGGAGCTCGGTCTCGACGGCGCACTGCGCCACGTCCCCGGTGTGCTGTCGCTGGTCGACGCCGTCGACCTCCCCGAGGTCGTGGTGCCCCCGTCGTCCGTGGCCGAGGCCGAGGTCGTCGAGCGCCAGGTCGTGCGCACCGCACCGACGTTGGCCCGCCTCGTGGACGCACTGCGCGGCGACGCCCCCTGGCCGGCGCCGCCCGATCCGCCGGTGCCCCCGCCGCCACCTCCGGCCCCTGACCTGGCCGAGGTCCACGGCCACGTCCTCGGACGCCAGGCCCTCGAGATCGCCGCCGCCGGCGGACATCACCTGTTGATGACCGGCCCGCCCGGATCCGGCAAGACGATGTTGGCCCGTCGCCTGCCCGGCATCCTGCCCGACCTCGACGACGTCACGGCCTTCGATGCCACCCGGATCCACTCCATCGCCGGGCTGGCGCTGCCCGGTGGACTCGTGCGCCGCCCTCCGCTGCGGGCTCCGCACCACGGGGCCTCGGCGGTCGCCATCATCGGGGGTGGTGGCGGCCACCTCCGTCCCGGCGAGATCAGCTTGTCCCACGGTGGGGTGCTGTTCCTCGACGAGTTCGGGGAGTTCCCGCTGGCCGTGCTCGACGCCCTGCGCCAGCCCCTCGAGGACGGCGTGGTGCGCATCGCCCGGGCCGACCACCGCGTCAGCGTGCCCGCCCGGTTCCTGCTGGTCGCGGCCATGAACCCCTGTCCGTGCGGTGAGGGGATGAGCCCGGCGGGCTGTCGGTGCGGCGACCGGGCCCTCGAGCGGTACCGGCGACGCGTGTCGGGCCCCCTCCTGGACCGCTTCGACCTCCGCGTCGACATCCTTCGTCCCGAACCGGCCCAGCTGCTGCGAGGTGGCCCCGGTGACGCCACGGCGGTGGTCGCCGCCCGGGTGGCCCGAGGCCCGCGAGCGGGCCCGGGCCCGGGGCGTGTCGGCCAACGCCGAGCTGTCGGGCAGGGAGCTCGACGAGGTGGCGCCGCTGGGCCAGCGGGCCTCGGCCGTGCTGGAGAGCGCGCTGGCGAGCGGCCGGCTGAGCGCCCGGGGCCTCCGGCGGGTCTGGCGGGTGGCGCTCACCATCGCCGACCTGGCCGAGGCCGACGGCCCGCTCTCGGCCGAGCACGTCGCCGCCGCGCTGCACCTGCGCAGCGAGCCCACCTTCCTCGTCGGGCGTCGGGCCAGCTGAGGTGGCGCTTCCCGACGAAGCCTTCGTCGTCGCGTTGGCGACGCTGCCCAGCGTCAAGCCGGCGCGGCTGCGGTCGGTGGTCGCGGCGTACGGCCCCGAACGGGCGTGGGCCGCGGTCCGCGCGGGCGCTGTCCGCCCCGAGCTGGTGATCGGCGCACGCGACCCTCGGGTCGTCCTGCGTCGCTGGGCCACGGCCGCCCATGGCATCGATCCCGCAGAGATCTGGGCCGCCCATCGGCGAGCCGGCGTGGGCGTGGCGGTGCTGGGGTCTCCCGCCTTCCCGGCGGTTCTCGGGGCCGACGACGACCCGCCGCCGGTGCTGTTCTGGCGCGGCGATCCCGACCACCTGGCCGGCGGCGCGCGGCCATCGTCGGCACCCGCGACGCCAGCCGCTACGGGGTCGACGTCGCCCACACCATGGGCCGCGATCTGGCGGACGCGGGGGTCGCGGTGGTGTCCGGGCTGGCGCTGGGGATCGACGGTGCCGCCCACGCAGGGGTGCTGGCCGTCGATGGGGCCCCACCGATCGGCGTGGTCGGCTCCGGGCTCGACCGCGTCTACCCACGCGACCACGGTGGGCTCTGGCGGGCGGTGGCCGATCGCGGCCTCCTGCTCAGCGAACACCCGTTGCGCAGCCCGCCGGCCCCCTGGTGCTTCCCGGCCCGCAACCGGATCATCGCGGCGCTGGCCGACGTGGTGGTCGTCGTCGAGTCCCACGCCACCGGAGGGGCCATGGGCACGGCGATGGAGGCCGACCGGCGCGGGCGCACCGTCCTGGCCGTTCCGGGCCCGGTGACGGCATCGAGCTCGCACGGGACCAACCAGCTGCTGTTCGACGGGCGTGGTCCCGCTCGCGACGCGGCCGACGTCCTGTCGGCCCTCGGGCTCGAGGCCGGCCCGCGACGGCGGGCCCGTGAGCGCCGCACGCCCCCGACCGGCGACGCCGCAGTGGTCCTCGCCGCGATGCCGTGGCATGCGGTGGGGATGGAGCACCTCGTCCTGGCCACCGGGCTGGAGACCGGCACCGTGGCGCTCGCGTTGGACGACCTCGCCGCCGGCGGCTGGATCGCCCGTCGGGGCGGGTGGTACGAGCGCCTCGGTCGTGACGCGGCAGGGGGGGCCGAGGGGTGACCGGTGCGCAATGGGCCGAACGGACCCTGGAGGACCCCGCTGAGGTGGGGATACAGTTCGGTGATGCAGGACGACGGCGAGATGTGGTCGCTCGACGGCTTCACCGCGTCGCTCACGGGCGCCGCCCCGACGACGGTGCGCGCCTACCGTTCCGACCTCGACGCCTTCGTCGACTGGACGGCCCGCATGGACGTCGCCGGGCCCTCCGCCGTGACGCGCACGCTGCTGCGGCGCTACCTCGCCCACCTCAACACGCGCCGCTACGCCCGGCGCACCGTGGCCCGGAAGGCCTCTGCGTTGCGGCGCTACTTCGGCTGGATGGCCAGGACGGGTCGCCTCGCCGTCGACCCCTCGACCGGGCTGAGTGCACCGAGCGGCGGCGGGCGCCTGCCGCGGGTCCTGCGCGCCGACGAGCTCGATGCGCTGCTCGACGCGCCGCCTCCGTCCACCGCCTCCGACCCGCCGGCGGTGCGCAGCCGCGACGACGCCGTGCTCGAACTGCTCTACGGCAGCGGGTTGCGCGTCAGCGAGCTGTGCGCCCTGCGACCCGAGGACCTCGACCTGGATCGGCGTCGTGTCACCGTCTGGGGCAAGGGCTCGAAGCAGCGGGTCGTGCCGCTCGGCGCCCCCACCGTCGAGGCGCTCCGCGACTGGATGGGCCACGGCCGGGGGCAGCTCTGCGGCCCCGACAGCCCGGTCGACGCGGTGTTCCTGAACCGTCGGGGCGGGCGCCTGGGATCGCGGGACGTGCGCCGGATCCTCGATCGCCGTGCCCCCGCTCCGACCCATCCCCACGCCCTGCGGCACACCTTCGCCACTCATCTTCTCGACGGCGGTGCCGACATACGTACGGTGCAGGAGCTCCTCGGCCATGCCGACCTCGGAACCACTCAGCACTACACTCATGTCAGCAAGCAGCGACTTCGCTCGGTGCTCGACCAGACTCACCCCCGGGCGTAGGGACTGACATGGACGACGAACAAGCGGCACAGACACAGCGGCTCTGGGCCAGCTACAAGTCGTCGGGCCAGAAGTCCGACCGGGATCGCCTGATCCTCGTGTACGCCCCGTTGGTCAAGTACGTGGCCAGTCGCGTGGCGGTCGGTCTGCCCCAGAACGTCGAGCAGGGCGACCTCGTCAGCTACGGCATGTTCGGTCTGATCGACGCCATCGAGAAGTTCGACCTCGAACGCGGCTTCAAGTTCGAGACCTACGCCATCTCTCGCATCCGTGGGGCGATCCTCGACGAGCTTCGCTCGATCGACTGGGTGCCCCGCTCCGTGCGAGCGAAGGCCCGGGCCCTCGAGCAGGCCTACGGCAAGCTCGAGAACGAGCTCCGGCGCAGCCCGACCGAGGCCGAGATCGCCGTCGAGCTCGATCTGACCGACGACCAGCTCCAGACCACCCTCTCGCAGATCTCCTTCATCGGCCTCGCCGCGCTCGACGAGGTGATGGGGGGCGGTGAGCGGGGCGAGTCCATGACGTTGGGCGACACCGTCGCCGACAGCGGCCAGGGTCCGATGGCGGCCTTCGAGGTCGTCGAGATGAAGCAGATCCTGGCGGACGCGATCAACGGGATGCCCGAGCGCGAGAAGCTGGTGCTGACGCTCTACTACTACGAAGGCCTGACCCTGGCCGAGATCGGCCGGGTCCTGGGCGTGACCGAGAGCCGCGTGTGCCAGATCCACACCAAGGCCGTGCTGCAACTGCGGTCGCGGATCCAGGCCACCGAGCGCGAACCGGTCTGATCCACCCCCGGCGCACCGCGTCGGACCCGGTTCCTCGACGAGGAGCCCGCACCCCTTCCCCCTGCTGACACCGTTCCGCCTGGGGAGGGCTCGTGCCCCGCTCGTCTCGAGCCGTCGTCGCCATTCGTCGCGTTCGTCGCGTTCGTCGCGTTCGTCGTGCTCGCCGTGCTGTCGTCCGGAGTCGTGGCGCCTCCGACCGCGGTCGCCGAGCCGTCGGGGTACCGCCCACCGGTCGACGGGCCGGTGGTCTCGCCGTTCGACCTGCCTCCGGAGCCGTGGATGGCGGGGAACCGGGGCGTCGACTACGCACCCCCGCCCGGTACGCCCGTGGTGGCCGCGGCCGACGGCGAGGTGACCTTCGCCGGGTCCGTGGCCGGTGCCCTGCACGTGACCGTCCGACATGGCGACGGCCTGAGGACCACGGTGTCGTTCCTCGCCGAGGTGACGGTGGCGGCCGGGGCTCGGGTCCGCCAGGGCGAGACGCTCGGCCTCGCCGGCGGCCCGGTCCACTTCGGGGTCCGCGATCCCGAGGATCGGTACCTCGACCCGGCTCTGCTGCTCTCGGGGGAGCTCGTGCCCGACGCGGTGCTCGTGCCGGGGACCGCCGAGGGGGCGGACCCGCTGGTCGAGCGGCGCAGCCTCGTGTCGGTGCTCGCCGGGACCGGCCTGGCCGCCACGACCTGGGTGGCGTCGGCGGGGGCCCGGGTCGGGCTGGCCGCGGTCGACGCCACCGTGCGATCCACCGTCCTGGGTGTGGTGTGGGAGATGACGCGGGACTGCACCCCGGGTGCGACCCCGGTGCCGCCGCCGGAGGGCCGGCGCATCGCCGTCGTGGTGAGCGGGCTGGGCACGGGCAGCGGGGGCAACTCGGCGTGGGAGGTCCCGACCGCGGACCTCGGCTACGCCGACGCCGACGTCGTGCGCTTCTCCTACGCCGGCGGTCGCGCCCCCTCACCCGGTGCGCCGGTGAGGCCCGGGGCCGAAGGGCTCGACGGCCTGGTCCAGTCGGAGTTCACCGCCGCCGACTCCCAGCAGGCGCTGGAGACCTCGGCGGCGCGGCTCGCGGCGCTGCTCGCCGACGTCGCCGCCCGCGCGCCCGGCGTCCCGATCGACGTGATCGCCCACTCCCAGGGCGGGGTGGTGTCGAGGCTGGCCGTCGCCGATGCCGCCGCCTCGGGCTCGCTGCCGGCGAACCTCGAGACACTCGTGACCCTCGGGTCCCCGCACGGCGGCGCGCCGCTGGCCGATCTGGTGCACGGCCTCGACGGGAGCGTCGGTGGGCGCCTCGCCCTCGACCGGGCGTCGGGGGCCTTTCCCGGCCTCGACCCGTCCGCCCCGGCCCCCGGTCAGCTCGGCACCCGCTCGGCGGTGCTGGGGTCCGTGGCCGACCAGCACCTCCCCGAGACGGTGCGCTTCACGTCCATCGGCGCCCGCTGGGATCTGACCGTCCCCGCCGGGCAGACGAGGGACGACGCGGCGCGTGGGGTGATCGTCGATCCGGGTCTCGGGGTCGATGCCCACGGCGCCCTCACCTCGTCGCCCGCCGCGGTCCGCGAGATCGGCCTGGCGGTGGCCGGTCGCCCGCCGACCTGTGAGTCCTTCGCCGATGCGGGCCTCGACTGGCGGCGTCGCGGGGCGTCGCCGCCGTGGAATCGGCGGCGCCGTGGTGGCGACGGTGGCGGCGGTGAGCGACGGCCCGTCGTGACGGCGCTCGCCTGCGGGGCGCGGGTTGGCCGGGGGCCGGGCTTCTCCGTAGACTCGTCACCCGGTCGGGCACCACGCTCGACCCCGTCGAGGAGCCGGTCGCCCCTCATCTCACCTTTTCGGGTCCGCCGACCAACGGTCGCCTCTCGGGGCGCGGGCGGAGCTCGATCCGCCCAACCGTTGGAGGAGACACCATGGCCCCCGTCGTCACCATGCGCCAGCTGCTCGAGGCCGGCGTCCACTTCGGTCACCAGACCCGCCGTTGGAACCCGAAGATGAAGCGCTTCATCCACGGCGAGCGCAACGGCATCTACATCATCGACCTCCAGCAGACGCTCGGGCGGATCGAGACGTCGTACAGCTTCGTGCGCGACCTGGTCGCCGACGGCGGCACGATCCTGTTCGTCGGCACCAAGAAGCAGGCCCAGGACCCGGTGCAGTCCTACGCCGAGAAGTGCGGCATGCCCTACGTCAACGAGCGTTGGCTCGGCGGCATGCTCACCAACTTCCAGACCATCTCCAAGCGGGTCGCGAAGATGAAGGAGTACCAGCGCATGCGCGACTCCGGTGAGTTCGAGGCCATGCCGAAGAAGGAAGCCCTCCTCATCAGCCGTGAGCTCGAGAAGCTCGAGCGCAACCTCGGCGGCATCCGCAACATGGAGCGCCTGCCCGATGCCATCTTCGTGCTCGACACGAAGAAGGAGGACATCGCCGTCACCGAGGCCAACAAGCTCGGCCTCCCGATCGTCGCCGTGGTCGACACCAACTGCGACCCCGACATCATCCAGTTCGTCATCCCCGGCAACGACGACGCCATCCGCTCGGCGAACCTCATGGCCCGCGTGATCGCCGACGCCGTCGAGGAAGGCCGGTTCATCGCCTCGCGTCGCGCGGTGGTGCCTCCTCCGCGGCCGTCCCGGCCGAGCGCAGCGCCGAGGAGGAAGCGGCGCACGAGGCCGCCCAGGCCGAGGCTCGCCAGCAGGCGGCTCTCGCCGCCCAGCAGCGTGAGGCCCGCATCGCCGCCGAGAAGGCCGAGCCCGCTCAGTCGGCGGCCGAGACCGAGGCCCTCGCCGACGACCAGCCCACCGAGGCCGGCCTGACGCCGGAGAACGCCCAGAACATCCTCGACGACGCGTCCGCGGTCACCCAGGACGAGATCGCCGCCGAGACCGAGACCACCGAGGAATCCTGAGATGGCCGAGTTCACCGCCAAGGACGTCAAGGCCCTGCGCGACGCCACCGGCGCCGGGATGATGGACGCCAAGAAGGCGCTCCAGGAGAACGACGGCGACATGGAAGCGGCCGCACAGTGGCTGCGCGAGAAGGGCCTGGCCAAGGTGGCCAAGCTCGAGGACCGCGAGAACAGCCAGGGTTCGGTCGCCGCCGTCGTCGACGGACAGGTCGGCGCCATCGTCGAGCTGAAGAGCGAGACCGACTTCTCGGCCAAGGCCGACGACTTCACCTCGCTCGTCCAGGACATGGCCGACCTCGTGGTGGCCAAGGGCCTCGACGCCATCGACGAGCTGAACGACGAGCTCGACAGCCTGCGGATCGCCAAGAAGGAGAACATCGAGCTCGGCACGGTGGTGCGCTTCGAGGCCGCCGAGGGCAACGTCCTCGACTCCTACCTCCACATCCAGGACGGGCGCGGCGTCAACGCGGTGCTCGTCGAGCTGGCCGGTGGCACACGGGAGCTGGCCCACGACATCGCCGTGCACATCGCCTTCACCAAGCCGGCGTACCTCACCCGTGACGAGGTCCCGGCCGAGGCCGTCGAGAAGGAGCGCCAGGCGCTGCTCGACATCACCAAGGCCGAGGGCAAGCCCGAGCAGGCGTGGCCGAAGATCGTCGAGGGCCGCCTGAACGCCTGGTACAAGGATCAGGTGCTGCTCGAGCAGAAGTTCGTCCGCGACGACAAGCAGACGATCACCCAGTACCTGGGCGACGCCACGCTCGTCCGGTTCGCCCAGGTCTTCATCGGCGCCTGATGGCCGAGCCGGCCTCCACGGGACGGGCGGCGGCGCGCTGGTCGCGGGTGCTGCTCAAGGTCTCCGGTGAGGCGTTCGCCGGAGAGGCCGGCTACGGCATCGACGGCGTCGTCGTGCAGCGCATCGCCAAGGAGATCGTCGAGGTCCGCCGCGACCTCGAGGTGGAGATGGCCATCGTCGTCGGCGGCGGCAACATCTGGCGCGGGATGTCCGGCGCCGGCGCCGGCATGGACCGGGCCCAGGCCGACTACATGGGCATGCTGGCCACGGTCATCAACGCGCTGGCGCTGCAGGACACCCTCGAGCAGCTCGGTCAACCGACCCGGGTGCAGTCGGCCATCCACATGGCTCAGGTGGCCGAGCCGTACATCCGTCGACGGGCCATGCGCCACCTCGAGAAGGGCCGTGTCGTGATCTTCGCCGGCGGCACCGGCAACCCGTTCTTCACCACCGACACCACCGCTGCGCTGCGCGCGGTCGAGATCGAGGCCGGCGTGCTGTTGAAGGGCACCCACTCCGGCACCGACGGCATGTACACCGACGACCCCCGCACGAACCCCGACGCCACCCGTCTCGACGAGGTGACCTACCTCGACGTGCTCAACCAGGGCCTGCGGGCCATGGATTCCACGGCGATCACGCTGTGCATGGACAACGATCTGCCCATCGTGATGTTCGACCTGACGGGGGACGGCAACGTCCGGGCCCTGCTCGAAGGCCGCTCGGTCGGCACCTTGGTGCGCTGAGCGACCGGCGAGACCGCCGGCCGTCGCGGTGGCTGCGGGCATCAGGGGGTAGCGTCCAAGGGCAGGCCGGCCGGTTCTGGCCGGTTCGGACCCGCCGTCGCGGGGCCTTGGAGCAGAGCGTGTCGTGGACCACGCGACGCGGAGGAGAGCGGTTCGGACGATGACCAGCGAGATGGCCGACCTGGCGTTGGCCGAGAGCGCCGAGAAGATGAAGAAGGCGGTCGTCCACGCGAAGACCGAGTTCTCCTCGATCCGCACGGGACGGGCCGCGCCGGCGCTCGTCGAGCGGATCATGGTCGACTACTACGGGTCCGAGGTGCCGATGCAGCAGCTCGCCGGGTTCTCGGTGCCCGAGGCACGACAGCTCATCATCTCGCCGTTCGACAAGGGGGCGATGGGCGCCATCGAGAAGGCCATCCAGAACTCCGACCTGGGGCTGAACCCGAGCAACGACGGCAACGCCATCCGGCTCTCGTTCCCGCCGCTCACCCAGGACCGGCGCAAGGAGCTGGTGAAGGTGGTCAAGCACATGGCGGAGGAGGGCAAGGTGGCCCTGCGCCAGGTCCGCCGCCAGACGCGCCACGAGCTCGACGCCTTCGAAAAGGACGGCGACCTCTCGAGCGACGAGCTGATGCGGGCCGAGAAGGAGCTCGACAAGCTCATCCACGCCCAGGAGGCCGAGATCGACAAGGCGTTGGCGCTCAAGGAACACGAGCTGTTGGAGGACTGATGACTCCCGACGACGAGAACTCCAGCGACGACGACGGCCCGGCGGTCCCGACGCCCGACGCCAACGAGGGCGTGCGGCTGATCGCGGCGGACGAGGTCGACAAGGTCGTCGAGCGTGAGGGCGTGGCCCGGCGCCGTGGCTCCGACCAACCCAAGTACGGCGATCGTCCGCCGTCCCCGCCCGACGACGTGCGGCCAACGATCCGCTTCCCGCTCCCCGACGCCGGTGATGCCGGCGGCGTTCGAGCGTCCGCGGGTCGCCCCGGTCGAGCGTCAGGTGGCGGAGGGCTCGGTCGTCCCCACGCCCGAGGTGCCGCCTCCGCCTCCCGAGCCCGACGACGTGACCACGGTGATCCTCGGCGATGCCGAGCAGCCGATCCTCGACCTGGGCCCCGGCACCGGCGAGGCCGCGTTGCCCCACTGGACCGAACCCCCCACGGGCCAGGTGCCTCGGGTCGTGATCGGCGACGACGTTCCTGTCGACCCCGGCGAGGAGGAGCGCTGGAGCACCTACGCGGCCGGCGCCACCCGCTGGCGCGACGAGAACGACACGTCGGACCACGGCGACCTCATGGCCGATCTGGCGGCCCAGTCCGACGACGCCCCGGAGCTGCCCTCGTCGTCGGGCGCCCTCGACACCGCACCGCGGAGCACCGACGAGGCCTACCTGAACTTCGACGACGTCGACCTCGCGCCGGGACAGCCTGCGCGACCCGCATCCTCGGGTCGACGACGTGCCCCGTCGGCGTCGCGGGCCTCCGGGGGACCGATCGACCTGTCCGGGGGCGGTGCACCTCCACCTCCGCCACCTCCCCTCCCGCCCGCGTCCGAGCCCACGGCTGGTCGGCGGCGACGCGGATCCGAGCGGGCGTCGGCCACGCCTCCGCCCCCGCCTCGGTCGTCGGGCTTCCCCTCCACCAACCCCGGTCCGGTCGATCCCGCCGCCGACCCGGCGGCCCCGCGGTCGCGTCGGCCCGCGCCCCCGCCCGACGATCCCGACGGCGGCGGCGCCGGCCGCAACGTGCCCCAGGCCGTGGTCGTCGGCCTGGTGATCGCCGCGGTCGCCGCGGTGGCCTTCATCATCGGCCCGGCCGCGGCCATGGTGCTCGTGACCGTGGTGGTGTTCCTCGCCGGGGCGGAGTACTTCGCCGCGGTGCAGCGCGGTGGGTTCCGTCCCGCCACCCTGCTCGGCCTGGTGGCCGTGGGCATCCTGCCGGTGGCCGCGTACTGGCGCGGCGAGGCCGCCGTGCCCCTGGTGTTGTTCCTGTCGCTGGCGGTCGGCGTGCTCTGGTTCATCCTCGGCGTGGGAGGTCGGGCGCGCCCCACGGCCAACCTCGGGGTCACCCTGCTCGGCATCGTCTGGGTGGGTGTGCTCGGCTCGTTCGCCGCCCTGATCCTCGACATCCCGGCAGAGGGCGTGTCGATCCTGTTGCTCACGGTGGTCGCCGCCGTCGCCGCCGACGTCGGTGGGTTCTTCGTGGGCCGCTCCATCGGTCGCACGCCGCTCAGCTCCACCTCGCCGCACAAGACCGTCGAGGGCCTCCTCGGGGGCATCGTGGCCACCCTGTTGGCGGTGTTCGTCTTCTCGGTGATCCTCGGCGTGGGGCCCTTCAGCGCCGGCCAGGCCCTCGTCGTCGGGCTGGTCATCTCCCTGGTGTCCCCGCTCGGCGACCTGGCCGAGTCGTTGCTGAAGCGCGACCTCGGCCTGAAGGACATGGGCTCGCTGCTCCCGCAGCACGGCGGGCTGTTCGACCGCTTCGACGCGCTGCTCTTCGCCCTTCCCACCGCCTACTACCTCACGCGGTACTTCGGCTTCGCCGGCTGAGGACGGGCTCGCCCGAGGCGAATCCGTCGCACTGCGTCGGTAGGCTCGTCTCATGACTGCCACGCGGGTTGCGCTGGCCGGTTCCACCGGTTCGATCGGCACCCAGACCCTCGAGGTCGTGGCGGCCGAGCCGGGTCGCTTCGAGCTCACCGGGCTCGGCGCATCCGGCCGACAGCCCGAGGTCCTCATCGCCCAGGCCCGGGCCGTGCGCCCCAAGGTCGTCGCCGTGGCCGACCTGGGCGCGGCGGGCGACATCGCCGCCGCCCTTCCCGAGTGCGACGTCCGTGGCGGTCCCGAGGCCATGGCCAGCCTGGCCGAGGACGCCGACGTGGTCGTCAACGGGGTGGTGGGCTTCGCCGGCCTCGACGTCACGCTGGCCACCCTCCGGGCGGGTCGACGCCTGGCGTTGGCCAACAAGGAGTCGCTCATCGCCGCCGGCCCGGTCGTGCAGGAGGCGCGCCGCACCCCGGGCGCCGAGCTCGTCCCGATCGACAGCGAGCACGGCGCCCTGCACCAGTGCCTCCGGGCGAACGACAACCCGGCCCGGGTGGCCCGGCTCCTGCTCACCGCCAGCGGTGGACCGTTCCGGGGCCGTTCGGCGTCCGAGCTGGCCCACGTCACCATCGACGAGGCGCTCGCCCATCCGACCTGGTCGATGGGTCCGAAGATCACGGTGGACTCCTCCACCCTCATGAACAAGGGACTCGAGGTCATCGAGGCCCACGAGCTGTTCGGCACGCCCGCCGGTGACGCCGGCGTGGGGCTCGGCTTCGACCAGATCGACGTCGTCGTGCACCCCCAGTCGATCGTGCACTCGATGGTCGAGTTCACCGATGCGTCGACCATCGCCCAGCTGTCGTCGCCCGACATGCGCCTCCCCATCGGCTACGCGTTGGCCTGGCCCGATCGCATCGCCACCCCCTTCGGTCGCATCGACTGGTCCACCCTCGGTCGCCTCGACTTCGAGCCCCCCGACCTCGACGCCTTCGGCTGCCTGGGCCTGGCCTACGCCGCCGGCCGGACGGGCGGCACGGCACCGGCGTGGCTCAGCGCCGCCAACGAGGTGGCCGTCGACGCCTTCCTCGCCGGCCGGATCGGGTGGGCCGACATCGCCGCCCTGGTGGCCGCCACGCTCGACCGCCACGACGGAGCACCCGCGTCCGATGCCGATGCGGTGATCGCCGCCGATGCCGAGGCCCGCCGCGTGACCACCGAACTGCTCGCCGCACTCGATCCCCCCGGAGCCCCTTCGTGAGCGACACCCTCCGCCCTCGTACCGATCCGACGACCGCCGGAGCCGCCGACGAGCGGCCGTGGCCGCTGGTCGGAGCGGCCGAGCCGCCCGCCCCGCCGGTCCCTCCGACGACGGACGGTCCCGGCGCCGCCGACGCACCCGGGGACGACGTCGTCGCCGGCTCCGTCACCCTTCGGCGACCAGCGGGTCCGCATGGCCCTCCTCGTGGCGGCCATCGTCGGCCTCGGGCTGTTCGCCGGTTGGCCGGTGCTGTTGATGGTCCTGGCCATCATCGTGTCGGTGTTCCTCCACGAGATGGGCCACTACCTGGTGGCCAAGTGGGCCGGGATGAAGGTCACCGAGTTCTTCATCGGGTTCGGCCCTCGGATCTGGTCGTTCCAGCGGGGCGAGACCGAGTACGGACTCAAGGTCATCCCTGCCGGGGCCTACGTGCGCATCATCGGGATGCACACCCTCGAAGAGGTCGACCCCGCCGACGAGGCCCGCACCTACCGCAACAAGCCCTTCGCCAAGCGCCTCCCGGTCGTGCTGGCGGGCCCGGCCATGAACCTGCTCATCGGCCTGGTGCTGCTGGTCGTGGTGTTCGCCGGGTTCGGCACGCCCCGCCCGGACCAGTGGCAGGTGAGCCGGGTGCTCGAGGGTTCAGCGGCCATGCAGGCCGGCGTGCTCCCCGGCGACCGGCTGGTCGAGTTCGCCGGGCAACCGGTGGGCGAGTTCTCCGACTTCGCCGACCTGGTGCGTCCCGTCGCCGGCTCCGACGTCGAGCTCGTGGTCGAGCGAGACGGCGAGCTGGTCACGCTGAGCGCGCCCATCGGGTGGGAGCTGAACGCCGTGGGCGCATCGGCGCTGCCCGGCCTGGCCCCCGGTGACCGCGTGACCTCGGTGGGCGACGTCACCGTGGCCGACTACACAGAGACCGCCGCTGCCCTGGCCGCCGCTCCGGCCGGCCCCGTGGTCGTCACGTTCGACCGCGACGGCTTCCTCTACACCGCGTCGGTCACCGCGCCGGTCGTCCTGCCCGACGACGGCGCTCGCGGCTTCCTCGGCATCGGCCCCGAGACTCCCCGGGTCCGTGAGGACGTGGTGTCGGCCACCGGCGAGGCGGTGCGCACCTTCGGCGACGTCACCGTCATGTCGGTGCAGGGCCTGGGCCGGTTCTTCTCGCCCGACGGGCTCAGCCGCTACGCCGAGCTGTTCCGCGCCGACGGCTCCGAGCCCGGTCGCACCGACGTCGGGGTCCGTCACGCCCGTCGACCCCGACGCCCCGGTGCCCCAGTCCTCGACGGCGTCGTCGAGCGCCGGCGAAGAGGACCGCGTGCTGTCGATCCTCGGGTGTGATCCGTCTCGGGTCGCAGGCCGCCGACGCGCGCGGGTGCGGTCACCTTCTTGTTCCTGTTGATCACCGTGAACATCTTCCTCGGGCTCATCAACCTGGTGCCGTTGCTGCCCTTCGACGGCGGGCACGCCGCCGTGGCGGTCTACGAGGGCATCCGATCGCGCATCGCCCACCGGCCCTACCGGGTGAACATGGCCCGTCTCATGCCGATCACCTACGCCGTGGTGTTCCTCATGGTCGGCCTCGGCCTGTCGTCGATGTACCTCGACATCGTGAACCCGGCCCAGAACCCGTTCCAGCCGTGAGCGACCTCGCCCCCCAGACGCGCTACCCGCGGCGGGCGACCAAGCAGATCCACGTCGGCAAGGTGGCCGTGGGTGGCGACGCGCCGGTCACCGTGCAGTCGATGACCACCACCAAGACCGCGGACGTGGAGGGCACGCTCCAGCAGATCTACGCCCTGGCCGGTGCCGGGTGCGACATCGTGCGCTGCACCTGCAACGAGGTCGAGGCCGCCGAGGGCCTGGCCCAGATCGTGCCCCGTTCGCCGATCCCGATCATCGCCGACATCCACCACCAGTACCGCAGGGCGCTCGAGGCCATGGAGGCCGGGGTGCACGGCCTGCGCCTCAACCCGGGCAACATCCGTCGCCCGGAGCACATCAAGGCCGTCGCCGCCGAGGCCCGCGACCGGGGCCTGCCCATCCGCATCGGGGTGAACGGCGGGTCGCTCGACCCGGAGCTCTACGCCAAGTACGGCGGCAAGGTCACCGCCGAGGCCATGGTCGAGTCGGCGCTGCGCGAGATCGCCTACTTCGACGAGGTCGGCTTCACCGACATCAAGATCTCGGTCAAGGCGTCCAACGTGGCGCTCATGATCGACGCCTACCGCCTGCTGGCCGACACCGTCGACCACCCGCTGCACCTCGGGGTCACCGAGGCCGGGCCGCCGCCGGCCGGGCTGGTGAAGGCCACCGCCGGCATCGCCACCCTGTTGGCCGAGGGCATCGGCGACACCATCCGCTACTCGCTCACCGCCGATCCGGTGGAGGAGGCCCGCGCCGGTCGCCAGCTGCTCGAGGCCATGGGCCTGCGCGAGCGCAAGGGCCTCGACCTCATCGCCTGCCCGTCGTGCGGCCGGGCCGAGGTCGACGTGATCAAGGTGGCCAACGACGCCCAGGCGGCGCTCGAGGACCTGTCGATCCCCATCCAGGTGGCGGTCATGGGCTGCGTGGTCAACGGTCCGGGCGAGGCCCGCGAGGCCGACCTCGGCATCGCCGCCGGGCGCAAGCGGGGCCACCTGTTCGTGAAGGGCGAGGTGGTCAAGGTGGTGCCCGAGGACGAGATGGTCACGCCCTGGTCGAGTGGGCCCACATCATCGACGAGGGCGGGGTCGAGGCGGCCCTGGCCCGCAAGGACGCCGGCGCCGCCGCCGAGGCCGACGCCGACCGCGCCGCCCTGCTCGACGAGAAGGGCGACGACGCCAACCACGCCGACGAGCGCATCCAGGTCATCCGCAAGCTCGACGCAGAGCTGACCGCAACCGCCCGCGAGGGCGGTTCGGGCGGTGCCGTAGCATCGGCGCCCTATGGCCAAGCCCCCCGTGCTCACCCCCCAGGCGGAGGACTTCCCCCGCTGGTACCAGGACGTCGTCGCCAAGGCGGAGCTGGCCGACAACGGGCCGGTGCGCGGCACCATGGTGATCCGCCCGTACGGCTACGCCATCTGGGAGCAGATGCAGGCCGAGGTGGACCGCCGCATCAAGGCCGCCGGGGCCAAGAACGCCTACTTCCCGCTGTTCATCCCCGAGAGCTACCTGACCCGCGAGGCCGAGCACGTCGAGGGCTTCAGCCCCGAGCTGGCCGTGGTCACCCACGCCGGCGGCAAGGAGCTCGAGGAGCCGGTCGTGGTGCGGCCCACCTCCGAGACGGTCATCGGCGAGTTCATGGCCAAGTGGGTCCAGAGCTACCGCGACCTGCCGCTGCTGCTCAACCAGTGGGCCAACGTGGTGCGCTGGGAGCTGCGCCCCCGGCTGTTCCTGCGCACCAGCGAGTTCCTGTGGCAGGAGGGCCACACCGCCCACGCCAGCCGCGGAGGACGGCCGCCACTACGCCGAGCGCATCCTGCACGACGTGTACGAGGAGTTCATGCGCGACGTGCTGGCCATGCCGGTCGTCGTCGGCCGCAAGACGCCCGAGGAGCGCTTCGCCGGGGCCATCAACACCATGACCGTGCGAGGCCATGATGGGCGACGGCAAGGCGCTGCAGATGGGCACCAGCCACGAGCTGGGGCAGAACTTCGCCAAGGCCTTCGACATCCCGTACCTCGACGCCGAGGGCACCCAGCAGCTCGCCTGGACCACCTCGTGGGGCGTGTCCACCCGCATGGTGGGCGGGCTGATCATGGGCCACGGCGACGACGCCGGCCTGCGGGTGCCGCCCGTGCTGGCGCCGGTCCAGGCGGTGGTGCTGGCCGTGCGCGACGACGACGCCGTGATCGAGCGCTGCCGCCGGCCTGGCCGAGGAGCTGGCCGACGCCGGGGTGCGCGTCGAGCTCGACGTGCGGGTCGAGACCTCCATCGGCCGGCGGGCCACCGACTGGGAGCTCAAGGGCGTGCCCGGTGCGCCTCGAGCTCGGCCCCCGCGACCTCGCCGACGACGTGGTCACGCTGGTGCGCCGCATCACGGGCGCCAAGGGGCCCGTGCCCCTCGGCGGGCGTGGTGGGGGAGGTCCGCGCCGCGATCCTCGAGGGCCAGGCCGACCTGTTGGCCGAGGCCACCGCGCGCCGCGACGACCGCACGGTCGAGGTGGCCACCGTCGCCGAGGCCGCCGAGGCGGCCGCGACCGGCTGGGCCCGCATCCCGTGGGCGCACGCTCGGCACCGACGGCGAGGCCGAGCTGGCCGAGGAGAGCGTCACCGTGCGCTGCCTGGTGATGCCCGACGGCGTCGCTGCCCAGTCGACGACGACCCGACGCCCTCGCCGTCGTCGCCCGGTCGTACTGAGCGCCACGTGGCGCGGTCCCACGGTCGCGGTTCGACTGGCAGTGCGGTCGGGATGGCCGTGCAGCCGATCTCGGCGCTGACGTCCTGCCCGCCGGGGTCGGTCGGGCGTCGGACCGCTATACTCCGCAACTGCATTCGATCGCAGTCCGGACCGAAGGCGTGGGCTCCTGCCCACGCCTTCGTCACATTCGGGGCCAGGACCCGACCAACCGGTGGCCCCGCTCCGTGGGTCACGCAACGAGCACCACGAGAGGAGGTCGAGCAGATGAGCGTGTCCGAGCGGGTCAAGGACGTGGTCGAGCCCGTGGTCGCCGCCGAGGGCGTCGAGCTGTTCGACCTCGAGCAGGCCGGCCCTGTGCTGCGCGTCTCCATCGACCGCCCCGGTGGCGTCGACATGTCGGCCATCGCCGCGGTCACGCGGGCGCTGTCGCGTGCCCTCGACGAGCACGACCCGATCGCCGGCCACTACACCCTCGAGGTGTCGAGCCCCGGGCTCGAGCGCGCGCTGCGCACCCCGCGCCACTACGCGTGGGCGATCGGCAAGTCGGTCGCCATCAAGGCCGTGCCCGGCTTCGAACGGGGCCGGCGCTTCACCGGCACCCTCGTCGCCGCCGGACCCAGTCGGCATCGAGCTGGCGCTCGACGAGCCCGTGGGCGAACGCATGGCCTTCGCCTACCACGACATCGAGAAGGCCCGCACCGTCTTCGAGTGGGGCCCCGCCCCGAAGCCCGGCACCGGCTCGAAGCCCGGTCGAGGCCGTTCGAACCCGTCCAAGGGGGCGAAGAAGGGGGCCGGAGGCTCCCCGTCCGCTGCGCCCTCCTCGGAGCGGCCCACCGATCCACCATCAGGAACAGAGGTCACGCCGTCATGAAGAACCCCGATCTGATGGATGCCCTGCAGGCGCTCGCCGCCGACAAGGGCATCTCCGTCGACACGCTGTTCGGCGCCCTCGCCGACGCGCTCGAGTCCGCCTACAAGCGGATGCCCGACGCCCAGGAGTACGCCTGGGTCACCATCGACCCCGACACCGCCGAGATCCGGGTCATGGCCCAGGAGCTCGACGAGGACGGCGAGCCGATCGGCCCCGAGCTCGACGTCACCCCGAACGACTTCGGCCGCATCGCCGCCCAGACGGCCAAGCAGGTCATGAGCCAGCGCATCCGCGAGGCCGAGCGGGAGATGAAGTACGAGGAGTACGCCGGGCGCGAGGGCGACATCGTCACCGGCATCATCCAGCAGACCGACGCCCGCTACACGCTGCTCGACCTCGGTCGGGTCGAGGCCCTGCTGCCCCAGGCCGAGCAGGTGCCCTACGAGCGCCCCGAGCCGGGCAGCCGGGTCAAGGCCTACATCGTCGAGGTCCGCAAGACCGTCAAGGGCCCGCAGATCGTCGTCAGCCGCACCCACCCGGGCCTCATCAAGCGGCTCTTCGAGCTCGAGGTCCCCGAGATCGCCGACGGCGTCGTCGAGATCAAGGCCTGCGCCCGCGAGCCCGGTGCCCGCACCAAGATCGCCGTGTGGTCGAACGACTCCAACGTCGACCCCGTCGGCGCCTGCGTCGGCGCCCGCGGCGCCCGTGTGCGCATGGTCGTCAACGAGCTGCGGGGCGAGAAGATCGACATCGTCCCGTTCTCCGACGACTCGCCCGACTTCGTCATGAAGGCGCTGTCGCCGGCGAAGGTCAAGGAGGTCCGGATCCACGAGGAGACCGGCACCGCCGAGGTGATCGTCCCCGACTACCAGCTGTCGCTGGCCATCGGCAAGGAAGGCCAGAACGCCCGCCTCGCCGCCCGGCTCACCGGCTGGCGCGTCGACATCAAGAGCGAGACCCAGCTGGCCGAGGAAGAGGCCTACGCCAACCAGGACTGGGCCGAGGGCGAGTGGGTCATCGACCCCGAGACCGGCGAGCAGGTCTGGCAGTCCGCCGAGGGTGGCGAGTCGCTGTCGGCCGAGGCGTACGCCCAGCAGTCGGCCGAGGAAGCTGCGGCCGAGGCCGCCGCCTCGGGCGACGACGTCCCCGCTGCATCCGCGGACGAGCGTCGTGGCCGCTGCGTCCACCGAGCCCGATGCGCCGGAGGCCGAGACTGCGCCAGAGGTCGTGGCCGAGGTGGCCGCCGACGTGGTCCCCGACGCGGCCGAGGAAGGCTCGGGCCCGCCCGATAGCGTCGAGTAGAGGCCCCTTCGGGGGTTCACACCCGGTGGTGCCAGCCGGGGTCGTTCGTGCGCGCCGGTCCCCCTGCGCGACAATGGATGGCCGCTCGGTGCTGCCGAGCCACTGTTCGATGCGCCGGTCGGTGCATCGTCATGCTGCAAGGACTGAGGTCGAGGTTGCCAGGAAACATCCGCGTCTACGAGCTGGCCCGAGAGCTCGGGCTCACGAACAAGGAGACCCTCGATCTCTGCGTCGCGCTCGGCATCGGCGTGAAGAGCCACTCCTCCAGCGTCGTCGAGCCCCAGGCCGACCGCGTGCGCCGCAAGGCCGAGCGCGAGGGCCTGATCCGCGACGAGCAGCCCGAGGAGCCCTCGACCAAGAAGCCGGCCAAGAAGGCCGCCGCCAAGAAGGCCGCGGCCAAGAAGCCGGCCGAGAAGCCGGCCGGAGCCCGCCGCGTCCGAGCCCGCCGCGTCCGAGCCCGCCGCGGCGAAGGCTGAGCCTGCCCCTGCCGAGGCCACCCCGGCCGCGGAGCCTGCTCCCGCCCCGGTCGCCGAGCCGGCCGCGCCGCCGCGCCGCCGGCACCCCCGGCTCCGCCCAAGCGGGTCATCTCCTCCACCGGCGCGTCCGGCCCGCCCCCCCGCCGTGAGGAAGCCCCGCCGGCCCCGCCCGCGGCTCCCGCGGAGCGTCCGGCCGCCTCGGCGGCGCCCTCGGTGCCGCCCATCGATCGCCCCACCACGCCGCGCCCGCCGCAGGCTCCGGCCGCCGGCGCCGCGGTGCCCCCCGGTGGCGCCGCCCAAGCCGCCGGTGTCCACCGTCGGGCAAGCCCATCCCGCCGCCTCCCGGTCGTCCGCCGACCTCGGCCACCGGCAAGCCGATCCCGCCTCCCCCCGGTGCCCGTCGTTCCCCGGCCGGCCCCCCCGGTCGTCCCGGTGGTCCCGGTCGCGCCCCGTCGGGTGGCATGGGCCGCCCCATGGGCGGCGGCGGCATGGGCGGTCCCGTCCCGGCGGTGGTCCCGGTGGCGGCCCTGGCGGTCGTCCCGGTGGCGGTCCCGGTGGCGGCCCCGGCGGTCGTCCGCGGTGGTCCCGGTGGCGGTCGCCCCGGTGGCGGCCCCGGCCAGAACCGTCGCCCGCCGCGCCGCAAGGGTCGTCGTCGTCGCAACCGTGACGAGCTCCAGCCGATCGACGCCCCGAGCTACACGCCGCGCGAGGCGCCGGTCCCGACGGCGAGATCGTCGTCGAGCGGGCCTGCACGCCCCAGGAGCTCGGCCCCAAGCTGAACCGCACCGCGGCCGACGTCGTGCGCTTCCTCATGCAGCAGGGCGAGATGGTCACGGCCACCCAGTCGCTCAACGACGACATGATCGAGCTGTTCGCCGCCGAGGTCGGCGCCGAGATCCGCCTGGTCGAACCCGGGCGAGGAGCAGGAGGTCGAGCTCCAGAAGCTCCTGCTCGTCGACGACGACGTCGACGACGACACCTACGAGTCGTGGCCGGTGCGCCCGCCGGTCATCACCGTCATGGGCCACGTCGACCACGGCAAGACCAAGCTGCTCGACCAGATCCGCAACGCCAACGTGGTCGCCGGCGAGGCCGGCGGCATCACCCAGCACATCGGCGCCTACCAGGTGCACCAGGACGGCAGCTCCGTCACCTTCCTCGACACGCCGGGCCACGAGGCGTTCACCGCCATGCGGGCCCGTGGCGCCGAGGCCACCGACATCGTGGTGCTCGTCGTCGCCGCCGACGACGGCGTGATGCCCCAGACCATCGAGGCGATCAACCACGCCAAGGCCGCCGACGTGCCCATCGTCGTGGCCATCAACAAGATCGACCGCGAGAACGCCGATCCCAACCGGGTCATGCAACAGCTCGCCGAGCGCGAGCTCGTGCCCGAGTCCTGGGGCGGCGACACCGTCATGGTCGAGGTCTCCGCGCTGCAGAACCTGGGCATCGACGACCTGCTCGAGAACCTCGTGGTCATCGCCGAGCTCGAGGACCTCCGGGCCACCGACGAGGGTCGGGCCCGCGGCGTCGTGCTCGAGTCGAACCTCGACATCGGCCGTGGCCCGGTGGCCACCGTGCTGGTGCAGCGCGGCACGCTGCGGGTCGGCGACCCGATGGTGGCCGGCGCCGCATGGGGCCGTGTCCGCGCCCTCATCGACGACCAGGGCAACCAGGTCAAGGAGGCCGGACCGTCGACGCCCGTGCAGGTGCTCGGCCTCTCCGAGGTCGCCGTGTCCGGTGACCGCTTCGTGGTCGCCCCCGACGAGAAGACCGCCAGCAAGGTCGCCGTCCACCCGCGAGCACTGGCTCCGGGTGGCGTCCATCGGTCGCGAGGCCCACGCCATGAGCGGCGGCGCCAAGCTCGAGGACATCTTCCAGCAGATCCAGGCCGGCGAGACGGCCACGCTGAACCTCATCCTCAAGGCCGACGTGAACGGCTCGCTCGAGGCGCTCACCGAGAGCCTCAAGAAGCTCGAACGCGACGACGTGAAGCTGTCGTTCGTGCACCGCGAGGTCGGCGGCATCACCCAGTCCGACATCCAGCTGGCGGCGGCGTCGAACGCCACCATCATCGGCTTCAACGTGCGCCCGGACCGCAAGGCCCGGGAGATGGCCGACGAAGAGCACGTCGAGATCCGCACCTACGAGATCATCTACCAGGTGCTCGAGGACATCGAGAACGCCATGCTCGGCCTGCTCCAGCCCGAGTACGAAGAGGTCGTCACCGGCGACGCCGAGGTCCGCGAGATCTTCCGGGTGCCCCGCGTCGGCGCCATCGCCGGCTGCTACGTCACCAACGGGGTCATCACCCGTGGGTCCAAGGTGCGGTTCCTCCGCGACGGCACGATCATCTGGAAGGGCGCCATCGCCTCGCTGCGACGCTTCAAGGACGACGTGCGCGAGGTGGCCAGCGGCTTCGAGTGCGGCATCGGCCTCACCGACTTCCAGGACCTCAAGGCCGGCGACATCATCGAGACCTACGAGGACCGCGAGATCCCGCGGACCTGAACGTGATCGGGCCAGGGTGCCGGCCAGGGCCGGCGGTACCCTGACCCGGTGGCACTGCACGTCCTGGCCCTCGCCGTCGACCTGCGGATACCGGACGCCGACTCGCTCAAGGCCAAGCGATCGGTCATCCGCACGATCCTCGAGGGGGCCAAGCGCCGCTTCGGCGTGAGCGCCGCCGAGGTCGGCCTGATGGACGACCATCAGCGCAGCGAGCTCGGGTTCGCCGTGGCCAGCGGCTCGCCCGGGCAGTGCACGGAGGTGCTCGACGCCGTCGAACGGTTCGTCTGGTCGTTCCCGGAGATCGAGGTGGTCGACGCCGACCGCCACTGGACGGAGGTAGATCGATGAGCCAACGAAGCAATCGGGGCGGAGCCCGCCAGTACCCGCGCACGGCCCGGCTGAACGAGCTGCTGCGCGAGATCCTCGCCGAGGAGCTCGCCTCGCTCGACGACGACCGGCTCCAGCTGCGTCACCGTGACCGCGGTCGACGTCGACGCCGACCTGCGCCTGGCCACCGTCTTCTACGACTCGCTCGACGGCGAGGAGGGCGACGAGGAGATCCTCGACGGCCCTCGAGGAGAACCGTTGGCGGCTCAAGGGCGCCATCGCCCGTCAGGCCCGCATCAAGCGCACCCCCGAGCTGACCTTCAGCCCCGACCTCGCCGTGCGCCAGGGCGCGCGCATCGAGGAGCTCCTGTCCACGGTGGTGCCGCCGATCGAGGCCGACGACGCCGGCGAGCCCTCGGCGGGCGATCCGACCGAGCCGCCCGACCCGGCGTGAGCAAGCGGCGCGGCGCCGACGGGCCCGACGGCCTGGCCGTCGTCGACAAGGACGCCGGCTGGACGTCCCACGACGTCGTGGCCAAGAGCCGGGGCCTGCTCGGCACCCGCAAGGTGGGCCACTCGGGCACCCTCGACCCCGACGCCACCGGCGTGCTGCTGCTCGGTGTCGGCCGGGTCACCCGGCTGCTGCGCTACCTCACCGCGCTGGGCAAGACCTACACCTGCGAGATCGTGCTCGGCGCCGAGACGACCACGCTCGACGACTCCGGCGAGGTCACCGCCACCCACGACATGAGCGCCGTGACGCCGGACGCAGGTCGCGGCCGCCGCCGCGACGCTGACCGGGCCGATCCTGCAGATCCCGCCGATGGTGTCGGCGGTGAAGGTCGACGGGCGGCGCCTGCACGAGCTGGCCCGCGAGGGCATCGAGGTCGAACGCCAGCCCCGACCGGTCACCGTCCACCGCTTCGACGTCACCCCGGTGCCGGGCGAGCCGCTGCGCTACCGGGCCGAGGTCGAGTGCTCGTCGGGCACCTACGTGCGCACCCTGGCCGCCGACCTCGGCACCGCCCTCGGGGGCGGCGCCCACCTGCGCGACCTGCGCCGCACCGCCATCGGCTCGTTCTCGCTCGACGACGCCGTGCCCCTCGAGCGACTCGACCCCGACGCGGCTCCTCACCCCGGCCCAGGCGCTGCGCGACTACCCGACGGTGACGGTCGACGGCGACGAGGTGATCGCGCGTGGGCCACGGCAAGGTGCTGCCGGCCGACGACCGCTTCGCCGGCACGGGCCCGTGGCCGGTGGTCGACGCCGACGGTCGGCTCCTCGCCGTGTACGCCGCCCACCGCGACGCCACCGTGAAGCCCGAGGTCGTCGTGGCCCCCGTGGAGGGCCCCGGCCCGACCTCCGGTGGTCCGCGGCGAGCGGGAGTAGCGTTCGCCTGCCATGGAGGTCCTCCACGACGTCAGCGCCTGTCCCCGCCCGCCCGAGGGCACCGCGGTGACCATCGGCGCGTTCGACGGCGTGCACCGGGGTCATCGCCGGGTCATCGGCGCACTCCAGGAGATGGCCCACGAGCGCGGCCTGAGCACGGCGGTGGTCACCTTCGACCGCCACCCGGCCAGCGTGGTGCGCCCCGAGTCGGCGCCGTCTGCTGCTCACCGACCTCGACCAGAAGCTCGAGCTGCTGGCCGACTGCGGGGTCGACTACACGCTCGTGGTCCACTTCGACGAGGTGCGCTCCAAGGAGCCGGCGGCCGAGTTCGTCGACGACGTGCTCGTGTCGTGCCTCAACGCCCGTGCGGTGGCCGTGGGGGAGGACTTCCACTTCGGCCACCAGCGATCCGGCAACGTGGCGCTGCTGCGCGAGATCGGTGCCGTGGCGGGCTTCGACGTGGTCGGCCTCGAGCTCGTGGGCATCGACGGGGAGGCGTCGGCCGAGCCCGTGTCGTCCACCCGCATCCGGGCCGCGCTGGCCGACCGGGCACCTCGACGCCGCCTCCGACATGCTCGGCCGGTTCCACGAGGTCCGCGGCGTGGTCGGGCGAGGCGACGGGCGGGCTCGCGAGCTCGGCTACCGCACCGCCAACGTGGGCGTGCCCGAGTCGATCTGCCTGCCCGCCGACGGCATCTACGCCGGGTGGTACCTGTTCCCCGACGGTCAGCGCTGGCCCACGGCCATCTCGCTCGGGCGCCGGCCCACGTTCTACGAGTCCGCCGACACGTCGGTGCTCGAGGCGCACCTCATCGACTTCGACGGCGACCTCTACGGTCAGCCCGCCCGGGTGCAGTTCGCCGCGTGGCTGCGCAACGAGGTGAAGTTCGACTCGGTCGACGCCCTGGTCACCCAGATGGGCGCCGACGTCGCCGAAGCCGGGCGACTGCTCGCCGGTTGAGCGTTCGCTACCAGGGCTCGTCGGGGATCGAGAAGCGTTCGCTGTAGGCCCGCATGTCGGCGCGGCGGCGGGCCACGTCGAGGCCGAGGACGTCGGGCTCGTAGACCACCTTGCCGTGGCGGTCGCGCTGGTGGGTGGCCCCGTAGTCGGCCAGGGCGGCCTCGGTGTCGGCGGTGAGGGGCTGGTCGGCCAACGCGTAGATGCGGCGCACGGTGCCGAGGTCGTCGGCCATGAACTGGTCGAAGCGCACGTCCATCGACTGCGCCGCCGGGAGCAGGTCGCGGTCGCGCATGGCGGCGTTGAGCATCGTCTCGAGGCGGTCGGCCCAGTAGTTGGCGATGCGGGCGGGGTCGATCGGGTCGAGCGACGTGCGCGCCGAGTAGGCGATCATCGTGGCCATCGACACCATCACCGACACCGGGTCGCGGTGGGTGACGAGCACGGTGGCGTCACCGAAGGTGTCGATCAGCGGGCCGAACTGCTCGAGGTGCTGGGGCGACTTGAGGATCCACCGGTCGCCGCCGCGCAGCCACTGCATGGCCTTGAGCACGGTCTTCATGTACTCGTAGTGCGGGCGCTGGTCGTGGGCCAGGTAGTACTCCCGCCACGTGGGCATCGGGGCCATCGTCTCGAACAGCATCGTGGAGAAGTCCATGGCCAGGATCTGGATCTCCTCGTGCACGTGCCACGTGGTCATCTCGTGCATGCGCTTGAACTCGGGCATCACCTGCTCGAGCACCTGGAGGCTGCCCTCGGTGCGGGCCAGGCGCGGGTCGTCGGGGGTGCCGGCCAGGTCGGCCTCGGCGGGGAACGGCACCGGCTGCACGCTCTCCCAGTAGGGCAGCGAGCGCAGCGCGGGGTCGGCCGAGATGAGGTTGTGCAGGTGGGTGGTGCCGGTGCGGGGGAGGCCGGCGATGACGATCGGGCGGGCGATCTCGACGTCGTGGATCTCGGGGTGGCGGGCCAACAGGTCGGCCAGCAGGAGCCGGTTGGTGAGCAGCTGGCCGATCTGGGCGGCGGCGGACACCCGGCCCATGGGGGAGAGGCCGGCCTCGGTGTCGAGGGCGCCGAGCAGCACCTCGAGGCGCTCGACGAAGTCCATCGGACCGAAGTCGTCGAGCCCGGCCGCCGCCGCGGCCTGGGTCATGAGCGCGTCGGCGTTCAGCTCGACGCTGTCGGCGATGGCCGCCACACCGGCCATCATCTCGGCCACCTCGGGGGCGAACCGCGGGGCGCTGAGGTCGTCGAGCCGGATCGGCTCGGGCCGCGTGCTGGCGTCGGTCATCGTCGTCTCCCCCGGGTGGACCGCTGGGTTGGGCCCGTCTGCACGTCGCCGACGGACCCGGGCCCCGCTTCTGGCGACAGTGTGGCACGACCACCGCAGGTCGGGACCTGGCGGAGTGGGCCCGCCATTGGGAAACGGGGCGCGGCGCTGGTAGCGTCGTCTGGTCGGTCGACCGTCCGGTCGGCCGCATCCGCTCCGAGCTTCGCCAGACACGCTCGGCCGCGGTGGCCCAGGGTCACCGCCGTCAGCGCGCACAGCGGGCCACGGAGCCGGGTCCGACACCCACCACACGCACAGGAATCGACTTGTCCAAGGATCCCGCCAACCTGCCTCCCAAGGCCGGCACCATCGCCGAGCACCGACTGCACGAGACCGACACCGGTTCTCCCGAAGTGCAGATCGCACTGCTCACCGACCGCATCAACCACCTCACCGAGCATCTCAAGATGCACAAGAAGGACCATCACAGCCGTCGAGGCCTGCTGATGCTGGTGGGACAGCGGCGCCGCCTGCTCGACTACGTCCGCAAGAACGATGTCGAGCGCTACCGCTCGATCATCGCCAAGCTCGGCTTGCGCCGATAGCACCATGAACTCTCGGAGGGCGACCCCCAGCGGTCGCCCTCCGCCGTTTCCGCCCCGATGCCTGGCATCGTGGTGGGACACCCCCGGCGGTCGGATGACCTCAGTTGCCGGTGGTGAGCGGCGGGTCCGCACCCGCTCCGCCGTCCACCACTGGGAACTGGTGTTGCCACCGCCTCCGATGCGGGCCACAGGCCCGCCCACGTTCCAGGAGGAACTCCCACATGGCAGACGCCATCACCGTCGCCGTCCCCGTCCCGGGTGACGACGACAAGACCATCCATTTCGGAGCCGGCAAGTACGCCGGCCTCGCCGACGGTGCCGTCACCGTCCAGCTCGGCGACACCGTCGTGCTCGTCACGGCCACCGCCGCCAAGTCCGCCCGCGAGGGCGCCGACTTCTTCCCGCTCACCGTCGACATCGAGGAGCGCATGTACGCCGCGGGCAAGATCCCCGGCTCGTTCTTCCGTCGTGAGGGCAAGGCCCCCGACCAGGCCATCCTCACCTGCCGCCTCATCGACCGCCCGCTGCGCCCGTGCTTCCCCGACGGGTTCCGCAACGAGGTCCACGTCGTCGGCACCACCCTCGCCGCCGACCTCGTGAACCCCCACGACGTCGTCGCCATCAACGGCGCCTCGGCCGCGCTCATGCTCTCGGGCATCCCCTTCGACGGCCCCATCGGCGCCGTGCGCCTCGCCTACACCACCGACGGCACCTGGATCCCCTTCCCCACCTACGACGAGGGCGAAGAGTCCACCTTCGAGATGGTCGTGGCCGGTCGTGCCCTCGACGACGGTGGCGTGGCCATCTCCATGGTCGAGGCCGGCGGGACCGAGGCCTCGTGGCCCGCGTTCCAGGACGGCGCCCCCAAGGTCGACGAGGCCGTCGTGGCCGCAGGCCTCCAGGAAGCCGAGTCCTACATCCGGGCGTCCATCGAGGCCCAGCGCCAGCTGATGGCCGAGTTCGGCGTCAAGGAGCCGATGAGCTACGGCGTCGCCGCCGACTACACGCCCGAGGTGCTCGCCGCCATGGAGGGCCAGCGTGAGCGCATCGTCGCCACCCAGGTCATCTCCGACAAGGCCGAGCGCCTGGCCGCCGAGGCCGCCCTGCGCGACGAGCTCGTCGCCGAGCTGGCCCCGGCTTCGCCGACCTCGACGGCGCCGAGAAGCAGCTCAAGGCCGCCTTCCGGTCGGTCACCAAGGCCGTCGTGCGCAGCCGCATCGTCAACGAGGGCGTCCGCATCGACGGTCGCGGCCCCAAGGACATCCGGCCGCTGTCGGCCGAGGTCGGCCTGCTCCCGTCGGTGCACGGCTCCGGGCTGTTCCAGCGCGGCGAGACCCAGGTGCTCAACGTGGCCACCCTGGGCATGCCCCGCATGGAGCAGATGATCGACGCCCTCGGCAACGTCACCCGCAAGCGCTACATGCACCACTACAACTTCCCGCCGTACTCCACCGGTGAGACCGGCTTCATGCGCGGCCCGAAGCGCCGCGAGATCGGTCACGGCATGCTCGCCGAGCGGGCCCTCGTGCCCGTGCTGCCCACGCCCGAGGAGTTCGCCTACACGATCCGCACCGTCTCCGACGTGCTGTCGTCCAACGGCTCCACCTCGATGGCGTCGGTCTGCGGCTCGACCCTGTCGATGATGGACGCCGGTGTGCCCCTGCGGGCCCCGGTGGCCGGCATCGCCATGGGCCTCGTGTTCGCCGACGGCAAGTACACGACCCTCACCGACATCCTCGGCGCCGAGGACGCCTTCGGCGACATGGACTTCAAGGTCGCCGGCACCGCCGAGTTCGTCACCGCCCTCCAGCTCGACACCAAGATCGACGGCATCCCCGCCGACGTGCTGGCCCAGGCCCTCCAGCAGGCCAAGGAGGCCCGCCTGGCCATCCTCGAGGTCATGGCCGGCGCCATCGCCGAGCCCCGCTCCGAGGTCGGCGCCACCGCCCCGAAGATCGTCAGCTTCGAGATCCCGATGGACAAGATCGGCGAGGTCATCGGGCCCAAGGGCAAGGTCATCAACGCCATCCAGCTCGAGACCGGCGCCGACATCAGCGTCGACGACGACGGCAGCGTCGGTCGGGTCAGCATCGGCTCCACCGACTCCGGTGCGGTGGCCGAGGCCGAGCGCCAGATCCGCCTCATCCTCAACCCGCCCACCGCCGACGTCGGCCAGACCTACACCGGTCGGGTGGTGAACGTCACCAAGTTCGGTGCCTTCGTCAACATCCTCCCGGGTCGCGACGGCCTGCTGCACATCTCCAAGATCGGTGGCGGCAAGCGCATCGACCGGGTCGAGGACGTCCTCGACCTGGGCGACGCCGTCGAGGTCCGCGTCGACGACGTCGACCCCAACGGCAAGGTCTCGCTGTCGCTGGTCAACCCCGTGTCGGGTGGCGACGGCGGCGCCTCGGAGTCGGCTCCCGCTCCGGCGGCGAGCGGCGACGCTCCGGCCGCCTCGGGCGACGCCGGCAACGGCGCCGACCGCGAGTACGTCTCGTTCGAGGACTCCTTCGACAGCGAGATCGCCGGCGAGCTCGGCGACCTCGGCCCGGCCGCTGCGGGCGAGCGCCGCGGTGGCGGCGACGGCGGCGGCCGCGGTCGTCGTGGCGGCGGAGGTGGCGGCCGTCGCCGCTGAGCCCCTCTTCCCGGGCTCACCGCAGGGTGAGCCCGACATCGAGCGGACCGATCTGACCTCGGGTGTGCGTGTCGTCACCGAACGCATGCCCGAGGCACGATCGGTCTCGGTCGGTCTGTGGTTCGCCGTGGGGTCCCGCGACGAGCCCTCCGAGGTCGCCGGCGCCAGCCACTTCCTCGAGCACCTGCTGTTCAAGGGCACCGAGCGTCGTTCGGCGCGCAGCATCGCCACCGCCGTCGACGCCGTCGGCGGGGAGATGAACGCCTACACCAGCCGGGAGCACACCGCCTACCACACGCGCCTCCCGGTGGCCGACCTGCGCTTCGGCCTCGACCTGCTGGCCGAGGTGGTGAGCGAGCCGGCCTTCCGGCCCCACGAGATCGACGCCGAGCGCGACGTGATCGTCGAGGAGATCCTCATGAGCGAGGACGCCCCCGACGACCAGGTCTTCACCCTCCTCTACGAGGGCCTCTTCCCGTTCCACCCGCTCGGGCGCGAGACCCTCGGCACCCGCGACACCGTCGAGACCATGGGCCGCGACGACATCGCCGGGTTCCACGACCGGTGGTACCGGCCGGCCAACCTCGTGGTCGCCGCCGCCGGCGACCTGCACCACGCCGACGTGATCGACGCCGTCGTCGACCTGTTCGCCGACGGGCACCGCGGGCACGCACCGCGACGCGTGGCCCCCGCCGAGGAGGTCGTGCCCCTCACGGTGCTGCACCGACCCACCGAGCAGGCCCACGTGGCCATGGCCTGGCGGGGCCTGCCCATCGGCGACGACGACCGCTACGCCCTGACCCTCGCCAACCACGTGCTCGGCGGCGGCCTGTCGAGCCGCCTGTTCCAGGAGGTCCGCGAGGAGCGCGGTCTGGCCTACACCGTGTTCTCGTCGCCGTCGTCGTACTCCGACGCCGGGCAGCCTCGTCGTCTACGCCGGCACCGGCCCCGACCGGGTCGACGAGCTCTGGCGGGTGGCCCAGGGCGTGCTCGACGACCTCGCCGCCGACGGCATCACCGACGAGGAGTACCGCATCGCCCTCGGCTACATCGAGGGGTCGATGCTGCTCGGCCTCGAGGACTCCGGCAGCCGGATGGCCCGCCTCGGCAACGCCATGGTCACCCGCAACGAGGTCGTCGCGGTCGAGGAGCACCTGCGCCGCTACACCGCCGTCACGCCCGACGACGTCTGTCGGGTGC